>JAYRGC010000075.1:0-31497 GCA_041908065.1 Alphaproteobacteria bacterium | reverse complement strand
TGTATATCTGTTTATGGGCGGGCGCCCCTTTGTTTTTTGTAAGTTTTCCCCTCTACCAAACCCCTCGGGGGGCGGCTCGCAATGACAGCCTTTGGCTGTAACTTCGCAATGACGGCCTTTGGCTGTAACCTCGCATGACATCGGTTATGCAAGAGGTCTAATACGGCGTTGCCGTTCTGCGCTTTTGCGCAAACCGCGAAAACAATCTGTGGATATCTTTTTATCTTTAGTCCCAAGATATTGCGTTCGCTTGCTTTGCGTGTAGAATGGGCGAGGATCTGTAAACGCTTTTTAAACTACTTTGTCCGTTCGACCGGATTCCTCGCCGCTTTTCCCCCGTCCATCTGCCTTGGTGACGACCATGCCAGCCATAAACGAAAAATTCGCCGATTTAGGCTCTCCGCGACGGATATGGGCGGTAGCGGCCATAAACGGAGATTTGGATCGTTTGGTGGCGTTGCACGATCATCTGGCGGTTCGCTTTGCCGCTCGCGATCGCTTGGTTTATTTGGGTAACTATCTTGGGCAGGCCTCCCGCGACAACGCTTCGGTTATCGACGAATTGCTGGCCTTTCGCGCCGCGATGCTGACCCGCTCTGGCATGGAGCCTAACGACATAATCCACTTGCGCGGCCCTTCGGAAGAAGCGTGGGAAAGGCTGCTGCGCCTGCATTTTACGCCCGTTCCGGCTCACGCCTTGGAATCCTTGTTGGCCGCCGGAGTCGAGGCTTATTTGCGGCTCTATGGGGCAAGCGTCAACGACGCCCGCGCTATTTCCCGCGCCGGAAACGTCTCTATCGCCCATTGGACGAACCAGTTGCGACTAGCCCAACGCGCCACAGACGGCAGGGAGGCTCTGGCTTGCAGCATGCGCCGCGCCGCGATAGCGGCTTCGGCGGAAGATTCTTCCCAGAGGATATTGTGCGTTCCGGCGGGTTTCGATGCCGGACGCTCCCTTGAGGATCAGGGGGAGAGCCTGTGGTACAACACATCTTCTTTCAGGGGAATCCAGTCCGAGATCGAGCGGGAGCAAGCGGCTTTCCAGTATGCCCGCATCGTGCGCGGCTTCGACGCTTCGCGCGGCGGAGTAAGCACCGAAGGCCGGATGGTGACTTTGGACGGTGGTTGTGGTCGCGGCGGGCCGTTGGTCTGCGGATGCTTCAGCCCATCGGGGAGATTGATCGAGATAATAGCGATCGGCGGGCGAGGGGCGATAGAATCCCTGCCGCTGGATGATAAGAACCGCGCCTCGGCGCAGATGCCGGAAGGGCTTTCCTCTCTCGTGTCGCCCTTTGTCGAGCCCTTGGCCGCCGCAGTCTGATCTGCGCCCGATATGGACATCGCCGCCAAAGAATGGTTGATTGGGGAGGGTGTCAACAATCCGGAAGTTTTTCGATGTTCAAGTCGCTTGGGGCCGGCAAACCGTTTTGCCTTTTGAAAAGGCGTTCCGACGATAAAGCGTTATTTCTTTCCGGAACCATGGCGGAGCTTGACCGCTTGGCCGACATTCCTAGGAAAAGCGGAGCGGAGAAAAACGGCGGCGGCGAGGTTTTCGATACCCTCAGCATTCTGCCGTTCCGTCAGGTCGAGGAACTGGGCTTCGTCGCTCGCCACAACGACGAAAAGATATTGTGCCTGCAAATCGAAACCCAACGTTGGATGGACGTTTCCGAATGTCTGCGGGAGCTGCCCGACGAGGCGATGGAGCTGGACGGCGAAGGCGTTTTTTCTCCCGACGACGACGGCTATGCCGCCCGCGTTCGGAGAATAATCGACGAAGAGATAGGTCGCGGCGAGGGGTGCGATTTCGTCGTTCCTCGCCGCTTCCGCGCCCGCATAAAAGATTTCGGGCAAGCCAAGGCGTTGGGGGCTTTCAAACGGCTTTTATTAAACGAATATGGAGTTTACTGGAGCTTCATCTTCTATACCGGCAAACAGTATTTCATCGGAGCCACCCCCGAGCGGCACATCAGCTGCCAAAACGGCGTGGTCAAAATGAACCCCATCAGCGGCACTCTCAGGAAAACCGAAAATTCTCCGGAAACCATCAAGGACGCTTTGCAGAAGTTCCTTAAGGACCCCAAGGAAATATTCGAGCTGTTGATGACGGTGGACGAAGAATTGAAGATGATGGCCGAGATATGCTCGTCCGGCGGGCAGGTGGTAGGCCCGATGCTCAAGGAAATGTCCAAGCTGATCCACTCGGAATACGTTCTGGTAGGCAAGAGCGAACGCGACATAGTTTCGATGTTGCGCGCCAGCATGTTCGCCACCACGGTCACCGGAAGCCCCATAGAAAACGCCTGCCGCGTCATATACCGTAACGATCCCGAAAGCCGCCGTTATTACGGCAGCGCGTTGGCGATAATCGGGCGCGACGACGCGGGGCGCGACACGTTGGATTCCCCCATCACCATCCGCATGGCGGAAATATCCGAAGACGGGCGCGTCGAAATAAGCGTGGGCGCGACGATTGTCCGCAATTCCGTTCCCAAGGACGAAGCCGCCGAAACGCACGCCAAGGCCGCCGCCATCATCAAGGCGTTGGGCTTCAAGCAATCCAACGATTCCCAGCCTTATATGATGGGAGAGAATCTTTACAGCGAAGACACCATGATCGCCTTGTCCTCGCGCAATCGCAGGCTTTCGCGTTTCTGGATCGAGGATCAGGGCGACGACTGCGGCGCGGTGAGCGAGCTTGTCGGAAAGCGCGTAGTCATCATCGACAACGAAGACAATTTCATAAAGATGATGGCGCATATGATCCGCCCTCTGGGGGCCGAGGTCAAAATAACCCCTTATGACAAATTCGACATCAACAACGACGATTCTGACATCGTGATTTTAGGGCCTGGCCCGGGCGATCCCCGCGACAAATCCGCGCCCAAGATAAAGATAATATCGGAGATTTGCCGAACCCTTTTGCGACGGAAAAAACCGCTTTTCTGCGTCTGCCTAGGACATCAGGTGTTGTGTCAGGAATTGGGGCTGGAATTGGCGCGACGCAAAACCCCGTTCCAAGGCACGCAGGAGCTGATAAATCTATGGGGGGTCAAGGAGCACGTCGGATTTTATAATACCTTCGTCGGCAAAGTTCCTTCAGGCAAAAGCGATCTTGAGATAAGTTGCGACGAAAAGACGGGAGAAATCCACGCGGTGAAGGGCGAGCATTTCGTGGGAGTGCAATTCCATCCCGAATCCATCCTTACCACCAACGGACTTAGAATCATTCGCGACATATTAGCGTTTTTGATGAGATAGGAAGAATCTCGTGGGAGAAGATACGTCCGGCTTCATCGGGGAAAATCTGGAAGCGGCGCGGAAGAAAATCTCCGCCGCCGCCAGTGCCTCCGGACGCGATGCCTCCGGCGTAGATCTGATAGCCGTCAGCAAAACGCAGTCCGAAGAAGCGGTCAAACGCGCCATCGCGGCGGGACAAACCCGCTTCGGCGAAAACCGCGTTCAAGAAGCCATCGGCAAATTCGCGGCCATTAAGGCCGCTCGCGGCGATTTGGAGCTGCATTTGATCGGTCATTTGCAGACCAACAAGGCAGCGGAAGCAGTGGCTTTTTTCGACGTTATCCAGACCGTGGATCGTCCCAAGCTCGCCGCTTGCATCGCGGAGCAAGCCCGCAAACAAGGGCGTTGCCCGCGTCTTTACGTCGAGGTAAACGTCGGAAACGAATCGCAGAAAGCGGGGGTTTCTCCCGAAGCCTTGCCGGAATTTCTCCGTCTTTGCCGCGAGGAATATGGATTGGAAATATCGGGATTGATGTGCATTCCGCCGCAAACGGAGGCGGCGGAGCCGCATTTTCGAACGCTGAAAAAACTGGCCGACGAGCATGGCCTGAAACGCCTCAGCATGGGCATGAGCGCGGATTTCGAAGAGGCGATAGCCTGCGGCGCCACCGAAGTCCGCATCGGCACCGCCATATTCGGGCGAAGAGGGTAGGGATTATCCCAAATCTACCGACTGGCGCAGATCGGAAAGCGATATTTCGCGGGATAGCACTCGGTCTATTCCGTCCTCGCGCATGTTTTTAAATCCCTGTTGCGCTGCCGCATCCAGCAGCGAACCCTTGTCCGCTCCGGCGGCGATCATGGAATCTATTTCCGGCGTGACCAGCAACACCTCCGACAGCGCGGTTCGTCCCCGCCGTCCGGAGCCGGAGCATTCGTCGCATCCGGCGGCCTCGGCTATGATCGGCGGTCGGGAGGCGTCCAGCCTCATGGCCGCGCATTCCTCGGCGCAGGCAAGGCGTTGGGTGGCGCAGAACGGGCACAGCTTCCGCACCAGACGTTGCGCGGTTATCGCGCTGAGATTACCCGCCAAAGTTCGCGTAGAGATGCCCAAATCCAACAGGCGCGGCAACGCGCCAAGCGCGTTGGGGCAATGCAAGGTAGAAAATATCTTGTGTCCGGTCATGGCGGCGCGCAACGCCATTTGCGCCGTGTCGGGATCGCGTATTTCTCCGATCAATATAATGTCGGGATCCATGCGTAGAACTCCGCGCACTCCCTCGGCGAAACCTATGCCCAAGTCCTCTTGCACTGCGGTCTGGCGAATAAGCCCGGGCTGGTATTCAACCGGCTCTTCCAGCGTGGCGATCTTCACGTCGACGCGGCTAAGGCGGCGGAGCAAGGCGTGCAGCGTGGTGGTCTTGCCGCTGCCCGTAGGCCCCGTGACCAAGGTTATGCCGTGCGGTTTGGAGATGGCCTTTATCAGGGAGTCCACGCAACCGGAGGCAAGCCCCAAGCCTTCCAACGGCAAGAAGGCGCGGCGGTTGTCGAGGATTCTGACGACGATGTTCTCGCCGCTTATCGTTGGCATTATCGCGGCGCGGCAATCGATGTCGCGGCCATCCAAGCTCATGCGGAAACGCCCGTCCTGAATGCCGCGAGTATCGGCGATGTTCATTCCGGCCATTATCTTTATGCGATGCGACAACGCAGGCCAATGCGAGAGGTGAAGGGTTCTGGCCTCGCGCAATACGCCGTCGATGCGATAGCGGACGCGCACGAAGTTTTCCTCCGGCTCCAGATGCACGTCCGAGGCTCCCTCCCGCGCCGCGCCGTGCAATATCGCGTCGACCATCCTTATGACGGGATGATCCGGGCTTCGTTGCGCGGCTTCTAATGTCCTCTTGTTTTCTATCTCCAGCAAAATCCCGTCCAAAGGCGACGATAGGCCGTAACACCTGTTGATGGCCTCCATAACGCCGGACAACGGCGCGGACACCGGTACGATTTTCGCGGCGTCGGGGAAATGGCGTCGGGCTTCGTCGATCGCCGGAATGTCCAAGGGATCGGCCATCGCCAGAAAAATTACTCCCTCGCTGTTTATTTCAAGCGGCAACACGCGGCGTCTTTCGGCTACGGCGCGGGGAAAGCGTTCCAGCAGGATCGGATCGGGATCCGCCGCCGCCATGTCGGCCACGGGAATCCCGCCTCTTTCCCCCAAAGCCTCGGCCAGAATCGAATCTGAAATGAAGCCGAGCCGGATAAGTGTTTCGCCCAACATTGCCCGTTGCCGCCGCTGTTCGTACAACGCGACGTCGAGTTGGTCGGAGGAAATATCCCCGCGCTCCAGCAGTTCTTCTCCCAAAGGCAGTCTGGCGATATTGCCTGTCGCTCTCATCGCTTCACCACGTCGTGTTGCAACTGCCGTTGCCGAAAAGACTTACCAGCGGATTGCGGGCAATGAACAGCAATATATCATCGAAAGGAGCAGGCCCTCCCAGCACGACAGGCGCGTTGGCGAACGTCCCGCTGTCGCTGGCGTTGCACGGTTCGTTGCCGGACGAACATTGCATCGGCAGGGCGTTGGGAAAGGGATAGCGTTCGAGGCCGTTTTTGAACGCTCCGTAGCCATTCTGGCCATGGCTGAGGAAAACGACAGCCGCCGCTTGCCCGTATGTATCGGAGGCCATGGCTTTAACGGTTATGGCGGGGGGAGAGGTTTGCAATCCCGCCGCGCAAAGCCCATTGTTGGCGGCGGGCGGAATAACGCCGAAATTGATTGCCATAGCGGGATCTATCTGCATGGTTATCCATCGCCCCCAACCGTCCCGCGCCATTTGCGACGGCAATCCCAAGGAAATAAAGGGCGGGATGCCCTTCGGCGTGGCGCAAGCGGCGCATGGCGCGCCGGCCGCCTCGCCCCGCGCCCAGCCCAATCCGTTGCCCGTCGTGGAAGGTGGAGTAGGGCAGGGCAGGCAGCCGTTGGCTTGGACGAATGCGGCGGTAGCCCGTAAAAGCGATTGCAGATTGGCGTCGGTTTGGGCGCGTTGCGACGCGCTGCGCACGGAAACAAGCGCGGGAAACACGATCAGAATGACGATTCCGGAGATAACCAGAGCCATGGCGGCTTCCACCAGAGTGAATCCGGAAACTCCTTTCCGCACTCGACTCGGGTTAGGCATGGCCGATTCCTTTACATCCGCCCCGTCGGGTCGTCGGGGCCTACCGTCAGGTCTATTTTCAATCCGCGTTCGTCGCGCAGGCGTTTTTTGCGGATGGCGTAAAGACGCAACCCCAGATAAACGGCGAAAACGAACAACGCGCCGAGCATGAATTCGCGCACGCCGAAGTTTACCTCCTCCTCGGCGTTCTTGCCCAGATGCTCGATGGTGCTGCCGAACAGATAACCGACGGCGCAAAACGACAACGCCCACATGAAGGCGGCGATGAAGTTAAGCATCGCGAATTTTTTCCACGGCAGATTGCTCATGCCGATAGCCACGCCGCTGATGTTCCTGATCCCATACATGAAGCGATAGGAAAGGATGAAACCCACGGAATACCGTTCCAACCATCCAAAAATCTTGTCCAGTTTTCTTTTATGGAAAGTCTCCGGCCAGCGTTTTATCATCCGCGTGCCATAGCGGCGACCCAAAAAGAAATAAACCTGATCCCCGCAAAAGCTGCCCAGCCATGCGGCTAGAAAGAGCAGGTAAACGTTCAAAAGCTCGCGTTGCGCCGCCAACGCCGCGAAAATAACGAAAGTCTCCCCTTCCAGGGCCGTCCATATGAAGGTTACGAGATAGAACCAATCCCCATGCTCTTTTATAAGCTCTATTACATGTTCCATCTATAAGGCTCCTGAGGATGTCCTGCCGCTTATCGAGGCTGCATGGACGGGGAGCGCGGATGATGAACCAGTTGTTCGTTGTTGTCCACATTAACCGCTTGGGGTTGGGCGTTTATCTCCAGCTGCCGCGCCGAGGCCAAACGCATTTCCCGCAAAGCCAACACGCCCTCCTCGTACGGTTCAAAGCTGATCCCGACTTGCCGCAGCACGTTGTTCATCTCGGCGATGTTCACCATCATCGACGATAACGTCAGTTGCACGGATGGATCGTTTATCGACTGGTTGTTCAGGGTGTGGATCAGGGCGAACACGGTCAGCAGTTGGGAAACCAGACGATTGCCGTCGGGATCCACCAAGCCGCGCACCTCCGCCCCTTCAGCCCCTAAGATGATAAAGCCGAGAGTGTCGAGGGCGGCTTTTATCAACCTTTGCCCTTCGGCTACCAGCTTGTTCCGCAGCAATGTTGCCGCGAACTCCTCGCTGTTTTCCTCCGCCAAGAGATCCAAAGACGCGCCGATGATGCGGAGTTTCCGCATCGCCAGTTCCATCAATACCGGACGGTCTATTTCCTCGATGCCGTAGATTATGACTAATATGTCGCCGGTCGCTTCGTTGACGCGCACCAGCCTTTCCCGCGCCGACTGTATTTCGGTTTCCTGTTGATATGTCTGATGCTCGACCGTGCTGCCGGTGGGATCTACTACGATGGTTCCGGTATGGGTGATGCCGTTCTTTATGATGTCGTCTAATTCGTATCTGGCCAGCCCCTTGCTCATTCGCAACGCGACCAAAGCCCAATTATTCTTTTCGGCGTACAGGCGCACTGCGTTTTTAATAGATGATGAGAGTATCCCGCCGCTGTCGTCGAAAATATGCGGGACGTTGGCCTCGATATCGCGCAACACGTTGGGAAGCGTCCCGAAAGTGTCGAAGTGGAGTATCGGCCCTTTGCGGCCCGGGGTTATTCCTGACAAGGAGATTTCCTCCAAAGCGGTTTTCTTGCGAGACGGTTGAGAAATGGTGGTCATGGCCGTTTTCCTCCCTGTTGCAAGAGAATCCCAGTAGAACCTGTTCACGATCTCGTATCTTGGGCTGCAAATCGCCGTTTTTCCGAATTTTTGTGCCCACGTAGGTCGACTACGCTGCGCCAAAAATTCCGAAAAACGCCGATTTTCGCCACAAGTTCCGAAATCGTGAACAGGTTCTTACCCGAATCTGACCCCCGTTATTTCATAGGTCTTTTGTCCCTTGGGAGTGTTCACCTCTATGCTTTCCCCCTTTTGCTTGCCGATAAGCGCGCGCGCCAGCGGAGCTGTCAGCGACAAAAGCCCCGCCTTAATGTCGGCCTCGTCCTCGCCGACGATCTGGTAATCGGTTTCCTCCTCGGTGTCGCAGTCGAGCAAGGTGACGTATGCGCCGAACTTTACGACGCCGCCGCTCAGCTTGCTGACGTCGATTATCTCGGCGCGACCGGTTTTGCTTTCCAGCTCCATTATCCGTCCTTCCACGAAGCTCTGGCGTTCGCGGGCGGCGTGGTATTCGGCGTTTTCCGACAAGTCGCCGTGTTCCCGCGCTTCGGATATGGCGCGGATTATGCTCGGCCTTTCGACCGAACGCAGGTGCTTCAACTCCTCTTCCAGCTTTTGGAATCCCAAAAGCGTCATGGGTACTTTGCCGTCCATGATAAACAGGCCTCCGTCTTTCGCGTCACGCTTGACGTTATATGCTGATTTGCGGCTAAAATGCGGTTCCCTTGAAAATAGGACTAATGGTTATCCATTTCAAGGGAAATCCGTATCCGGAGTTTACCAGCAAACATGCCGAAACACCAAGAGATCAGAACTCTTCCTTTTTCCGCCCCCCAGCTTTTCGCGCTGGTGGCCGATGTCGAAAGCTATCCCGAATTTCTTCCGTGGTGTATTTCCGCGCTTGTGCGGGAAAAAACCCCGAAGGGAGTCGTAGCCGATTTGACCATAGGATACAAGGCGTTTAGGGAGAGTTTCACTTCCAACGTGACCTTGGACAAGCCGCGCCGCATATCCGTCGAATATGTATCGGGGCCGCTGTCCCGCCTAAGCAACGAATGGGGTTTCGAAGCGGTGAAGGGCGGTTGCCGCCTGTCGTTCGAAGTGGATTTCGCTTTCCGTTCCCGTTTGCTGGGCGCGATGATGGAGGTTTTCTTCGAAAGCAGCTTCCGCAGGATGGTCGGAGCCTTCGAAGATCGGGCGCGGGAGCTGTATCTCAAAGGCTGAGAGCATGTTCAGCCTTTCCTGAACATTTCCTTTATCCCGCGCACTGCTTGACGGGTGCGTTCCTCGTTTTCGATCAAAGCGAAGCGGACGTATCCATCGCCATGCTCGCCGAATCCTATCCCGGGCGACACCGAAACCTTGGCGGATTCCATCAGCTTTTTGCAGAACCCGAGCGAGCCGTCTTTGGCGTAGGCATCGGGTATCTTGGCCCAGACGTACATCGTGGCCTTGGGTTTGTCGACCATCCATCCGGCCTCGTGCAAGCCTTTGACCAGAACGTCGCGCCGCCGTTGATAGGTATCGGATATTTCTCGCACGCAATCCTGAGGCCCCTCCAGCGCGGCGATGGCCGCCACCTGAATGGGGGTGAAGGTTCCATAGTCGTTATATCCCTTGATGCGCGACAGGGCGTGCACCAAAGTTTTATTCCCGACCATGAAGCCGACGCGCCAGCCCGCCATGTTATAGCTTTTGCTGAGCGTGAAGAATTCCACGGCGACGTCCTTGGCCCCTTTGACCTGCATGATGCTGGGGCACTTCCAGCCGTCGAAGCATATGTCGGCGTAGGCGAGATCTTGCACGACATAAATGCCGTATTCCCGCGCCAAGGCCACCACGCGCTCGAAGAAATCCAGCTCTACGCACTGGGCGGTAGGATTGGCGGGAAAGTTGATGATCAGCATTCGCGGGCGCGGGATGCTCATGCGGATGCACCGTTCCATCTCGGCGAAGAAATCCACCCCGGGCATAAGCGGGATCTGCTGCACGTCGGCTCCGGCGATCACGGGGCCATAGATATGGATGGGATAGCTGGGGTTGGGAACCAGCACGGTGTTGCCGCGCTCCAGCGTGGCGAGGGTAAGATGCGCGATGCCTTCTTTCGAGCCGATGGTGGCGATAGCCTCGGTTTCCGGATCCAGATCGACCCCAAAGCGGTTTTTATACCAGTTGCAAACGGCGCGGCGCAGGCGGGGAATGCCCTTCGACATCGAATATCCGTGCGTGTCGCCGCGTTGCACGGTTTCTATCAACTTGGCGACGATGTGCGGCGGAGTGGGGCCGTCGGGGTTGCCCATCCCGAAATCCACGATGTCTTCGCCGCGCCGCCGCGCCGCCATCTTAAGTTCGGTCGTGATATTGAAAACGTAGGGAGGGAGTCTCTGGACGCGGGAAAATTCGGTCGCAAGGGGGGCGGTCGCGCTCGACATGGGAGCTGCCTTTCGTTACGTATGCGCCTGAAGCCGTTCAAGCGACGTGCCGCGCCAAAGCGGCATCAAGATTCGTATATCGTTTTGCTGCGATTGGCAATATCGCGTTAGAGCTTGTTTACAAAGCTGCTGCGGCTAAGGATTTTCGTGGTTTTTGAGAACCGGAACGCAAGCGCATATGGACATACGCGCGCGCCGAGGACGTGGTGGGCGGTGAGAGTTTCGAACTCCCGACCCTCTCGGTGTAAACGAGATGCTCTACCGCTGAGCTAACCGCCCTGACCGAGGAAACTTCTACCCCATGAGTGAAGGTGTCGGCAAGCGAAAGAACTGCTGGAATGCGCTTTGTGGCCTTTGTCTAAAACGAGCGGATACGGACAAGGCAAGCGTCATTTACTAAGTGGATGGGCGAAGGGAGGCGTCATTACGAAGTTACGGCCTATCTTTTGGCAGTAGACCATACAACTATCGCGCTTTGTTTTGCTTCTACTCTTCTTTGTCCTCCCATCCGCCTCAGTTAGGCGGCATTTTGGGACGAGGCTTTTATCCCGAATTCGCGCTCGGCTATTTCATCGATTATGCGGGCGTAGCCGATGGCTATCTCGTCTTTTATCAAGGGGTGACGGGCATCGTACGCCTGTTTGACGCGGTTTTTCATATCGGCCAGATATTCCGCGTCGGTTCCGAGGCGTACCGCTTGCCGCAGGTATTCCTCTTTGGTTTTCAGGCAGAGGTCTTGCAGCCCGTAAAGCTCCAGAATGGAGACGTCGCCGTTGGCGCGGCTGGTTTTGCCCACCGTGCATACCGGAGCCAACCCGTCGCGCATGGAATCGCTGAGGGTGGTCACGCCGCCGTAAGGGAACGAGCTGAGATGGACGTCGCACCATTTGTGCATGAACGCCACGGCCTCGCCGTTGACGTGATCCACGATCCTTATGCGATCCGATAAATCCCCGATTTTGGAAAACGCGTATTGCAGGCAGGAATAATATCCCGCGATTGTCAGGCCGTCGGGATACCACCCCGGGTTCATCGGGCAAAGCACCAGATAGGCGTTCGGCACGTTTTTCAACAATTCGCACCACGTCATCATGCATTCCGCGTTGTACTTGGCGGCGGTGGCGCCGGAGATATAGACGACCGCGTTTTCGGGTATCTCCAAAGACTCCCGCGTGACAAGGCGATTGGGTTTATGCCGCCAGTCCGTCGGTATATAAATGATGCCGTTCTCCGCGTTCAGCTCTATCTCGGAAAATTCGCCCTCCCATGTCTTAGGAAGGAATACGGGCTTCAGGTTGATGAAATATTTGAAGTGAGAGTTGCCGCTGGACAAGGCGTACATCGCCGTCATCAAACACTGCGTTCTGGCCATGCGATGCAGCATGATGACGCCAGCCGGGCCTTTATCGGCCAAGCCGACGCCGGATTGCAGCCACATGATGTCCAGATTAAAGCCGCGCGCCAGCGAGACGGTTTCCTTCACGTTTTGATGCGACAAATAATGTATTTCGTCGACGGCGGAAACAAGTTCCCGATAATACTCGATGTCATGGTAATAGCCGCCGTCCATGTTGAAGCAGAAAAGAATCACATGATACTTTTCGCGATCGAGTCTGCTCAGGTTGTTGAGCATGGCGATGGTTTCCACCCCCGCCATGATGGTTTTGGCGATGACTCCCATGCGGATTTTTCCTCCGGATTCGCGGGGAGGCGGCGTCCAGTCTAATTCCCAGCCGTGAACCTCCCCGAAAATATGCCGCAGTATCCCGCACCTTAATTCCGCGATGCGGCGGGCGTTATAGTCGGTCATCTCCACGTACATCCGACCGGAGTTCTTCATGTAACATTCTATCGCCAGATCGCGGAGTTCCTGCGGCGTGGCGGGGGACGATATGAAAGACAAGAAACGATCCAGCGTCCGTTCGAGATGGCGGCCATACATTTCTCCGTCGCCTTCGACGACAAGCGGCACGGCGTCCAGCTGATAGTTTATGAAGGTTTTCAAGATGTTTCTGGGAACGGAATCCCAAGGAAAATCGCTGTTTACATGGCGCGATGGGAACAAGACCATAGCCAACAGCAAATGCCTAGAAAAACCCGGATTCTGCGGGCCGGATTCGTAAAGCGATTTCACGGTATCCATCATCTTGCGCCGATCGTCGCTGACCCCCGACAACAGCGCGGTCTTAAGAACCGAAAATTCCGACGGCCAAACGCCGGATATTATTTCCGTTACCTCGTCGTCGCTGCATCTCAGCAACGCCTGAATCATTTGAATCGCGGTCTGCTTGTAAAAGTCCAGAGCTATGCGGTTGTTCGCCAGATTGGCGATAGGCACGCCGCCGGCAATTCTTACCACTTCCTTCAGGCATTTGCCCAGAAACTCGGAAGTGGCAGTCTGTTTTTGGAAATGATCGGCGTTCATGGAGCATCCTCGGCGGTTGTTCAGGATCTTGGGAGTTATGAACCATCCACATTTGGCTCTTACGCAAAGCGGGTGGCTAGTTGGTTTTATCGGAGTTGGAGCGACGTTCTTCCCATAGGCGCGGTCTGTTCCTCCCACTAAGAAGGGGGAGGAACAGACCGTGATTGTTGAAAGAGAGATTCTTTACCTACCCGTTTTCAGAAAGAGCCAACATTTCTTACGAACCGCGCCGGAACTCCGGCGACCAGCGAATTGGCGGCGACGTCTTTGGTGACCACGGCTCCGGCGGCGACCACCGCACCTTCGCCTATCTCGACGTTGGGCAGCATCATCGCTCCCGCCCCCACTACGGCGCGATCGCGGATGCGCGGCCCCATAACCTTGTCCGAGGAATATCCCGACTTGCCCATGGCGTTATCGTTAGTGGTTCCTACCAGCAGGCTGACGAAAACATGGTCGCCGATCACAGCGTTGCCGGTGATATGGGTTCCGTCCATGATTTTGGTGTAATCGCCGACGGAGGTTTCATAGTTGATCGTGACGTATCGGCTGATGATGCAGAAATTCCCGACGCTGACCTTTTCCCGCAACGAGGCTCCGTCGCCCAAAAGCGTGTTGTTGCCGATCTTCACGTCGTAAAACACGACCGCATGGGGGCCGATGCTGCAATTCTCGCCGATCTCCACTTTCCTTTCGAAAACGGGCTGACGGGCGGTGGCTCCCGCTCCCTTCGGTTCCTTGCCGATGAACGCCCCGGGGAACACCTCCGTATTTTTGCCGATTGTCACTCCGCTGGCTATAACCGCATGAGGGTGGATGACGACCCCGTCGCCTATTTCCGCGCCGTCGTAAATGACCGCGAACGGATGTATTTGGACGTTCTCGCCGATTTTCGCGTTGCCGACGCTTGCTCGATCGCTGATGGACATTCTCAATCCCTCTCACTCAACCTAAAAACTTTTTGATGTTGTCGCACACGATGTCGATCTGCTCCATCGTCAATTCCGGAAATATCGGCAAAGACAAAATGCGGTCGGCAAGGAACTCGGCGTTGGGGAAATCGCCCCGCCGATGGCCGAGATCGGCATAGGCAGGTTGCAGATGTATCGGCACGGGATAGTGAACCAGACACTGTACCCCGCGTTCTCCAAGATAATCCCGCAAAGCGTCGCGGCGTTCGGTTTCTATGACGAACAGGTGATACACCGGCAGGCAGTTGGCGGGTATTTCCTGAAAACGCAAGTCGCCCACGCCCTGCAAGCGTTCGCGATAGGCGGCGGCATGGCCGCGCCGCGCCTCGTTCCATGACGGCAAATGGCGGAGCTTTACCCGCAGCACGGCGGCTTGCAGGCTGTCCAAGCGGCAGTTCAGCCCCTTGACGACATGGTGGTATTTCCTCTCCTGTCCGTAATTACGCAGCATCCCCATTTTTCGCGCCAGATCCGCGTCGTTGGTGGTGATGCCGCCCGCGTCGCCGTACGCGCCCAGATTTTTGCCCGGGAAGAAACTGGTGCAGCCGATGACGCCGATGCCGCCGCAAGGACGGCCATCGTGCAAAGCCCCTTGCGCTTGCGCCGCGTCTTCTATCACATGCAATCCCTTGCGTTCCGCCACGTCCATGACGGCGTTCATGTCCGCGCTAAGCCCTGCCAGATGCACGGGGATGACGGCCTTGGTGCGGGAGGTGACGGCGGCGGACACGGCGGCGGCGTTTATTTCATACGTGCGCTTGTCACAGTCGACCAGAACCGGACGCGCCCCCACGCCTGTGACGGCAAGGGCGGTGGCTATGAAGGTGTTGGCTGGCAATATCACCTCGTCGCCTTCGCCTATGTCCAAGGCCATCAAGGCCAAACGCAGCGCGTCGAGGCCGTTGGATACGCCCAAGGCGAATTTCGTCCGGCAAAACGCGGCGTATTCCTGCTCGAACTTCTCCACGTCCGAGCCGAGAATGAACAGGGATTCCTCGAAAGCCGCGTCCAACGCCGCGACGATCTCTCCGCGCAAGGCGGCGTATTGTTCCCTGAGGCTTAAAAAAGGGACGAGCGGTTTTTGCGAAGTCATTGTTTTTACTCTTTGATGCGCGACAACGCGGCGGAATAATCGCTGTAATTGCGGAAATAGTCGGCTTCGTCAAAATGCTCGGAAGCCAATACCAAACATACCGCGCCCGACGAAAAATTGTCCAGATCCCGCCAGATCATGGGCGGAACGTAAAGCCCGTTGTACGAACGGTCCATGTGATAACGTTGTTCGCCAGAACCGTCGCGCAAGGTTATGTCGAAACTTCCGCTTATGGAGATAAAGAACTGATGCAGATTCTTGTGGGCGTGTCCGGCGCGGGTGGATCCCTTGGGAACGTCGTAAAGATAGTATATCCGCTTGACTTCAAAAGGAATGTCGCGCCCGCATTCCACGGGCGTCAAATTGCCCCGAAGATCCTCGATTTTCCTAAGGTTAATAATTCGGCAGTCGGCTATGGGCATAAGACACCGGAAACAAGGTTAAGACGCGGAAAATAAAAGCGGAAAAGCCAAGCGACAGGCTCGGTTATCCGGTTATGCTTGTCAAGAAGATAGATGGGGAAGTCCGATGGTTTCGACAGGTTTAGGATCCGAACCTGACGTATCCTTCGATCACCGGCTCGTAGTTGAAGGTAAAATAACGGTGGGTTTGGGCGAGGTTCATGGCCTCGGCCACCGCCATGGCAAAGGGGCGGGAGGCTCGCATTTTTTCGCCTTCCTGCCACGCCGTTTCGGCGGCTGAGGCTGGATCGGCGAAAATCCTTTCCATCGCCGCCGCTATCGGCCGGTCGCGGAAGTCATAGCTGTAAGGCAGCAGCTCGGGATGCCGCTGTTGCCACCAAGGATTTACGTCGCTTACGGGCAACGCTCCGCAGCCGAAGGCGGAAAAGATGCGGTCGTGTCCGAGATCGTCGACGTTGGGATTGACGGTCACGATGGCCAAGGCTTCGTGAAACAGGTTTATCAGCTCTCCGTAATCTATCGGCGGCAGGATGGAGGCCTTTCCGTCCTTGAATTTTTCCGCCGCCGGATTTTGGGTATGGATGCGGACGGGGAAGCGGCTTAAATCCCGCAGCAGCAGAGCGGTCTTTTTATCGCGAATGTACTGATCGGTTTGCGCCACAAAAAACGACAGCAAAGGCAGGTCGTTTCGCAGCTCCATTCCGGCTCCGTCCGCCGCAGCCAAGACCGAGGCGGCAACGCTGCCGCTGCGCCGCGTCTCTTCCCAATAGTGATCTATCGCCTCGCGGATGACGCGCACCGCCAATGCGGGGAGCTTGGCTTTCCATTCGTTTTCTAAAACTTCCGGATCGCCGCCGGACTTTGGAAAGATCACCAGCGGAGTTTCCGTTCCTTCGACGCGCCGTTTTCGCGCCTCTCTGCCGTATCCCATGGTTCCTTGGGGGCAATATCCTGTGCGCAAAGGAGCGCGGACGTAATCGCGCTGGAAATCCACGAAATCCCGTGAGCCGTAAAGGCGCATGATCGCGGGCGCGGGATGGGAATTGCGAAGAAGATGGTAGGCCGGATGATCCAGCAACCAAGCGATGACCGGCAATTTCAGGCGTTGCCAGAGATTGCCGCCGGATTCCGCGTCTCCCGCCTCGATGCCGATGCCGGAAAAGGAAAACACGGCCAACAGGCGTTCGTACCCGAAATCCTGCTTGGCTTGGTTGAATATCCGGTTGGAGGCCTCGGCGTCGGTCAAATCCAAAAGTATCGGCTGCACCTTCAGCAGATCGAGCGCGCGAGCAAGCTCGCCGTTCAAAGCCGACAAAGCGTTAAACCCGCTTTGTCCTTGCAATATCAGGGCGGCTGTTTCATGGCGGCTCACGGGATTAACTCCATCAAGGTTGTTACACGAAATAGGCGGATTAGAGCATTGATCTTTCGGTAATCACGGTCTGTTCCTCCCCCTTCTTAGGGGGAGGTTAGGAGGGGGTTGGTCGCGCAAGAACCCAAACACGAGGTTTGTTGAGCCGACCCCCACCCGACCTCCCCCTAAGAAGGGGGAGGGGCGCACCGCGCTTGTTTATGCCATGCCCGCTTCAGACAAGCTATCAGGCTGGCATAGGCCACAGACCCCACAGGCAAGCGGCGACCCACAACGCGATGGTTATCAAAAGCTGCTTGTCCTCGAACAGAACGTCGGTCGGAGATTCTCCCCCATCCAGCTTTTCCACCACGAACCAATAGCGGAAGAGGCCGAATAAAACCAAAGGAACCGTCATCACCAGTTGCGGCTTGGCCGACATTACGAACATGCTGTAAAAAACCAAGGCTCCCGTGGCCGCCATCTCGGCGTAGCGGTTTATCAAGGCTGCGGAGTATTTTTCCAATACCTTGCGCGAGCCGTCGATGTTTTGCGCCAATTCCTGCCTGCGTTTGACCGCTGCCAGATAGAGCGCGAGGCACAACGTGGTTACGAACATCCATTCCGACATGGGAACCGAAAGGGCTACGGCTCCGGCGTAGACCCTCAACATGAAACCTATGGCCACGGTGAATATGTCTATTACCGGCTGATGCTTTAAAGCGAAGGTATAGGCGAAGTTCATGGCGATATACGCCAACAGAACCAATCCGACCTTGGGCATGAAAATCCCGCCCAGAACGAGCATAAAATAAATCGCGGCCAAAGCCGATCCAGCCCAAGCCATCGTAATCTTTCCGCTTGCCAACGGGCGCGTTTTCGACTTTTTTGGATGGCGGCGGTCGCTGTTCGCGTCGCGCATGTCGTTCACGATATAAGTCGCGGACGAAGCCAAGCAAAACAACGCCGCCGCGAACAACGAACGCCCCAGAGAATCGGGATCGAGGAAATGCCCCGTGAACATCAACGGAGCCAACACGAATCCGTTTTTCACCCATTGCTTGGGGCGCAACAAGGCGGCCAAGCCGCTTAAGTTGCCGACAATTCCCGATAGGGAAGCTGAGTTTATCATCCGGATTCCATCGTTTGCACGCAGAGAAGAAATATGGGCGCGAGGTTCGCACAAAATAAGGGTTCAGTAAACCGAGGGAAAAAAACCTCCGGCGCGGAATCCGCCAAGCTCGCCGCTTGGTATGTCGTCTTCGCCGTTATCGCCACCTGCGCCAACATCGCGTCGCAAGAAGCGGCGTTGCGTATATATGACGGAGATTTTTCGTTGCCGTTGGCTTTGGCGGTCGGAACCGCCGTCGGACTGGTCGTGAAATACGTCTTGGACAAACGCTATATCTTCCGTTTTCGTTCGCAAAACGCGATCGAGGACGGACGGACGTTTTTCCTTTATGCCGCCACGGGAGTGGCGACCACCGCGATCTTTTGGGGGATGGAGACGGGATTTTACCTTATCTTCCAGACCAGAGAGCTGCAGTACGCGGGCGGGATAATCGGCCTTGGCATCGGCTATTTCGCCAAGTACCGTCTGGACAAAAGATTCGTCTTTCGCGGAGAAGTCCTGTGATCGAAATCTCCTCGTGGGGAAGACTTAGCTTCGAGCCGCATCAAGCGGTCGAACTTGCCGATCCCCGAACCGCTATCGCAGCCATCTCCTCGGCGCCACTTCCCGGGATAGCCTACGGCATGGGGCGCAGCTATGGCGACGTGTGCCTAAACCCTAAGGGCTCGTTGTGGAAGACGTCCGCCATGGATCGCTTCGTAAGTTTCGACGAGCAAAGCGGCCTTTTGACTTGCTGCTCCGGCGTGATTTTGCGCGACATCCAAAGGTTGTTCCTGCCGCGCGGGTGGAGCCTGCCCGTCACCCCGGGAACCCAGCTGATAACTGTAGGCGGAGCGATAGCCAACGACGTTCACGGCAAAAACCACCACCGCTTGGGATCTTTCGGCGATCACATAGCCAGCCTTAAGATCCTCCGCTCCGACGGCGAGATGATAACCTGCTCTCCCGACGAACGCCCCGATTGGCTCGCCGCCACCATAGGCGGAATAGGATTGACTGGCGTCATCCTCGAAGCCGTCGTCAGGATGCGCCGCGTCGGAGGGGCGTGGATGGACACCGAAACGATCGCGTACGAGGACATGGGGGAGTTTTTCCGGCTTTCGGATTCCTCCGAATCCGGATGGGAACACACGGTCGCGTGGATCGACAGCCTTTCCGGCAAGAAGGCGCGGGGAATTTTCATGCGTGGCAACGTCGCGGAAAATCAGGATCGCGCACGGAAAGACAGGCCTGAGATTTCCTTTCCCTTCGCGCCGCCGTTCTCGCTGGTCAACGGGATGACGCTGCGCCCGTTCAACTCCGCCTATTTCCATCTCGGCAAATTGAAGGCGGGGCGGCGGATCGCGCATTGCGAGGATTTTCTGTACCCCCTCGACCATATCCTGAACTGGAACCGCATGTATGGCCCCAAGGGTTTCTTCCAGTACCAAAGCGTCGTTCCGCGCGCGGCGGGCTATGACGCGGTGCGCTCCATGCTGGATGAAATCGCGCGATCGGGCGAAGGCTCGTTCCTCGCGGTGATAAAGACCTTCGGCGAACGGCAATCGTTGGGGATGCTGAGTTTCCCGCAGTCCGGCGTGACGCTGGCCTTGGATTTTCCCAATCGCGGCGAAAAGACGCTGAAGCTCTTCGAGCGTCTCGACGCCATAGTGCGCGAGGCCAAAGGAAGGCTATATCTGGCCAAGGACGCGCGGATGTCGCGGGAAATGTTCCTGTCCGGCTATCCGCGCTTTGCCGAGTTTGCGAAATACCGCGACAAAGGAATATCCTCCGCGATGTCGCGCCGTCTGATGGAGCAATGACCCATGCGAAAGATAGTGATCGTCGGAGCCACGTCCGCGATAGCCGAGCATTGCGCTCGTTTATGGCTGCTGCGCGACGGGCTGACGGAAATGGTTTTGCTCGGACGCGACAAGGCGCGGCTGGACGCTATCGCGGCGGATCTCCGCGTCCGTTCGCCGCGATCGCTTATATCGGTCGTCGCGCTCGTTTCAAGCGACTTCGTAAAGCCGGAGGCTGTCCGCGCCGAGATCGACGCCATAGCGTCCAAGGGCGACGTCGACATCGCGTTGATAGCCCATGGTTCCCTGCCTTCGCAGAAAGATTGCCAAAACGATCTGCGCGCTTGCGCGAACGCGCTGGAGATAAACGGCGTTTCCCCGATACTGTTCGCCGAAGCCTTCGCCGGACACATGGAAAAGGCGGGGAAGGGAAGGCTGGCCGTCATCGGCTCGGTAGCCGGAGATCGCGGCAAGCAGTCCAACTACGTCTATGGCGCGGCCAAGGCGATGGTCGACGTTTACGTTCAGGGACTGCGGCATAGATTCGCCCAAAGCGGCGGCGAGGTGAAGGCGATAATCGTCAAGCCCGGCCCCACCGATACCCCCATGACGGCGGAAATGAAAAATAACGGGGCGCGATTGGCCCCCGTCGCCGCCGTGGCCAAAAGCATCGTGGACGGCATAGACGCCGGCAAGGGCGAGATCTACGCCCCATGGATATGGCGTTGGATAATGCTGATAATCTCCCATCTCCCCGCCGCAATTTTCAACAGGATGAAGATATGAGACATCCCCTGATCAGTTGTGGTTATGGGCGCAATCGCTAAGAAACCATGTCATGTGCAAAGTTACGGCCAAAGGCCGTCATTCGTGAAGTATACGACCAAAGGCCGTCATTGCGAGCCGCCACTTGGCGGCGAAGCAATCCAGAGCCGTTGTTCAATGACTCTGGATTGCTTCGCGTCGCAAGGGCGACGCTCGCAATGACGGCCTCCGGCCGTAGATTCAACGTGACTGCGCTTACTGTTGAGTTCGTCTGCAAAGTTCCTCACCCGTTTTGAGAAAGAACCAAATATGGCTATCAAACTTCGCAATCTTTTTTATCCAATGGTTGCCTCGCTTAACCCTTGGCATTTGCTGTTCGCGTTGCTGGCTGCGGCGGCGTGGATGTCCCATCTAACGGCCACTGTGGTTCCCGCCGTATGCGATGGCGGCGGCGACTGCGTAAAATATCTGGCGATGGCGCAAGGCTTCGCCGACGGGGTTTTCCCTCCCATCGAGCATCCCTTTAATCTTCGCATAGCCGCTCCGTGGATAGTTTCGGGGATGGTTTCGCTTGGCGCGCCTGACTTCACCCAAGCCTTTTTGTGGCTGAACTACGCCGCCGCCTCGGCTTTCGTCGTCTGCGTTTACGGGGCGATGCGCGGCATGGGTTTCCGCTCTCCCGAATTTTTCATCGTGATCTTATGGTTCTTCCTTCATCCCTTGGGCTTCCGGCTCTATTACACCGTCCCCGCGTCCGTGGATCCGTTGGCATACGCTTTTCTGGCGGCCATTTTGTGGCTGTTCGTGGCAAGGCAAAGAACGGCGATGTGGCTGGTCGTGCTGGCCGCGCTTTTCGTCAAGGAATCCTTCCAGTTCATCGCCATGATCGGGGGACTGGCCGAGGCGGCGCACGCCTTCTTCAATCGCGGAGAGGAAAGACGCAAGGCCATCGCCTCGGCCTTAGGCGGCGTCGCCGCGATTCTGGCCTATAAAATCTCCCAACACGCTTTTCTTTCCGGAGTTTTTCCGCAAAAGCAGGAGTACTACATCGGCGCGGTCTTGGTATTGGGCTATTGGGGGCTGCAAGCGATCAAAGATCCCTCCCGCTTCATCGTGTGGGCGGGCGCGTTCTTTTGCTCCACCGGATTTTTCAGCGCGTATCTTTTGGGCAAATGGCGGTGGATGATTGAACCCGAAAAGGCGAGACTGACGCTTTTTCTGGGCGCGGGAGCCGCTGGATTCGCCGCCTTCGGCCTGTTGGCCGGATCGGACATGAGCCGGATCATATTCAACGGGAATCTTCTGATCCTGTCGTTCTGCCTTTTGGCGGCAAGGGAGCGCGGGATCCGTCCGCTTGCCGCGGCGGCCCTATCCGTCGCCGGAATCGTCATGATGTTCTGGTACACCGATTTCTTCCCGTCGGCGTTCGAATACGGGTATTACGGCTCCCGCCGAATATCCGAAACCGCCGTCTTCGCCGCGCTCTCACTTCTGGTCGTGGCGATTTTCCACCTTTCCCCCCGCCTCCTTTCCCGCCGCAAGGGGTGAGGCTGGCAGAGCAGAGGTAACTTGTAAAATCTGGTGCTGCCGATAGGAATTGAACCTACGACCCCGTCCTTACCAAAACGCAAACCAACCCATTGTAATCGCTATGTTATTTGATATTTTTATCAGTTTTTGCTGGTTGTTGTCAAATCTTATCGCTTTTTGCACATAGTAACGACACATGGTTCGCACATGGTGGCCCCGTGCGTTCGATCATTTTTGCGACAAGAGCGGGGTTGGACTTCTTGGGCGCAGAGCAACATCGTCTTCTCTTCCGATGCGTGCCTGCGCCCAGAAAGCTACCGAACGTCGTCAATGAAATCCAGCACCACGCGTCGCACCGATGGCGACACCCGCGCAAGTATAATCAGATTGGCCGCCGACGGCATGTTGGAGCCGTTGTACCATTTTTTGATCGTTTCCATGTTGGTTTCGACCTGTTTTGCTATGGCCGTCGCCGCAATTTTCACGGTTGGAAAATCCTGACGCAAAGACTTCGCAATCTCTGCTGCAATACTCTCCTCAAGTTTGGCAAGAAAAAACTTGGGTAAAGTTTTACCCAATAATTCGGAAGACATCGTTTTTCTCCATGGTTAAGTTTTTGGACATGGAGAGATTTTGGATGTTGGCCTCTGCCGATGGCAGGCCAGAACAAGGATTTTTTGTATGTTTGGACGCAACGAGAACCATCAGGGGACGTCATCCCCTGCGTCATCTTCGCAGGAGGATCTGTCGGGCAGCCTGCGGGCGGCGATGTATGTCCGCATGTCTACCGATCATCAGAAATACTCGACCGAAAATCAGGCCGACGCGATCAGGGAATATGCCGTCCACCGAAAGATGGAGATCATCAAGACCTATACGGACGCTGGCAAAAGCGGCCTGAAACTTGATGGCCGCGATGCCCTCCAACAGTTGATTGCCGATGTCCAATCAGAAAATGCTGACTTTCAGGTCATTCTGGTTTTGGACGTTACGCGCTGGGGACGGTTTCAGGATGCTGACGAAAGTGCCTATTACGAATACATCTGCCGCCGCGCGGGGATCGATGTTCAGTACGTCGCCGAACAGTTTGAAAACGATGGAAGTCCCGTCTCCACCATCGTCAAAGGCGTCAAGCGCGCCATGGCTGGAGAATATAGCCGCGAACTGTCGTGTAAGGTGTTTGCGGGACAGTGCCGTCTGATTGAGCTTGGATTTCGGCAAGGTGGCCCTGCTGGGTATGGCCTGCGGCGCGTGCTTGTAGATGAGCACAGAAGCCCCAAGAGCGAGCTGAGGCGCGGTGAGCACAAGTCCCTGCAGACGGATCGGGTGATCCTTGTCCCCGGCCCTAAAGAGGAAGTCGAGAATGTCCGGTGGATTTATCGAGCTTTTACCGAAGAAGGCCTGCAGGAAAGCGAGATTGCCTCGCGGCTTAATGCGCGGGGAGTTCTAACGGACTTAGGGCGGCCTTGGACGCGCGGCACAATTCACGAAGTTCTGATTAACGAGAAATATATTGGCAATAACGTTTTCAATCGCAAATCCTTCAAGCTCAAGAAACGCCGCGTTACAAACACGCCCGACATGTGGGTTCGTGCTGAAGGCGTGTTCGAGGCGGTGGTTGAGCCGCGCCACTTTTACACCGCCCAAGGCATCATCCGCGCGCGAAGCCGCCGGGTCACGAACGAGGAGATGCTTTCTAAGCTCAAATCCCTCCACAAACGCCACGGCTGGCTTTCTGGCATCCTGATCAATGAAACGGAGGATATGCCCTCCAGCGCGGCTTATGCCCACAGGTTTGGCGGTCTCGTGAAGGCCTATAGCCTGATCGGGTTCGATCCCGGCATCGATTATTCCTATCAGGAGATCAATCGATACCTGCGCAAGCTTTATCCTGAAATCGTCGAGGACGCGATCCGAAAGATCAAGGAACTCGGCGGAACGGTCCGCAGAGAAGTCCAAAACGACTTATTGGTCGTGAACGACGAATTTACCGTCTCTATCGTGTTGGCGCGGTCCCAGCGCACAGAGGCTGGATCGCTTCGCTGGAACATTCGGCTGGATACAGGCCTGCGCCCAGATATTACCATTGCAATCCGCATGGATGTCGAGAACAAACAGGCCTTGGATTATTATCTTCTGCCTGCTCTGGACGTTGAAAATCCCAAGCTGCGCCTTGCAGAAAACAATCACTTGGCGTTGGATGCCTATCGATTTGACGATCTACAGCCCTTCTTCCTCTTGACCGAGCGCGTCGCCCTGCCGGAGGTCGCATGAGCAAAGGAAAGCGAGCCTCCCAGATCAAGCTGATCCCTATTGAGAATATCCATATTCTCAATCCACGCGTTCGGAACCAAAAGGTGTTTCTGGATATTGCGACAAACATGACGCGTGTTGGCCTGAAGCGCCCCATCACGGTCACGCCGTGTAAGTCTGGCGCAGAAGGCAAGGAATACGATTTGATTTGCGGGCAAGGCCGTATCGAAGCCTTTATGGCCTGCGGCCAGACGGAGATCCCGGCTATCGTTATCGATGCTGACGAAGAACAGGCTCTGATCATGAGCTTGGTCGAAAATCTTGCGCGTCGGCAACACCATTCCCACGAGCTGATGAAGGGCATTGAAGTTCTCCACCAGCAAGGATACGGCGTAAAAGATATTGCTGCAAAGACGGGCCTTTCCCCCGAATACGCTCAAGGGGTTCTCAATCTCATTGACCGTGGAGAGGATAGACTTCTGGCCGCCGTAGAATCCGGCAAGCTGCCGATGTTTCTTGCCATCAAGATCGTGGACTCTCCCGGCAACGAACAGCGTGCCCTACAGGAGGCTTATGAAAGCAAGCAGCTTAAAGGCAAGAAGTTCATGCTCGTCAAAAGGATTATTGATACGCGAAGAAGACATGGGAAGACCTTCGGCGACGATAGAAACAGAAAGCGCAGCAGCGGCGAGCCGTCATTATCCGTCCGAGATGTCTTGAAGGTTTACCAGCGCGAGGTTGATCGCAAACGCCTCTTGGCGCGCAAGGCCGACAATGTCAGTAACCGTCTTTTGTTCATCACGGAAGCCCTGCGCCACCTCTTCAAGGACGGCAATTTCAACAACCTGCTGCGCGCCGAGGGATTGAACTCACTGCCGAAACCGCTGGCGGCCCTTATGGATAAAAAGGCCCATTAAAATGGTAAAGAAAAAAGAAAAGCTGCCGCAGGCTAAAATCAAGGCCGGTTTTAACGAGACAACGGTCACGCTTCAACTCGAACAAATCGTTCCGATCAAACTTGTAAACGTGGCCACGCGCAAAAGCCCCAAATACCTTCAGATCCTTGCCTCCATACGCGCAGTCGGCATTATCGAGCCGCCCGTTGTAGCCCACGACCCACAGAACAAGAGCCGTTATATCCTTCTCGACGGTCACTTGCGCGTTGAAGCCCTCAAAGAAATGGAAGAAACGGAAGTCCTCTGCCTTGTGTCCACCGATGACGAAGCCTTTACATACAACAAACATATCAACCGCCTGTCGACCATTCAGGAACACAAGATGATCCTACGTGCCGTCGAGAAAGGCGTGCCTGAAGAGAAGATTGCTCAAGCCTTGAATGTCGACGTGAAAAGCATCATCTCCAAGCGCGATCTATTAAATGGCATCTGTTCGCACGCCGTCGAACTTTTGAAAGACAAAATGGTCTCGGCTTCGGTTTTCCCCATTATCAAGCGAATGAAAGATTTACGCCAGATCGAGGCAGCGACGTTGATGAATGATGCTGGCGTGTATTCCGCTTCATATGCGAAGGCCCTTTTGGCGGCGACCCCAAAGGACCAACTCGTCGAACCAAGCAAACCCAAAAACATTAAAGGACTGGACGAAGATCAAATGGCGCGCATGGAAAGCGAGATGGAAAGCTTGCAAAGGGAATATCGCCTGATCGAGGAAAACTATGGAACGGATGTTCTCAACCTGACTCTAGCAAAGGCTTGGTTAGCCAAGCTCCTCGATAATGCGCGGGTCGTCAAATATCTCGCTCAGAACCATGCGGAGTTTCTGGCCCAATTCCAAAAGATCGCTGAGATGAAATCGCTAAACGCCAAAGAAGCGGCATAATCAGCAAGAGTTCTGAAGCGGGCCGCTCGGTCATTATGCCTTGAGCGCCACAATCGGGGACCGAGACCCATTAAGCGTCGGGACCGCAGGAGAAGCCGCACGAGATGCGGATCAAGCGCGGTGATGGGAATGGCGGCGATCCCGTTCAGAGCCCATCAGGCGGACAGCCATACGTCCGCCGCCTGACAGCTTTATAGGAAGACTGTTGGATGAAACAGAAAGGTGCGCCCCGGCGGGAACAGACAGCTTCAGGTCCTTTTTCGCCGGGGCTGCTTGGGTCGTTATTTCCTTGCTAAGGCGAAACAATTTGATGGTCTTCTTTCACCAGCGCAAGCCGCCAATCCGAGAAACGGACAAAGCCGAGCGCTTCATAGACACGGATAGCGTCTGCACGGGAGGCGAACAAGATCGCTTGGCGCAGCGCAGGGCGTTTTTCGGCCAAAAGCTTCAGAGCGTAGCCCGTTGCGATGCGACCATATTTGCGGTTGCGTAACTCCGGCGGAGTCCAAACAGGCCCGACCATGACGGTGTCGGGCACATGGCCGCCGATGCCGCAGAAAGAAACGGGCTGGCCGTCTTTCTCCAAAATGAAAAGTTCGCCCGCAGGAATGCGCTCGTTCATCTCCGCGCGCGCTTTGTCTTCGAGTTCTTGGCCGGGCTTGGCGTGGACGGCCTCAATGTTGAAATCGACTCGCCACGAAACCAGAAGTTCAAGGTCATCCGTTGTGGCCATGCGCATGTGGAGACTATCCATCAATTCCGGCAGGCGCATATCGGTTAAAGGCAGTCGGAAAAGACTGTCGTTTTCCTTTCGACGAAAGGCCGAGGACGGAAGGTCTAGTTCTTCGATAACGGCGTCCACATGCGCGGGCAGCCCTAGAATGGCCTCGATAACGCCGTTACGTTTGAGAATAGACGGCCTAACGGCCTGCACCAACGGCGCAAGACAAGACGGGTCTTCCGCAAAGACAAGGATCGTGTTGATCCAGCTGTAGCTGATAACGCCGACGAGACGGTCTCCCTCGAACGCGCCGAAATACTCGGCCTCCAGAAACTTGCCGCTATAGGTCAACCCCGCGATTTTAGCGTTCGAGCGGAGGAAGTATGCTTCTGCCGTGTGCGGAACCAGAAATGCGTCAAGCATTGCTGTGTCGGTCGGGAGCAAGGGGCGCGTTGTGATCGTCATTTCTTAAAAAGCCAATGTTGGTTGCAGCATAAATGGCTTGTCCATATTGAATTCTCCTCGCACCATAAGAACATTCTTCTTCTGGCATGGGGTCTCCGTTCCCTTCCAGCCCAAAAGATCAGGCGAAAAATGCGTTTCGATCTTTTGTGGTGCGCAATCCAATGAGCCAAGAATTTGTGAAAGTATTGGCATTTTCTGGCCCACGATATCGAGGAGACAGGGCGTGCCGTCTTCTTTATGTCGAAGCGCGACAATCACCTGCAGGGAGGGAAGATGGTAGAGGCTTAGTTCTTCTGTGCCCATCGCGTTCAAAACAAACATGCCCGGAAGACCGCAGATCGACGCGACGCTCGATACAGGACTGCGTTTCAGCAACATTTGTCGCAAGATATCCCGATCCTTTTGGGACTCCCAAGAGAGCTTATAGGCGCAGGCTTCGCCGACAGCCTCCGGCGGCTTGCCAACAAAGAAATGCTCCTGCACGCTGCGAAAACCGAAGGGAAGATAGAAGTCTGGGATTGACGTGTGCAGCAGAACCAAATCCGATTGCTTATCACACCAAGCCAAGGCGCGGTCAAAGAGATCGCGGCTTAGCCCGCGATGACGATAGGTTGGACGTGTGGCCACAGACTGGATGCCCATGGCCTTCACCGGACTTCCGGAAAGAAACAGCGGTACATTGATCGCGCTGGCGTTGGCAACGCAGTTGCCTTCTTTGTCGAGATAGGAAAAAGAACGATAGGTCGGTTCGAACAGGTCAAAAGTCTTCAGCGGCTCGACATCCAAGCCAAAGGTATCCGCAAGAAGGCGCATAACCGATTGGAAAACAGGCGCATCGTTGTCGTCATTTTCCTGATACGCAAGTTCTGTTGATAATGTTTTGCTCATCTGATCCTGTTTATCACGCGATATATGCTCGATCAGAGATTATTGTCGTCCTAAGGCCGTCAGGCAAGATTCAAATTCTGCCGATAAGTCTGTGTCCTCAGACTCTTCCCTCGTAAAAAAAGCTCCACCGACCAAGTAGCAATTATTGGTGAAAAAGGCTTTGCCTTCAGCTTTCATATCGTGGATGCGTCTTTGGACGACATCCTGTCTGCTGTACACGCCAAAGGACATTTTGGTGATTTGGAAATCCGTTATTTTGTATCCAAGGCTGGAAGCATGCCGTAGCAGATCCTTTGGATTTGAGTAGCTGGATACAAGCAACAAGACGTTTGGGCACCCCGTTGACAGAAGTGCCTTGCTGATATCGATGCCGTCTTCCCCACCGTAAAGATCGGGCAACGTCAAAACACTCCTATCAAGGGCCGGAAGATAAGGCGGGTTGGCAATTAGATACTCGGCGTCGACAGCGCCATCGGCGGCAAAAAAAGATTGATGATGAACCGTGTATTGTCTGGACAGGCCAAATTCTTCGATCAAGGATATTGCCGTTTCGACAGCCTCACCGTTGATCTCATACCCCTCAACGGTTCCCAGATAATTGGAGTTGATAAGAGCCGATATGACGGGTTCGCCTGTGCCGGACCCAAATTCTACAATTTTTGAAATCTTGTCGTTGTCCTGAAGCTTGTTGAACACAAGCTGTTCAAGCGCGCCTGAATAACGTCTCGACTCCTCCGGACAAAAGAACTTTTTGCGCGTGTCGTTAAAGGTCGTTCGCGTAGACGGTTTCTGAAAAGCCAAATGTTCGGCAGCATGATGTGTAAAATGCATTACTTTTTCTTTCTCTCATTAGATTGTGTCGGTGCCGATGCTTCAGTAGCCTGTGGCTCTTTTGACATGTTCCAAAAAGCGTCAAACTGTTTGCGATAAGCATTCGTAATTGCCGGAAATTTATGTAGAACGATTGTTGGCGCTGGTATCGTCTGAAAATCCATGATGGCCAAACATTCCCCATAAATGTAGAACGGGACTGGGGAAAATAGCTCTTTCGATATCCATCGATACTCGTTGTAATCCGAAGCGATAAAATTCGTGTCGCCCTCGCACAGAATGGCAAGAACCTTTATGTCTTTTCTTTCCACGACAAGATCGGTCATCCTCTTGCGATGAGATATGGAAAAGTCCTTTCCCATTGCCCAGAATAGATTTTCGTCGATCCCAAGCTGAACGATTGTCCCGCCATGTTTGCGAGCATATTCGTATACGCCATCAAAAAAACGGCGAAGACCTTCTGGCCCAACCAGAACCTCAACCCCCTGAGGCTTCAAGCGAACGCCAAAATTGTCCGTAAATTCGACGCCATTTTCATCAAAAACGCGGATAATGTCCTTTAATGTGCCATCCCGAGGCTGAACGGCCTCGTCTTCGATCTTATTGATGGTATCTCGAGTAAGCCCAGCTTTCTCGGCAAGGACTGCTGCCGACCACTTTAAAAGCCCGCGCCCAGCTCGTATTTGACGTCCCACAGACATAAAACCTCCTAAAACATGCAATTTGCGCGATTATCGCATAGCCATGGTTAATAATCTATGTTTATTTTATACACACGAGCTACCAAATATCGGTACATTCTTACATATTATGGGTATACGGCATAATTACAACATGTTTCTTTTAGTTTCAGTATATTTGTTTCCTGCATTATGCAGATTTCAATTGCTTTCATGCTAGCGGTTGGGTATGTTGCCATTATTGGGTAGCCAGACAGGCTTTATAAAGAGTTTCAACCGGAGGGATAAAATGCTCGATTTTGGAACAGCTTATAAGAACCAGAGCGAACAGTTCGTTCAAGATAATGCCCCCCACGGCCACGATGCCACCGTCTTGGTCTTCCCTTATAAGGCAAACGGGATCGTCCCAGTTGCCCCCGGAGACGACATTATCGACCGCCGCATGAATGCGCCCCTTTGCTCCGACGAAATGCGCGCCGTCTTGGACATGATTAAATACCGCGCCAAGCATCTGGGGCAAGAGATTTGGGTCGCCACAGGAACATTTTTGACAACGATGGGCGTTGAAGGACTTGAAGACCTCTGCCGATGCGATTTTGTCCGCGCCGTTGAATACCTCGTCAATCTCGACATCCCCTCCCAAACGCAAAGCGTAATGTAAGGATGTCAGCAATGAAACCAGCCAAGCCCCAAACACAGAAATCAGCCGAAGACCTTTTCGGAGAAGCGATAGAAGATCGCGAATTCTCATCCGGCGACCTGAGCCTTTTGACTTCCGGCCTCGTCGCGCTGCGCAAGGCGCATGAAGAACCCGTAAACAAAATAGAATTGCAGGCCATCTACGGCATGATCTCATACGTCGCTCACGATCAAAAGGTCGGCGAGGACATTGTGGGCGAAATCATGACCGCACATTTTGGAGTTGATAGCGTAGCGGCCTTGCCCTCGCGCCTTTATCAAAACGCCATAGAATATCTGGTCGATTTGCAGATAAACAACATTATGAACTGATAGGACGAAAATGTCTGACGTTTATCTCATAACCGGCGCGCAAAGCAGAATGGCGCGATCATTGTTGAAATGGTCTCGTGAAAAGCTGGCCGAAGAAGCCAATGTCGCGCGCGGCACCATCCGCATTTTTGAGGACGATCAGCCGATCCGCGAATCCATTGTTCTGGACATTCAAAGCGTTTTCGATGCCAACGGCGTTGAATGCTGCCCGGACGGCAGTGTCAGGCCGCGCTCCGACAACATTAAGGATTTTCGTGGCCTTGGCGGGTGTGACCGCTTCTTCTCCAACATCGAAAAGATGCTGAAGGAAAGAAGCACGGGTTTGGTTTGCCGTATCGGTAGCCAGAAAATGCTGACACGGGTTACTGGACGAAACGGTCTAACCAATTTCGACCGGCTGGAGAGCCTAAGCAAAGTCGCTCCTGTGAGATGCTTGCTGTCCGATCAAAGAATATATCTGCCGGGGACGCATTCCTTTGAAGTCAGGGTTTATCCGGAAAACCGACCCAGCATTATCTCTTCCGAATTCGCCTACGGTGAAGAAGCCACGTTTGCCGTCGATCAGGACGACCGCTTCCACTTTTGCCATCCAGCCTACATGGTTCTGGAATATCCTGAACTCGCCAAAAAGATGTTTGCGTATTTTGACAAGCATTGGCTTGAAGCTACGCCTTACTTGCCAGCTAAAAAAGGTACGGTGAATCTCGGCCAGCGCATGCCCGTGCCGGAGTGCTACGACGAGCCAAAAAGACAGGCCTGTTACTAAGCCACCTTTTTTCCGATCAGAAT
>JAYRGC010000074.1:0-6233 GCA_041908065.1 Alphaproteobacteria bacterium | reverse complement strand
AGTGCCGTTGCGCCTGCGGAACTGGATTGCTTCGCCGCCAAGGGGCGGCTCGCAATGACAGCCTTTGGCTGTTACTTCGCATAACGGCGCTTGCTGCTGCTATTGGCTACAAAATTACCCCCTCGTTTTCAGAAAGAGCCGCTTCCTCCCAAGGAAGCGGCGGATTAGCGGCGTTTTTTCAAACGCGCGAAGGCGCAGGCGGCATCAGCGACGGCGCGGGGTTTTCTTATTACCGCTTCCGCTGCCGCGATTTTCGGATCGTGCCCCAAAAGAGCGTCGACGATGTCCTCGCACAGCGTCTCTATCAGCTCGGGCGAGCGTCCGGCGCAAGCCGAGGCTATCGCCGCGAACCCCGAATAATTGACGGTTTTCCTGATGTCGTCGGCAAGGCCTCCCTCTATCGAAACCTCGACCGCCATGTCTATTTCCAGCGGCTGCGGCGACAGCCGTTCTTGCGGGTATACGCCTATGACGGCTTCGATCCGCAACCGCTCCACGCCGATCGTCCAGATATTTCCTTCGCGTTTGTCCATCGCCCGCCGCCTTTCACTTCAAGGCCGCCGTGGCGTTTTCCAACCAACGCGCGACCGAGGGATCGTCCGACAGCAACGGCGACAACGCGGCTTTGACCTTGGCGTGGTAGGCGTCCAGCCAACGAATTTCCGCGTCGTCCAGCAATTTCGGCTCCACCAGCCGTTTGTCGATAGGAACCATGGTTAGCGGCGAAAAACCCAAAAACTTCCTGCCCATGGCGGCGGCCAGATCGGGCATATCCACCACTTCCTGAAGGTTTTCTATGCGGATGCCGTAGCCGCCCGATTTGTAAAACCCGGGCTCGTTGGAAAGTACCATGCCTGTCTGCAACGGCGCGTCGCTGCGGCGCGAGATGGCCTGCGGGCCTTCGTGGACTCCGGAATAGCATCCCACGCCGTGTCCGGTTCCGTGGCCGTAATCCAATCCCGCTTCCCACAAAGGCCGCCGCGCCAAAGCATCCAAATCGGCCCCGCTCGCGCCTTCGGGAAACTTGACCGACGCCAGCGCGATATGGCCTTTCAGGACGCGGGTGAAATTTTCGCGCATCTCCAGCGCGGGCGCGCCGATGGACACGGTGCGCGTCACGTCTGTTGTTCCGTCGGGATATTGGCCGCCGCTGTCCAACAAGAACAGCGATCCCCGAAGCAGCTGCGCGTCGGTTTGCGGCGTGGCGCGATAATGAACTATAGCCCCGTTGGGACCGGATCCGGCGATAGTGTCGAAACTAGCCCCGCGATATTCGGGATTGGCGGCGCGGAATTCCTCCAGCCGCTTTGCCACGTCCGTTTCGGTAATGGCAGACTTGCCGTTCGAGGTTTCGGCGTCTATCCACGCCAAGCACCGCGTCAAGGCCGCGCCGTCGCGGACGTGCGCCGCACGCATCCCCGCCAGCTCGACCGCGTTTTTGCGCGCCTTGGGCAAGGAACACACGTCGAGTCCATTGTCGACCATCGCTCCGGCTTGCTCCAAAGCCGACAACGCGGCGGCGGAAATCTCGGACATATCCACCCGCACTCGCGCCTTCGCTTCGCCCAGCTTTCGCAGTTCGGCGGAGAACGCTTCGGGCGGCAAAGGGGTCACGGCGGAATCCAAGGCTACGTCGCCGCCTTCAAGTTTGCGCGCGTCGATGAACCACGCGACCGAACCGTCGCGGCGCAGTATGGCGCGGCTCAGCGGCAGGGGGGTATGCGGCAGGTCTCCGCCGCGCACGTTCAAAAGCCAAGCGACCGAGGCCGGATCTGAAACTATAGCCGCGTCCAGACGTTCTTTGTCCATTTGCGCCGTTATCTCTCGCCGCTTTTCCGATGAGTCTTTCCCCGCCCAACGGATATCGTGCGCGAAAGCCTTGGAAAGCGGCGGCGCGGGGCGATCTGTCCATATGCCGTCGATCGGATTCCCCCCCTCCGAGGGAACCGCCTCCGCCCCCGTTTCGGCCAACGCCTCCCGCAGCCGCAAGACCCCCCGCGCCGAATGCAGCTTGGGATCGTATCCGATGCGGTCGCCGCGTTTTAAGTTGGCGCGCAGCCAATCGGTTTCCGACAGGGCGGCGGTGTCGAACACAAAGAACAAATCCGCCCGCAGTTGCCGTTCGGCTTGCAGGGTATAGCGGCTGTCGGTGAAAAAAGCGGCCTTGTCCGCCGTCACGACGATATTGCCCGAAGATCCGGTGAAGCCGGACAGAAACTCGACTCGGCGGTCGGAGGCCGGAACGTACTCGCTGCCGTATTCGTCGGCCATCGGAACCAGATACGCGGCCAAGCCTTTCGCCCGCAGGGCGGAGCGTAAGAGGGCGAGCCTTTCTTCGTGGAGGTCTTTCATCCGCGCATCATGCGACAACGCGGCGGCGAAGCGCAAGCGCAGACCATTCGCCGTTGACGATTCTGCGCTCCAGCGCGAAGCCGTTCATCTTGTAGGCCGCCACGACCGCCGCCGCCTGATGGTTGAGAATGCCGGACAGGATGACCAATCCGCCGCCTCGCGCCAACTTTCGCATGTCCTTGGCCATTTCGCGCAAGGGGCGGGCGAAGATGTTGGAGACGATCAGATCGTAAGGAGCCGACCGCCGCACGGCAGGCGCGGAGCATCCGCGTCCGTTGACGACGTTCACGCAAGACGACAGCCCGTTAGCGCGGGCGTTGGCGCGGGCGATGTTCGCGGCGTCGGGATCCAGCTCGACGGCTACGGCCTTGGCGCGGACGGCGCGGGCGCACGCCATCGCCAGCACCCCAGATCCGCATCCGACGTCCAACAGCCGCGCCGGACGGGATCTCTTCAAGGCCGCGTCCATCAGGCGCAAACAGCCGGAAGTCGTCGGATGCTCACCCGTCCCGAACGCCGCGCCGGAATCTATCTGCAAAGCGAGGCGGCGGTTGAAGACGGAGCGGCGATGGGCTGCGCCGTGGATCGTCCATCGTCCGGCGCGAAGCGGCGGAAAATCGGCGGCCACTTTTTTCAGCCAATCGAGATTTCCGGTTTCGGAGATTTCAACCTCGGGAACCGCGGCTCCGCGCAGCAGGGCTGCTACGGCCAGACGCGAAGTTATATTTCCGGCGTCGGGCGGATCGGCGTAAATGGCCTCCACGGTCGCGGTTTTCTTGCGCGGAGGAGATAACGCGGTGATAGCCAACGCCCCGTCTTCCAAAGCGTCGGCGAACGCCTCCGCCAGATCGGGCGGGCAAGCTACGGTCGCCTTCCAAAGATTGTTCTGTCCGTTTCTCGGCATGGTCGTCTATTATGCCCCCTGCAATAAGGCTTTTACGCAAAACTGGTGGGAAAAAGCGCCGTCATTGCGAGCCGCCCCTTGGCGGCGAAGCAATCCAGTGCCACAGGCGCAACTGCTCTGGATTGCTTCGCGTCGCAAGAGCGACGCTCGCAATGACAGCCTTTGGCTGTGACTTCGCCAATGACGGCTGTTATGCAAGGGGTCTTACCTTCTTTCCCGTCCGCCCGTTATTACCCAGCCGCCGGTGGAACGGGAAATTTGCATTTCCAACCCCTCCTCGGTGATGGCCTCGCGCAGCTGTTCCAGCCCGCCGCGAAATTCCAGCTCTATGTTGGCCGCGCCGCGCCGCAGGGCTAAAACGTTGAGGCGGCTTACGCCGTCCATGCTCGACAAGCGTTCGCGCAGATCCGCCCACTCGGACGGTGTCTCGACGTCCACCACCGCCTTGACGTGCGCGGCGGCGGCGCGAGGCGACGCGCCGGCTTTTCTCCATTCTCCCTCGACTTCGCCTCGCGCCATGCGGACGGCGTCGGACAAAGCCGCCGCCATCGCCTTGTCCCCCTCGGTCGCCGGCAACGCCAGTTTGGTTATCGGCCACTCCTTGCCGTTTATATCGGAACGCCTAAGCTCTACCGCCATTTCCTGCTTCTTTTCCGGATGCGCCAGATCGGCGTTTAAAACCGCCACCATGACGCCGGAGGCTTGGTAACGATCGGCGATTTCCTGAAGCTGTTGTTGGCTACCGCCCACGGCCTCAGCCGCGCTGATGACCGAAGCGTCTTCTATGTCCCCTGACGGCAGCATCAATGGAACCGCGCCGTAGCGTTTAGCCTCGGCCTCCCAAGCGTCGCGCCAGAGCGTGCGCTCCTCCCACAATATCGGACGGCCTTTGGCGTCGACGGAAACCGGAAGCACCAATATTGGATTGGCGCGGGATTCGTCGTACGACGCGCCGGTGTCGGATAGAATTTTGCGAACCGAAGCGGGGCGAAAGCGCACGGCGAAAGTGCCTATGTAACGCGCCGGAGAGGCGTTTTCCTTCTGCACGTCGAAGGATTTGACCAACGCGGATACGGCGTTGTCGTCGTGCCTTTCCGCTATCGCGGCGTCCGCGCCCAGCCGCCCCAAGAGCTGGACGAAGGCCTCGCGCTGGGCCTTGGCTATCGCCGCGTCGCGGGCGGGGGCTCCTCCGGCAGAGGCCGCGTCCACGTTCACCGCCACGTCCCGCACGTCGTAGATGGCGGCGACGGCGGCGTCGGCCTTGTCGGCGCGAGCGGGCGGAGATCCCCCGCAAAGCCCAACGGCGAAAGCTATGGCCAAGGCCGCGCGCAACGCGAAGTCGTTAACCACGTTCTTCATTGCAAACCCCTGTTTTAGTCATTATACACGGCTGTCAAGGCGATGGAGGCTACCATAAACGACGACAATAAGGCTTTTTGCGGGACGTATGCCAGCGCGGGCGTGGACATAGACGCCGGCAACGCCTTGGTCGAGCGGATCAAGCCGTTGGCGCGTTCTACTTCGCGAGCCGGCGTCATGGGCGGCTTGGGCGGATTCGGCGCGTTGTTCGACATGAAGTCGACCGGAAGACGCGATCCGGTTCTGGTCAGCACCACCGACGGCGTGGGAACCAAGCTAAAAGTGGCGATAGAAACCGGATTGCACGACAAAGTGGGCGTGGATCTGGTCGCCATGTGCGTCAACGATCTGATCGTGCAGGGGGCTGAGCCCCTGTTTTTCCTAGATTATTTCGCCTCGGGCAAACTGAACGTCGATACCGCCTCCCGCGTCATCGCTGGCATCGCCGATGGTTGCCTTCAGGCCGGATGCGCCTTGGTTGGCGGGGAAACGGCGGAAATGCCCGGGATGTACGCCGCCGGAGATTACGATCTGGCCGGATTCGCGGTGGGCGTGGCCGAACGCGACGCGCTGTTGCCGCAAAAGAACATCAAAGCCGGAGACGCGATCATCGGCGTGGCTTCGAACGGCCTGCACAGCAACGGATTTTCGCTGGTGCGTAAAATCGTGGAACGCGCCGAAAGCGAATACTCCGCTCCCGCCCCGTTCGACAAAAGCGTTTCGATGGGCGAAGCCCTGATGGCCCCGACGCGGATATACGTCAAGCCGGTTCTGGCCGCCATCGCCGCCGGAGGCGTCAAGGCCTTGGCGCACATCACCGGCGGCGGCTTGACGGAAAACCTTCCGCGCGCGCTGCCCGAAGGCTTGGGCGCACGCATCGTTCCCGAAAGCTGGCCGGTTCCGCCGATGTTCAAATGGCTGGCGCGTCACGGCGACGTGGCGGGAGACGAGATGATCCGCACATTCAACTGCGGCATAGGCATGGCCATTATCGCCGCGCCGGAAGACGCGGATAGGGTAATCAAGACTCTGGAGTCCGGCGGAGAAAAAGCCTACGTCATCGGCTCTCTCGCCCCCGCCCGGTCATCGCCCAGAGTGTCGTGCGAAAAAGGCTGGGATTGGATTTGTTGAACGGAATCGCGGCTCGACCCATCGCCGCCGCCATCACAATATCCGTCGAGTTAATTTACAGACAAGATTAGGACATTGCGAAGTGTCCGGCCAAAGGCAGCGCGTCATTGCGAGCGGCCTTCTTCAGGCCGCGAAGCAATCCAGAGCCACAAGCGCAACGGCACTGGATTGCTTCGCCGCCTGACAGCGTTTAACGCTGTCCAAACCAAAGGGTGGCGGCTCGCAATGACGCGCTGCCTTTGGCTGTAACTTCGCCGTCCCACAGCCCCACAAAAAAACCAAGATGTAAATCGGGGAATTTTAACAGGATAGATGACGGCAGTTATGCAAGAGGGCTAGCTTGGGTTCTAATTCCGCAGCGGCTTTCCGGTTTCCAGCATGTGTTCGATCCGCGCCACGGTTTCGGGCGTGTGGACGAGACGCATGAACTCGCGGCGTTCGGCGGAAAGGATTTGTTCCTCCGTCGTCATGCTGGTGAAATCGCTGT
>JAYRGC010000073.1:0-2446 GCA_041908065.1 Alphaproteobacteria bacterium | reverse complement strand
GTCATTGCGAGCCGCCCCTTGGCGGCGAAGCAATCCAGAACCGTTGCGCCTGTGGCACTGGATTGCTTCGCCGCCAAGGGGCGGCTCGCAAAGACAGTGTTTTCGTTGCGTTTAAATGTAAAACTCCCCACCAGTTTTTCATAAGAGCCAAAGGGTTGAAGCATTCCCCCGTTGCATTCGGCGGCATGAGAGGCTAGTAAATCATCATGCTTTCAATCGTTTTTCCCGTTATCGATCCGGTCATCTTCAGCCTCGGGCCGCTGTCCGTCAGATGGTACGCGCTGGCCTATATCGTGGGCTTCGTGCTGGGCTGGAGATACTGCATGGCCTTGGCCGGAAAATTCTCCTCCCGCAACGTGGCCGGAGATCCTCTGGCGCGGCATTACGACGCCTTCATGCTGTGGTCGGTGATCGCCGTCATTCTGGGCGGACGCTTGGGATATGTGCTGTTCTACAACCACGGCTTCTACCTGAACGATCCCATGGAAGCCTTGCGGATATGGAACGGCGGCATGTCATTCCACGGCGGGATGCTGGGCGTATTGATTGCGGCAGCGTTGTTCGCCCGTTATCACCGCATTTCGTTTTTCGGCTTTGCCGATCTTTTGGCCTGCGCCGTCCCCATCGGCCTCGGCTTTGGCCGCGTCGCCAACTTCGTCAACGGAGAACTGTTTGGCCGCGCCACCGATTTGCCGTGGGGAGTGGTCTTCCCCCGCGGCGGAGAGCTGCCTCGCCACCCCAGCCAACTGTACGAAGCGGGGCTAGAGGGTGCTGTTCTGTTCGTCCTGATGGCGACAGCCGTGAACGTCAAGGCGATAAGGGAAAGGCGCGGATTGCTGTCGGGGATATTCCTCGCCGCTTACGGAGCCTTTCGCTTCGCGGTCGAATTCGTCCGCGAGCCGGATCCGCAACTGGGCTTCCTATTTTCCGGAGCGACCATGGGGCAGCTGTTATGCGTTCCCATGCTGCTGTTTGGCGGATTTCTTATCGTTCGCGCCGCGTTGTCGAAACCCGAGTGCCGATGAAGGAGCTGGAGGACATAATCCGCGCCGCCATCGCCAAAGACGGGGCGATCACGGTGGCGCGATACATGGAATTGGCGTTGCAACATCCCCGATACGGATACTATCGCCGCCGCGATCCCTTGGGAGCCAATGGCGATTTCGTCACCTCGCCCGAAATAAGCCAAATGTTCGGAGAAATGATCGGCCTGTGGTTCGCCGATCTATGGCGGCAAATGGGAAGTCCGCCCGAGTTCGTCCTGCTGGAGCTGGGAGCGGGGCGCGGAACCTTGATGCAAGACGCGCTGCGCGCCACTTCGCGCATCGGCGGATTTCACGCCGCGTCGCGCCTGTTCTTGCTTGAAAGCGACGACGCTTTGCGCCAAGCGCAGACAGACAAATTGGGGAGCTTTCTCCCCGTCCATATCGGCGCGGAAGGGCTGGATGGCCTGCCGCCCGACCTCCCGCTTATCGCCGTCGCCAACGAGTTTTTCGACGCCCTGCCCGTCCATCAGCTGGCCAACACCGAACTCGGGTGGCAGGAAAGGAAAGTGGGATTGAGCGGGGAATCCTTTGCGTTCGTCGATCCCCCCGCCGCGCTTGAAAAGCGCGAAATATCGCCCTTGGGTTTGTCTCTGCTGCGGCAAATATCCGCCACGATCGCGAACCGAGGCGGGGCGGCGTTGATAATCGATTACGGATATTCCAGCCCGGGCAACGGATGGACGCTGCAAGCCGTCTCCCGCCACCGCTACGCCTCTCCCCTGCAAAACGTCGGAGAAACGGATCTGACCGCGCATGTCGACTTCTCAGCGATGAAGGCCGCGGCGGAAGGAATGGGAGCCGTCGTCCACGGCCCGCGCGGACAAGGCGAATTTCTCCGCGACATGGGAATAGGCCTGCGCGCAGCGCAGCTCTCCGGCAAGGCCTCTCCCGAACAAGCGGCGGAGATTTCCTCAGCCCTCCTGCGCCTGACCGCTCCCGATCAAATGGGCACGCTGTTCAAGGCGATGGCGGTATCGTCGCCTAACCTGACTTCCGTGGCGGGATTTTAAAACCCGCGCCGAACTTGTTAGAATTTCTTTTGGCAAGCGCGGTCTGTTCCTCCCCCTTCTTAGGGGGAGGTTAGGTGACGCATTCACCCAAGTTTGAGGTTTGCTCAACCAACCCCCACCCGTCCTCCCCCTAAGAAGGGGGAGGGGTTCCACCGTCGCAAGCGGCAAGGGAAGCCCGCCAACCTCATCGGGAAATGTTCTAAAACCCGCAGCAAACTTATTAAAGATGGCTCTCACCCAGAACGGGTGGGTACTGCCTTCCAGCAAGCGCCGTCATTGCGAGCCGCCCCATTGCGGCGAAGCAAAACACTGCCGGTTCGACATGACGCTGGGTTGGGTCGCCGCCCGACACCGGTCAACCCAGTCCAAAACAACACTGTGGCGGCGCGC
>JAYRGC010000072.1:0-27094 GCA_041908065.1 Alphaproteobacteria bacterium | reverse complement strand
TATACAGCCAAAGGCTGTCATTGCGAGCGTCGCCCTTGCGACGCGAAGCAATCCAGTGCCGTTGCGCCTATGACTGGATTGCTTCGCGTCGCAAGGGCGACGCTCGCAATGACAGTGAGTTTTGAGAAGGCAATACCCATCAGTTTTGGGCAAGAGCCGAATAAACCAAATCCGGCAGTTCGCGCATATCGTCGAACAGCGCGTCCACGCCAACGCGCTTCAGCGCGTCAATCCACTTTTCCGACACATGGCTGGCTCCGCAAAATCCGAATACGGTCATGCCCGCCGCGTGCGCCGCTCTAACGCCGTTCACGCTGTCCTCTATTACTAAGCAATTTTGCGGCAAAACCGCCATTTTTTGCGCGGCGTACAGGAACAAATCCGGCGCGGGCTTGCCGTTCTCCACTTCAGTCGCGCTGTAGATTCTTCCTTCGAAGCATTCGTAAAGACTTGTTATCTCCAACGTCAGCTTCAATCTGTCCGGTTCGCTTCCCGACGCAATGCACATGGGAACTTCAATTTTCGACAATGCTTCGTGAACGCCTTTAACCGGTTTCAGATGGGAGTGGAACAAGGCGTCGCGTTCCTCCCTCGATCGCAGGAAAGGGAAGTCCTTGGCGAACTGTTTTCCGGTTTCTTCCTCCAGCAGCTTTATCGTATGCGGAATTCCCTGTCCGGCGAAACGTTCTATGTATTCTTGCGCGGTTATCGGATAGCCGATTTCCGTGAAGACTTTCGCCGCTTGGCCGCAGGCTATGACTTCGCTGTCGATCAAACAGCCGTCGCAGTCCCATATGATGCAATCTATATCCATGGAATCCCTTATTCCACCGTCACGCTTTTGGCCAGATTGCGGGGCTGATCCACGTCAGTTCCTTTGGCCAGAGCGGCGTAGTACGCCAAAAGCTGCACCGGAACCGAATAAAGGATGGGGGCTACGACAGCGTCGCAGTCGGGCAACGCCATGCTCCAGAACGGCGATATGCCCATGCGCGCCAAGCCGCCTTTGTCGGAGAACGCCACAACCTTGCCGCCCCGCGCCACCACCTCTTGCACGTTGGATGCGGTCTTGTCGAACAGCAGCCCGCTGTGCGCTAAAACCACCACCGGCATGTCCTCGTCTATCAGGGCGATGGGGCCGTGCTTCAGCTCCCCCGCCGGATAGCCTTCGGCGTGGATGTAGGATATTTCCTTGAGCTTGAGCGCGCCTTCCAACGCCACCGGATAAAGCGATCCGCGCCCCAGATATAAAACGTCCCGCGCCTCGGCCACTTTTTGCGCCAGCTCCTGAATGCGATGCTCCTCGCGCAGAACCGCGTTGACGTGGGCGGGGATCTCGCGCAGGTGCTGGAGTATGTCCCGCGCCCGCTCCGAATCCAGCTTGCCGCGCTCCAACCCTGCGGCCACGGCCAAGCACAGCAGAACCGTAAGCTGGGTAGTGAAGGCCTTGGTCGAGGCCACGCCTATCTCCGGCCCCGCCAGAGTCGGCAGGACGCAATCCGAGGCGCGGGCGATGGAGCTATGCGGAACGTTAACGACCGAGACGATCTTTTGCCCGCATTTCTTGGCGTAGCCGATGGCGGCCAGCGTGTCCGCCGTTTCGCCGGATTGCGATATGGCCAGCGTCACCCCGCCGGCGGTCAACGGAGCCTCGCGGTAACGGAACTCCGAAGCCACGTCGACGTCGACCGGCAATCCCGCCAACTGCTCGAACCAATACCGCGCCGCCAATCCGGCGTAGCAGGCCGTGCCGCAAGCCACGACGTTCAGGCGCGAAACGCTTTTCCACGCGAACGGCAGAGGAGGGAACGCCAAGACGTTGTCGGCGGTGGCCAGTGAGGCCAACGTCTCGCCGATGACGGTCGGTTGCTCGAATATTTCCTTGAGCATGAAGTGGCGGTATTGTCCCTTGCCGATCATCGCCCCCGAAAGCTGCATGTGGGAAATTTTCCGCTCGACTACTTTACCTTCCACGTCGCGGATCACCGCCCCGTTTCGCGTCAGCTCCGCCCAGTCGCCGTCCTCGAGATAGCAGACGCGGCCTGTCAAAGGGGCCAACGCCATGGCGTCGGAGCCGATATACATTTCCCCGTCGCCGTAGCCGATCGCCAGTGGGCTGCCGCGCCGCGCGCAGATCAGCAAGTCGTCGCGTCCGGCGAAGATGACGCCTAGGGCGAACGCGCCCTCCAGCCGCTTCAGCGCGGCAGAAGTCGCGTCCGAAGGGTTTTTCCCTTGCTGAAGAAAATCGGTTATCAGGTGGACGATGGTTTCAGTGTCGGTTTCGGACTTGAAGCGGTGGCCTTTTTTCTCAAGCTCGTCCCGCAATTCGCGATGGTTTTCGATAATGCCGTTATGAACTACGGCGGCCATCTCGGAACAGTGCGGATGGGCGTTGTCTTCGCTCGGCCTGCCGTGGGTAGCCCAGCGGGTGTGGCCGATGCCGACATGTCCGGCCAAAGGTTCGGCGGCAAGACGGTCGGCAAGGCTTTGCAGCTTTCCCACGGCGCGGCGCGTGGCGATCTTGCCCAAATCCACCGTGGCCACGCCCGCGCTGTCGTATCCGCGATATTCCAGACGGCGCAGGCCGTCGACCATCAATTCCGCCACCTTGCGATCCGCCAATATTCCAACGATTCCGCACATGTCAGTTTTCGCTCCCTTTCAATAAACGCAGCCGTTGCAACGTACTGCCTGCAAAGGCTGATTCCAACGCAATTAGTGTGACGTTTTATTACGCCCCAAACATTTTGGCCAATTTTGAGTAATCTTCAAAATACTTGCACAGATTAATGGGGTGGAAAATAGCCATTCAACATTGCGGTCTTTTGTTTTGCACTAAATAGAATAGGATAGCGCACATAATCAACGCAGACCAGATAACTAGAAAATAATCTAATTTGCCATAAGTATTCAATGAACCAATTAACGGAGCCAAAACAACATAAGGCAATGTTTTTAAAAAGGATGCAACGGAAAGTATGGTTGCTCGCCGTTTGTCACACGCCAACTTGTGGATTATCTCGCTGAGAAATGGATATAGTATGCGCTCTCCAGCATAAAGCGTAAGAATAACACCAAAACCCCATGTACCAATATCCGCAACCGATACAAGCAGACTTGCTGCCGCAGAAAGCGCGATTATGCTCAGCATCAATTTCTCGCTTATTTTTTCGGCATGGCAATGAACAAAGGAAAGCGCGGCAACTGTTGATATCGTGCATACGGCAACAACGACAGAACCTACAAGCGGATCAAAATGAAAACGGTCGAGCAGGGTGATTCGCAATAATCCCCAACTGGTCGCATAAAAAATGGCTTGAACAGTCAGAATTAAAGGAACATAGAGCAATAATTTATGGGAGAAAAATTGTGCGAATCCATCCTTAATATCCCGAAAATAACCATTTAGCTCTGTATCTACAGATAATTTTTCTTTTACAAATCCAATATCATCTACCCGCCAAATCAGCAGAGCAGAGCAAACAAAGGCGAGCCCTGTAAGAATCCACGGAAGACGCGGATTAATTGTATGGAGCCAACCGCCGATCAATGTCGCCGCTAATGTGCCAATCAGTGCCATCTGGGATCCGCGTGTTATCAATTTCCGCCATTGCACTGAATTGCGATCAAATTTGATTTTGGTAAAAAACAAGGCCTCATCTGCACCGGAAGTCAACGAGACGCCAACCATCATGATGCTCTGGCCAATAAAAAACGGAATAAAATTACTGCCAACAGCTTGGATTAAAAAACCGACACCAGTGAGAACTAAACCTAAGCGTGTTAGTCGGCCACGACCAAATTTGTCCGCAAGCACGCCGGACGGAACTTCAGCGATAAGGCCTATACCGAAAGCAAACCCGTCAAGAATGCCAACCTGTGCGTCCGTAATAAACAGGCGATAAAAATAGAGCCATACAGCACTTATAAAGAACATATTGCTAAGGCACTGATAGGCTAAATATGTCCGCGCTAGCGTTCTTTGATTTTCTATAATACCCATAGCTGTGATTTTGGACATATGCTCCACCACTTTCAAAAAAGTAGATAGAAAAAAATTGGATACAAAGGAATCGTCATTACGAGCTGCCCCTTTCTGCTCAAAGGGCTTGAGTTTTTATAGGATGCGCCTTCACCCTGCACAGTTCTCCAGCCGAACGATGATCTCGATGCCTGCCACCCGTTTGCCGGAAGGAACCGGCGGGATGCCGGACACCCTCATTCCCTTGGCGGGAATGTCGATTAATTTTCCGGTCGCGGCGTCGAGGAAATGTTGATGGTCGCTGGTGTTGGTGTCGAACAGGCAACGCCCCTGTCCGGTCGAAACCTCGCGCAACAGCCCCGCTTTCACGAATTGGCGCAGGCAGTTGTAAACCGTGGCCAGCGATACCCCATGGCCTCCGGCCTCGACCGCCTCTAAAACCTTCTCCGCCGTCATATGGCAGTGCCCGCCGCGAAACAAGGCTCCGGCTATCGCCATTCTCTGGCGAGTTTTGCGGATTCCGGAGCGAAGAAGCATCTCCTCGATCCTGTCCGAGCCCCTGCCTTGAGGATTTCTTAAGCTGTACATGCCCCTACTATCGTCTATTCTGTGGCGCAAGTGAAGTCCGGAGAATGCGGAAACCTATGGGGCGCAAGGCTGGAAAAATAATCGGAGGATTGCTGGGGCTCATCGCCGGAGGCCCGGTATGGGGGATTATCGGCCTGATTTTCGGCCATTTGCGCGACATCGGGGCGATGACGCTGTTCGGAGCTTCCTCGAGAGGCGAGGAGCGAGGACGCGGCCAGTCCTTCGGAATGTTGGGACGGGAAGAGGCGCGGACGGAACGGCAGTCCGCGTTCACTTCTTGCGTCATAGTGCTGGGAGCCAAGCTGGCCAAGTGCGATGGGCGGGTTTCCCGCGACGAAGTGGAATCCTTCAAGCGCGTCTTCAATGTCCCGCCCCATCAAGTGGCGATCGTCGGACGGACGTTCGACCGCGCTAGGGAGACTTCCCGCGGCTACGAGCCTTACGCGGCGCGGTTGGCCGGAATGTTCGCGCAAGAACGCGCGGCACTGGAGGAGGTGCTGGGCGGGCTGTTCCGCGTCGCCGTTTCCGACAGCGTTGAGCTGTCGCCTCCCGAAGTCTATTTCCTGCGCCGCGTCGCGGTTATCTTCGGATTAAACGAGCAGGATTTCGAGCGCATCGCCCTGAGGTCTGGCGTGCGCGTTCCGGGCAGCCCCAAAACCGAAGCGCGGGACGAAAACTACGCGGTGCTGGGCGTGCCGGAATCCGCCAGTGACGACGAGATAAAGCGCACTTATCGCGCGCTTATCCGCAAGCATCATCCCGATCGCCTGACCGCCCAAGGCCTGCCGCCGGAGCTGGTTTCGCAGGCGACTGAAAAGATGAAGCGCATCAACGCGGCCTACGACCAGATTTGCCGGAAGAGGGGGATAAAATAGCCCTTTCCGCCGCGCCGCATCCGCAATTCGCAAGACTCTCTGGCTTACAAGACTCTCTGGCTTATCGCCCGCATAAAAGATAAAATCCGCGATGCCAATTCCGCTTCAACCCGAAAGGAATTTTCCGCCATGAAAGTCACGGTCAACGTCGAATGCACTCCCGAAGAAGCCCGCGCGTTCATGGGACTGCCGGACGTGCAGCCGATGCAGGAAAGGGTTATGAAGGAAATGGAAGATCGCATGACAGCCTGCGTGCGTTCGATGGGGCCGGAATCCGTGATCCAGACGTGGCTGCCTGCTGGAATACAGGGAGCTGACCAGTTGCACCGGATGTTTTGGTCGCAGGTCAAACAGGCCATGACCGGCATGGCCGACGCGACAGGAAACTTCGCCCGCCGCTCCGAGGAAACAGAAAACGACCGGATGGCGGGATAGCGACGCGGAGTCTCCCGCGTTTTCGTTCCTAAAATTCGTATTCCCTGAGCTTGTGTTCCCTGAGCCTGTCGAATGGAACCTAGGCCGCCAGAGCGCGGGGGAGGTGCTGTTCGCTCCACAGATAATCCAGCGCGTCGACCAGATCGTCGATCATGGCGTCGGTGTGATAGGGCGAAGGAGTAAGCCTGAGGCGTTCCCCGCCAACCGGAACCGTGGGGAAATTTATGGGCTGGACGTAAATATCCGCGTTGGCCGCCAGCCAGTCCGCCACCGCCTTGCAGCAATGGGCGTTGCCGATTATCAGCGGCACGATATGGCTGTCCGAACGCAGATAGGGCAGTCCGGTTTTGCCTAGGCGTTCGCGCAGACGGTTGGCCTGCCGTTGTTGGCGGGCGCGCAGATCGTGCGCTTGCTTGATAACGTTCAGTCCGGCGAGGACTCCGGCGGCGGTGACGGGCGACATGCTGGTGGTGAAGATGAACCCCGGGGCGTGGCTGCGGATGGCGTCCACGACAACGCCGGATCCGGCGATGTATCCGCCGACCACGCCGAAGGCTTTGCCGAAGGTTCCTTCGATGACGTCGAAATCGGCCATCGTTCCGTCGCGCTCGGCCACTCCCGCGCCCGAGGCTCCGTAAAGCCCGACGGCATGCACTTCGTCCAGATAAGTCATCGCGCCGTATTTCCGCGCCAACGCCGCGATCTCGGCCAAGGGAGCGATGGATCCTTCCATCGAGTAAACGCTTTCGCAGGCGATGAGCTTGGGGCGAGAGGGATCGGCGGCGGCGAGATGGCGTTCCAGATCGGCCATGTCGTTATGCGCGAAGATGCGTTTTTCGGCGCGATAACGGGTTATGCCCATGATCATCGAAGCGTGGTTTTTCTCGTCCGAAAACACCACGCAATCCGGCAACATGCGGACAAGCGCGCTCAGCGCGGCTTCGTTGGCGACGTAGCCGGAGCTGAACAGCAAGGCGGACTGCTTGCCGTGCCATGCCGCGATTTCTTTCTCGAGGCGATCGTGAACCCACGCCGTGCCGCCGATGTTGCGCGTGCCGCCAGCGCCGGTTCCCCATTTGTCCAAGGCGTCGCGCATCGCTTGGCGGATTTCCTCGTTCTGGCTCAACCCCAAGTAGTCGTTGGAGCACCACACCACCACCCGCTTCATGCCGTCTTGCGAACGCATCATGGCGTAGGGCATTTCTCCGCACAGCCGTTCAAGAACCGCGAAGGTGCGGTAACGCCCGTCGCGCTTCAGCGCGGCGATGTCGGCAGAGAAATGGGCAAGATAGCGTTCGGAAGACCATGACATGGGATCACTGCCTCGATTGCGGCTTCTATTTTATCCTATCAAATCGCACCATTTCCGACCAGTATTCATTCCTCACGTCGTCGGTCATCGGCGGTATGTCGGCCAAAAGAGCTTTCGCTTCGTCGTTCAAATCGGCAATCACCGCGGCCTTGACGCCTTCGCCATCAGCCCTGACGCTCTTGCCTTTGCCGAGTATTTTGCGCCGTTCGGCCTCGTCCAGAACCCAGCCGGTTGACGGCAATCCGACCAGCAACGTTCCGTCTTTATTAAAGGAATAGGCGTAGAGTATTCCGCCGTTATCTCCCTTTTTGGGGAAATCTTTCGTCAGGGTCGCGAAGAATTTGTATTTCCCGATGTTCAGCGATTTCCCCACATTGGTCTTCTTCAGCGTCGAACAAAAACCGTCGGTGTTTTCCTTGTCTTGGCCATAGAGCTTGTAGGCGACGCAGTCTATCTCCATATGATCGCCTTCTTTGGAGATTTTCAGTCTGAGCTTGTCGGCGGCGTAGACTAAACTTTCCTCGCCTTTGGGGCCGATTCTTACGCCGCGGGGCTGTTCCATCCACTCGCCAACCAGCGCGCTGTCGACGGCACCCTTGTCCCATTCGGATCCGTATTGTTTAACTTCGACGAGGCACCCTGACAGCAGAAACGCCGCCGCGATCATCGCGGCGATCAAGGATATTTTGGATTTTTCGCTAAAACCCCACATGCTTTTCTCCCCTTCAAAGCCGTTCGCCGCATCCAATTCCATACTAGACCCGCTCCAGCGCAGCGTCATTAAAATTACGGGTTTTATGGCTCTTACGCAAAACGGGTGGGTATTGCCTTAAAAGGGTCGTCATTGCGAGCCGCCTTCTTCAGGCGGCGAAGCAATCCAGAGCCGTTGCGCCTGTGGCACTGGATTGCTTCGCCGCCAAGGGGCGGCTCGCAATGACAGTGTTTGCGTTGCGTTTAGATGTAAAACTACCCACCCGTTTTGCGTAAGAGCCGGTTTTATTTACGCAAAGCGGATGGGTAGCGGTGATGGTGCGCTGCAGGCTCAAACAATTACGGTGGTGTTCCTTTCCCTACCTAGGGGGAGGAACACCACCGTGTCGGCTGTCAGGACTTCGTTCCAACTCTGAAGTAAGCCATCCACCAGTTTTGGTGGAGAGACAAGTTAGTTTGCTGGTCCTTTTGGCTCCCATGTGGCCAAATTGATTGCTTCAGCATTAGGACGAGAGGGGAGAGTATTAGTAGGAGGTGTAGGGGATTGTTGTAACATTTTTACTATTGACTTTGCAACTTCCATTAAAAAGGAATCAGAATTTACTTTTTTAGGTGAATCACTTATTTCACTCATAGTATGAATTCGAACATCTTTTTCCAGCCCATCTTCGAGCCTGACTTGCTGCACGGGAGCAGTGCGTGGTAACTCTCCATCAACCATGGTTATCGCCCCAAGTGACTGGGGATTACCGCTTCCTTGCATCTCGCCGAACAACACACCTCTAGCAACGTCCATTATCTTAAACCATGGTTCTTCATCCGTTGGCACTATAGAAAACCATTCTTGCCCGCAGTTAACGTGGGTTACTCTATTAGAGATAGAGCCATTCACTGACTCATTCATTTTGACAACAGGGACCCTATGTTCGCCATCAGATAGCGTGTGTGTCGAAAATCCATCAAAACAAAATAAAGACATGGTATCACCCCGCAATTTATGTTAACCATACGAATTGTAATACATAATCATGAAAGTAATTATGGTAAATACGCTGCACGACCGAAATTACTCGTCTTAACCCGAACGCAGTTTTTTCCAGTACTCCAGCCGCTTTTTGATCTCCCGTTCGAAGCCGCGCTCGACAGGACGGTAAAACTCGCGGCGGGGAATGGCGTCGGGAAAATAGTTCTGGCCGGAAAATCCCTCCGCCGTGTCGTGGTCATACGCGTACCCTTCGCCGTAGCCCTGCTCCTTCATCATCTTGGTTGGCGCGTTCAGGATATGCTTGGGCGGCATCAGGGATCCGCTTGATTTTGCCTCCCGCATCGCCGCGCCGATGGCCACATAGGCGGCGTTGGATTTGGGGGCTGTCGCCAGATAGATGACGGCCTCGGCCAGAGCCAGCTCGCCTTCGGGACTGCCCATTCTTTCGTACGCCTCCCACGCCGCCAGAGTTATCGGCAACGCCTGCGGATCGGCCAGCCCCACGTCTTCGCTGGCAAAGCGCGTCAGGCGGCGGGCGATGTAGCGGGGATCGTCTCCCCCATCCAGCATTCGCGCGAACCAGTACAGCGCGGCGTCGCAATCGGAACCGCGCAGCGATTTATGCAACGCGCTGATGAGATTGTAATGGCTGTCCTGCGCCTTGTCGTAAAGCGGGCGGCGGCGTTGCGCCGTCTTCGCCAATTCGTCGGGCGACAGCGGGGATTGCGCGGCGGGGAGGGCGAGCAATTCCTCGGCCATTCCCAGCAGATACCTGCCGTCGCCGTCGGCCATCGACAGCAACGCCGTCCGCGCTTCCGCCGTCAACGGCAAAGCGCGGGCGGACAGTTCCTCGGCGCGGCGCAACAAGGACTCCAGCGCGTCGTCGTCCAGCCGCCGCAAGACCATGACTTGGCAACGCGATAGCAAGGCTCCGTTCAGCTCGAACGAGGGGTTTTCGGTGGTTGCCCCCACCAGCGTCACAGTGCCGTCCTCGACATAAGGCAGCAACACGTCCTGTTGGGCGCGGTTGAAGCGGTGAACCTCGTCCACGAACAACAGCGTTCCTCGTCCCGCCGCCCTTTCGTTCGCCGCCGTCTCGAATATCTTTCGCAACTCGGCGACGCCCGAGGCCACCGCCGACACCGGCTCGAACCGCAGACCGGCGGAATCCGCCAACAGCCGCGCGATGGTGGTCTTGCCGCACCCGGGCGGTCCCCACAGCACCAGCGAGGCCAGCCGTCCCGCCGCCACCATGCGCCCCAACGGCGCGTCTGCGGCCAGCAAATGTTCCTGCCCCACCACGTCGGCCAGTTTCTGCGGTCGCAGGCGATCGGCCAGCGGCTTGCCGACTTGGGACGAAAAAAGCGAGGGAGATCTGCGTTCGGACATGGCGAAGATTCTACAATAACTCCCGCGTTTCTGGCGATTTGTGAATCCTCGTGAAAAATCCCGCCAGATTGGAGCAAGCGAACACGGCGATGGCGAACAAAAGGAAAGGATTGAAAGTGGCAATCGCCAGCAAGGCTTGAAACGCCGTAGCGCTCGCCAGAACCGTTGGCGCGGCCTTGGTCATAATATCGGCGGCGCGTTGCGTGCGCGCCAGATCGGCCAAGGCGAACAACCCGCAACCGAGCGTTATTGCCGCGCCCAGCAACACCTGCGTAAGCGAGGCAAAATCGTCGCGTCCTGCGGCTTCGGCCAGCAAGGCCGTCCCGTTCAAGGTCAACAACCAAAACCCCCAGAAATAGGGTTTGCGTAACTTCATCGTGCCGAAGCAGAATTTTACCGCTCGCATCGCCGTCATCCGCAGGCGCAGCATGGCGGCGGCGGCGAACCCCTTTTCCTCAAGGAAATGCGAGAACTGCCCATCGCCATAGGCGAGGATGACAACGTGCCCCGCCATCGCGCAAAACGCCCCGCATAGCTTGACGAAACTTGCCCCGTGATCCGAATAAAGCGCGTACCCGAGATAGCAAAAATCTCCCAAAATATTGCACAACGCCATGACGGAAAAAGGATTGCTCCGAACGTATCGCAACGGCGCGAAGGACAGGACGCTTTGCCGGACGGTCAATTTCTCACCATCAGGTTAAACACGTTGCCGCCGCGACGAATTGATATGCGCCAGCCGCGCTCGGCGGCGGAAAGGGCCTTTACGGCCTCGCGCACCGAGGCGGTTTCAACCCCGTTGACGGCCAGCACCATGTCCGACGGACGCAATCCCAGTTCGGAGGCCGCTGAATTTTCCGTCACCTCCGCCACCACCACGCCCGTTTCGGCTTCGATGTCGCGCAGGCCTATTTCCTCGGCCACGGCGGGCGAGAGGTTGACGAGCGTCGTTCCGGCCAGCGGATTACGTCCCTTGACGACCGTCGCGTCGCGCGAGGGTTTCTCAGGCGGCGGCTCCAGCCGCATCGCCACGCGCAACTTCTGCCCGTTCCGCAAGGTCTCCACGTCCACAGTGCCGCCGATAGGCAGAGTGGCGACGCGATAGGCGAAGCCAGCCGGATCGTCGACGCCCTTGCCGTTGACGGCGACGACTACGTCGCCGATCTTCAATCCGGCTTCCTTGGCGGGCGAGGCGGGGTGGATGCCGTTGACCAGCATTCCCGCCGGACGATCCATGCCCAGCGAGGCGGCCATGTCGGACGTTACTTCCTGTCCTTTGACGCCCAGCCACGGACGCTGGACGTCCTTGCGCCCCTTGTCGGTGGCGGCGACTATGGTGCGCACCATGTTGGACGGCACGGCAAAGCCTATGCCCATGTTGCCACCGCTTTTGGAGAATATGGCGGCGTTGATGCCGACCAGCTTGCCGTCCATGGCGACCAGCGCGCCGCCCGAGTTGCCCGGGTTGATGGCGGCGTCGGTTTGGATGAAATAGTTAAGGTCGTTGATGTCGGTGGATGTTCTAGCCAAGGCCGAGATTATGCCGCTCGTGACAGTTTGCCCGACGCCGAAGGGGTTGCCGATCGCCAACACGATGTCGCCGACCTCTATGTCGTCGGAATCGCGCAATTCCACGTAAGGCAGGGAATGGCCGCCTTTATCTATGCGTAAAACCGCCAGATCCGAGCGTTCGTCGGCGGTCAGGATTTTGGCCGGAAATTCGCGCTTGTCGGACAAGACCACCGTCACTTCGTCGGCCCCTGAGATGACGTGGTTGCTGGTGACTATCAGCCCGTCGGGGCGGATTATGACGCCGGAGCCAAGCGATCGCTCGACCCTTTCCCGCGACAGGCCGCCGGAAAGGCGGCCACCGAAGAATTGTTGGAAAAAAGGATCGTCCATGAACGGCGCGAACAGCCTTTGCCTTACCACCTTGCGAGTGTAGATGTTCACCACCGCCGGAGCCGCGCTTTTGACCAAGGCCGCATAGCTGAGCGTCAGCTGCGATTGCGAGCGCGGAATCTCCCGCCTTTGCTCGTAGGGCGGAGAAAACGATCCCGCCTCGGCTAGCGCGACGCCAGCCGCCCAAACCGCCGCTCCAAATCCGGCCACAACAGCGATTGCGCAGACGATGGTTTTGTAAAGTCCTCGCATGTTCCGATCCCTAGCCTCCGCCCCATTTGGCTTTTACGCAAAAAAGGGGGGCGGCTCGCAGACAGCCTTTGGCTGTAAATCTCGCAACGACGCCGCTTGCTGGAAGGCAATACCCACTCGTTTTGCGTAATGGCCGCCCATTCTTATATACCATATGGTTAACGCCCATTGGCTTTCAACCCCATCCCTTGAAACTATTTGGCAATTTTGGCGAAAACTTGGCAATATAATGTCGCGAAATTTTATTATGTTTGCTTGCGCCTTATGCGGGAACGGTAGTAAGAATGGTTCGGCCTACTGTTTTTGGGTAATTTGTTTGTGAATAGTTGGGAAAAAAGATTATGACGGATCTTGCAATTTGCGATGGAATTGGGAAAAGCAAAAAAGCTTTAGAGAAAATCCGCAATCTTGCCGTTAAAAGCTCGATGCTTTGGCGGAATAAAAGGGATAGAGAAGGGGTTTTGCTACCTGAGGAAACGGCCAGATTTTCGCTTTGGAAGGACGCCGAAACAAGTTTACAGAAATTGGCAGGTCTTTGCCCGAACGCTGTGGCGTCACAGTTGAACGAAGTGTTGCTTAAAGAGGCGGTCAAAATCGCCAACGCGCCTGATGAATTTGGAGCGGTTAAAATCGAACTTCCGCGCTGTCTAGCTCAATTTAGTCGCATTGTTTATGACATAAAAACTCTTAACCCTCATAACACTTGGTTGTTATTGAACTCCTTGATTGATGTAATTGACGCCTTGGCTCGCGCCGACAACATGGAGAACGAACACCCCTATAATAGAAGCGCGTTTAAATTGGCGATCACGGAGTTCCAAGCAATTTCCGAAATCGGCGGCTCGATGGACGAGAAAGCATCGAATGAGTTGAAGGAACGCCTGAGTTCTATGGGAAAGAAACTTAAAGCATTGCGCTCTAAAAATGCTAATCAAAAGGGAGGGGTTTACACAGAACACGCGGTACGCGCTGCCAGACGCTATATAGCTTTAGGGCAAATGGTGAAACACGCCATAAATTGCGTGTCTCAAAATGGGTTGCCTAATTACGCGCATCGTCCGGAAAGCGGCGTTCGTCATCATGGCGCGCATCATGCCCCCTGAGGGTAGCACACAATAATTCGTTAAAATCCATAGATTTTGATTTGAACCCCTAGGCGATGCCATGGGGTTTAATCCCCTTTTAATCATATTTGGCTACAATCCATTCCGTGAATTAGTTTCGTTTTCTTTCCAAATCATTAACTCGCGGGGATATTTCATCATGATCGATTGTTCTTGCGTCGAACGCCTCGGCGTCGCCGGATTCTGTTACAAGCCTGCGGAATCCCCTTCCCTATGGTCGCATCTGGAAGAACGCTTCAACGGCGGCGGCGGCATCGGCCCCAAGTTTCTCAAGCTGCCGGAACGCTTCGTCCACGACCTATTGGCAAGCGGAGAATCCGCCCTGTTGCGCCAGTTCGTTGAGGCTTTTGAAAAGACCGGACGCATCGGCAGAACCATGCATGTGGTCAAGGCCCCGTATCTGGTAGGAACGCGAGCGGCGCGACCGATTTCCGAAGCCGATGCCCCCCGTTTATTGAAAATGATCGCTGCCCCGGGAACTTGGAAAGAAGAACTCATAACCGTGTTACCGGTAACCGAGGCGGAAATACCCTACACCAATGAAATAACCTTTGAGGGAGGAGTGTACGCCGACGGCAAGACGGTGGGATACTTCGACGTGCACCCGGGCAACGCGCTGCGCGACGGCCAGCGCGGAGAAAGCGCGTTGCTGGCCACGCCCTCCGAAATAAAGGCGTTGGCCGAGGAAATGCGGCGCATGATCGAGGAAGTGTCCGTCGTTCCCTACTCCGAGTGCGAAGCTATGGCGGCGGCGGCGTTGAAAGCCGTTAAAGCGCGTTCATAATCTCATGGCGATGGTCTGAAAATCAGGCTTTTTCAGCTCGTTCCTAAAATGGTTGAGGCGTTATTTGCGAACTTACAGCCAAAGGCTGTCATTTGTAAGGTCTACAGCCAAAGGCCGTCATTGCGAGCCGCCTTCTTCAGGCGGCGAAGCAATCCAGCGCAACAGGCGCAGCTGCTCTGGATTGCTTCGCGCCGCAAGGGCGACGCTCGCAATGACGTCGCTTTTTGTGGCAGTGTCCACCAGTTTTGTGCAACGGCTTTTTGTTCACCTGCTTGTTTTTTTTGGTGAGGATTATAAGTTTGACGGGATAAGCCGGTAAATCAGCTTCCCGCCACCGTCATGCCGTCTATCCGCATGGTCGGGGCGTTCAGCCCGCGCCGGAACTCCAGATCGTCGGCCAAAGCCATGTTCATGAACATGTCCTTGAGATTTCCGGCGATCGTCATCTCGCTGACCGGAAAAGCAAGCTCGCCTTTGCTGATCCAGAATCCCCGAGCGGCAAGGCTGTAGTCGCCGGTGACGCCGTTGACGCCCGAGCCCATGGTCTCGGTGACGTAAAAACCTTCGTTGACGGACGACAGCATGTCCTTGAGGCTGATTTTTCCCGCCTCGAAATATAGGTTGGACGGCGACGGATAAGGCAGCCCGCCGCTACGTCCGGCGTGACCGGTGCTTTTCATCTTCAATTGCCGCGCCGAGCGCAAATCGAGAAACCATGTCGTCAACGTGCCGTCCTCGACGATGCGGCGGCGGCGTTGCGGCAATCCTTCGCCGTCGAAAACGCGGGAACGCAGACCGCGAGGGCGGAAAGGATCGTCGGTTACGTGGACGCCGTGGGGAAATATCCTTTGCCCCAGTTTATCTTTGAGAAAGCTGGTTCCTCGAGCAACGCTGGATCCCGATATAGCCCCCGACAAGCATCCCAATATCCCGTTGGATTCGCGGGGATCGAACACCACCGGCACGCGGCAGGTCGGCATCTTGCGCGATCCCATCAACTTTACCACGCGCTCGCCGGCCTTCAGCCCGATCGCCGCCGCCTTCGGCATGTCCGCCATAAACACGCGGGATTCCCCGTCGCTGTCGCGCTCCATCTCGGTTCCGCTGCCCGCCAAGGCCGACGCTCCCACGCTGTATCCGGTGCGGATCTGTCCGCCGCGAAACCCGACGCTGGTAGCCAAAGCGGATACCGATCTCCCGCCTCCGGCGTCCGCGCCCTCGCACTTGGAAACCCCGCGCACCGACAACAAAGCGTCTTCGGCCTCCCGCGCCATTTCGACGAATTTCTCCGCGTCCAACGCGAAATCGTCCGCCATTTCCATCTGCGGCCACGCGCGGGCTATTTCCTCCGGATCGGCCAGTCCGCAAAACTCGTCTTCGGGCGCCAGCTTCGCCATCGCCACGGCGCGTTCCACCGCTTCGGCCACCGCCTTGGGCGAGCAGTCGGAGGACGAAGTCATCGCCTGTTTCTTGCCGATAAGCACGCGCAGCCCCAAGCCCGAGGATTCCGAGCTTTCCAGCGTCTCCAGCTTGCCTTCGCGCCACGCCACCGCCAGCGAGGATCCGACGGACATCATGGCGTCTGCGGCCTCCGCTCCGGCGCGCGCGGCCATAGCCAGAACGTCGTCGAGCATATTGAGCATTTCGTCGGAGGAGGGCAGGTCTTTGTTCCCCGTCGTGGAGGCGTTTTTCATGCGGGTTCTTTCCGTTTTTGTGGCGGCGAACCGCCCAAGCGTTTATATTCGCGTCAAGATGGCGCAAAGCCAAGCGCGTTGCCAAGAGAATATATTTGTTTTAGAATGATTCTAAAATAGCTCAGGCCACCGCGAACAAAGGAGGAAAACACCATGCCCGTGAAATCCAAAGCCCCAAGGTCGTCCGGATCTTCCGCAGTTGTCGGCAACCTTTCCAAGGTGTTGAGCGACACCTATGTGCTGGCCGTCAAGACCCACGGCTATCATTGGAACGTGACGGGAGCGTTGTTCGCGCCGCTGCACTCGTTTTTCGGCGAGCAATATTCCGCGCTGCTGGAGGCCGCCGACGACATCGCCGAGCGCATTCGGGCGTTGGGTTCCGTTCCGCCATCGTCCATGAAGGCTTTCCTCGCTTTGACCGAGATAGAGGAGGCGGGAACGAAGGCGCAAACCGCCGAGGCGATGCTCAAGGATTTGCTGAAATCGCACAAGATTCTCCGCCGCCGTTTGGTCGAAGCGGCCGAGGCGGCGGACGACGCGGACGACGACGGAACCGAAGACTTGATGGTCGAGCGTATCCGCGCCCACGACAAGATCATCTGGATGCTGGAGAGTCAGGTTTAACGCTGCACGCCGAAGCGCGGTCGCTGAGCTGCCGCTGTTAGCTGCCACCGTGAGCCTGTCGAACGGTTGTCGAAGCGACCGCGCCGTGGATGCCGGAGAGTCAGGCGTGCTAAGTTTTGCTCAGGTTTTATGGTGTGTGGCTAATTGCCGGTACAGTTCAAGCTTGTGCTGAATCCGGGGCCACTGCTCCTGTTGCATCCGCTATTTTGGTTAGATTGAGGTCTTTGGGGGGGCTGTTGCGACCCAACACCACTTGAGCCCAAGGCGTTTATGTCGCTATACCCCTTCCGTTCCAAATCTTTTGTACACAACGGATACCCCTGATTTGGACGCGATGAGCACGATTTGCCAGTGTCTATTATTACATCTGCGTGTGCGGCGGAGCCAGAAATAACAGAAGCGGCCAGCGCGGCTTGTCTAAAAAATTTCCCGATCATATGATATTCCCCCACGAATTGTGATTATCGCAATTACCACCTTTTATACCATAAGTTTTATTTCAGCCCTACAACATGTTTACTTTCATCATAAAAACAACGTATATAACCCCATTGATTAATTGGTTAACGAGACATTATGCATGCGCGGACAACGCCAACGGATAGTAGTCGCCATGTCGGGCGGGGTGGACAGCTCGGTTGTGGCGGCGATGCTGGCCGAGCAAGGACACGAGGTCATCGGCATCACGATGCAGCTTTACGACCAAGGCGCGGCGGCCTCCACCGTCCGCCGGGGATCGTGCTGCGCCGGACAGGACATATACGACGCGCGCCGTGTTGCCGAGCATTTGGGAGTTCCGCACTACGTGGTGGATTACGAAAGTCGTTTTTCCTCAAGCGTCATCGACGATTTCGCGGACAGCTATATGCGCGGCGAAACCCCCCTGCCTTGCGTCAAATGCAATCAGGACTTGAAATTCGGGCATCTTTTGCAGGCCGCCAAGGATCTGGGGGCGGACGCCATGGCCACCGGACACTACGTCCGCCGCGTCGAAGGCGAGCGCGGGGCGGAAATGCACATGGCCGCCGACGAACGCAAGGATCAAAGCTATTTCCTTTTCGCCACCACCCGCGATCAGCTTGAATTTCTGCGCTTTCCTTTGGGCGACATGCGCAAGGCCGATACCCGCGCCCTCGCCGCCCGATATGGGCTTCCGGTCGCGGAAAAGCCCGACAGCCAAGACATCTGCTTCGTGCCGGACGGCGACTATGCCGCCGTTGTGTCGCGGTTGCGCCCTTCGGCGGCGCAGGCGGGCGACATCGTGGACGAAACCGGCAAGGTCTTGGGACGGCACGACGGCACGATCAACTTCACCATAGGGCAGCGGCGCGGCCTGAACGTCGGCTTTCGCGCGGGCGAGGCCAATGCCCCGCTTTATGTCGTCCGCATAGAGCCGGACAGCCGACGCGTCGTGGTGGGGAACCGCGACGCCTTGGCGGCCTCGGTCGTGCGCCTGCGCGACGTGAATTGGCTTGGCGATGCGCCGCCGCCGCCGGAAGGTCTGGATGTGTCTGTCCGCTTGCGTTCTTCCCAGATTCCGGCGGGGGCGACGTTCTTTAAGGACGAAGGCGGCGGCGGGATCATTAGGCTGCGCGAGCCGGTTTTCGGCGTGGCGGCGGGGCAGGCGGGCGTGATATACCAAGGAACTCGCGTATTAGGCGGGGGATGGATTTGCGGACAGGAAAAAACATGACGGCCAACGCCGATAAGGTTTGGAAACTCGTGCGGCAGGAAGCCGAAGACGCGGCGAAAAGCGAACCGGTAATGGCCGACGCGCTGCGCGATCTGATCCTTGGCCACACGTCCATGGGCTCCGCCTTTGCGCGTGTTCTAGGGCTGCGTATGGGGCGAAGCGAGGCGGAAACCAAAGCGATAACGTCCTTGTGCGCGGAGGCGTTCGCCTCCGACGGCGCGATATGCGAGGCGTTGGCGCGCGACATGCAGTCCAGCCACGATCTCGATCCCGCTTGCCACACATGGCTCCAGCCGTTCATGCACTTCAAGGGAGTGTCGGCCTTGGCGGCGTATCGCGCGGCGGCATGGCTATGGCGGCAAGGGCGGCAGGCGGCGGCCTATCACCTGCAGGGCATGTGTTCGCAGGCGTTTCAGGTGGACATCCATCCGGCGGCGGTCTTGGGCAGCGGGATATTCGTGGATCACGCCACCGGCATAGTCATCGGCGAAACCAGCGTGGTGGGCGACGACGTGACGATAATGCAATCGGTGACGTTGGGCGGCAACGGCAAGGAACGCGGCGATCGACACCCCAAGATATGCAAGGGCGCGTTGATCGGCGCGGGCGCCAAGGTGCTGGGCAACATCCGCGTCGGCGAACATGCTCGCGTGGCGGCTTGTTCCGTGGTGCTGAAGGACGTGCCGCCCCATACCACCGTGGCCGGCATCCCCGCCCGTCCCGTCCGCACCCCCACGCCGGAAAATCCGGCGCAGGATTTGGAACAGGGATTTTAAGAGCATTTTAAGGCTCTTACGCAAAACGGGCGGGTAATTTTGCATCAAAACGCAACAGCAAGCGCCGTCATTGCGAAGTTACGGCCAAAGGCCGTCATTGCGAGCCGCCCCTTGGCGGCGAAGCAATCCAGTGCCGTTGCTCCATAAGGTCTGGATTGCTTCGCCGCTCGACAGCGTTAACGCTGTCCAAACCAAAGGGGGCGGCTCGCAGACAGCCTTTGGCTGTAACCTCGCAATTGACGGCTCTCGTTTTCGCGGTCATCCCCCGCTTGCGACGAAGGCCAAGGCGGACGCTCCGCTTTCCACAGAGCCTTTGAAGGCGTTAAGCCCCTTTGCCAACGCCGTTATCGCCTCGTCCGGCGCGGTTGGAGGCGACGATTTTTCCATTAGCCAGTCCTTGTCCTTCATGCGCGCCGCCAATTCCAATATGGCGCGTTCGCGTGCGTCGGAAAGCGCGTTGTGGGCTGGAACCGGCAACGGGCGTTGGACGCGCATGGCCTTGCTTTTGTCCGCCGCGGCATGAAACAGCTTGCCCTTGACGATGTATTCGGCGAACAGCATATGCACTTCGCCCTCGCGCTGCTTGCGAAGATCTCCGTACTTGGCCCTCTCGCGGGCGACGGCGGCTCCCGTGCCGCGATCGTCGTAGAACGGATTGCTCAAGAACAGGCTGGATACCGTGTTGGTTGGGGATGTCATCCCCTTGTTTTCCATCACGAACAAGGTTCCTACGTGTTCCTCGAAGAATTTTTTGGTGTCGGTGGGATCTTCGATCTTCCCGAATATCTTGAGGTTGCAATTGCCGAGGATGGACTTCGCCTCCTGCTTGACGCGCTTTTCCATCGACGGCAAATCTTGCGCCGCGAATATCAACGAGAAACCGAGCGAACGCGCTTGCGCCGCCATCACGGCCATGCCTTCCGCCGTATAATACCCTACCTCGTCGAACACCGTCATGAACGACGAATTGGAACGGGTTTGCTTGCTTTCTATCGCCTCTTCCCAGCTGCCCTGCACCGTGTTGCCCAGCGTCGCGCCCATCATGCCCTTCAAGCTGGCGGCGACGATTTTGCCCAAGTTGGCGGCTTCGTCGCCGGATTTTTCCAAGGCGGGGATAAGCACGACCAGAATGCGGCGGTTCAGCACCACGTCCAAGACGTCGACGTCGGCCAGCTGCGCCTTGAAGATATAGCCGTATTCGTCGCCCAAAGATTGCAGCGAGCGAGTGAATTGCATCGACAGATAGCCGTGTTGTTGCCGCGCCACCGAAAGATCGTGCATCGGCTGGTCGGGCGAGGGCGGCCTTTCGTTGCCTTCCTCGTCGAAGGCCTCGTCCACATATCCGGGCAGCGTGTTCAGATAGCCTTTCAACGAACGTATAACGCGCTCAGGCAAATTGGGGTCGCGAGACAGGCGGATTATGGGCGCAAGCTCGATATGCTCGCGCAGCACGCCAACGTCCAACAGCAAGCCCTGCTTATCCCTCTTCCACGTCATGGCGGGCATCAACGCTCCCAAAAGGGCGATGGCGCGCTCTTTCCACATGGCGTTGTTGCCGCCCGCATCGGGCATCAGGCTGGTGACCATGTTCGTCAAATACGAAGCCGAACCGTTGGAGAACGGGTTCATGGTGTTGGATCGAGAGGCGTTGTCGGAATTGGCCGTCATGTAGTTAAGCACCAGCAAGTCGTCGTCGCGGCCAAAGCGGCGGGCGATGGCGTACAGCGAAGCCCACAGATCGGTGTCGGCCTTGCCGTCTACATAAACGAAGCCGGATCCCCACGTCAGGGAGTTGACCACCAGCGATTTCAGTCCTTCGGTCTTTCCCGATCCGGTTGTGCCTAGAAACAGGATGTGCGTGCGCGCGTCGTTGTTGGTGAGCCATAACTCCCGACCATGGTCGGGATGATCCTTGTCGTTTAGGATGCCGAGATAAAGGATGCCTTCCGACTTTCCGGCCCCGCCCCGTCCCGGCGGAGAATTATGCGGATCGGACACGCTGGCGTTCTTGGGGAACTTTAACGGCAATTCGAACGGACGTTTGGCAACCCATCGCCCGTAAAACGCCGCTATAAGAAGAAGTATGTCCGCCCATCCGTATAGCTCCGGCTGGGAGATCAACGCCCCCGCCAAAGCCACCATGGACGTGCAGAAAACGTCGCGTTTGCTCCAGAACTCGGCGACGCGAACGGAAGCCGGACGAACGTCGCGATAGATATGCGTGCGCTTATTAAGCGCGTGTTTCGGTAGAATCGTCATTTATAATCGGCCAAACATCCCCTGATTTCGCGGCGACCATGATACCCTTATCCGGCTTCAGTACAAACGGCCAGAATGGTTAATATTGCGTTTTTCGCTCCCCCGTTCCCTTCGACAAGCTCAGGGAATGGGCAAAAAGTTTTAGCGAACCCAATTCCTAGTTTAGGAAAAAGGCTCTTGCCCAAAATGGGGGGGGGTATTGCCTCCCCAAAAGTGCGAAATATATGGCCAAAGGCCGTCATTGCGAGCGGCCTTCTTCAGGCCGCGAAGCAATCCAGTGCCGTTGTTCCATGACTCTGGATTGCTTCTCGTCGCAAGGGCGACGCTCGCAATGACGGCCTTTGCTGTTGCGTTTGGACGCAAAATTACCCACCCATTTTGAGCCAGAGCCGGACAGAGAATCGCTTCATAAGGCCATTGGCATTACGGCTTGCCGCATTTCAAGCGGGCGCGTTCCTGATCCGTGCGGGCGCGGATGGTGGCCGGAGCGTTGGGATATTTATTCTTCAATTCCCCCAGCGCGGTGCAGGCGTCCGCCACTTTGTCCAAGGCCGCCATCGACATCGCCAGCTTTAACAGGCTGTCGGGTGCTTTGCCGCCGCGAGGATTTTGCTGGTAAGCGTCGGCGAAGGCCACTGCGGCTTCGGCGAACTTCGATTTGACGTAAAACGTCTCGGCGTACCAGTAACGCGCGCTTTCTATCAGCTTGTCGTTGGGGTTTTTGTCGATGAAACGCTTGAAGGCCTTGCCCGCGTCTTCATACTCGGCTTGGCGAAGCAGGCCGAAAGCCTTGTCGTATTGCTCCTGCGCGGTAAGCCCATAGTCTTCCGGTTTTTCCGGCAATGGCGGAGACTTGGGGTTTTTCGTGCCGCCCGTCACCTTTTCCCCTTGAACGTTAAGCGACCCCAAAGTGCCGTTGACCGCAGGAATTTCCTTTTCCTTTTCCTTCGCAGCTGCGACCGCAGACGGCGGCGCGGAAGAAGGCGGAATCGAAGCCTGTGCGGGCGCGGGCGCGGGCACCGCCGCTTGCGGCGGCGCGGGAGGCGGCGCGGTTTCCAGCTTGGTCAATCTGGCGTCGAAATCGCCCTGCATCCTTTGCATGGCCGTGTCCAAGCGTTTTACGGCGAATTCGATCCGTTCCAGATTTCCGTTCATGGAACGCATCTGGTTCTCGATGGATGACAGGCGGACTTCATACCCCGTTACGCCGCCTGAAACCGTGCTGTTCCTTTGCGGAATCGGTTGCGGCGCAGCCTCGATCGGAGCCGGTTCGGAAGCCTGATAGGAGTCGTCCTGAGCGAACGCCGCCGCCCCGCTCCAGAAAAACGCTCCGGCGGCCAGCAACGCCACGGCCATAGCCTTTTTAACGGCGGAGGCGCGGACGGGGCGGAAATGCGACGGAGACGACGGCAGAGGGGAATTCATGGGCGGCTCTTTTCCTAGTTCCTGTTTCAGGTAATAGGCGATTCCTTATTGTCGCGCCATATTATTGTGCTATTTGGACGCAATTGTGGCAAAGATAACCCATATGTAATGGCGGCGGAGAGACTCTAAACAGGAGAAGATTCATGCAGGAAAATACCCGCAAGCTGTTCGGAACCGACGGCATTCGCGGCCGCGCCAACGTCGAGCCGATGACGGCCACGACCGCCCTTAACGTCGCTATGGCCGCCGCCAGTCTGTTCCGGCGCGGCGAACACCGCCACCGCGTGGTGATAGGCAAGGATACCCGCCTGTCGGGGTATATGCTGGAGCCCGCTCTTACTTCGGGATTCGTAGCCCACGGCATGGACGTCATCCTCTTAGGCCCCCTGCCTACCCCAGCCGTCGCCATGCTGACGCGCAGCCTGCGGGCTGACTTGGGAGTGATGATCTCGGCTTCGCACAATCCTTACGAAGACAACGGGATCAAGCTGTTCGGCCCCGACGGCTACAAGCTGTCCGACGACATGGAAAGGCGCATCGAAGCGGCCATGACCGATGGCAGCGCGGTGGCGGATTTGCCCCCGCCCGCGCAACTGGGGCGGGCCAGCCGTCTGGACGACGCCATAGGCCGCTATGTCGAATACGTCAAAGGCACCTTTCCTGCCGGACTGCGCCTTGACGGAATGCGAATAGTGGTGGATTGCGCCAACGGCGCAGCCTACAAGGCGGCTCCGGCTATATTGTGGGAACTGGGGGCCGAGGTGATAACCGTGGCCACGCAACCGGACGGTCGCAACATAAACCGCCGTTGCGGAGCCACCCATCCCGCCCTGATGGCCGAGGCGGTGATGATGCATCAGGCCGACATAGGGCTGGCCTTGGACGGCGACGCCGATCGCTTGATAATGGCCGACGAGCAGGGAAACGTGATAGACGGTGACCAGCTTATCTCGCTCATCGCCCGTTCGTGGAACGACGCGGGGAGGCTGAAGAACGCGACTGTCGTATCCACCGTCATGTCCAACCTCGGCATGGAGCGTTTCCTGTCGGGATGCGGCATCAAGCTGGAGCGCACTCCCGTAGGCGATCGCTATGTGGTCGAGGCCATGCGCGCCCAAGGATGCAACGTCGGCGGCGAGCAGTCGGGACACATAGTGCTGGGCGATTACTGCACCACCGGAGACGCCTTGATAGCCGCGCTTCAGGTGTTGGCGATAGTTCGCGAGCGAGGGGCGTCGGCCAGCGAAACCTGCAAGCTGTTCGAACCGTTGCCGCAGCTTTTGGTCAACGTCAAGGCTCAGGCCTCGGTCTTGGAAAACCCCGAAGTGATGGCGACTATAAAAGAATCCGAAAAGGCGTTGGAGGGCAAAGGCCGCCTTTTGATACGCAAGTCTGGAACCGAGCCGTTGATACGCATAATGGCCGAAGGCGAGGATGAAACCCAGATCCGCGGCATCGCATCACAATTGGCGGAAAAAATCGGAAAAGCATAAAGGCTGCCGCGCGTTTCCTCGGGTTATCGGGATAACAGACTGATGCAGGAATCTTCTAACAACCCGCACACCGACATGCTCTCGGGCGATTGGATAGACCGCCAACTTGCCCCGTGGATGCGCCCCTACGCCAGATTGATGCGGCTGGATCGTCCCGTGGGAACGTGGCTTTTGCTGTTGCCGTGCTGGTGGGGGATAGCCTTGGCGGGCGGAGCCTTTCCCGATTTGTGGTTGATGACGCTTTTCGGCGCAGGGGCTGTGGCAATGCGCGGCGCGGGGTGCGTGATAAACGACATGTTCGACCGCGACTTCGACCGCAGGGTGGAACGCACCCGTTCGCGTCCTTTGGCCAGCGGCAGCGTGAGCATGGCGGGCGCGGGCGCATTGCTGGCCTTTCTGTTGCTGTGCGGGCTCGCGGTTCTGGCTATGTTGAACGGCCTTGCCGTGTCGCTGGGTCTGGCGATACTTCCGGTGGTGTTACTTTATCCGTTGGCCAAGCGCGTGACGTGGTGGCCGCAACTGGTGTTGGGCTTGGCGTTCAACTGGGGAGCCGTCATGGGATGGGCGGCGGCGCGGGGCGAGATCGAAATGCCTGCGGCGTTGCTGTATCTGGCGGGGATATTCTGGACGTTGGGCTACGACACTATCTACGCGCATCAGGACAAGCGCGACGACGCGGCAATCGGCGTTAAGTCCTTGGCGTTAAGGCTGGGCAAGGACTCGCGACGGTGGATAATGGGGTTTTACGCGGCTTGTCTGGTCTTTCTGGCTGCGGCGGGAATAGCGGCGAACGCCGGATGGGGAATGCACATAGGATTAGGGGCGGCGGCATTGCATCTGTCGTGGCAGATAGACGGCTGGAAGATGGACGATCCTAAGGATTGCCTGAAACGGTTCCGATCCAACCGCGACTTCGGATTGCTGGTCTTGTTGGCCATAATGGCGGGGAAGATCGCATGAGTTCCGCGATGATCGAATTTATCCGCGCCAATACCGCTCTGGCTCCGGTTCCTTTGATCCCGCAAATGACGCTGCATCAGGCGACGGAGATCACTCCGTTGTGGCAAGCCACGGAACAATGGTTAGAGGCGACCAACACCCCGCCGCCGTATTGGGCTTTCGTCTGGGCGGGCGGACAGGGCATGGCGCGTTACTTGCTGGACAACCCCGCGATCGTGCGCGGCAAGCGCGTGCTGGACTTCGCGGCGGGCAGCGGAGTGGCGGGCATCGCGGCGGCGATGGCCGGAGCCGCCAAGGTGATGGCGGCGGACATAGATCCGTTGTCGCAGGTGGCGACGCAGATGAACGCCGCCCGCAACGGGGTCAAGGTGGAATGCCTGCGCGGATTGGATTTGCGTTCGCCCTTCACGGACGCCGATCTGATACTCGCCGGAGACGTGTGTTACGAACAGGCCATGAGCCATCGGGTTCTGAAGTGGCTGGGGCTAAGCTTGTTCAGGGGGGCGGAGGCATTATTGGCCGACCCGGGACGCGCCTATGTGCCGGACAACGGGTTGGAAAAGCTGGCCTGTTACGAAGTTCCGGTGCTGCGGGAATTGGAAGATCGCGATACCCGCCAAGTGACGATCTGGAAGATGCTGCCGCCGCGAGCGTAGAATTAGACCAAGATACTGCAATCACGGCCTGTTCCTCCCCCTTCTTAGGGGGAGGAACGCCAACGTCGCAAGCGGCAAGAAAAGCCCACCAACCTAATCGGGAAACGCTCTAGGCCGTCACGCATGGACGATCGCCGGCACTATGCGGTTGCGGCCTTCGTTTTTGGCGCGGTAGAGGGCTTGGTCGGCGCGGCGGAGAAGATCTCGCAGCGGCTCTTGCGTCGAGGCCTCGATGATCCCGAACGACGCCGTGACCTTTATCTTGATTCCGTCCGCCAGCGGGGTGGACATTTCCTCGACGCAGGAACGCAGTCGTTCCAGCACCTTTATTCCAGTATCGAGATCGGCATCCTTAAGGCAGAGCAAAAACTCCTCGCCGCCTGAACGCCAAGCGTCGTCGAAAACACGCAGCGAGCGTATGACGTGTCCGGCCACCGACACTAAAACGCGATCTCCGGCTTCGTGGCCGTGGGTGTCGTTGATGGACTTGAACTTGTCGATGTCCATGATGGCCAGACAAAACGGCTTGCCCCCTCGCGCCAAACGTCCTTGTTCCCTCTCCAGCTCTTCGTGCATTCCGACGCGGGACCGCAATCCCGTCAACGGATCTATGCCCGACGCGGCAACGGCGAAAGCGCGTTCCAATTGGCGCAGACCGCGCATGAACGCCTCGTAGCTTCTGGCCAGATCCTCGTAGTTTTGTTGTTCCGGCATTCGCCCGTCGGGGGTTTTCAGCAAAATCGCTCGCGCCAGCTTGTGCAGATCGTCGTGCATGACCGCCAGCTTGTCCATCACCGGCTGATCGTGCGGCAAGCCGTGCATAGCGCTTTTGTACCAATCGCTGAAACCAGAGGGCGCGCCGAGGCGGTCGACTTGCTCAGCCCGCGGGGCGGTATTGTTGAAGGCCATGCGATGCCAATTAACGAACCACTTTATGTGTTCGTCGACGACTTTCGACAGGGATCCGGTGAAACCGGAATCGTATATGGGGGATGCGGACGACATAGGTCGTGATGTACCAGAAAAAAAGCGTTAGAGCCTGTTTAGAATCTTGTTCCGCTGCGGCGAAAATCTAGCTTTTTCAAACTTTCGCGCGCAGCGTACATAAAGGTACGTGAGCAGCGAAAGTTTGAAAAAGCCCGATTTGCAGCCCAGCGCAGCGAGATTATAAACAG
>JAYRGC010000071.1:0-39162 GCA_041908065.1 Alphaproteobacteria bacterium | reverse complement strand
TGGCGTTGTTGCATGGCTGTTGATCGAGTTTGTTTGTTATCAATGAGTTGCTTGATTATTGCCTGAAATTGGTAGCGTCATAACATGCTGATTATCAATGTGAATTCTAGCCATGCAACAACGCCACCAGAAATGGAGCATCGACTAGAATAAATCCCGGCTGCGCGAGGAATCCGCCGATCTGCTATTCCACCTTATGGTGCTTTTGCGCCATTCGGGATTGTCGCTCGCGGACGTCGCCAAAACCCTGTCGGCGCGGCACGATGCTGCTGAAAAATGAGATAAAGAGCAAACGCTCCGACGTGCCGCCGAACGCCTACCCCGCCGCCCGTACCGGCTTGGCGTCCGGCGCGTCGTCGCCATCTTCGGTTTCCGGCTCCAGCAGAGCGGACATTTTTTTGCCGCCGTTCTGCCTCATGTCGATCATCTGCTCCGACATCAGGGTGATAATGGCTCCGGCCAGGCCGAACAGCGAAGTCGCCTGCTCGGTGGAAACGCCGCTTTCGGGCGCGGTCAACGGATTGCGGTAGTGCTCCTTTATCTGCGCCAACATTTGCAGCAGACGCTTGTCGGGACGGCGGCGAGCGGTGTCGTCTTCGGCCAACGCCGCCAGCTTTTTCAAATAAATGCCGTAATTGCGCTCGGTCTTGGCCACCACGACTCCGGCGAAGGCTTCGTAGTATTGCTTCAAGACGATCTCGACGGCGCGCAAAAGGTGCATGGCCGCCGCAGTTCCCAGACCGAACACCAAAGCGCGTCCGGCCACGTCGAATTCGCGTTGGGCCTCGGACGGGATGACCTCGCGCAGGCTTTCGGGAAACGTGCCGTGAGCGTTTTCCGCCAAATCGTGGGTCGAATATATCCCGCGTTTTCCGGCGGCGTAGGTGGGGGCGTGGCACAGCTCGGCGGCCAAAGAATGCTCGAACTTTTCCAACAAAGCGAAAACGGCGGACAACTCGTGCTGGTCGATGCGGTCTTCGCCGGTGGGGTTTCGCAATTGTTTGGTCGACGGATCGATATAATAACGGTCGAACAACGCGCTTATCCGCGACAGGAGCTTGAGCGCGTCGGGCTTGCTGGTTTCAATCGGCAGGGGATCGCCCTTTATCAAGGCGTCCAAGGCGGTTTGCGCCTCGGTCAACGGGGCGAACATATCCCTGACGCGGCTTTGCGTCGAACAGTTGAAAAGCCCGTGCAGCTTGGCCGCAGTTTCGTAAAAACGATACGGGTTGAAATTCTGCATGGCGAAACCGTCCCAAATTACCAAACCATCCGCGTTTCGTTTCGTATACCACAAAACCCGCCTTAGTTGGTACTTTTTTGGCTAAACGCTAAATAATATGGTTAACGCGCAAGCGGTTAAGGGCTTACACCGCCGGATTAGACGCCGATGCCGGAGTTTTCGTGTTTCCGGTCACAAATACCCTTTCCTCCAACACGTTCACCCGCCCTTCGGCTATCAGTCGGACGGCAAGCGGGTAAACGCGGTGTTCCATCTCCAGCACGCGAGCGGCCAGAGATTCCTCCGTGTCGTCTTGCAAAACCGGAACCGCCGCTTGGGCGATGATGGGGCCGTTGTCCATCTCGGCGCGGACGAAATGCACTGTGCATCCGGCAAATTTTACGCCTTTTTTCAACGCCTTGGCATGTGTGTCGAGTCCGGGAAACGCCGGCAACAGAGACGGGTGGATGTTCACCAGCCGATCCCTCCATCTTTCGACGAACCACGGCGTCAAGATACGCATGAATCCGGCCAAACAGACCAACTGCGCTCCGCTTGCGGATATTTTGGCGTCAAGCTCGCGCTCGAAAGCCTCGCGATCGGAAAAGTCGCGCTGGTTAACGACAATTACCGGCAACCCGCGGGCGGCGGCTGCGGCCAATCCCGCCGCGTCCGGCTTGTTGGAAGCGACGCAGGTTATCTCTATCGGGCAATCCCCTGTGCCGGCGGCGGCGGCCAAGGCCAGCATATTGCTGCCGCGACCGGAAATAAGCACGGCGGTTTTAAGTTTTTCTACCATGTCGGTTTATCCTTTTTTGCGTCTGCCGCTGCGCCAAAGCCAATGCCCCTCTTGCGCTTGCCATGCCAAAAGCCCGGGAACGTATAACAGCAAGTCTCGGCAACGCCTTATGACCGCCAAGGCAGCCGCCGCTTCCGTGGGCAATCCCAGCAAGTGTCCCAGCAGCAGGAACCCCGCCTCCTGCACTCCCAAGGCAGCGGGAACGATAAAGGCCGCGCTGGCCGTCGCTTGGATTATAGCCTCTATCATCACGCATTCCAGCATCGGCAAGGGATGGCCGATGAAATAAAGGGCGAGCCAGATCTCGACACTGCCCAACGCCCACGAGGCGAATTGCATAAATCCGCAGAACAAAGCGCGGTCGCTGCGGCGATACATGGCGCGGACGGCGCGATCGAGCCGCGCCGCGTTGCCGGAAAAGTTTTTCCACTTGTCGCGGAACAGCATGGCGACTATCCGCGTGGCGATGGCGAAAAATCCAGCGCGTTGCAGCAGCAGCAACGCTCCGATCAGGGGAACCGAAGCCAAAGTGGCGAGCATCAGGCGCGTCGTCATGTCGCCGTCGCTTATCCGCGCCGCGAACAAGCCCACGCCTAAAAGTGTGAAAAGAAAAACGCCGATGACCGACAGCGTGGTTTCGACCACGGTGCTGGCGATGGCCGGAGCCTTGCGAATGCCGCGCTTCACCATGATGCGAACTGACACTATCTCGCCGCCGATGCGCGCCACCGGCATCAGGTTGTTGATCGAAGCGCGTACCCACAACAAATAAAGAAAAAACCAGAACCCGGGACGCCTTTTCCCGGGCATCAACGCCCGCCATCCGACGACGCATACGGCCATGGGTATCAGGTGGTAAAGGCTGGTCCAGACGATTCCCCATCCGGCGCGCTCGAGCGCGGACAAAACGTCGGCGTAGCCGCTCCACGCGACAAGCGCGGTCGCCGCCGCCAGACCCAAAAGACCGAAGACGGCGGCGATACGCAGCATCACTTGGCGGGCAAGGGTATCGGAGCCTCGGACAGCGAACGCAACCAAGCGATCACGTTGGCGCGTTCCTGCGGATCCTTGATGCCGGCAAACGCCATCTTGGTTCCGGAGACCAAGGCGCGCGGGTTGGCCAACAGCTTGTTGACGGCTTCGTAATCCCACGTTTTATCGCCCATGGCCTTCATTCCGGCGGAGTAGGCGAAACCTTCTACCGAGGCCGCCTTGCGCCCCATAACCCCGTAAAGATTGGGCCCGACGCGGTTAGGACCTCCCTTATCAAATGTATGGCACGTGGCGCAAATCTTGGTAGATTTCTGTCCGGCCTCGGCGTTGGCCGACGCCATCAATGAAGCGATGGGGGCGATTTCAACGGAAGGCGCGGCGGAAGGAGCCGCGGGCGCGGCATCGGCAACTTGCAGCGTTGTCGCCGCCTGCGGTTGCGGTTCTGCGGTTACCGCGGCCTTGGCGATGGGGGCGGAAACCGCCACTTCGCGAGGCTTTACGGCGGCTTCCGCCACGAAATCGGCCAACACGGCCACGGAACCGGCAACCGCCACGGCAAGCGCGAGCTTGCCAAATCCAGAACAGCGCATGGAAGACCTCCGCGAAACAATTGGGGGAACAACGCAGGACGGACTTTATACCCTCAACCGCGCTTGTGTCGAGATGGTTCGCGCCCGTTTTGCCTTGCATTTGCCTCAATGGGCAAGCAAATTGCTCCGCATGAAAAACCTTTTTCCTCTAGTGGCGGCCTTGGCCGCGTTTTCGGCGTTCTCCTCGTCGCCGCTTGCCGCGCAAGCCAACGACGGCACGGCGGAATCTCCGCATATGTCGGCTCCGGCGGATACCGGCAAAAAAACCGAAAAGGCAGAAAAGCGCGCGCGTCCGGCGCAGCTTTCGGAAAAGGACAGGGCCGACATCGCCAGAATCGAGACGTATCTGAACTCGATGAAAGGAATCTCGGCCGGATTTTTGCAAATCAGCGACAGCGGCGACTTCCGCCATGGCCGGATCGCCATCAAACGCCCGGGCAAAATGCGCGTGGTCTATGACCCGCCTGAACCCGACATAATAGTGGCCGATGGAACCTTCTTGCACATGTGGGATGCCGGCTTAGGGCAACAGACCAACGTGTTGCAGGGCGACAACGTGGCCGAGTTCGTCCTGCGCGAAAACGTCAAAATGAGCGGCGACGTGACCGTCACCAAGCTGGCGCGCTTTCCCGCCAAGCTGGAAGTGTCGTTGATGTCCACCAAAGATCCGGAAGATGGCGAACTTACCTTGATTTTCGAAGACAAACCGTTGCGGTTGCGGCAATGGCGGGTAGTGGACGCGCAGGGGCGCATGACGGGAATAAACCTCGAGAACGTGAGCGAGGAAACGGACTTTCCCTACGGCACGTTCAGCTTCACACCGCCGGAAGACAAAAAAAGCAGAAAATAGGTTTTGCTTTCCAAAACGGGGGGCTGTTGCGCCCCCCCCCAAAAAAAAGCGCGAAGTATACGGCCAAAGGCCGTCATCTACCTTGTTAAAATCCCCCGATTTACATCTTGGTTTTTTGGGGGGTGGGGGAGGGCGTCATTGCGAGCGTCGCCCTTGCGACGCGAAGCAATCCAGAGTCATGGAGCAATGGCACTGGATTGCTTCGCGGCCTGAAGAAGGCCGCTCGCAATGACGGTGCTTTGTTGCAACCTGCAGCTTCACGTCGCCTTGCGCGGCAGCAAGCAATGAACGCGGGTTCCTTTGCCAACCTCGCTCTCTATCTTTATCCGGCCTCCGTGAAGCTCGATGAAGCTCTTGGCCAGACTTAGACCCAACCCCGCCCCGTTCTGGCGAGCGTGAAGGTTGGAACGCTCGAATTTCCCGAACACGCGATCCAAATCGGCTTCAGGAATGCCGATGCCGGTGTCGGCAACTGTTATCTTTACCCAATCGCCGTCGTCGGGCGCGGCGGATACCGTTATGCGCCCGCCCGCCGGAGTGTATTTTATCGAATTGCCGATCAGATTGTGCAGAGTTTGCCGCAAACGGTGTTCGTCCACTTCGAATTTTCCGATGTCGGAGGGGCAGTCGATAATGATGTCCAAGGACTGTTGCCGCGCCCATTCCGCCAAATCCTGCTTGGCCAAGTTCAGCACCTCGGCCACAGCCACCGTCTCGCGTTCCAACGTCATGCGTCCGGCTTCGATGGTGGCGAGATCCAGAACGTCGTTTATCAGCCGCGACAGGTTCTCGCTCGCGTCCTTGATATGGCGGGTATATTCGATTTGCTTGGGGTTGAGCGTCCCAAAGTACTGGCCTTCGAGGATGTCGGCGAATCCGGTGATGGTGTTAAGCGGCGTGCGAAGCTGGTACGACACGTTGGCCACAAACTCCGATTTCAGACGATCCGCCGTGGCCAACGCCGCGTTGCTGGCGCGCAAAGCCAACTCCACTTTCACGCTGTCTGTCACGTCGAGATAGCTATTCAAAACCGCCCCGTCCGGCAACGGAACCGACAGGTATTCGATCACCGAATTGTCGGCTCGCTCCATCTTTCCGGCGCGGGGGTTGCGGTCGAGCGCGTAGCCCACCATCTCGCGCTTGAAATCCGCCCATTCGCCGCCGAACTTGAACAGCGGCTTCATGCGCTCCAGCATATCGGAAACGTGGGGAGAGGACGCGACGAACTCCGCCGCGAGCTTCCATATGCGCTCGAACGCCGGATTGGAAAGCCGCAGCTTGCCGTCGGGGCCGAACACGGCGATGCCCTCGGCCAGATTGTCGAGCGTCTCGCGCTGAACCGCTATCAGCGTGTTGTAGGACGATTCCAAAGCCAGCCGATCGGTCACGTCCTCGTGAACGAACATTATGCCGCCGAATGGATGCGGGGCCGACAGAATCCGCAGGCTGGTTCCGTCCGGCAGATGCATCATGTCGTCGCGCGGCTCGATCAGCGAGGTGAAAAGCGACAGCCGTTCTTTTTTGTACCGCTGAAAATCGGCCTGTTCGGGTAAGCGACGGCGGTTTCTTAAGTCTTCCAAAACCTCGCCGAAGGAAGGCTTGCTGTCCAAAAACGCCTCGGTCGCGTCCCACAGCCGTTGATAGGAGCGGTTGTAGAACTCCAACCGCATATCCGCGCCATAGATGGCGATGGCCGAGCCGAGATGCTCCATCACCTCGTGGTGAGCCGCCAGGTGGCGTTTCAGCTCGGACTCTTTTTCCTCCTCCCCCGTCACGTCGAAGGCTAAGCCGATCAGCCGCGCCGCCTGAGGTTCGCCGGAGACAGGAAGAGGGGCTTCGGTTATTTCCAACAGCCTCCGCTTGCCCGCCACTATGACGTGGCGGCGTTCGGTCTGAGCGGTCTTTTGGCTGATGGCGTTGGCGGCCAAGGCGCGTCCGCTGCCGCCTTTGGCGGTTTGCGACATCAGCTCGCGCTGCTCGCGCAAGACGTCGTCTTGCGACATGTCCAACGCCGCCGCATAGGCCGAATTGCAGGAAAGTATGGCGAGATTCTCGCCGCGTAGCCAAGCCGGAAACGGAGCGAAATCAAAAGCCGAGGCCTGGGCGAGGGGATCCGCAGCGGATTTCTTCGCAACGGCGCGCGCCGGGACGTCCTGCATCCACAATACATCGGAATAGGGGCCGTCCTTGCCGACGCGGAAACGGCGTCCGAAGATTTGCATTTCCGTTTCCGTTTTAGCGACCTTGACCCGCAGGGAAAAAGCCTCGCCGTCGCGTTGCAGGCGGCGAAAAGCCTCGGCCAGCTCCGCGCCGTCCTCCAATTTGGACAGGATGTCGTCGAAATGAGAGATCTTGCTGGCCCCGAGACGGATTGAAGCCCCGCGTTCCTCGCGGAGGTTTCCCTGCGGAGTGAAGGCGCAATAACCGCAGGGAATGGTTTCCAGCATCGCTTGCCAACGCTCGGCGATGAAGCGCATCTGCCGCGCATGATCGTCGCGCGACTTGACCCGCCGCGCCTGCGACCACGACAGCCATCCCAGTCCGGCGGAAATGATCCCCAATAACGCGGCGGCCATTCCGGCTCCGCCGCTGCCCATGCCGACGCCCACCACCAGCACCAAGGCGGCGATTACGACGACGGCGGAAATAATCGGTATGTTGTCGTAAAGGCGTTGAAGCATGAGCGGTTCGGCCTGAGGATTGACGGCGTTGAAACGGTTGTCGCCATAGTTTTATGGCGATACGCCGCCGTTGTCCAATGAAGCGTTTTCAAGACGATGATCGGTTATGCCCCGCCTTTGCCATGGCGGTTTATGGCGTCGACTATGACCTTTTCCGCCGCTTCGGCTTCGACCCAATGGGTGATCTTGACCCATTTGCCTTTTTCCAGATCCTTGTAATGCTGGAAGAAGTGGGCGATTTGCTCCGACAGGATTTCGGGCAAATCCTTATACGACTTCACTCCAGTGTAAAATGGATGCAAGTCGTCGACCGGAACGGCGACTATTTTCTCGTCGCCGCCTTTTTCGTCTTCCATGTGCAAGGCTCCCACCGGACGGCAACGGACGACGCACCCGGGAACGACCGGAACTTGCGACACGATCAGGACGTCGCAGGGATCCCCGTCCTCCGACAACGTTTGCGGAATGAACCCGTAGTTGCCCGGGTAAAACATGGCGGTGTGGAGAAACCTGTCCACCATCAGCGCGCCCGAGGCTTTGTCTATCTCGTATTTTACCGGAACCCCGCCCAAGGGAATCTCCACGACCACGTTGATGTCGCGGGGAGGGTTTATTCCGGCGGGTATTTTTCCTATGTCCACGATGCTCTCTCCTTCTTTTTATTTCCCGTTGCCCTACTTGGCCGAAGTTTTCCACGTCCTTATGTTGCCGATGTCGACATGCACGTGGTTGTCGTCTGGATAAAACGACACTCCCCCGCGCTGCATGGTCTTGGCGATTTCCGCGATCGCCCCGCCATGAACGCCTTTGGCTCGGAAATCCACGGCGTATCCGCGCATATGCAGGCTGTCGGTAGCCACCTTGCCGTTGCTTCTGGCCAACGCGGCGTTGGTCTGCGGCGAACGGTATCCCGACAATATCTCGAACTCCACCGTCGCAGGCAAGCCTAAACGCGTCCTTATGTCCACCATGAAATCGATCAGCTCGGGATCTATTTCTCCGATTTCTCCGGCGCGACGATCGCGAAACAGGCGATTGATGGAATCCATCGCGGCGGGATCGTACGCGCCGCGCTTGTAGTAAACCAGATCGAGCCTTTCTCCGCTTTTGGGATGCGACAAGACTATCCGCCGCGCCGCAGCAGCATCGGGCTTGGTCTTGGGCAGGCCGCGAGGCTGAATCGGTTTATGGCGCGAAGACGGAGCGTCCGCCGAGCAGCCGCCGAGCGACAGGAATAAAACCGCCGTCAAAGCCGAAATCACGAACGGTTTAGCCAAGAGTCTGTTCATAATCCTGTTCCACTGCGGCGAAAATCGAGTTTTTTGGCCATTACGCAAAACGGGTGGGTAATTTTGCATCCAAACGTAACAGCAATCGCCGTCATTGCGAGCCGCCCCTTGGCGGCGAAGCAATCCAGACCTTATAAAGCAACGGCACTGGATTGCTTCGCCGCCCGACAGCGTTCAACGCTGTCCAAACCAAAGTGTGGCGGCTCGCAATGACGGCCTTTAGCCGTAACTTCGCAAATGACGGCGATTGTTGGAAGGCCGTACCCACTCGTCTTGCGTAAGAGCCAAAAAACTCGATTTGCAGACCAGCGCAACGAGATTATGAACAGAATCTAAGCCAACCATGCGGGATTCATCCTATACCCTTCTGGCGTCGAGGCGAAAGGATCTTCCCCTCCCTCCCGCTTCAGCTTGCGGCGCAAGCGATAGATGTACGTCTCCACGGTATGAGTGTCTGTTCCAGCCCCATAGCCCCACACCTCCGCCAACAATTCGTCGCGCGAGGCCGGAGCTTCGCGGCGGCACAGGGTTTCCAGCAACCGCGATTCCATATCCGTCAATCGGATTTCTTCTTCCTCGCCCGCGCCGGAAATCCGCCGCGCCGAGGGAGAAAAAATCCGACCGCCCAAGGAAATGTCGCGGCGGGAGTTCTGCCGCATATAGCGCAGATGGAACGACATGCGCGCCAGCAGATGGCCGAGCCGGAGCGGTTTGCGGAACGTTTCGCAAACTTCGTCCTCGTTTTTATCCTCTTCCCCGTCGTCTTCGCTTATGACGAAAAACAATCGCCCTTCGCGCGGCGAACAGGATTTCAGCGCGGAGTCGAACAGGATCGCGTCCGGCGACGCAACAGCCTTGTCGCGCCGGAAATCTTCGACCGAAGCGAACGACGACACTCTCCACTCCTCCCCGCTGACGACGCCGGCTGCCTCGCCCTGTTCGGCGATGGCGCGGCCAAGGGCGGCGCAAGGCGATATGACGGCTATCGAGAACATGTCGCGCAGTCCGCCGCGGCTTCTTTTTCGTTGTCTCCGTTATCCAACGCCGAAGCGAGCGCATGCCACGCCAAAGTCGCGCATTTGACCCGCATGGGATAGTGACGAACCCCCGCCAACGCCGCCAAGCGATCGTCGCAACCGTCGCAGGCGAAGGGGCTGTCCTTTTCCACCGCGCATCCGGTGCACATGGCGCGGAAACGCTCGAACAAGCCTTTCGCCTCGGCGATGCTTTTGCCCCGCACCATTTCCGTCATTATCGAGGCCGAAGCGGTGGAGATAGCGCAACCGCTGCCTTGGAACGCCGCGTCGCGCACCAGCGAGGCGGCAGGATCAACGTCGAGATAGACTATGATCTTGTCGCCGCACAGCGGATTATGCCCCAACGCCTCGCGGTTGCGGTTATCGGGGGAACGGAAATTGCGCGGATGGCGGCTGTGATCGAGTATCATTTCCTGATACAGCTCGCGCAGTTGGTCGTCGGTTTCAGCTTCTTGAGTCATTGGAACATTTTTCTCGCTTTGATCACCGCCCGCGCCAAAGCATCCACATCCTGCGCCGTGTTGTAAAGCGCGAACGAGGCGCGAGCCGTGGCGACGAGGCCGAGCGCGTCCATCAACGGCTGGGCGCAATGGTGTCCCGCCCTTACGGCCACTCCCTCGGAATCCAAGATCGTGCCGATGTCGTGGGGATGAACGCCGTCCATGACGAACGACAGCGCGCCCGCCTTGCGGGGCGCGGTTCCTATGACGCGCAGTCCGGATATTTCGCCCAATCTCTCGGTTGCCATCCGCAGCAATTCGTTTTCGTGGGCGGCGATGCGATCCATGCCGATGGTCGATACGTACTCGACGGCGGCGGCCAGGCCTATCGCCTCGGCTATCGGCGGAGTTCCCGCCTCGAAGCGATAAGGGGGATCCATATAAGTGGTTTTGGCGAAGCTGACGCTGGTTATCATGTCGCCGCCGCCCTGCCACGGCGGCATGGCGGACAGAACCTCGCGCCTGCCGTAAAGCGCGCCGATGCCGGTGGGTCCATACAGCTTATGGCCGGAGAAGGCGTAAAAATCCGCCCCCGTCGCCCGCACGTCGACCGGCATGTGTCCGGCGGCTTGGCAGCCGTCCACCAACACTAACGCCCCGGCCGCGTGCGCCATATCCGCGATCTCGCGCACCGGCAGTATGGTTCCCAGCACGTTGGAGACATGCGCCACCGCCACCATGCGCGTGCGGGGACCTATCGCCTTGGCGACTTCCTCCGGCATAACCTCGCCCGACGGCGTCACGGGGATTACCCGCAATACGGCTCCGGTGCGCTCGCGCAGCATCTGCCACGGCACTATGTTGGCGTGATGCTCCAAAGCCGTGACCACTATCTCGTCGCCGGATTTGATAAAGGCGTTGCCCCAAGCGTTGGCGACCAGATTGATGGACTCGGTGGCTCCGCGAGTGAAAACTATCTCGTCGGAGCTGGCGGAGTTAATGAACCGCCCGATCCTCTCCCGCGCCGCTTCGTATTGCGCGGTGGCGCGTTGGCTCAGCTCGTGCACGCCGCGATGGATGTTGGAATAGTCGCGCTCGTAAAAACGCCGCATCGCCTCCAAAACCATGCGCGGCTTTTGCACGCTGGCCCCGTTGTCCAGATAGGCGAGCGGCTTGCCGCGCACGGTCTGCGCCAAAGCCGGAAAATCGGCGCGATACGCCTCGGCCTGAAACCGGCGCGGAGCCGAGCAGGCGAAAAGCTCGCCCGCCCCTCCCTTGTCGCCGCCGTCCGTAAAACACGCAGTTTCGCTCATTTTCACAACCGCTTCCCTATTTCGGCGCGAACGATGCCGCGCAACTCCTCCGACGATATTCTATCGACCATCTCGTGAACGAACGCCCCGATTAAAATCTTTCGAGCATCGTCCTCGGATATGCCGCGCGAACGCAAGTAAAAAACGGCGTCCTCGTCTAGATTTCCGGTAGCGCTGCCGTGGCTGCATTGCACGTCGTCGGCCAGAATGTCCAGCTCGGGGCTGGCTTCGACCAAGGCCTCGCGCGACAACAGCAAAAAGCGGCTTTGCTGATCCGCCTCCGCGCGCCTGACTTCGCGCCCCACCGTCACCCGTCCGGCGAAAGAAGCCGAGGCCTTGCCGTCCGCCACGGCGCGAAAGTTTTGAACGCTGCGGCAACCCGAAGCGGCATGGACGACGGCGGCGGAAACTGCCGCTTTTTCTCGGCCTTGCAGCAGGGCGATGGCGTTGGCCTCGCACCGCGCCCCCTCTCCTTCCAAAGTTATGGAGGTTTCGTCGCGCGTCTCTCCGCAATCCAGCATCAAGGTGAACGCTTCATAGCTTCCTCCGGCGTTCACCGTCACGTCCGCGCCTATCCGGCAGCTTCCGGCGGCGGCTGAGCTTGTCGAAGCCGCCGATTTGGAAAAATTGCCGACGCCTTCGACAAGCTCAGGCGTCGAATCGCCGCAATAACGGTTGTTTATGATTCTGACGTGCGTCATTCCGGCGTTGCGCCCCACGTTCACCTTCAGGCGTTTGTCGCGCGTTCCGTCGCAACGTTCCAACACGACCAATCGATCGCCGCCGTTCGCCGACACTTCCGCCGCGTCATGGGCGAGGATCAGTGTCATATGCCGCCTCCATGCCCGAAAACTTTTCGCGCTATCTCCGGCAACGCCGAAAGGTTGCCTACCAGATAGTCCGGCTTGGCGGCGCGCAGGCGTCCTTCCGAGCAGAAGCCTCCGGTTATTGCCACCGAGACGAACCCCATGTTGCGGGCTATCTCCACTTCCTCCACGCTGTCGCCTATCACGATGGCGCGGCCTATGCCGCGCTCTTTCGCGTATTCCTCCAACCGCCATTGCTTGCCGTTGCTGCGGAACGCGGTTTTAAAATGGTCGTTGGCCAAAATGTTGTGAAAATAGCCGTCTATCCGCAATCTTTTCGCGTGGCCTGCTATGTCGTCGCGGTAGTGGTTGCTTAATAACAGCGAGCCATGCCCCATATCCTTCAACGATTCCAGAACCCGCCGCGCTCCGCGGCGCAACCTGACCTTGGCGGCGGCTTGGCTGTAGTGATCCGTCCATATCTCGGTTATCGCGTGCTCGTGCCGTTCGATCTCGGTCGAGGAAAATCCTATTTTTAAATAAAAGTCCGATATGGGCATTGAATAGCTGTCGCGGTATTTGGCCATGGTGATGCGCGGCTTGCCCAGCCGTTCCAGCACCTCTCCGGTCGCCGCGAACGTATGGGCGATGTCGGCCAACAATGTGCCGTTCCAGTCGAAAACCACCGCGTCGTTCGTGGCCGCCGTCATGCTTGCCCCGCCGTTTCGGCATATCCGGTTTTTTCCAGCTCCGCCGCCAGTTCATGCCCGCCGGAACGGACGACGCGCCCTCCGGCAAGAACGTGGATTTTATCCGGCTTGATGTAATCCAGCAGGCGTTGGTAGTGGGTTATCAGCAGCATAGACCTGTCCGGCGCGCGCATGGAGTTCACGCCTTGCGCCACCACCTTGAGCGCGTCGATGTCGAGCCCGCTGTCGGTTTCGTCGAGGATGCACAGTTTCGGCTCCAACGCCAGCATCTGCAGCATTTCGTTGCGCTTCTTCTCGCCGCCGGAGAATCCGACGTTGACTTGGCGGCGCAGCATGTCGTCTGTAATGCCGATCGCCTTGCCCTTCTCGCGCAAAATCTTCAAGGCCTGCGCCGCGTCCAGCTCGGCTTCTCCCCGCGCCTTGCGCTGGGCGTTCATGGCGGCCTTCAGGAAATTAAGGTTGCTGACTCCGGGGATTTCCACCGGATACTGCATGGCCAGAAAAACTCCGGCGGCGGCGCGCGCCTCCGGCTTCATGGCCAGCAAATCCCGCCCCATGAACTCGACGCTTCCGGCGGTGGCTGAGTATCCGTCGCGTCCGGCCAACAGGTACGACAACGTGCTTTTGCCCGCGCCGTTCGGCCCCATGATGGCGTGAATCTCGCCCGCGGGAACGCGAAGGCTAAGCCCCTTGAGTATTTCCTTTTCGCCTATTCCGGCGCGCAGGTCTTTGATAGTCAGCATCGCGTTATCCCACCCTTCCCTTGGGGTTAAGGCTTGATACTTTGAATATTTATGGCTATACTTAATCCATGTTCGAATGGGACGAAAGCAAAAATTCCGCCAATAGATCCAAACACGGTCTGTCTTTTGACTCTGTGTTCGACTTCGATTGGGACGATCCGGTTATCGTTGACCGATCCCGCCACGAAGACGGGGAACGGCGGTTTGCGGCAATTGGCGAGCTTTGCGGTAAATTGCACACGGTTGTGTTTACTCGGCGTGGCGACAACATACGCATTATCAGTTTGCGCCGCTCCAACGCGAAAGAGGAGAATATCTATGCCGAAACAAACTAAGGCTCGTCGATATGCCGACGATGCCCCGCTGTCAACCAAGGAGCTGGGATCCGCCCGCAGATTGCGCGATTCCGATCCGGAGCTTAAGGCTGCGTTACGCAAAAGCCGCGGTCGCCCCGCCGGACGCAACAAGGAAACCGTGCATATCAGTTTGGATTCCGCGGTTGTGGATGCGCTTCGCAAAAGCGGCAAGGGCTGGCAAACGCGCCTGAACGAACTGCTGCGCGCGGCAATAGGGTTGGCGGTGTGAAGGCTTGCGGCGGCAAGCGGCCTCAATGTTAGCCCGTCGCGCGTTATCATTTACCCCACCGTTCCTTCAAGGTTAAGGCCGACCAGCTTTTGCGCTTCGACCGCGAATTCCATCGGCAATTCCTGCAACACGTCGCGGCAAAATCCGTTGACTATCAACGCCATCGCGTCCTCGGCGTTTATGCCGCGTTGAGCGCAATAGAAAAGCTGGTCTTCGCTGACTCGCGAGGTAGTGGCTTCGTGCTCGATCCGCGCCTTTTGGTTCGCAGCTTCAAGGCGCGGAAACGTGCTGGCCGAACATTCAGACCCGATAAGCAGAGAGTCGCATTGCGAGCGATTACGCGCTCCGGTCGCAGTACGCGCTATCTTAACTAACCCGCGGTAAGTATTGCTGGAGCGGCCGGAGCTGATGCCTTTGGAAACTATCGTTGACTTAGTGTTCTTGCCGATATGGATCATCTTGGTTCCGGTGTCGGCCTGTTGCCGGTTTCCGGTCATAGCGACGGAATAAAACTCGCCCGAAGATCCGTCGCCGCTGAGGACGCAGCCCGGGTATTTCCACGTTATGGCGGAGCCGGTCTCCACCTGCGTCCACGATATGCGGGATTCCTTGCCTTTGCACAACCCGCGCTTGGTGACGAAGTTATATATGCCGCCCTTGCCGTTCGCGTCGCCCGGGTACCAGTTTTGCACCGTGGAATAGCGGATGTGCGCCCTGTCCATCGCCACCAGCTCCACCACCGCCGCGTGCAGCTGGTTTTCGTCGCGCTTGGGAGCGGTGCAGCCTTCCAGATAGCTGACGTAAGAGTCGTCCTCGGCGATTATCAGGGTGCGCTCGAATTGTCCGGTGTTCTCGGCGTTGATGCGGAAATAGGTGGACAGATCCATCGGACAGCGCACGCCCTTTGGCACATACACGAACGATCCATCGGTGAACACCGCCGAGTTCAGCGCGGCGAAGAAATTGTCGCGTTGCGGCACGACCGAACCCAGATATTTTTTCACCAGTTCGGGATGCTGACGAACGGCCTCGGAAATCGGGCAGAATATTATCCCCATTTCCGCCAGCTCGCGGCCATAGGTGGTGGCCACCGACACGCTGTCGAACACGGCGTCAACCGCCACGCGCGGCGCGGCTCCCTCCACTCCCGCCAAGACGGCGCGTTCGTGCAAGGGTATCCCCAACTTCTCGTAAGTGCGAAGCAGTTCGGGATCGACCTCGTCAAGGCTTTTGGGCGCGTCCTTGCGCGCCTTGGGGGCGGCGAAATAATGCGCGTCCTGATAGTCGATCGGCGGATAACTGACGTTAGCCCATTTAGGCTCGGTCATGCCAAGCCAGAGCCGGAAAGCCTTAAGCCGCCATTCCAGCAACCACTCCGGCTCGCCCTTGCGGGCGGAGATGAAGCGCACGGTGTTCTCGTCAAGCCCCTTAGGCGCGACTTCGGTCTCGATGTCAGTGGCAAAACCATAGCGGTATCCGGCCTCCGTCAAGGCCTTTAGCTCGGCGTTGCCGGACGCGGCGTTCGGGGTTTCCTCGCGCATCTTCAAGCCCGTTCCCGAGGACATTTCGCGGAAATCCTTTCGGTTTGGGGCGGACTGACGATTTCGGACAGAGTGACGGATTCCAGAGCCTTCCTGACCGCCGCGTTCAATGTCATCAATCCGCTTTTCATCGAGCAAGTCCCGCGCGACAAGCAACCGGATTCTTTGCCGGTTACTCCGGCGCATTCGACCAAAGCTATAGGACCGTCTATAGCCTCCACCACCGCAGCGACCGAGATTTTCTCCGGCGTTGCCGCCAGCCTGTACCCTCCGGCCACTCCGCGCTGCGCCGTGACGAATCCCTTTCTGGCCATGATTTTCATCAACTTGGCCACCGTGGGCAGAGGTAGTTCGGTCGAGGCCGAAAGAGCCGCCGCCGACCACATATCCTTCTTCCCATCAACCATTTTGGTGAGGATGACAAAGGAATAATCGGCCATTTTGCTCATGCGGATCATCTATTCACCAACCCCCTAAAGAATGCTAACATCGCGACGAAGGCTTAATTGGTACCCACTTAATCCTGTATTGTCCAGACAAATGCTGTTTTCTGATTTCGATTTCGATCTTCCTTCCGACAGGATCGCCGTTTCTCCGGTTTTCCCCCGCGATTGCGCCAAGTTGCTGCATGTTCTCCCGTCCGGATTTCACGACCGCGAGGTGCGCGATCTGCCGTCTTTGCTACGGCGCGGCGATATTTTGGTGACAAACGACACTCGCGTGGTTCCTGCGCGAATCTACGGATTTCGCGGGAACATGGCGGTAGAGGCGATGCTGGATCGGCCATTGTCGGGGAACGGAACCGTCTGGCAAGCCATGATCCGTCCAGCCAAACGGCTGCGGATAGGCGACGTCGTCGAGTTCGGCGAAGATTTTTCCGCCGTTATGACCGAAAAATTCGCGGACGGCACGGTGGCTCTAGATTTCGGCCTGCCGCCTTCCGCCGTAATGCAAAAATTGCGCCGCCACGGCGAGATCCCGTTGCCGCCTTACATACCCCGCCCCAACGGCCCATCAGCCTCGGACGCCTCCGATTACCAAACGATCTATGCCGCCCGTGATGGAGCCGTCGCCGCGCCGACCGCCGGACTGCATTTTACGCCTGAGCTTTTGGCGCGATTGTACGACGCCGGAATAACGCGAACGACGGTTACGCTGCACGTCGGCATGGGAACCTTCATGCCGATACGGGCGGAAAATCCGCTGGATCACGTCATGCATCGCGAAAGGGGGGAGATAACGGCGGAAGCGGCGACGGCCATCAATGCGGCAAAACGCGATGGAGGGCGCGTCGTCGCCGTCGGCACAACCTCGTTGCGCTTATTAGAGACCGCGTCTGAAGATGACGGAACGATAACCCCGTTTTCCGGCGAAACCGGCATATTCATCTACCCGGGTTATCGTTTCAAGGCGGCGGACGTTTTAATGACCAACTTCCACCTTCCCAAGTCCACGCTTTTCATGCTGGTGGCGGCGTTTGCCGGACTCAAGCGCATGAAATCGGCCTACTCCCACGCGATCGAGCGCGGATATAGGTTTTATTCCTACGGGGACGCCACGCTGTTGGAAAAAATTAGCGACGATACCTAAAACACGACGAAACCCGACTATCCGTCCGTTTTGGACGAAAGACCTTTGTTCAAACCAGCGAACCGATGGCCTCGGCAATGATCCGTTCTATTTCCCTATTCACGGCGGCTATTGAGCGATCAGAGTTCACCACAAAATCGGCGCGGCGGCGACGTTCGGCATCTTTCATCTGCCTCTGCCTCATCGCGGCGAAGCGCGCCGCCGTCATGCCGGACCTTTTCATCGCCCTTTCCTTGCGAACCTTCAACGGCGCGTCCAAACATATGGTCGCGTCGCATAAAACGTCGGCTCCACTCTCGAACAACAAAGGTACTTCCAATACCGCCGCCGCTTGTCCGTCGCGTTTAGCCTTGGCTATGAAAGCTTTTTCTTCCCGCATCACCAGCGGATGCAGAATGTTTTCCAACGCCTTAGTCGCGGCAGGCGAAGCGAAGGCGGACTTAGCCAAGGCTTGGCGGTTTATTTTTCCGCCATCAATCGCTTTCGGAAACAATCTCGCGATCTTTTTTATGGCTATCGAATTGTTTTTCAGAATTTCTCTTACCGCCGCGTCGGCATCGTAAACCGGAACGCCTTTCCGGCGCAGGTGGCTTGCGACCGAGCTTTTTCCGGCTCCGGTAGCTCCGGTCAATCCGATTATCGCGATCACGGTTTTCATAATCCGGCCAAAACGTATTTGCGTAAATCGTCGTCGACTTCCGGTTCGATACCGAACCATGCCGCGAAACCGGCCTTCGCCTGATGCAACAACATCCCCAATCCGTCTATGCCGACCCGTCCGCCTTCTCGCGCTTGACGCAGCAATGCGGTTTCAAGGGGAGAATATACTATATCAGCCACCATCGCCCGCTTCGGCAATCCTTCAAGATTGATGTTCAACGGAGGCTGCCCGTCCATTCCCAAAGAAGTGGCGTTAACAAGGATGTCCGATCCTTCCATGACGTCGCCGATTTCATCCCAAACGAACGGTTTAATGGGGGCCTGAGAAAATCTTCCCAAATCCGCCGCCAGCTTCAAGGCGCGATCACGTCCGCGATTGACTACCCTTATTTCGGCGCACCCCATGTCCTGAAGTGCTGTTACCACCGCCCGCGCCGCGCCTCCCGCGCCCAGCACTACGGCTGTGCCGCCGGACAAAGATTCTCCGACTATGGCTTTGACGCTTTCCGCAAAACCATAAGCGTCGGTGTTGCGCGCTTCGATGCTCCCGCCCCCCCCCACTACCAGCGTATTGGCCGCCCCTATCCGCCGCGCCGTCGCCTCCACGCTTGCCACGCTAGAGCATTTTAAAACGTTTTCCTTATGCGGAACGGTCAGGTTGCAGCCCTTAAACCCCAGCAACGGCAGCGAGTTTATGGCGGTTTCAAGATTCTCCGGAGCCACGGCCATCGGAATATAGACTCCGTCTATTCCATAACGCCGCAACCAATATCCATGCATCCTCGGCGACAGAGAATGCCCAACCGGCCACCCCATAACGCCTGCAACCTTGGCCTTTCCGGTTATGCCGCGCTCGGACATGCTTTTTCCCCTCGTTACTCGATCCAATATAAGACGCCTCTTGCGTTCAAGCGATTATCCACAGCTTTATTAACATCTTTTTAAGATATGGTTGATAAGCTGCGGGAGTTAGCGATTAGGTAACAAACTCTTAACGTATATGAAAAACAATTAACAATGTTTTACACTGTTGATATAAATAAATCTTATATCTTACAATGCGTTGATAAAGAACACAAAAGTTTTCCACATTATCCACAGTCTTATCAACAACACGCAAGTCAGTGTTAGGTAATAATTTTTAACCTCTTATTCACAATTATGCACATTCTTTTAACATCTGTTAATCAGATCTATGTCCGGGATATCGGTGGATATTCCTGTGGATTGTTTGTGCAAAGACTGCATCCCCACTTTCTGCCTGTCCAACTAACTACTACAATAATCTTTATATCTATATGAAAGGAAGAAACCTGTGAGGAAAAACGCTAAACCGATGTTGGACGTTTTATCGGGTAAGAAGGTTAAAAGGACTCCGATATGGCTTATGCGTCAGGCTGGAAGGTATTTGCCAGAATACCGGAAAATCAGAGGCGAAGCCGGAAGTTTTCTTGATTTGTGTTTTAACCCTGAATTGGCTGCCGAGGTTACCTTACAGCCGATACGACGTTTTTCCTTGGACGCGGCTATAATTTTCGCCGACATTCTATTGCTTCCCCATGCCTTGGGGCGGGACCTGTCTTTTTACGACGGCGAAGGTCCAGTTCTTGAAGCGGTCAATGACGAAAGCGATCTTAATTCGCTTTCGTGGAACGTCGATATGCTTTCGCCAGTGTTTTCAGCACTGGAGCTCGTTAAGAGGGAATTGCCGCCCGGTGTAGCCTTAATCGGTTTTTCCGGCTCGCCGTGGACGGTCGCCTGCTACATGACCGGTGAAAAAGGCCGCGATGGCTTTAAAACCGCCGTGGCCATGGCCAGAGACGCCGGAGCTTGCGCCGACGGTGGAATGATGGCGCGGTTGCTGGACGTTATCCACGACGCCACAGTGGAGTATCTGGGGCGGCAAATAGAGGCCGGAGCCGACGTGATCCAGTTGTTCGACAGCTGGGCTGGTTTGTTGTCGGGCGAGGCCTTCGAGCGGATGGTGGTGGAGCCGACGCGGAAACTGGTGGCGGCTATCAACAGCGAGTATCCAGACGTTCCGGTCATAGGATTTCCTCGCGGGGCGGGAAAAGACGAGTATTTGTCGTATGCCCTAAAAACCGGAGTTAAGGTTTTAGGCATCGATCAAAACGTCGAATTGCAATTCGCCCGCGACGTTCTTCAGAAAAAGACGGTTTTGCAGGGAAATCTTTCCCCTGATATTTTGATAAAGGGCGGAGACGAAATGAAGCATGGAGTGCGGGCGATAATGGAGAATCTGGTTCGCAAGAACCATCCCCATATCTTCAATCTCGGCCACGGCGTTCTGCCGGAAACCCCCCCCGAGCATGTGGCGGAATTGGTGGATTTGGTGCATGGCTGGAGCATGGGGCAATAGACGTAAATGCCGGACAAGCCAAAAATAGCCGTCGTGCTGTTCAATCTTGGTGGGCCGGACGGCAAGGACAGCGTAAAGCCGTTTCTTTACAATCTGTTCAGCGATCCCTTGATCATCAGGCTGCCTTTCCCGTTGCGGCAGTTCGTGGCGTGGGCTATCGCCACGAGTCGAAATGACAAGGCGGTCGAAATATACGCCCTTATCGGCGGCGGATCTCCTATAGTTAAAAACACGCAGGAGCAAGCCAAAGGACTGGAGCAAGCCTTGGCTCCGTCAGCCAATACCAAGTGTTTCATCGCCATGCGTTATTGGCATCCTTTCAGCCGCGAAGCGATAGCCGAGATAAATGATTTTCGTCCCGATAAAGTAATCCTTTTGCCGCTATATCCGCAGTTTTCCACAACAACCACGCAATCATCGTTGTCGGATTTTTATAAAAGCGTCAAAGAGGTAGGAGGATACATCGGTCAGCGTAACGATCTGGTGTCAGAGATACGCCAATACCCCGATCTGCCGGAATTCATTGATCTTTTGGCGGAGAGGTTGGCTGATGCTTATGAAAAAGCCAGCGTTTACGGCAAGCCTGCGATACTTTTATCCACCCACGGACTGCCGAAAAAGATAGCGGAATCGGGTGATCCCTATACTTCGCAATGCGAAACGACAGCGAACTCCATTCGCGAAAAGGCCGGAAAGCTGTGCGGATGCGAGGCTAGTGACTTCGTGCTTTGCTACCAAAGCCGCGTCGGTCCGGTTAAATGGACGACGCCTTACGCCGACGCCGAAATAATCAAGGCGGCGAAAAACAAGCGTCCCGTAATCATGGTTCCTATAGCGTTCGTGTCGGAGCATTCCGAGACGCTGGTGGAAATGGACATGGAATACAAGCAATTGGCGATGGAAAATGGCGCGCCGTTTTTTTATCGCGTGGCTACGGCTGGCGCTGATAGCGGGTTTATAGCTGGATTGGCGAGGATGGTAGAAAAATTTATCCGCTGAACTTCGAGCAGGCCGAGAAGACGTTATCGCGGAAAAGCGTGTATTCCGCCTTAAACCTTCCGAACGTTTCGTCCAAGGTCGATAGATTGCCTTCTTTGCCCATTATCTCCATTTCTTTGCAAACTTCCGATAGACCAACTCCGCCGATTTGCGCCGCCACCGATTTCAAGGCGTGGGCGTTGCTTTTCAAGTCTTCGGCAGATTTATCGGCGACAGCCTTTTCGATGCTGTCAAAAAAACCTGCCCCGTCGCGCATGGTCATATCCACGATTTTTTTGGCTTTGTCCGGCATGTCGGAGAACCACTGCTCCAGCGTCGAGACGTCGAACGAAATCTTTTTCTCCGGCGGAACGCCATCGGCAGTTGATGGGGCGGCGGCTAAACCGTTCACGACTGCGGAATCTATGTCATTCTCCTCGCGGCACCACTTGCCTATCATATTGGCCAGTTCGCGTTTTTTCACCGGCTTGGACAGGAAATCGTTCATTCCCGCCTCCAGACAGCTCTTTATCTCGTCGGAAAAAACGTGAGCCGATATGGCGATGATCGGCGTCTTTTCGTCACCGGACATCCTTATCAGCCGCGTAGCCTCGTAGCCGTCCATCACCGGCATGTTGCAGTCCATCAATATCATGTCGAATTTCTTTTGCGCGCAAACGTCGACGCCTTCGCGTCCGTTGCACGCCGTCTCGACATGGCAGTTAAGCGAATTCATCATGTCGGTGACGACCATGCGGTTCACCTCCACGTCTTCGACCAGAAGGATGCGGAAGGCTCGGCGCGGCGACATTATCGGCTTTATGGCAGCCTCGGTCTTGGTTTCGCGAGCCTCTGATGGGTGAAGCGGTACGGAGAACCAGAAGGTGGAGCCTACGTTGACCTCGCTTTCCACGCCGATCTTTCCGTCCATCATTGTGACCAGCGATTTGCATATTGCCAATCCCAAACCGGTTCCGGTGGCGGCTGATGCCTTATGCGCCTGGACGAATTTTTCGAACAGCTTGTCGATGTTTTCCTTGGATATTCCTTTGCCGGTATCGGTTACGCGGAAGGTTAGGCAATATTTATCACCGCTGTCTGGACGATCGCATTTAGCCCATGACAGCTCCATGCGTATGGAACCTTCCTTGGTGTATTTTATCGCGTTGCTGAGCAGGTTGGACATTATCTGGCGCAAACGGTGGGGATCGGCCACCAGCCACTGCGGTATGGAAGGTGGCACGTTGGCGATGAACTTCAGCCCCTTGGTTTTTGCGAACGACGAAAACAATCCCACGGTCATTTCGGTCATTTTACCGAAGTCGAAGGCTTCTTCGTAAAGCTCCAACTTTCCGGCTTCTATCTTGGACAAATCAAGTATGTCGTTGAGCAGCGTCAGCAGTAATTCTCCAGACCCTTGTATGGTATCGACGTATTTGCGCTGTTTCTGATCCAGAGTCGTATCGCCCAAAAGCTCGGCGGTGGCCAAGACGCCGTTTAACGGAGTCCGGATTTCGTGGCTCATGTTGGCTAGAAACTGGCTTTTAGCCACGTTGGCGGAATCGGCTTGGACCCGAGCGCGTTCCAGCTCTGCCTGCACCGCGCGCCGCACGTCCACTTCGCGTTCCAGATCGTCGGCGCGGACGGCGGTGTCGCGAAAACTTTGGATGGCGCGGGACATGTTTCCTATTTCGTCGTGGCGATGCTGATATGGGATGCTCTTGGCCGTTTCCCCCCGCGCCAAGCCTAACATGGTTTTTTCTATCCGCTTTACCGGATGCAGCAGGCTGTAAATTATGCCGTAAAACAAAAACAGATAAGCCAACAGCCCAATGGATGAAGCTGCGGCGAAATTGGCGATATGCGACACAAGCTCTTTTTCCGAACGTTCTCCGGACAGTATAAGCGTTATTTCTCCGACGTTTTCCGACTTGTCTCCGATCGAGTAACTAATCGGCTTTGAAATTTTGATGTCCAGATGGTCGTGAACATTGAAGTCTTTTCGGTTGACCTCGTCGATTATCTTGCCTTCGTTGTCGACGATAGTCACCCGCTCCACGTCTTCGTCGTTCAATGCCCCTTCCGCCGCCGAGCGTACGTATTTGAGGTTCATATCCCATATGGCTTGCGCCAGATTGGAGGCCAGCATGTCGGTTTGGAATCCGGCGCGCAGCTGCAACGACCTGAGATTCTCGTCATTTTGCAGGCGATATTGGGCGTAAACCAATCCGGCCATGAACGCGAACGAAGTTATGCCGACCAGCAGCATCGCCTTGGTTTTTAATGATATATTGATCATCATGGGGATTTCTTGGCGACTCCGTAAGCGGCTTCGATCTTCTTTAACGAGCCGTCGGATTCAAGGCGAGCCAACCCCTCTTCGTAGATGGAAAGCAGATTTTTTACGTCGTCAGGGACTGTGGAAAAAGCAACATACACCCCACCCGCGTCCACGTTTCCGCCGATGAACTTGACGCGATCGCCGACGCCCATTTTTTCAATGGTATAGTCTGCGGCCAATCTTGTTTCCAGCATGACGTCTATCCGCTTGGCCATGAGCTTGCGGATGTTCTGCTCTATGGCGTCGTCGCCGCTCACCACCTGAACCATGCCCGACTTTTTCCGTGACGTTTCAAGGAGTTTCATTACTTCGTCGGAATACGAATAGCCGTCTATGATGCCGATTTTTTTGCCCTTAAGAGAGGATAAATCCTTGAATTCTATCGAGCTATCGGTTCGGACGTAAAAATCGTCGGTAATCTTCTCGAACGCTCCCTTGGGAAACATGAGGGCGGGCGCGTCGTCGTGGCTGGCCCCGATGATGCCGTCGATTTTTCCGGTCATCGCGCTTTCGATCGCCCGCGTCCACGGCAGAAGCTCATATTCAACCTTGTATCCTAGAGGTTCGTAGATAGCCCTTAAAATATCCACGCCGATGCCTTCTTTTCCGGCGCGATCTTTTTGGACGTCGCAGGTCACCGGACACCATTGATCGGCGGCGAATTTCAAGACCCTTTTTTCCGGAGCGGAGGAGGGCGAAGGAGACTCTGCGGCGAAGGCTTTGTTTCCTGTTACCGCCAAAGCGAAGACGATCAACGCCACTATCGTCGCTGTGCTGATTTTACGCATAGGCCCCTCCCGCAGATAAGCGTAAAGGTCGGTATAGCCCAACACGGTTAAGAACATGTTTACGGTTTTGCCGCCATGAAACGGAGGGCGGATTCAAAATCGCGGGTGAAACCGGCGGCGTCAAAAAGCTGAATAGCTTCCGGTTCGGTGCGCAGCGCGTTTCGCGCCGCCTCCAGCTTGGCGGGCGCGTTTATTAAGTCTACCAACAACCCTTCGTATTCATCAAACGAGTTAGCAACCATATGTGGTATTCCAACCGCCGCGATGACGCTGGCCGCGACGCGGGAGGCGAAGCATTTTCCGGCCAAGGAAACGACCGGAACTCCGCTCCATAGCGCGTCGCCGGTCGTGGTATGCCCCCCTACCGGAAATGTATCCACCGCCAGATCGGCGCAGGCATATCGCGCCAGATGTTCGTCGGGCGCGGCTTGGGGGGCGAAAACTAGGCGTTCCGGCGATATGCCGTAGGAGGAGGCATGGCGGCGGAGGTTATCGGAGGCTGCGGGCATGGATTGATGCAGCCACAATACGGCGCGGGGATTTTGGCTTAACGCTTTGCACCAAATCGTAAAAATCTCCGGCGTGATTTTATAGGTCTGGTTGAAGGCCGCCAGCACCAAGGCTTCGTCCGGCAACCCGTATTCGCGGCGCGTTTTGGGCACATTGGCTTGTCTCCAGCCGCAGTTCATCTGATAGCAGCGCGGCAGGCGCACCACGGTTTCCGTGAAAAACTTTTCCTGTCCGGTGGGGATAGTTGTTTCGTCGCCGATGAAAAAATCCACGAACGGCGCGCCGGTGGTTCCCGGGTATCCCAACCAATGCGCCGTCTTTCGCGCCGGACGATGCGCCAAAATATCCAACCGCGCCCCGCGAGTGTGGCCTTTCAAATCTATCAGCACGTCAATGTCGTCGGCGCGGATGCGTTCGGCGGACTGCGCGGCGGTCATTCGGGACAAATCCACGAAGTGTTCGGCCTCGGCGGCAAGGCGGCGGCGGGCGGCGGAGCCATCGTCAACGCCGTAGCTATAGGCAAAGGCCTCGAAGTTATCGCGGTCGTGAAGCGCGAAGATTCCGCCCATCAGGAACGCGGTGGCGTGGGCGTGGAAATCCGAGGAAAGATAGCCGACGCGGATCCGCCCATCCTTGCGAACGGAGGCGATAGGCTGCGGCGTTATACGGCGGAACGCTTGGGCGCAATAGCGCGTAGCGGCCAGTTTCTGTGCCTCTGGATCGTCGCTCAACGCCATGACGATGTGCGGAGGCAGTCCTTCAAGCCCTGCGCCGACGCCGGAGCCGTCATTTCCCCACTCGCATAGTATTCGCCGCAACAACAGATATTGCCCGCGCCAATCGTGGCGATGCGGGGCGAGGCGCAACGCTTTGCGCCAGCATTCCAAGGCCGCAAAGGGGTCTTCCACGGCGTGGTTCATCTTGGCCATGCCGCTCCACGCCTCCGGCATGTCGGGGTGGGTGGAGGCCAGTTTTTTCAGTATCGTCAAGGCTTCGCCGTATCGGTTTTGCGCCCCCAGTATCCGCGCCAGATTGAACTCGGCCTCCATCCAATCGGGGCGGGCGTCCGTGGCGCGTTCCAAAAGCATGGCGGCGCGTGGCAAATCGCCTAAGGCTTCGGCGTTTATGGCGGCCAGATGCAATAAATTGGGATCGCGGGGGGAAATCCGCAACGCCGCCGCCAAAGCCGCCGCCGCCTCGGCGTGCTTGCCGGAAAGGTGCAGCTCTTGAAGCTTAAGAAATTTGGCTTTGGCGGGATTGTTCACGCGGTTTCTCCACGGACGGAACGGGGCCGATGCGTTTTCCCGCCGCTTTGGGGACGGGCGATTCCGGTGGTGTTGGGAAGGCTGAGCGGCAATCCCAAAAGCGAACGCGCCGCCAGCCAGGCGAAGGCCTCGGCTTCCAGCGCGTCGCCGTTCCAGCCCAAGGCTTCCACCGGCAAGGTCTTCACGCCGCAGGCTTCCTCCGTCCAGCGCATCAGCGTCGCGTTGTGCCGCCCGCCTCCGGCGACATAGACGGCCAAAGGGCGCGACGGAACGGATTTAATGCCGCGGGCTATGGCTTGCGCCGTCATCATCGTCAACGTGGCCGCGCCGTCTTTGTCCGACACGCAAACTTCGGGCATGAAACCGGAAAATTCGTCGCGATCCAGCGATTTGGGCGGAGGAAGGGAAAAATATCGGTGCGAAAGGAAGCGTTCCAACGCCGCCGCGTCAACCTTGCCGCGGGCTGCGATTTCTCCGTTCGTGTCGCAAGGTTTTCCGGTACGCGCAAGGATCCAGTCGTCCATCATGGCGTTGCCGGGGCCGGAATCGAAGGCCAATATCTCGTCGTCGGCATCTCCGCCGATCCAAGTGATGTTGGAAACTCCGCCGATGTTGACGACGGCCAAAGGCTTGGGCAAGGCCGAGGCGAGGGCGCGGTGGTAAAGCGGGGCGAGCGGCGCGCCCTGTCCGCCCGCAGCTATGTCCGCCGAGCGGAAATCGTTGACGACCGCGATGCCGGAACTTTCCGCCAGCAAGTCTCCGTCGCCGAGTTGGATGGTCACCCCTTTTTCGGGGCGATGCATGACGGTCTGTCCGTGAAAACCCACGACGTCTATCTCATTGCGGCTTAAGCGTTCCTGCGCGATGAATTTTTCCAACGCTTCCAGATGCAGGCGGGTCAATTCCCGTTCCACGGCGGCGACAAGATCCGGCGGAGCCTTGCCGTCGCGGCTGTTGGCGAACGCGGCGATGCAGTCGCGCAGGCTTTGCCGGAAACTGGCTTCGTATCCCATATAGAAAAAGCCCATGGGACGCGCATAGTTCTTCCCATCGGTTTCCACCAGAGCCACGTCCACGCCGTCGAGCGACGTGCCGCTCATCATGCCGATAGCGCGAAAAATGCCGTTTTTCAATTCGCTGCTCCCGCATCGTATAATCGGATAAATGGAAGCGTCGACAATAACCGGATTTTACCGCCATGTTTAGGATTTTCCTGTGTGAAGGCATGGATATTTCGTTGGCCTTTTCCCGCGAACGCCCGTCGCGCCTGCGGTGTTTTTGGCCGTCTTTTCCGTGGGGAAAAATGGCGGCGGGGATCGACGACGATGGCCGCCTGCGCCGCTTGTCGTTCGTGCCGGAGAGCGGCAAGGCGGCCTTGTTGGCGGCTTGGGCGCGGGCATGGCCGCAAACCGCTCTCGCCGATGCGGGGGAAGAGGGTGGTTGGGGGGCGGGGATTTCCGCCGTGGCGACGGGGACGGATTTCCAGATAAAGGTATGGCAGAGCCTTATGGACGTGCCTTCAGGACAGACCGCGACTTACTCCGATTTAGCCAGAAAAGCTGGATCGCCACATGCCGCTCGCGCTGTAGGCAGGGCGTTGGCATCTAATCCGCTGCTTTTTCTCATACCCTGCCACCGCGTCCTGCCTCAAAACGGCGGCATAGGCGGATACGCAGGGGGAGAGGAAAATAAAAGGATGTTGCTGGAGATGGAAAGGGCGGGGCTACGAGGCCGTTAATCCTGCCCTTTTATCCAACCGATGAGATAGATTCTCCGCAGGTCTTTTCCCGATAGGGCGCGGGAGATTTGGGCGGCAGGGGATATTTCGGCTCCGGCGGTTCCGCGTCCGCCTTCCCGCGCCAGAGAGCCGATGATTATCTCGCCGTTCGTCGTTCTCGCCATTACGCGGTCGCCGCGTTGCGGTTTTTGCGACGGGAACACGACCAGAACCTCGCCTTTGCGATAGACGGGCGCGTGGGCGTCATCGTCCATAATCAGGCAAAAAGCGTCGCAGGCCGTCGCGGCGAACGGCATCTCCATCTCGCCCCAGAAATCAGCCGTCGGCAAATCGTCTTCGCCGAAGGCGTTGGGCTTCGCCGCTTCGGATAGCGTCAGCGAAGGCAGGCATTTGGGAGATGCGGGGGGAGGCTCTTCTTCGGCCAATTTCACGAACTCGGCGAACGAAGTCGAAGTCGCCCGCAAAACCGCCGCCACGCTTTCGGTCGACGGCCAGCGTCTGCGCTTGGAGCTTATCCGCTTGCTGACGTTGAACAGCGTCGGGCTTAACCCCGCCTTTTTGGCGAGTCCGGAGGGGGAAAGCCCGTTGCGCGCGGCCAAGCGGTCGATCGCCAGCCAGACGTCGGAATGCTTCAGCACGTTCGGTTACCCCAGATTTTTCGCCGCGAAGTCCCAATTGGCCAGATGATCCAAAAACGCCTGCACGAAATCGGCGCGGCGGTTTTGGAAATCGAGATAATAGGCGTGTTCCCACACGTCGCAGGTCAAAAGCGGCTTTTGTCCCGCAGTCATCGGATTTCCGGCATTGGAGGTTTTGGCTATCTTCAGCTTTCCGCCGTCTTCGACCAGCCACGCCCAGCCGCTGCCGAATTGCGTCAACGCCGCTTGCTTGAACTGTTCGCGGAACTGATCGACGCCGCCGAAATCGCGGTCGATGGCAGACGCCAGCTTTCCCGAGGGGTGTCCGCCGCCGCCCGCCTTCATGGATTTCCAGAAGAAATCGTGGTTCCACACCTGCGCGGCGTTGTTGAAGACGCCCGCCTGCTTTTCGTCGTTCGCGGTTTTGCGGATTATCTCCTCCAACGAGGCGTCGGCCAGAGGCTGATCTTTCACCAAATTGTTGAGATTGGTGACGTACGTCTGGTGATGTTTGCCGTGATGGAATTCCAGCGTCCGCGCCGATATGTGCGGCTCCAGCGCGTTAACGGCATAAGGCAGGGGCGAAAGGGCGAATGGCATAGCGATTTCTCCTTTGTTTTGGTGTGCGCGCTAGAATCAATAAGAACCGCTTCATTGAGGCCTACGGCCCCCAAAAGGATAGTCATTGCGAGCCGCCCCCCCCTTAGTGTTGGACAGCGTTGAACGCTGTCAGGCGGCGAAGCAATCCAGCCTTGTTGCGCAACGACTCTGGATTGCTTCGCCGCCAAGGGGCGGCTCGCAATGACGGCTTTTGGCCGCAACAGGTACGACTATCTCTTTGGCCTCAGACCATCATAATGACGATGAGTCGCCAGATTAGCCTATGTTACACCAAATCCTGCATCAATTCGTTGCGCATAGCTTCGGGTATCGCCTCCGCATGGGAATAATGGGGGTGAACCACGGCCAAAGCAACCTTGGCGTCTTTGGCGCGGAACGCCGCCGCTTGCTCAGACGTCATCTTGAAATGAATAAACTGCACCGAAGACGCTTTGCCCGCGCCGGTTGAATATTCCAGATCGGATTCCGGAGCCCCTTTGATTTTGTATTCCCCCACGCGCAGCTCCATGCAGTTCTCCACCCCGCCCAGCGCGGCCAGAATTGTTCGCCGTTGCGTGGAGTCGGGGATCTCGAACATCACGGTGGCCACCAGCTCGTCGCCCTTGGGAATCAGAGGATTATAGGCGCGCAATTCGTCGGACAACTGCTCCGCCCCGCCCTTTTCGATAAATAGCATTTCCTGCACTTGGTGCAGCATCGTCTTGTAACATTCGAAATAGAATGTGGCATAGGGGCCGACGCATATGCGGCGGGATTTCTTGAACGCTATCATTTCGCGCCGTCTTTCTTGGCGCATTTCGGCGTACGCGTCCAAGGGAATCAAATCAGCCGTGTCTATCTCGCGTTTAGAGGTCGTCGCCGTCATTGTTCGTTCTCCCTGATTATTCCGTAGGCCAAGGCGAATATCTCGATGGGGTGCGTCGGACGCGGCGCGGCCTTGGGCGCGGCGTCTCCCAGCCGTTCGATCCCCTGCGTTATGTGCACGGCGGCAAGGGGGCATTCCGACGCCACGAACGCTTGGCCGTCTTTGGCTTCGGCTCCCTTGAGAACCTCGGCGGCTTGGCGCGCCGCCGGTTTGCCCACCTTCAACGCTACCGGAAAGTTGTCGGTTTTAACCCCCCACGATCCGCCGTGGCCGGAGCAGCGTTCGATGACCTTGACGTTGCCGCCGCCGCCGCCGTCCTCGGCCTTGGGCAGCAACGCCAGCATCTCCGCCGCCTTCGCGCCCATGTTTTGCGCTCGCGCGTGGCAGGCCAGATGCAATGCAACGTCGCCCGCCAACGGTTTGGCGTCGGGCGACAACCCTTGTTTCTTCGCTACGTCCACGACGTATTCGCTTAAATCGAAGGTAGCGGCGGCCAGTTTTTTCACCAAGGCATAGGCGGGATCGGACGGAGGAACCAAAAGCGGCCATTCGAATTTCATCATCAAGGCGCAGCTGGGAACCAAGGCCACGACGTCGTAACCCTTGTCTATCCACCCCGACATTTTCGCGGCCACCTTGCGGGCGTTTTCCGCCACCGCCGCGATGTCGCCTTGTTCCAGTTGCGGCATTCCGCAGCAGTTGGGATACACCACTTCGGTTTCCACCCCGTTTTTCGCCAGCACGCGCCGCGCCAGCATCCCCGTTTCGGGCTGGTTGTAGTTCATGGTGCAAGTGGCGTACAACGCCGCCTTGCGTTTGCCATAGGCGGGGGCGGAAGCGTTTACCGTCACCGGCTCGTCCGCAGCCCGCTCCATGAAAGTTTTGCCGCAATATTTGGGCAATTCGGCTTCGCGGTGAACTTTCGCGATCTTTTCCAGCGCGGCGCGGGCGGGTTTGTTGGCGACGGAGGTTCCCCAATTGGCCAAACCGGCCACGAATTTCGCCAGATTGCCGTTGCGATCGGTCTTGGTCAGCTCGCGATCCGTCAACGGCACGCCGTGCTTTTTCGCCATCACCGCCCGCCAGCGCAGCATCAAATGGGGAAAATCGAGATTGAACTCGTGCGGCGGAACATAAGGGCATTTGGTCATAAAACACAAATCGCACAGCGTGCAGGCGTCGACGACTTTGGCGAATTCCTCGTACTTGACGCCGTGCAATTCGCCGTCCGGCGTGGCGTCGATCATGTCGAACAAGCGCGGAAAGGAATCGCATAGGTTAAAGCAGCGGCGGCAGCCGTGGCAGATGTCGAACACCCGCCGCAGCTCGGCCTCCAGCTTGGCCTCGTCGTAGAAATCCGGATTTTGCCAATCCAGCGGATGGCGCACCGGCGCGCCCAAACTTCCTTCGCGCATGGGCATATTCCTTCCGAAAGAACCGCCTTGTCGGAGCGAAGGGATGACCTCCTTTCCGACAAGGCTTTGCCGCGATTACTTTTTCACTTCGTCCAAAGCCTTTTGGAAACGTCCGGCATGGGACTTTTCCGCCTTGGCCAGAGTTTCGAACCACTCGGCGATTTCCTCGAATCCCTCGTCGCGGGCGGTGCGGGCCATGCCCGGGTACATGTCGGTGTACTCGTGCGTTTCGCCAGCGATAGAGGCCGCCAGATTGTCCGAGGTTTTGCCGATGGGCATTCCGGTGGCGGGATCGCCTACGGCCTCGAGGAACTCCAGATGGCCGTGGGCGTGTCCGGTCTCGCCTTCGGCGGTGGAACGGAACACGGCGGCGGTGTCGTTGAAGCCCTCGACGTCGGCCTTTTGGGCGAAGTACAGATAGCGGCGGTTGGCTTGGCTTTCGCCCGCGAACGCGTCCTTGAGATTCTGTTCGGTCTTGCTGCCTTTAAGGGATGGCATGATATTCCTCCGTATTTGGGATGGGATAAGCCTTCTTGAGCCGCCATAAAGCGGCGGCTGCGACGAGAGTATACCCCCGCCGGATTTTCTACGCCAGAGAATTTTAGAATGATTCTAAAAAACGGCTTTAGTGAAGCCTTGCTGCTGGCGAAGAATTCTCGACAAGAGAATTTTGCGTCGGACGAGACGGCCGATCTTGCATTAACAAGTCGATATTCATCCAAGTTCCGTCTTGTAACATCACATGCTTTATATCATTGATAACCACTGAATCTATTTTACTGACGGATTTGTTCGCGACGTATCCAACGATGGTCGTGCCGTTGTTGGCCGTCGCAACCGGCAGTATTGTTATCGCGTTGACGGACGGGGGCGTGCTGTAAACCAAGCCACATGATGTGACTAACTTAACAATAGGCAGGGATAGCGATCTGTCAGGGTACTCCAATCTCGGGAGAATCGCTCCATCCTCATCCAACTGAACCACCAGTTTAACATAGGCCTGCATATTTCTTCGCCGCTCACGATTAAGGGTTTAAAGACGAAACCGTCTGGTATTGCGTTAATGCCGGCGCGTTTCGTTTGGAAGCGGTTGGATATGGGGTGGTGAGGCTAAGGGCGGAAACATTCTCGCGATTCATCGTATGAGATAAAATCTCTATTCTATCCCCAGTGGAGGTTATGACTACGGCGATGGGATTGGTAGTATAATATTTGTTCGGCGGTTGCCCCGCGAAATTGAAGACCAGCCTACAGCCCTCGGTTATGCCATGCACGTTTATTTGCACAGCCCTATCGCCCGCCGGAGTTTCCTGCGAATTCGGATTCCGCACATGAAGAGTGGGCAGGGTAAACGGATAGGAACCGACTTGAGCAACGACGTAAGTTTTGAGTGAATTTTCATCACTGCCATTTTTTACTTTTAGAATCAATCTTCCATCGCGGTCAAAATCGAATCCTGCAGTATTTTTCTGAGCGGTCATTTTGTCCCTCCAATATCATTGTGTTATAAACCAACGCGGGCGCGGCCGTTTGTGCTCCCAATGGCAACTAGTTATCCTTTTTATCACGAAAACAAAAGGATGATTATCATATGCGAATGAAAATCTTCGGCGATAGGGGTCTAAACGATGTTCAGTCTTTCCGGTAAAAACGCTTTGGTAACAGGGGCTTCCGGCGGAATCGGCGGGGCGATCGCTAAATCCCTGCATTCCTTGGGTGCGGCGGTCGTTCTGTCCGGCACCAAGATCGAGGCCTTGGAGGCATTGAAGTCAGAGATAGGCGAACGTTGCCATGTGGCCGTTGCCAATCTTTCCGATCCCGCCTCTCCGGCTGGATTAATAAAAGACGCCGAGGCGGCCTTGGGTGGAGGGGTGGACATCGTGGTCAACAACGCCGGACTTACCCGCGACGGCTTGGCGATGCGGATGCGCGACGACGATTGGGAAACGGTCTTGAACGTCAATCTTTCCTCCGCGTTCCGCCTGTCGCGGGCGGCGTTGAAGGGCATGATGGGGCGGCGTTGGGGGCGGATAATCAGCATCACCTCCATCGTGGGGATCACCGGCAACGGCGGGCAGGCCAACTATGCGGCCTCCAAGGCCGGATTGACGGGGATGAGCAAGTCTTTGGCGCAGGAAATGGCTCCGCGCAACGTCACCGTCAATTGCGTAGCCCCCGGGTTTATCGCCACCGCCATGACCCACGTTCTGTCCGATGATCAGAAAAAGAAGCTGCTGGGGGCGATCCCTATGGGAAGGATGGGCGATCCCGAGGACGTGGCCGCTTGCGTGGCCTTTCTGGCCAGCGAGGAGGCGCGCTACGTCACCGGCCAGACGTTGCACGTCAACGGCGGCATGGCGATGATTTGATGGCGCGACGCGACGGCGACAGCCTCGGTAAACGCATGAAACGCTACGCCAGCGTTTCCGCCGCCGCGGTCGGGGTCGGGGCGCGGGTGGCCGCCGATAACGCCCGAGGCAGAACCGGCAACGCCGAACGCGCCCGCCTTTTGGGCGCGGCCTTAGGCGGACTGAAGGGGCCTTTGATGAAGGTGGCGCAGATATTGGCCGCCATACCCGATCTGGTTCCCCCCGAATACGCCGCCGAATTCGCCAAATTGCAGGCCGACGCTCCGCCGATGGGATGGCCGTTCGTCAGGCGGCGCATGGCCGCCGAGCTGGGGGCGGACTGGCAGGCTAAGTTTCGCGAGTTCGGGCGCGAAGCCGCCGCCGCCGCGTCCTTGGGGCAGGTGCATCGCGCCGTCGGCCACGACGGGCGGGAGCTGTGCTGCAAGCTGCAATATCCCGACATGGCCTCGGTGGTGGAAGCCGATTTGCTGCAACTGAAATTCGCGCTGAGGATTTTCGAGCGGTTCGATCGCGGTGTCGACACGGCGGAGGTTCACGCGGAAATCTCCGCCCGCCTACGCGAGGAGCTGGATTACGTTCGCGAGGCCAAGCACATGCGGCTTTATCGCCGGATGCTGTCGGGCGTGGACGGGGTTTCCGTTCCGGAAACCGTGGCGGAGCTGTCCACTCCGCGCCTGATAACCATGGAATGGCTGGAAGGCGAAAGGCTGGCGCAGGCGGCGGAAAGCCGCTCGCTGGCTGCCCGCAACGCCATCGCTGTAAACCTGTTCCACGCTTGGTACGCCCCGTTTTACGGCCATGGCGTCATCCACGGCGATCCCCATCCTGGAAACTACACCGTGCGCCCCGACAACGGCATAAACCTTTTGGATTTCGGCTGCGTCCGCGTGTTTCGCCCCGAATTGGTGCAGGGAGTGATAACCCTTTACCGCGCCCTGCTGTCCGGCGACGCCGCCATGGCCGCCGAAGCCTATCGCGCATGGGGGTTCGTAAATCCCTCCAAGGAGTTGGTCGACGCCCTGAACATCTGGGCGCGGTTCATCTATGCGCCGTTGCTCGACGACCGCAAGCGGACGGTCGAGGAAACAAATACCGGAGCCGCAGGCCGCAAGACGGCGCGGCGCGTCCACGAGGAGCTGAGAAAGGCGGGCGGCATAACCGTTCCCCGAGAGTTTGTGTTTATGGATCGCGCCGCCGTCGGCCTCGGAGCGGTTTTTCTGCGCCTTCGCGCCGAGGTGAATTGGCACAGGATGTTCAACGAATTGATCGAAGGATTCGATCTTGCGGCCATAAAGAAAAATCAGCGCGAGGCGTTGCGGGATTGCGGATTAAGAGGCGAAATATAGGATTTACAGACTCTTACGCAAAACGGGTGGGTATTGCCTTTCCAAAATGGCCGTCATTGCGCCCCGCCACTCGGGTTCGGGTGTCATTGCGCGCCCCCACGCGCCGTCATTGCGAGGGGCGTTCTTCACGCCCCGAAGCAATCCAGTGCCACAAACGCAACTACTCTGGATTGCTTCGCCGCCAAGGGGCGGCTCGCAATGACGCACTTTGGTCGTGACTTCGCATGACAGCAATCATGCAAGATGTCTATTAACCATTAGCGCATTGTCACAGCTTCAATCTGGCTTCGTCCAGATCCGGCAAGTCGTTTTCCAAAAGCACCACGTCGCCGGAGCGGATGTTTTTGTCGAGCCATCCTCGCGCCTCGGCGAAACAACCCACGCGGATCAGCTCTTGCTTCGGCGCGGCTCGGCTTTTGAAGCCATCGACGAACGTGGGAATCCTTTCGCTTTTGACCGCCAGCACGATGTCGGACGCGGCGGCGGCTTCCTCGCCTGCCTTGCGATGTAGATCGTCGTGGCGCGCTCCCAGCTCGACCATGCCCGGGGTGACTAAAACGCGCCTTCCGCCCGAAGATGCCCCCAGCCGCGCCAATATCGCCAAAGCGGCGGAAAATCCGCGCGGATTGGAGTTGAAGGCGTCGTCTATGTATGTGATCCCCCCAGCCTGAGGCTTTACCTCCAGTCTATGCTCGATCTGCGGCGTGGTGCGGATGGCGGCCGCCGCCCTGTCGGGGTCTATGCCCAACGCCACGGCGGCGGCGAATGCCAAGGCCATGTTGTCGGCGTGATGTTCGCCGTAAAGCGGGGCGAACAGGTCAAACTGCCGCCTGCCCATGAACAGGCGCAGGTTTATGCCCTTGTCGGTTTGCCCTGCCTCGGATATCCGCCAATCCGCGCCTTCGCCCCTGCCGCACACTATGAATCTGCTGCGGTTTCTTGCTATGAACTCGGCGGCGTAGGGCTGCTCGGCCACGCTTTCGTGAACCACCACCTTGCCGCCGCCGTTCTTCAGCACCGCCTCGGCCAGCTCGAACTTGGCGCGGGCTACGTTGTCGAGGGTCTTGAAACGCTCGTAATGCGCCTCGCCTATGGAAGTTATCACTCCGAACGCGGGCGGGGTAAAGCGGCACAGCTTGGCGATGGAGCCTTTGCCGTAAGCCCCCATCTCCACCAGAAAATAGCGCGTGCCCTGCCGCAGGCGTTCGCGGATGATGCGGGAAATCCCCATCAGCGTGTTGACGCTGCCCGGGGTGAACAGCGTCTCGGCGTTCATCTCCAGCGCGTGGCCGAGGATGTGCTTGACGGAGGTTTTGCCGAACGATCCCGTCACGCCGATCACCTGCGGCGACACCTGCGCCAAACGCCGCGAGGCTTCGCGCATTATCCGCTGTTGGATGAACGCCTCGACGGGAACCAGAGCCGCGTTGGACAGAACCAAGGTCAGCGGCACGGCCTGCGCCGCCAAGAACCACGCCAGAGAAAGCGAATAGGCGACCGCCCCCGCGCTTACGGCCAAACACAAAACCAAGGCCAGAGCGAATATGCGGCGGGCGCGGTTGGTCATCGCCAGCTTTTTCTTGGCCGCCTTGAGAGGATTAGGCTCGAGGGCGGCGAAGCCCGCGAAAAGAGCCGCTATCGCCAGAGCGGCGGCTTCATGGGGCAACCCCGCAGCGCCTTCGGCGATGCAAACGGCCAGTATCGCCGCCGACAACCTTTTGTCGAACGACAGGGTATAAACGATCCAGCGCGAGAACCGCGCGGCGTCATAAGCGTCCTGCTGGAATATGTGCAGATAGCGCAACAGCCGCCGCGCCGCGAAAAATGCGAAGGCCGCGACCAGCGGCAAAGAAATCATTTCGGTCGTCATGCGGATATTTTCCCAATGAAATCGGCCAAGCGTTTAGCTACCACGTGCTTTCCCTCCGCCAGAACCGAGTAGTGATCCTGATCGGGAATGACGGACAAAGAGGCATCGGGGATCAGTTTTTGCAGGCGTTCGCCTATCTCGGGCGGGGTTTCGGAATCGTTCTCGCCATAAACCAGCGCGACAGGGCACTTGATAGCCCGCGCCTGCGCCGATAAATCCTCGCGGATAACGCGCAAAAACAAGCCGCGCAATTTCCCCGCCGAACGGTAATCCGCGCTGCCGAACCGTCCTCGCAGTTTATCAATATCCATTCCCAAAAGCGGGGATAGAAATTTCAGAGCCTTGAAAATCCGCACCCTGCCCCACATCGCCAAGCGTTGCGGCCAAGGCCGCCGACGCGGCAATCCGGCTGCGGCGATCAAAAACATGCCGTCGATCGCGTCGGGATGCCGCGCCGCCAACTGGATGCCCACGCGACCGCCGAACGAATGCCCGCACCAGATTATCCTCGCCGCCTTCGCGCGCAGAGGCTCTATGATTTCCGCCATCGCGTCGGCATAGTCCGCCGTGTCCCAATCTTCGGGAGGAGGGGGCGAAAGCCCGAACCCGGGAAAGTCCACAAGGACATGGCAGGCGCGTCCGGCCAACGCCTCGGCCAACGGGCGAAACGCCTCCCCGCTTTGCCCCCAGCCGTGGCCGTAGACGACGAGGCAAGGGGCCTCGGACAAAGGAAGGCCAAGCGGCGCGGCATGAATGTTATGCGTCATTGACTTTACCTGCCTTGCGCCGCCATTCTCAGTCACGGGGGAATCTTCGGCGAGAGAAAACCGCATGTCAAACAACGGAACCAAAATCAGGGTCGCAGTGCTGTTCGGAGGCCGTTCGCCCGAGCACGACGTCAGCATCATCACCGGACTTCAGGCCGCCAAAGCCCTCGATCCGGATCGCTATCAGGCGATACCGGTCTACATAGCCCCCAACGGCGAATGGTTTACCGGCGACCGCCTGTGGCAACGTAGCATGTACGTTCCCGACAGCAAAGCGTTGGCGGAGCTTATCTCGGTCAATCTGGAAACAGCTCCGCGCCGAACCCCCGCCTTGGTGGGGCGTGGGCGCGGCCTTTGGCGCAAGCCCCGCGAGATAGAGTTCGACGCAGCTCTTCTGGCGTTCCATGGGCTGGTGGGGGAAGACGGCGGCATCCAGGGGCTGATGGAAACCGCCAACGTCCCTTATACCGGAATGCGCTTGATGGCGACGTCCGTGTTGATGGACAAGATCGCCACCAAAAGAATGCTGATGGGAACCCAAGTCCCGATGCTGCCGTTTTGGGAAATAAAACGCCCGCCGCAAGGATTGCTCATCACGCCCAAGGAACTGGAAGCCATTCTTCCCGATGTCCGCTTCCCCTGCTGCATCAAACCGGCGCATCTGGGATCCAGCATCGGCGTGGCCAAGGTGAATAACCTAGAGGAGGTCTCGGACGTTCTGGCGGGCAGCATCTTCCGCTACGACGACACCGCCATGTTGGAGCCTTTCGTCGAAAATCTAGTCGAATACAACGTGGCGGTGCGGAACAAGGACGGAAAGATCGTAACCTCGGCGATAGAACGCCCCAAAAGAACTTCGGATCTCCTCGATTTCAAAACCAAATACGGGGGCGGCGGGAAGAGCGGCAAGACCGGAGGAAGCAAATCGGGAGGGCAGCCCAGCGAAGGAATGCTGTCTTTGACCCGCGACATCAATCCCGCTTTGTCGCCGTCGTTCGAGGACAATATCCGCGAATGGGCGGCGCAAATCTACGCTTGCGTGGGAAAAAGCGGCGCGCCGCGCCTTGATTTCATGTGCAACGGGGAAACCGGAGACGTCTGGTTCAACGAAGCCAATCCCATCCCGGGATCGTTCGGGTATTTCCTATGGGAAGCGGCCAAGCATAAGCCCGCGTTGTTTTCCGAGCTTTTGGACGATCTGATCGCCGAGGCCTTGACGTTTCATGCGCGGGCGCAAATCCCCCCCGATCCCACGCCGGAAGCGGCGCGCTTGTTTCCGAGGAAATAGCGGCTTTTCCCTGTTTCCGGCTCTTACGCAAAACGGGTGGGAAAAAGCGCCGTCATTGCGAGCCGCCCCTTGGCGGCGAAGCAATCCAGTGCCGTTGCGCCTGCGGAACTGGATTGCTTCGCCGCCAAGGGGCA
>JAYRGC010000070.1:0-111522 GCA_041908065.1 Alphaproteobacteria bacterium | reverse complement strand
GATCCGCGCCACGGTTTCGGGCGTGTGGACGAGACGCATGAACTCGCGGCGTTCGGCGGAAAGGATTTGTTCCTCCGTCGTCATGCTGGTGAAATCGCTGTCTCCGCCGCACAACACGGCGGCCAAGGCCTTGGACACCGTCACGTCGTGCGGCAAGGCCTTGCCCAGCAGGCGGAAGCCTTCGATGGCGAGATTGAGCGCGGCGCGTCCGGTGGGGCCGGGGAGGTTCAGCTTCATCGGCTCCGGCGGTTTGTAGTTGCGCGCCAGCTCCAGCACTTTTTGCTTGGCGTCGTGCAACAGCCGGTCGCGGTTCATGGTCACGCCGTCGGACGGCATCAGGTACAGCAGATCGGCGGCATCGGCGGCGGATTTTGACACCTTGGCCATGCTGACGTTCTCGAACACTTGGCTGATAGGCGGTATCGGCCCGCCGAACCGCTTTTTCGCGCCGAAGGCGCGGCGCAGCATCTGGGCGCAACCGCCCCATCCGGGGATGAGGCCGACGCCCACTTCGACCAACCCCATGTAGGTTTCGGCGTGCGCCTGCACCGCCGAGCAATGCAGGGTTATCTCGCAGCCTCCGCCCAATGCCATGCCGAACGGCGCGGCCACGGTGGGAAAGGGCGCGAAGCGGAGAGCCTGATACGCCTCCTGCCCCTGTTTGATCAGATCCTCGATGACCTGCCACATGGAGATGTTCATGGCGAAAATGGCCAACCCCAAATTGGCTCCGACCGAGAAGTTTTCGGCTTCGTTGTATACGACCAGCCCCCGCCATTTGCTTCGTCCGTCGCCTATCACGGCCACCGATTTCTTGACCATGGCCAACGTGTCGGGATCGATGGCGTTCATCTTGGAGGTAAATTCCAGACACAACACGCCGTCGCCGATGTCCCACAGGCTGGCCGAACCGTTCTTTTCCAGCGGCGAGGAACTGAGTTTTATATCCGAAAGCAGCAACACTCCGGCGGGGCGAACCATCGCCGCGTAGCCGCTGCCGTCCGCCTTCAGGTATTCCTGCTTGCCCTTTTCGGCGCGGTAGAACGAGCGGTGGGCGGCGTGATCCAGCAGGGCCGGAACAGGCCTGCCTTCGGCTTTCAGCCGCGTCGCCAGCCATCCCGCGCCCAGCCGATCGATAAGCTCGAACGGGCCTTGTTTCCAGTTGTATCCCCAGCGCATGGCCGCATCCACCGCCGCGACGTCGTCGGCGATTTGCGGAACCAGCGAGGCGGCGTAGGACAGAGTTTGCGACAAAACCTCCCATGCGAACTGGCCTATGCGATCCTTGGTCTCGCAAAGCGCGCGCAGATCCTTGCCCGCCGCCTCCAACGCGGCCAGCTTGGCTTTTCCGGCGGGACGGTATTCGCCTGTCTGCAGATCTATCGCTTCCTTGGTTTTGCCGCCTCCGGCCGGATTGGGAACCATGCGATAGAACCCGCCCTTGCCTTTGCGTCCGGTGTACCCTTCGGCCACCATGCGCTGGAACAATGGCGGATCGCGGTAGATGGCGCGGTATTCGTCGCCTTGCGGCAACGTGGCCAACAGGCTTTTGGCGATGAGCGGCATCAGGTCGATGCCGATCAAATCCAGCAATCCGAACACCCCCGTCTTGGGCAGACCCATGGGCTTGCCGCACACGGCGTCCGCCTCCTCAACCGTAAGTTTAAGGCCGAGCGCGGAGTTGATCGCGGTTTGGATGAAGAACGTGCCGAGGCGGTTGGCGATGAATCCGGGGGTGTCCTTGCAAACGACCACGCCCTTGCCCAAACGCTTGTCGCAGAAATCGCGGACGGCGGCGGCCGCTTCGGGGCGGGTGCGCGGTCCGGTGACCAGCTCCAGCAGCCGCATATAGCGCGGCGGGTTGAAGAAATGGCAGATCAGGAAATCCTCGGCGAATTTCCCCACCTGTCCCGACGTCAACGCGGCCAAGGGAATGGTCGAGGTGTTGGACGACACGATGGAGCCGATTTTGCGGACGGTGTCCACCTTGCGGTAAAGATCGGCCTTTACCTGAGGATTTTCCAGAACCGCCTCGATTATCCAATCGCAGGAGTTCAGCTTGACCAGATCGTCTTCAAGGTTTCCCGCCGTAATCAGCTTGGCGTTTTTAGGATGCATGAACGGGGCGGGATCGGTCTTCAGCAACCGCTCTATAGCCCCCTTGGCCAAAGCGTTGCGGTCGCCGCCGTCCTTGGGCACGATGTCCAGCAACAACACCGGAACTCCGGCGTTGGCGATGTGCGCCGCTATTTGGCTGCCCATCACGCCCGACCCTATGACGGCGACTTGCTTTATCTCGATTGATGAACTGGCTGAAGACATTGATTTTGGCTCCTCATTCCGCCGCTTCGAGTATTGTCGCTATGCCTTGCCCGCCGCCGATGCACTGGGTGGCTAAGGCGTACATCTTGCCTTCGCGGCGCAGAACCTGCGCGGCCTTGCCCACGATTCTCGCTCCGGTTGCGCCCAAAGGATGGCCGAGGGCGATCGCGCCGCCGTCGAGGTTGATGCGGTTTTCGTCCAAGCCCAGATCGAATATGCAGGCCAGAGACTGGCTGGCGAACGCCTCGTTAAGCTCGATAACGTCGATGTCGATAATGTTCAACCCCGCCCGCGCCAACGCCTTTTGCGTGGCCGGAACCGGACCTATGCCCATTATCTCCGGCGCGCATCCGGCCACCGCCATAGACTTTATCCGCGCCATAATCTTTAATCCGCGTTCGCGGGCGTAGTCTTCGGACGTGACCAAAACCGCAGCCGCGCCGTCCGTAAGCGGCGAGGACGTCGCGGCGGTTACCGTGCCGCCTTCCTCGAACGCCGGTTTCAACGAAGAAATGCGCTCGGCGGTGGTGTCGGCGCGCACGCAGCCGTCGCGGGAGACCGCGCCCGCCGGAGAGTTGATGGGAACGATTTCCTCGGCGAGTTTTCCGATGGATTGGGCTGTGGCCGCCTTCAGGTGCGATTTGACCGCGAAGGCTTCCTGTGATTTGCGGGAGATGTGATATTTGCGGGCGACGTTTTCCGCCGTCTCCCCCATCCCCATATAGGCCGCCCGCATGGATTGCGCCAACGCCGGATGCGGCAAGGGATTAAATCCGGAAATTGGCACGCGGGACATGGATTCCACTCCGGCGCAAATGAAGACGTCGCCGGATCCCGTGGCTATCGCTCCGGCCGCCATATGGATTGCCTGCATCGACGATCCGCAGAAACGGTTTACGGTAGCCCCCGCCACGCGCTGGGGCAGGCCGGACAAAAAGACCGCCAACCGAGCGACGTTCAAACCCTGCTCGCCTTCGGGAAAGGCGCATCCGACCAGCAAATCCTCCACGTCCTCGACAGCGACGCCGGTTCGCAACACCAACGCCTTCACGACCTCCGCCAGCAAATCGTCCGGACGCACTGCGGCCAATTCGCCCTTGGCGGCGAAGCAAAACGGCGAACGCGCATAACCCGCTATGACGGCTGATCTCATCATCGCTCCCTTTCGTGGGGTAATCGGCGACCGACGATCGCCTTGGAGGGACAGAGTGTTAGGACAACGCATTATCAGGACAGGCAGATGCGGAATCTGCCACGGAAACCGTCCGCAGGCAACTTGGTAATGTCGCTCTTATCTAGCGTAAAACCGACAATCGCGGGATTTCACGACACCCGTATATTCGCGAATTGCCACGGATCGCTAGTGTCGAGGTCTTCGGGAAAGAGCCTCGAGCGATCTTTAAGCGGCGTCCAATCTCCGTACTCGCCCACCATGTTGCCGAGATAGGGAGCCGAGATCTCGAGAATTCGTTCAAAGTCGATTTCATCGGCTTCGACGACTCCGGCGTTGGGATTTTCCAACGCCCAGATAACTCCCGAATACACCGCCACCGTGACTTGCAGCGACGTGGCGTTGTTATAGGGAATTATCCGGCGCGTCTCGTCGGTGCTGAGGCGGGAGCCGTACCAGTAAACGCCATTCTTTCCGCCCATCAGCAAGACGCCAAGTTCGTCTATGCCGCCCGTGACTTCGTCGACTATCAACCGCTTGCGCTCCTGCATCTGCCAGTTCTTGCCAGCCAGCTCGTGCAGGGACAACACGGCGGCGTCGCATGGGTGGTATGCGTAATGGCAGGTCGGGCGATAGCGCACCTTGTCGCCGTCGCGCAGGGTGAAATAATCGGCGATCGAAATGGCCTCGTTATGGGTTATAAGCCAGCCTATGTATGAACCCTCCAGAGGAGTCCAGCTGCGTACCCGCGTGCTTGCCCCGGGACGCATTAGATAGATCGCGGCTCCGCAGCCGGATTCGTGCTTGCGGCCATCGGGCGGCAAACGCTTTTCGTGCGTGCCCCACCCCAGCTCAGCTGGTTGCGACCCCTCGCTGACGAAGCCGTCTATGGACCAAGTGTTCACGAACTCCCCGGGCTCCTTGGGTTTGGCCGACACCTGCGTGTCGCGCTCGGCGATATGGATGACCTTGATGCCGAGCTTTTGCGCCAATTCTCCCCATTCGCGGCGCGACGCCGGTTTCTTGATGTTGTATCCGCTGTCTTTGGCCATGTTCAACAGGGCTTGCTTGACGAAATGCGACACCAGCCCCGGATTGGCTCCGTGCGCCACGATCGTGGCCGGACCTTTGGCATAGCGTTTTTTCAGAGCCAGCGCAGTCTCGCGCAGGCCATAATTGGACTTTTGCGAATAAGTCAGTTTGGGATCGGTATAGCCGCCCGGCCACGGCTCGATGCAGGTGTCGATATACATCGATCCTTGTTTTTGACACAGCTCGATCAGCGCGACGCTGGAAACGTCGACCGAAAGGTTGACCAGAAAATCGCCCTTTTTCAAAAGCGGCGATAGGACTTTTTTGTAATTGTCCTTCGTAATGGGATTGTTGACGAATTTGACCCCGAAACTTTCGGCCACTTCGCGACCGCGTTCGTCGGCGGTGACAATGGTTATCTGCTCCGGCTTCATGTTTATGTGGCGCAGAAACAGGGGCAACACCCCCTGCCCGATGCTGCCGCAACCCAACATCACCATGCGTCCCTTGAGGGTCGCCTGCTTTTTGACCAAAGACATAACTTGTTCCCCCTTCAACCTTCTGGTTGTCGCAATAGCCGATTTTGACGAACGAAACGCTATCCAGTCGCCAGATTAGGCATGTCCAACGCCGAAAATCCGTAGTGCCTCAGCCACCTCGCGTCCGCCTCGAAGAACGTCCTCAAATCGGGAATGCCGTACTTCAACATCGCCAAACGCTCGACGCCCATCCCGAAGGCGAAGCCCTGATAGCGTTCGGGATCCACTCCGCAATTGCGCAGCACGTTGGGATGCACCATGCCGCAGCCCAATACCTCAAGCCAATCGCCGCTGTTGCCTATCTTCAGTTCGCCGCCCTTGCGTGAGCAGCCGATGTCGACCTCCGCGCTCGGCTCGGTGAACGGAAAGTACGAAGGGCGGAAGCGCACCGGCAAATCGTTCATGCCGAAAAACGCCCGCAGAAAATCCATCAAGCAGCCTTTCAGGTGCCCCATGTTCGTGCTTTCGTCCACCACCAGCCCCTCGGTCTGGTGGAACATGGGGGTGTGCGTCATGTCGTAGTCGCAGCGATAAGTGCGCCCGGGAACGATGATCCGCAGCGGCGGCTTTCTGTCCAACATCGTGCGGATCTGCACCGGAGAAGTCTGCGTGCGCAAGATCGTGGGATGCTCGCCCGCCTGCGGCATGTAAAACGTGTCCTGCATCTGTCTCGCCGGATGATCGGGCGGGATGTTCAGGGCGGTGAAGTTATGCCAATCGGTTTCGATGTCCGGCCCCTTGGCCACGGAAAAGCCCATGCTGGCGAAAATAGCGGTTATCTCGTCGATGGTCTGCGAGATAGGATGGATGCGTCCCTCCGCCTGCGGGCGCGGTTGAAGCGTCACGTCCACGCGCTCGGCGTTCAGCCTCGCATCCAAAGCGGCAGCGGCCAGATCTTTTTGGCGAACGTCTAAAGCGGCGGACACCCTCTCCTTGACTATGTTGAGAGATGCTCCGCGCTCGCGCCGTTCGTCTGGAGGCAATCCGCCCAACTCTTTCATCAATCCGGTTATGCGGCCTTTTTTGCCCAAGGCGTCGACGCGCACCGCCTCCAACGCCGCCGCGTCGGCGGCGGCGGATATGGCGTCCAGCGTCTCTCGCTCGATTTCATCCATCGTAGCCATACGAACTCTTTCCCCGACTTTCCAGAAACAGGCTTTTATATAATCCGCTTTAGGATAGCGCAACAAATGATGCAGGCGTTCAAAAAATCTGTTAATAAATCGGGGTCGCCAGATTCTCCCCCTCCCCTCATTTCATCGCCTTCGGCATGAGCGAAAACACCAACCTTATAACCATAGAACAGGACAAGCTTGACGAGATCATCCGCAAGCACGCCATGTTCCGCGCCGCCCGCGGGGGGGGTATGCGGGCGGCGTTGGCGCATCACGATCTCTCCGAACTTTCGCTTGCCGGTAAGGATTTGTCGCACGCCGATCTGACTGGAGCCAAGATGTTCCGCGCCGATCTGCGCGACACCAGATTGGATTACGCCGTGTTGTTTTGCGCCGATCTGCGGCAGGCCAACATGCAAAATGCCAGTCTGGTGCGCGCCGATATGCGGGGAACCTGTTTGCGCGGGGCCAGCCTTATCAATGCCGATCTTACCGGAGTCGACCTTAGGGAGGGCAACATATCCCGAGCCGACGGCAGCATACTCTCCCACGGAAAGGATGCCGGAAACGGGCAGGGCGTGGATCTGACCGGCGCAAACCTGTCGTTGGCCAAGCTGTCGGGATCGGTCGCCCTGAACGGCGATTTCAGCGATTCCATCATGCGCGGATGCAAGATAATCCGCGCCAATTTGCAAAACGCCAATTTCCAAGGGGCCAACTTGGAAGACGCCGACATCAGTATGTCCGATTTCAAGAACGCCAACATGCGCGGAGTGGTGCTTTTGAACGTGACGATGAACATGGTCAACATGGAAAACGCCGATACCTACGGCGCGCTGACCAACGCTCCGGCTGGTCCAACCGTCAGCGATCTGGCCATTCCTCTGGAGGATATGATACGCGATCACAAGGCATGGCTGGAAACCGGCGGCCAAAGCGGAAAACGTTTGGACATCGGCGGTTACGACATGCGGCGCGTCACGTCTTTCCGGCGCGCCTGCCTGACGATGATGCGAGCCGAAGGGGCGATTTTATACGGGGTGGATTTTTCCGGCGCGCAGATCCAAGCGGCGGATTTTCGCGGCGCGGATCTGCGAAACGCCATTTTGGCCGGAGTGGACGCGCGCGGAGGCCGGTTCAACGGGGCCAAGTTCCACAACGCCAATCTGCAGGGAGCGAAAATGCAGCCGCTGGTAATGGATAACGGCACGTCTTTGTCGTCCAATCTTTCCGGGGCTTCCTTGAAATCCGCCGATCTGTCGGGTTCTTGTCTGAGGAACGCGGACATGCGCGGCGCGGATCTTTCCGGAGCGAACCTGATGAAAAGCGATTTCAAAGACGCCAAAATGGCCGGAGCGCGGCTGGAGGACGTAAAGATCAAACCCGAACAGCGCGAAGAGCTTGTGAAAAACCTTTTATAGCCGCGCAAACGTCCTCGGGCCGCGTAAAATTCACGCGCGGGTGGCGAAACGGAACCCAATTAAAACGCGCATACCACAGCGTTCCGCCATGGGGCGGGCGGGAATAATCGTGCGCGGGCAAAGGCCGGAAGCATTCGCGTTCCAACCCGATATTTCCCAGATTGCCTTGTTCCGAAGCGTAAACGGCCAAGGCCAGCTTTTTCGCCGTCCGTTCCTCGGGCGAAAGCCGCACTTCGACTTCGGTTCCGAGCTGGGTGGGAAACCGGTTCGAGTTCGCCCTTCCTCCGTTGAAATTGTATTCCGAGAACTCCAGAACGCTGATCCCGTCGGTCGCGCCAACCATGCCCGCCACGGCGTTTATGGCGTCGTGATCGGGATGTCCGCCCTCCCATGCCGGAGTCCAGATTTGATCGATGCCTTCTTTCGCCACGGCGCGGCGGATTTCCCGATATATGTCGTGCAAGAAGGCGATGGCCGAACGGGAGGGACGACGCGGCCAACCACAGTCGCCGCCGTTTTCTATAACCGCCTTTATTCCCAGCATTTCGGCGGCTTTTTCCGCCTCGGCGCGGCGGCGGGCGACGTTCTCGGCGCGCCGCTTGCGCGTCCACGGCCACATGGAATCTTCGGGAACGCATCCGTCGGTAAGATACAGCGCGAACGCCTCGGCTCCGGCGGATTTCGCCCGACCTATGGCCGCAGCCGCGCCCACTACCTCGTCGTCAGGATGGGGAACCAGTATCAGAATGCGTTTTTTGAACATGCCGACCTGCGTCTTAATTTCCCCCGCCCGCCCACGGCGGAGCGCCCTCTCCGCCGCCGCCACGGAAAGAATCCCGCATATCTGTTATCCAACTGGCGGGCGGAACTTGGGCGATCGCCGCCGCCGCCAGCGCGGCGCACAATGCCAAGGCGATAATCGGCTCGGGACGTATCCTGATTTTGATCTTCCGTTCGCCGCTTTCGGTTTTGCGGGATATTTTTCGGCGCGCATATCCCTTGATGGCGTCGAAATTAAGCCAAATGTGAAAAATCCCCGCAACCATCAGCAGGAGTCCAAAGGCGAGATGCAGCCCCTGCCAATCGTGCTTGTCCAACCCCAAAACAAGCCAATCGGCAGCCCGTCCGCGCGGAGCGACGAAAAGCAGCGCGCCGCTTAAAGCCATCGCCGCAAAGCAAGCCGCCATGAACGTCGAAACCACCGCTCGCCAGCAGAAAACTTCCGCCGGCTTCCGGTCTCGTTCAAACGCCGTTTTTTCTACGTCGGCCATGGGTTCCTCCGGTTCGGTTATTGTTTTGGCCAAGAATATCCGGTTAAAATCGGCCTGTGATTATGGCCGCACCAGCACCATCACCACTATTCCGATCATCAGCAACGTGGGAATTTCGTTGATTACGCGATAAAACTTGTGCGTGCGGGAATTGGCGTCCATGGCGAACGCCGCGCTCCAACGCATCAGCATGAAATGGACAACCAACAGCAAAGCCAACAGCGTCAGCTTGACGTGCATATAGGGCATTTCCAGCAAGGCGGGGTTTTCGTACAAAAGCCATGCTCCGGTGACAAGGCTGGCTATCATCGCCGGATTCATTATGAACCGCCCCAGCCGCCGTTCCATGATCTTCAGGGTTTCCGAAAGCTCCCCGCCTTTTGCCGCCGAACAGTGGTAAACGAACAAGCGCGGCAAGTACAAAAGAGCCGCCATCCACGAGATGACGGAGATGACGTGCAAGGCCTTCAGCCAGTCATAAAGCATGTAAATCACCGGAAACGAGCGAAACAGGCGGGGCTATTATATCCCATTTCCGGAACCGTTCGTGAAAAAAATCCCCCGACGCCGTTAAGACGTCGGGGGGATATGAAGAGAAGTCTATTTTATAGACTTATTTTTTGCAGAGAATGAAACGGCCAATGCCGCCTACCGATGCTCCGCCAGCGGCAGTGTAACCGGACGGGCAATTCAAATACAGAGGCGCGCCGCCATCGGGATATTCCCCATATACTATGGTCACATCGCTAATGTTGCCACCACCCCCGTTGCCGCCGCTGATTGCTGTGCAATTCCAGCTGCCGCCATTCCACTGCAACGCGTTGTTGCCTGTGCACGTCGGCGGGGTTGGGATGCTGGAGCCGCCTCCCCCTGTGCCGGTAGAAGCGATTTGGCTGCAAGACCAGTTTCCGTTGCTCCATTGCAAAGCGTTGCTGCCGCCAGAGCAAGTGGGCGGAGTTGGAAGGTTGGATCCCCCCGTGCCAGTAGCGGCGACTTGGCTGCAATACCAACCCCCGTTGCTCCATTGCAAAGCGTAGCTGCCGCCGGAGCAATTGGGGGGGGTCGAAAGCCCTCCTCCGCCAGTGCCGGTGCTGCTGATTGGATCGCACGACCAATTTCCGCTGTTCCAGTGCAGAGCGTAACTGCCGCCAGTACAGCTGGGAGGCGTGGGCAGAGAGCTGGAATTGCTGCACACTACCTTGACTTGGCCATCGACGACGCTGGTGCTGACGGCGAACGAACCAGCCGAACAAGAATTTCCGGAAGCAACGCTCAACGACGAGCAAGTAGCCGCGCCATTGGAAATTCCGGTCATGATCTGATTGGCGGTACAGTTTCCGGTAGTGGTGACTTTGATGGAGCTTTGCGGAACGGCTATGACTTTGTTGCCTGTGCTTTGCCACAAAAGAGCCTTTTCGCCGGAATTGGCTTCGTCAATAGGAGGAAATAACTGTCCGGCGCGAGCCGACGATGAAGCCATCCCCGCAACTCCGACGATTGCGCAACAGGCTATGAAACCGGCCTTTTTAATAATGCTTTTCATCCCAAAACCCCTTTCGATTTTTTCATTTAGCCATCGGGCAGCAAACAACCACGTGCGAAACTATACCATATCTTAGGGGTGAAAATATATGAAATTTTATTACTTTTTATAAAAACTTGCCCCATGCAATTGACTACCCCCCACGATTAACTTATGTTACCGCTCGTGCTGCGATGCAACATAACTCCTTAACTGCCCCGATCGGGGCGGCAGCGTTTTACCTGAAAGATCCGGAGGCTTATATGCAGACCCCTAACCAACAAATGGAAAATATGGCTGGCAACATGATCCGCATGTGCGTGGACATGAACTCCATGGCGCGCGGCACCATGGAGGCGGCCTTGCAGTCGTTAACCATAATGACCAAGGGATGCGAGGAGATGTGCGACACGCTAAGCTCCATGATGCAAAACTCGTTGGAGCAAAGTGCCAAGGCCGGACAGGCGATGGCCGGAGCGAAGTCGATGCGCGAGATAATGGACATGCAATCCAACCTGATGAAAAGCGGGTTCGAAAACATGATGAGCGAGGTGAGCAAGATAACCCAAATATCCGCTCGCACCGCCCAGCAAGCTTCGGAGCCTGTCGCCAATCAGGTCAGCTCGACGATGGCCAAGGCCATGCGCAGCGGCAGCAAAGCGGCCTGATCTTCTGCGACATCTGTTGGCCGATTGTCCGTTTGTTTGGCTATCACCCAAAACAGGTGGGTATTGCCTTCCAAAATGGCAGTCATCTACCCTGTTACAGCTAAAGGCCGTCATTGCGAGGTATACGGCCAAAGGCCGTCATTGCGAGCCGCCCCTTGGCGGCGAAGCAATCCAGTGCCGTTGTCCCATAAGGTTTGGATTGCTTCGCCGCCTGACAGGGTTTAACGCTGTCCAAACCAAAGGGGGGGGGCGGCTCGCAGACAGCCTTTGGCTGTAACCTCGCAGTGACAGCCATTTTGGAAAGGCAATACCCCCCGTTTTGGATGATAGCCAAAAACTTGCGGTGTTAACCGATCACGCTTGCCGGTTTTTCATCGCGTCCAAAGCCCCTTGCAGCATGTAAGCCGCCGCGGATTTGTCGATCGTTTTCTCGCGGCGGCGGCGCGTCATGTCGCCGGAAATCATCATGCGTTCCACGGCGGCGGTAGAAAATCGCTCGTCCCAAAAGGCTATGGGCATATCGGGGATGGGCAACCCGCCGTTTTTCAGCAGGTTGCGAGCAAGCGCGCGGGCGGATTGCGTCGCCCTTCCTTCGCCGCCGTCCAGCTCCAGCGGCAGGCCGATGACCAATCCTCCGGCGTTGCGTTCCTTGGCCAGTCTAGCGATGTCCGCCGCCAGTTTCTCGAACCCCTGCCGTTCCAGCACCGCCAAAGGCGAGGCGACCGTAAGGGAGGGATCCGCCACGGCTACCCCCACCGCGACGGAGCCGTTGTCGATACCCAAAAGCGTTTGTCCCGCCCTTAAAAGAGCCGGAAGTTCCCTGATGTGGTTGCAGATGGCCATGCCGGATGATACCTTCCTGCCGTGATTTTTTCCATATCTTGAAGGACTGGCGATGATCGACGTTAACACGGTGGCCAAAATCGCGCATCTGGCGCGGCTGGCGGTTCCCACTGAGGAACAGGCGCAAGTGGCCGGAGAGCTGGGGCGGATTCTGGCTTGGGTCGAGCAGTTGAACGAGGTCGACGTCAAGGGCGTGGAGCCTCTGGCCAACGTCAACGACATGTCCTTGCGTTGGCGCGAGGACAAGGTTACCGACGGCGACAAGGCCGAGGACATCCTTTCCAACGCGCCCTCGCGCACGGGTGACTTTTTCACGGTTCCGAAGGTGGTGGAATAAAATCATGACCGATCTTACCCGTCTTTCCATCACGCAGACCTTGGATATGTTGGCTTCCGGCAAGACTTGCGCCGTGGAAGTAGCGGACGCGCACATCGCCGCCGCCGAGCGGGCGCGGCCTTTGAACGCCTTCATCACCGAGACGTTCGAGCAAGCGCGGGAGCAAGCCAAGGCCTCGGACGCGCGGCGCAAGTCCGGCAAAGCCGGAGTGATGGACGGGATCCCCATCGCCATGAAGGATCTGTATTGCACCAAGGGCGTGAGAACGACCGCCGCCAGCAAGATGCTCGACAATTTTGTGCCTCCCTACGAATCCACGGTGTCGCGCAAATTGGCCGAGGCCGGAGCCGTCACCCTCGGCAAGGCCAACTTGGACGAATTTGCCATGGGTTCCGGCAACGTCACCAGCGCGTACGGCAACGTCATCAGCCCGTGGTCGGGCAAGGATCCCGCCAACGCTCCGCGCCTGTTGGTTCCGGGCGGCTCCTCGGGCGGTTCGGCGGCGGCGGTATCCGGACGCTTCGCCATGGCGGCGACCGGCACCGACACCGGCGGCTCCATCCGCCAGCCCGCTTCCGTGTGCGGCATCGTCGGCATCAAACCAACCTATGGACGTTGCTCGCGCTATGGGATCATCGCCTTCGCCTCGTCGCTCGACCAAGCGGGACCGATGACGCGCACGGTGGCCGACGCCGCCCTGATGCTGCGGGAAATGGCCGGATTTGATCCGCAGGATTCCACCTCCGTGGACATGCCGGTTCCCGATTTCACCGCCGCCTTGGGCAAAGGCGTCAAGGGATTGCGCATCGGCGTGCCGCGCGAATACCGCATCGACGGCATCAACCCCGAGGTCAACGCCTTGTGGGACAAGGGCGCGGCCATGCTGAAAGACGCGGGGGCGGAAGTGGTGGAGGTAAGCCTTCCCCACACCAAATACGCCCTGCCCGTGTACTACATCATCGCGCCCGCCGAAGCGTCTTCCAATCTGGCGCGGTATGACGGCGTGCGTTTTGGGCCGCGCGACGCGGGCGACAACGTGGCCGAGATGTACGAAAACACCCGTGGCCGCTGGTTCGGGCGCGAGGTGCGCCGCCGCATCCTTGTCGGCACCTATGTGCTGTCCGCCGGATACTACGACGCCTATTATCTCAAGGCGCAAAAAGTCCGCCGCAAGATACGCAACGACTTCGACGAAGCGTTCAAAAGCTGCGACGCTATCCTCACGCCGTCCACCCCGGGCACGGCGTTCGCCATCGGCGAAAAGCAGGACGATCCGGTGCAAATGTACCTCGAAGACGTGTTCACCGTGACGCTCAACCTTGCCGGTCTGCCCGGCATCGTGGTGCCGGTCGGATTGGCGTCCAATGGCCTGCCGATGGGATTGCAACTAATCGGCCGCGCCTTCGACGAAGAAACCCTCTTCTCCGCCGCCTCAGCGTTGGAAAAAGCGTCAGGGTTCAAACACCTTCCGCCGTTTTGCGCATGAAGGAATTGGCCGTAGCGAACGTAAACGGCGAAGAGGATTACGCAACTGAAGGCGGCGCGGAGCTTCCGCCCCATCTTCGCGCGCTCAATCCGGCGCAGCTGGAGGCGGTGGAGGCCACCGATGGGCCGGTGTTGGTGTTGGCGGGCGCCGGAACCGGCAAGACCCGCGTTCTGACTTCGCGGCTGGCGCACTTGATTTACACCGGACGCGCCGCGCCCGCGCAGATAATGGCCGTCACCTTTACCAACAAGGCCGCCGCCGAGATCCGCGAGCGCGTTTCCGCCGTCATAGGCCGTCCGGTCGAGGGATGGTTTCTCGGCACTTTTCACTCTTTGGCGGCGCGGCTGTTGCGCCCGCACGCCGAGCGGGTGGGGTTGAAATCCAGCTTCACCATCTTGGACACCGACGACCAGATGAGGCTGATAAAGCAGATACTTCAGGCCGAGAACATCGACGAGAAAAAATCCCCTCCCCGCGCCGTTTTGGCCGTCATCAGCCGCTGGAAAGATCGCGGCCTTCTGCCTCGGGACGCTCGCGACGGAGGCCGCCACACTCTGGCCGACGGCAAGCTGGAGAGCATCTATTCGCAGTACCAGCAACGCCTGCAAGACCTCAACGCTTGCGATTTCGGCGACCTGATAATGCATCAGCTGACGCTGTTGCGCGAAAACCCCGACGTGTTGGCGCAATATCACGATCGCTTCGCCTACCTTATGGTGGACGAATACCAAGACACCAACGTGGCGCAATACCTGTGGTTGCGATTGCTGGCGCAAGCGCGGCGCAACATTTGCTGCGTCGGCGACGAGGATCAATCCATCTACGGCTGGCGCGGGGCGGAGATCGGCAACATCCTGCGCTTCGAGGAGGATTTCCCAGGGGCCAAGGTGATAAGGCTGGAGGACAACTACCGCTCCACCGGAAACATTCTGGGCGCGGCCTCGCGCCTTATCGCCAACAACAGGATGCGGCTGGGCAAGACCTTGCGGACGGCGGCGGACGCGGGCGAAAAGATACAGGTGCGCGGACTGTGGGACGGCGGCGACGAGGCGCAATGGGTGGCCGACGAGATAGAATCCTTGGCCAAGCGTGGCGCGGCGTTGGGGCAAATAGCCGTGATGGTGCGCGCCGGATTCCAAACCCGCCTGTTCGAGGAAAAGTTCATCCGCGCCGGAATCCCCTATCGCGTTCTGGTGGGGGCGCGGTTCTATGAACGGCAAGAAATCCGCGACGCTCTGGCGTACTTGCGCCTCGTCATGTCCGGCGACGACGATCTGGCGTTCGAGCGCGTCATCAACCTGCCCAAGCGCGGCGTCGGCCCCGCCGTCATGCAACAACTCCACGCGCTGTCTCGCGAGCGCGGGATTTCCCTGTGCGCCGCCGCCGCCGCGCTGGCCGAAGCCGAAGAAACCAAGCCGAAAATGCGGACGACGTTGCGCGCGTTCGTCACGTTCATTTCAAGATGGCGGGAGATGTTGCGCGAGAAGCCCCACGCCGACGTGGCGAGGGTCGTCCTCGACGAATCCGGATACACCTTGATGTGGCAACAGGACAAATCCCCCGACGCTCCGGCGCGACTTGAAAATCTGAAAGAATTGGTCAACGCCATGGCCGAGTTCGACACGCTGGAGGCGTTCCTCGAACACGTCTCGCTGGTGATGGAGGCGACCGAGCGCGACAACGTTCCCCAAGTCAGCGTAATGACGCTGCACGGCGCGAAGGGGTTGGAGTTCGATTGCGTGTTCCTGCCCGGGTGGGAGGAGGAGCTTTTCCCCAGCAAGATGTCGCTGCAGGAAAGCGGCGAGCGCGGATTGGAGGAAGAGAGGCGTCTGGCCTACGTCGGCATAACCCGCGCCCGCCGCCGCCTGTGGATCAGCCACGCCAGCCGCCGGCAAGTGTACGGGGGATGGCAAGCCCGCATCCCCTCGCGCTTCATCGCCGAGCTGCCCACGTCACACGTCGACAGAGGGGCGATGGCGGGCAACTTTGGCGCGTACGCGAACGAAGGCCGCATAGATCCCGCGCCGCCGCCGTTGTGGCAGCAAATAGGAGCTGCGGCGCGGCAAGGGGCAATAGAAGGGCAGTCACGCCGCATCGCTCCGCCGCCCGCCGCGCCGCCCGATGGCGGGCAGGAGCTGAAAGCGGGAGATCGGGTTTTCCACCAGCAATTCGGATTAGGCGTGGTCGCGCGACGCATAGACAAAACGAAACTGGAAATCGCCTTCGCCAAAGCCGGGATGAAAAAGGTCGTGCAGGATTTTGTGGAAAGAAAATAAGACTCTTACGCAAAATTGGCGGGTAATTGGGACGCAAATAGAATCAGCAAGCACTGTTATCTACCCTGTTACAGCCAAAGGTGTGGCGGCTCGCAATGACAGTCTTTGGTTGTAACAGGGTAGATGATAGCAGTTATGCGGCGCAATCATGTGTCAAGTATTGTGTTGGGAGATTAGTAATAGTGGCTAAAAACTCTTTATCGCGTAAAAGCGGCAGAACTGAAGCCCCTTTTCCATCGCCGAGGCGCGATGGATCCAGTTTTCAACTTCCATCAGGGCAAGCCCGCCGGTCTCCTTATCAGGCTTGTTCTGGATCAGGAAAGCCATGAAAGACTTCAATCCCATCATGACCTCTCGCCTGTAAATGGCGGTTTGATCCTCGTTGATGCGCACATCCAGCCCCAGCTTGCCGCACATCTTGACCATTTCGTTCATCGACAAGGGCGAGGCGTCGGTTTCGTGCGCCAACCATGCGGCGATTGCCGGATCGCCCTTGCGCCCCGAGTCGAGGATGTAATCGGTGAACACCAGCTGCCCGTGGGATTTCAGGGCGTCGGCCACCGATTTCAGCATCTTTTTCTTGTCCGAAACGCGATAGAACAATTCGCGGGCGATTATGCAGTCGTAATGCCTATGGCTTTCAAAGGCGGTCGGCTCGTACGATTCGACGGTCGCGTGCTTGCTCTTTCCGGCGGCCACCGACATCTCCATGCCGCGCGCCGCCACTACCGCGTCCGGCTCCATCCCCGTGACGTAGGTATTGAATTCCTCCGCCAGTTTGCGCGCCAACGCTCCAAGTCCGGCGGACAAATCCAAGACGCTCATTTCCTTGTTCAACCCAAGCGGAGCGACCAGAGCGTCGGTCATCCCGCCCCCGGGCAGGACTTGGCCGATTCCCCACAAGGTTTCCATTATCTTGCATCGGTCGGCGTTCCAGCGCAGGGGAACGGAGGGTTTTTCCTCTTCTTCCTCCGAGACCGGCTCGACCATGACCGGCATCGGCGGCGGCGCGCCGCCGTCTTTCCAATAGTCTTCCGCCAATCCGATGGCCGACGACAAAGCGGCCGCGAACATCTTGCGCGCGGAAAATCCTGCGGGAAGCGACGGCATATGATGGAGATTCATGCGGAGAAACCGAAAGGTGGAGCGCGGAGAATAACACAAAATTCCTCCGCCACAAAAATAAAGGCTTTTACGAAAAACGGGTGGGTATTGCCTTTCCAAAATAGCCGTCATCTACCCTGTTACGGCCAAAGGCTGTCATTGCAAGCCGACTTCTTCAGGCGGCGAAGCAATCCAGTGCCGTTGCTCCATAAGGTCTGGATTGCTTCGCGTCGCAAGGGCGACGTTCGCAATGACATTGGTTATGCAAGAGGTCTAATAGGCTAAGGCCCATCAACCTAAACGGAAACCTTCCGTCGCGAACTATATCTTCCATCCCGAATGGATGACGGCGATTCCGCCCATCAGGTCGCTCCACGAGGCGCGGGCAAGTCCGGCGGATTCCATGCGGGCGGCCAGTTCCCTCTGCGCCGGAAAGCGCATGATGCTTTCGGCCAAATATTGGTAGGAATCGCGGTCGTGGGCGACGATCTCTCCCAGCGTCGGCAATATCCCGAAGCAATAGCGTTCGTAGATTTTGCGTAACATAGGCGACACGCCGGATGTGAACTCCAGACAGAAAAAGCGGCCGCCCGGCTTCAACACCCGCGCGAATTCAGCCAGAGCGTCGTCGATGCGCGTCACGTTGCGCAATCCGAAGGCGATGCTGACGGTGTTCTGGCTGCGGTTGGGAATCGGCAGCTTTTCGGCGTTGCCCTCGATCCACTCGATGCCGCGCAGCCACCCCGCGTCTATGGCCTTGTCGCGGCCGCAACGCAGCATATCGGGATTGATGTCGCAGACGGTTATCTCCGCCTTGCCTCCGGTCTTGGCAGCGCAGCGCAACGCCACGTCGCCCGTCCCTCCCGCCACGTCGAGTATCCTTTGTCCGGCGCGAGGCCGCATCATGCCGACAAGGCGGTCTTTCCATAACCGATGCATCCCGCACGACATCAGGTCGTTCATCAGGTCGTAGCTTTCCGCTACCGAAGAAAACACATCGCGCACGCGCTCGCCCTTTTCTTCCGGCGAGACGCGGGAAAATCCAAACCAATCTGCTTCGGGATTGCGTTGGGACGAAGACGAGTAAGACGAAGACGATCCCATCACGCCACCGCCAACCGGATGCCGCCCAGCTTCTCGCAAGCGCGGGCGATGCGAGCGCAAGCGTCCTCCAACGCCGCCGTCGACGTGGCGTAGGAGATGCGGAAATAGGGGCTGAGGCCGAAAGCCGCGCCATGTACAGCCGCCACGCCTTCGGATTCCAGCAGGTACTTGACCACGTCGTCGTCGCTGCCGAGTTGCTTTCCGTCCGGGGTCTTAGATCCTATCAGTCCGGAGCAATCGGCGTAGACGTAGAACGCGCCCTCCGGCTTGCGGCACGACAGCCCGGGAATGCGGTTCAGCCGATCAACCACCAAATCGCGGCGTTGGCAGAAGGCTTCGAGCTGCTTTGCCATAAATTCCTGCGGGCCGTTGAGAGCGGCCACCGCCGCCGCTTGGCTGATGGACGAAGGGTTGCTGGTCGAGTGGCTTTGGATCTCCGACATCTTCTTGATCAAAGCCTCCGGTCCTCCGGCATATCCTATGCGCCAGCCCGTCATGTTGTAGGCTTTGGACACGCCGTTGACCGTCAGCGTGCGATCGTAAAGACGAGGCTCCACCTGCGCGATGGTGGAGTATTCGAAGCCGTCGTAGACCAGATGCTCGTACATGTCGTCGGACAGGATATGCACCTGCGGATTGCGCATCAGAACGTCCGCCAACCCCTGCAACTGTTGGCGCGAATAGGCCGCGCCCGAAGGATTGCAGGGCGAGTTCAGGATCAGCCATTTGGTGTGCGGAGTGATCGCCTGCTCCAATTCGTCCGGCCCCATTAGGAATCCGCTCTCGGCTCCGGCGGCCACGAATACCGGAGTCCCTTCGGCCAGATTGACCATGTCGGGATACGAAACCCAATAGGGCGCGGGGATTATCACCTCGTCGCCCGCGCCGACAGTGGCCATGATGGCGTTGAAGATCACCTGCTTGCCGCCCGCGCCCACGCTTATCTGCGAAGGCTTGTATTCCAGCCCGTTTTCGCGCCGGAACTTGTCGCATATCGCCTGCTTTAACGCCGGAGTCCCGTCCACGGCGGTATACTTTGTGTCGCCCTTGGCGATGGCCGCTCGCGCCGCTTCCTTAATGTGTTCCGGCGTGTCGAAATCCGGCTCCCCAGCCGCTAGGCCGATCACATTGCGTCCGGCGGCCTTCATTTCGTTGGCCAGCTTGGTTATGGCCAACGTGGGCGATGGGCTTACCTTGCTGAGACGCGGAGCGAAAAGCTGGTTCTGCAAAGACATGGCGGATTTCCTTCGAGCGATTGGCGTTGCGAACATACTCGCGCCGGATGCGAACTAATTCAACCGATTATAATGCCCGTTTGGCTCTTACGCAAAACGGTCTTGTAATTCTGCCTCCAACCGCAACAACAAGCACCGTCATTGCGAGCCGCCTCTTGGCGGCGAAGCAATCCAGTGCCACAGGCGCAACTGCTCTGGATTGCTTCGCGGCCTGAAGAAGGCCGCTCGCAATGACGGCACTTGCTGGAAGGCAGTACACACCCGTTTTGCGTAAGAGCCGCTACTTTTATGCATAAAAATATTTTCCTAATATATCAAAAAACTCTTGACAGCATCAGGCGAGCGTGGTATTGACAATCCCAAGGCTTAACGCGCCAGTATGGCCTGCCTCTTCTTCTATCCAATCCCCGTCACGCGACACAGCCATTGAATCTGTGCTTGTATTTATTACATTTTTTAAAACAGCAACCATTGAAACTAATAGCGCGGTGCTTGAACGGCACTGAAATTAAAGCTATAACAGCCACTGGCAAGATCTTAGATTTTTCGATGTATTCACGTATTAGGGAGAAAATATATGAATTTCTCAAAAGCCGACAATGAATGCCGCGTCCAATTCTGGAATGAAGTCGTCAGAGGGTATGTCGACGTTAATCGCGACAACACGCTTGTTACCGCCATAGTGGTGGATTTTCCGGTGGATAATGACGCCAACCGAGTCTTGAGAGTGTTTTGCACCCAAGGATATGACGGCGCATTGCAACAAGGATTTTATCTAAAGGGAATAGATGGAGGAAGCGCGAATCTCAATGTAAGCGATCACGCTCACCGTGAACTTTTGGAATCCGTCGAAGATGTGCTGAAAGGGGCAATATTCGAAGAAATCAAAGTTGTTGCCGGAGAAGATAAACTGCCGGTGCAAAAATTCGCCCTGACAATATTGAAGAAATTTATCAATAATGCCGATCAAGCCGAAAAATCCCTGTCGAAATTATTGCCGCCCAAAACTAAAAAATGGCTTATCGACGTCGGAACCAGACAGGCATTCGCTTTAGATACCGTCAACGCCGCCAATACCTCCCATGTTCCGGCGGTGCCTAATTTTCTTCGGGCGAATCGGGGCGGGCAACGCCCCAATCCATAAGGCAGATAGCGATATTCCCCTTTCCTGACGCTCTCGGCGCGGGTATATCATCGCCCATGCGTCACGGAGCAGGATTGATGGAAAAACGTCCTATCGACACGTTCGATGTCATAGTGGTCGGCGCGGGGCACGCGGGGTGCGAAGCCGCCGCCTCCGCTGCGCGGATGGGGGCGCGGACGCTGCTGTTGACGCACAAACGCGCCACCATTGGCGAAATGTCGTGCAATCCTGCCATCGGCGGCCTCGGCAAGGGGCAGATGGTGCGCGAGATCGACGCGCTCGACGGCCTGATGGGACGGGTGGCCGATGCCGCCGGAATCCAGTTCCGCATCCTCAATCTCAGCAAAGGCCCGGCCGTGCGCGGGCCGCGTTGCCAAGCCGATCGCAAGCTATATCGCCGTTTCATGCAGGAATATCTGGCGGCGCAGCCTCTTCTGGAAATAAGAGAGGGGGAGGCTTGCGATCTCTTGTTATCGCAAGACGGGCAGGCCGCCGGAGTCGCGGTCAACGACGGCGAGGAAATACGAGCGGGGGCGGTGGTGATCGCCACCGGCACTTTCCTGTCGGGGCTTATCCATATCGGCGAGGAGCGTTATCCGGCGGGGCGCGTCGGCGATCCTCCGTCATTGCCGTTGGCCGCCACCCTGAAACGGCTGGGCTTTCCCATGGGGCGGCTGAAAACCGGAACTCCGGCGCGGCTCGATGGCCGCACTATCGACTGGGCGGGGTTGGAAATGCAGGCGGGCGATGATCCTCCGGTTCCATTCTCCGCCATGACCGCCGCCATCCTCAACCCTCAGATAAAGTGCGGCATAACCTATACCGGAGCGGCGGCGCACGAGGCCATACGCTCCAATCTCCACCGCGCCCCGCTTTATTCCGGCCAGATAAAGGGAACGGGGCCGCGCTATTGCCCTTCGATCGAGGACAAGGTGGTGCGCTTCGCCGACAAGGAACGGCATCAGGTGTTTCTGGAGCCGGAGGGGTTGGACGACCATACGGTATATCCCAACGGCATCTCGACCTCCCTGCCCCGCGACGTGCAGGACGCCTTCATCCGCAGCATTCGCGGTCTGGAAAAAGTATCCATCTTGCGCCATGGATACGCGATTGAATACGACTATTGCGATCCGCGCGAGCTTTCTCCGGCATTGGAAACCCGCCGCGTGCCTCGGCTGTTCTTCGCCGGACAGATAAACGGAACCACCGGTTACGAGGAGGCCGCCGCCCAAGGAGTAATGGCGGGTATCAACGCGGCCAAGACGGCAGGCGGCGGGCGCGGCGATTTCACGCTGGATCGCGCCGAGGCCTTCATCGGCGTGATGATCGACGATCTGGTGACGCAGGGAACGACCGAACCTTACCGGATGTTCACCTCTCGCGCCGAATACCGCTTGACGCTGCGTTCCGACAACGCCGAGCGGCGGTTGACCCCGCGTGGGCTGAACGCGGGTTGCGTCGGAAGCGAGCGCGCCGCCGCCTTCTCCGCCCGCATGTCCGAGCTGGAGCGCGCGCGAGCGATCTTGGGCGAACTGAACGCCACGCCGTCGCAGTTGGCGCGGGCGGGATTGCGAATCAACCAAGACGGCGTGCGGCGGAGCGCGTTGGAATTGTTGGCGTTGCCGGAGGCATCGCTCGACAGGCTGGCCGAGATCTGGCCGGATTTGCGAAGCCTGTCGCCCTTCGCCGTGGAGCAAGTGGAGATCGAGGGCAAATATTCCGGCTATCTGGAAAGGCAGGAGACGGACATCGCCGCCTTTCGTCGCGACGAGGAGCTGAAGTTGCCGGAAGAGCTGGACTACGGCGCGGTGGGGAGCCTGTCCACCGAAGTGCGCCAAAAGCTATCCCGCGCCCGCCCCGCCACGCTTGGCGCGGCCTCGCGCATCCCGGGCGTCACACCGGCCGCCGTTATCGCGCTGTTGCGGCATGTGAAGAAATAGAGGGATTGCCTTTCCAAAATGGCTGTCATGTGCGAAGTCACAGCCAAAGGCTGTCATGTGCGAGGTTACAGCCAAAGGCTGTCATTGCGAGCCGCCACCATTTGGTTTGGACAGAGTTAAACGCTGTCAGGCGGCGAAGCAATCCAGAGTCATAGAGCAACGGCACTGGATTGCTTCGCGACCTGAAGAAGGCCGCTCGCAATGACAGCCTTTGGCTGTAACTTCACAATGACGGTGCTTGTTGTTGCGTTTGGCGGCCAAATTACCCACCCGTTTTGATAAAGAACCCAAAAAAGTTAAAATCTGAGTCCTGCGACTCTTTTTTTGATAAGTTTTAGGGCTCTTACGCAAAACAGGTGGGTAATTTTGCACCAAACGCAACAGCAAGCGACGTCATTGCGAGCCGCCCCTTGGCGGCGAAGCAATCCAGAGCAGTTGCTCCATAAGGTCTGGATTGCTTCGCCGCCTGACAGCGTTTAACTCTGTCCAAACCAAATGGTGGCGGCTCGCAGACAGCCTTTGGCTGTAACCTCGCACATGACAGCCTTTGGCTGTAACCTCGCAATGACAGCCTTTGGCTGTAACTTCGCAATGACAGCTTGTGGCTTTAACAGGGGAGATGACAGTGATTGTTGTTGCGTTTGGTGCAAAATTACCCACCCGTTTTACGTAAGAGCCAATTCTATGCTATTATCGCGGCCATGAACGATTTAGAACGCCAGTTTTTCGAACATTTTCCCTTGGGGGCTGAGGCGCGGGAGCGTCTGTTCCGCTACGCCGATTTGTTGCGCGAAGCGAACTCGCATTTCAATCTGGTGGCGGAAAGCACTCTTCCGATTCTCTGGCAACGCCATTTCCTCGACAGCGCGCAGTTGTTTCCATTGCTGCCGAAAGGGCGGAAAATAGTCTTGGCCGACATGGGCAGCGGAGCCGGATTCCCCGGAATGGTATTGGCGATAATGGCAGCCGATTGTGGGTTGGGACATAAAATCAATCTGGTGGAAAGCATCGGCAAAAAGGCGGGCTTTCTTTCGCAGACGGCTGAAACATTGGGATTGCGCGATGTCGCTGTCCACAATGCGCGGGCGGAAAGCCTGCCCGCCGCGTTCGCCGACGTGATTACGGCGCGGGCTGTCAAGCCGTTGCCGGAGCTTCTGGGGATGGCCGCGCGATTGGCGAAAAAAGACGCGGTTATGTTGTTCCCAAAAGGGCGCAACGCGGTGGCGGAATTGACAGAAGCAGCCAAATGTTGGACATTCCGCCACGAGATTTTCCCCAGCCTGAGCGACGATTCCGGCTCAGTGTTTAGGATTAAAAACCTAAAGGCAATCTTCAATCATGGCCAACGACGGAAAAGATCCTAAAACTTCGGACGGGCATTGTTGCCGCGTCATCGCCGTAGCCAACCAAAAGGGCGGTGTCGGCAAAACCACGACGACAGTAAATCTCGCTACGGCGATGGCCGCGGTGGGGCGGAGGGTTCTGGTGGTCGACGCCGATCCTCAGGGCAACGCCTCGACCGGCTTCGGCATCGCCCGCGCCTCTCGCGGCGCAGGCAGCTACGGCCTGATGTTCGACGGCATGGCGGTGGAGGACGTGGTTTCCCCGACGGTCATCCCCAATCTCAGCATCATCACCTCGTCGGCGGATCTGGCGGGGGCTGAGATCCAGCTGGTCAATACCCCGCGCCGCGAGTACCGGATCCGTGATGCATTAGAGCGCAGCGCGAAAGATTACGACTTTATCCTGATAGACTGCCCGCCATCGCTGAATCTTATAACCCTGAACGCCTTGGTCGCGGCCGACGCTTTGCTAGTTCCTTTGCAACCCGAATTTTACGCGCTGGAGGGCATCAGCAGCCTGCTCCAGACTATGGAAGCGGTTCGTTCGCGCTTTAACCCCGCGCTGGAGCTGCAGGGCGTGGTGCTGACCATGTACGACAAGCGCAACAGCCTGTCGGACGCGGTCGCCAGCGACGTGCGGGCGTTCTTCGGCGACAAGGTTTACGAAACCGTCATTCCGCGCAACGTGCGGGTGTCGGAGGCTCCGTCGCACGGCAAGCCCGCCCTGCTCTACGATCTGAAATGCCCGGGTTCCCGCGCCTATGTGCATCTGGCCAGCGAAGTTTTAAAGCGGGAGCAGGCCGGAAAAGAAAAACCGCAAGGAAAGGAAGCGAAAAGATGAACGCGAAATCAGCCGCCGCCAAGCCGTCGCCGTTGGGACGCGGGCTGTCCGCCCTGTTCGGGGATCAGGACGCCGCCTATCAACCCCCGCAAGGCGGCAGCGGCGGCGAGCCTAAGACGCAGATGGAAAAGGCCATCGAAACTATGGGCGAAATAGGCTCTGACTCCGCGCATTCGTCTTCCGGCGTGCGCCAGCTTTCTGTCGCCAAGATGGAGCCTAGCCGCTATCAGGCGCGCCGCATATTCGACGAAGAATCGATGAAGGAGTTGGCCGCGTCGATCCGCGAACGCGGCATCATCCAGCCGATATTGGTGCGCGCGGCAGGCGAAGGCGGCCTCTACGAAATAGTGGCGGGCGAGCGGCGTTGGCGAGCGGCGCAAATGGCCGGAATACACGAAGTTCCGGTGGTCGTTCGCGCCTTTTCGGACAGAGAGGCGATGGAGATCGGCCTGCTGGAAAACATCCAGCGCAAGGATCTGTCTGTCGTGGAGGAGGCCGAGGGGTACAAGCGGCTGATGGAGGAGTTCGGCTATAACCAATACGATCTGGCGCGGCATCTGGGCAAGGATCGCTCCCGCATAACCCATCTTCTCCGCATCCTGACGTTGCCGCAGCCGGTGCTGGAAATGCTCGAAGGCGGCGAAATTTCGATGAGCGTGGCGCGGATGATCGTCTGCGTTCCCGATCCCCTGAAGCTGGCCAAGCTGGCGGCGGAACGCGGGTTGAGCATGAGGCAGGTGGAGGCTTTGGCGCGGCTGGAAATAGAGCAAGGCGGAAAAGGAGGGGCGGCGGCGCGCAAGGGCGCGAACAAGCCTACGAAAGAAGTTTCTTCTTCCGACGGCGGCAGTATAAGCGCGGACGTTTTGTCCTTGGAGCGAAGCATCTCGGACGTTTTAGGGCTGAAGGTCGATCTCCGCCCTGGACGTAAAAACTCCGGCTCGATAACCCTCCACTACCAAAGCCTAGACCAGCTGGAAAACATCACCAAACGCCTGATGTGACTCCCCTCGCCCCGAATAAAAAACCCCGACGCTCGATGCCGAGCGTCGGGGGAAAGATGGAACGCTTTAGTCGGAAGTTTATTTATAAGTCACTTCATACTGGTTGCTCGGAGATATATATGGCGAGCATTTGCCGGTGGTGGAGTTATAGTACGAGTCGTTGCAGCCCCTCAGTCCGGGCTCTATGTAAACCGCCGCTCCCGAATATCCCTGCTGACACAAGCCGACCGTTGTCCAGTTGTCGTAAGAAGACACCCTGATATAGCTCTTGAGGCCGTATCCACTCGGACACCACGGCTTGTGATATATGGTGTTGGTGGGGTCATCGTTGGGAGCGCGCGACACCGACAACACGGTGTCGGAAGCCGTTGCGGGTGCGCCTATCTCATTGCACAGCCACTTGGTTCCATCCCATTGCAATGCTTTGTCTCCTGTACATGTGGGCGGGGTTGTTATTGTGGGGAGACATTTCACCGCGCCTCCGGTTATTTTGACCATGAATTGTCCGGCTGGGCACTCGGCGGTGTTTATTTTTATCGAGCTTTGGGGGACGGACACAACCTTATTGTCGGGAGCCCCTTTCCACAGCAAAACTTGATCGTCGGAGCTTGAGGCGGATTCCGGCGGAAACAATTGTCCGGCATTGGCATCGGCGGCGAAGCCCACGGCGATCGCCAAACAACAAGCCGCCGCCGTTTTTTTTGTAATGATGGACATTTTTTTCTCCTGTGATGTGGGGTTTCGAGGGTGCCCAAGTCTGGCACAACGGGTCGGTTGCTGCAAACTTGCTACAGTCTCGGCGTTAACCATAGTCGGAGTCAAAAAACTCTTGATAGTCTCCGAAAGGAACGTTATACACTGCGTCTGAAAGCGCACGTGCCACTGGCCCAAGGATGGACCGAGTTACCACTCCGATCCGTTCCCCACTGGTTTATGTAACGACGCTTTGCCTCTCCGTCATGTTTCCTCAGGGGAAGATGGCGGTGGTTGTGGTGTACAGCAAAGAGTCCGCTTCGCGTTGTTGTTTTGGTTTGCGCGGGCGTTGGTCTTGGTTGTGAGGCAAAGGGATTTGGGCTGGGTTTCCGGCGGCGTTCTCTGGTGGTTATGGCCTTTTTGCTTTGGTCGTTTCCGGCGGGGATATGCGCTGTTTCCTTAGATATTCGGAACCCTGCGCGTTTGTTCGGGTGTTGGTGCGCCTTCGGCTCGCGTGGCCGGATTGTTGCGTTCCCGCGCTTGAAGCCCATTTCCATGGAGTCCGGGCCAAGTCGTCTCTTTGCTGGTTTTATGGCAAAGGAGATTGGGCATGGCGAAAGCTTCTGTGACTTCGTTGCGTTCCGCGCCGAATGTTCGCGCTGAACGGAGATCCTCCCCCTCGCGCCGTCAGCCGAAGGCTGTTGAGCGTTTCCCCGACATGGAAACCGCGCTGGAAGTTTTGCGCCCCAACCAGTCGGTGCAATGTTTTCATCCCACCGAAATAGCCAAGAGCGCGAAGGCGTTCTTGGAAGGCTTTCGCGGCGACGCTTTTTACGCCGTGAAATCCAATCCTGATCCCTACGTCTTGCGCCATCTTTACGCGGCGGGGATACGTTGCTTCGACGTGGCCTCGATCGGCGAGGTGGAGCTTGTCCACCGCATGTTCCCCGATGCGCGTCTGGCCTTCATGCATCCGGTTAAAAGCCGCGACGCCATTCGCCGCGCTTGTGTGGAAAACGGCGTGAGAACCTTCGTTTTGGACAGCGCGGGAGAATTGGACAAGATCATAGAAGAAACCCGCGGCGTAAAGGATCTGACGCTGGTAGTGCGCTTGGAAAGACCCAAGGGCAGCGCGGCGTGTCCGTTGGCCGGAAAGTTCGGGGCCACGCCCCAAGACACGGTCGAATTGTTGAAGCGCGCCGCCAAGGTGGCGGGCAAGGTTGGCTTATCCTTCCACGTCGGGTCGCAAACGCTGGACCCCATGTCCTATGTCGAGGCGATAAACATAGCCAAGGACGTGATACGGCAATCCGGCGTATCGCTTGACGTGTTCGACATCGGCGGCGGATTTCCGGTTCCGGGCATGGGCATGGAAGTCCCCTCGTTGCAGGCGTTCTTCGAGGTTATCAACCCCGAGATAGCGGCGATGGGATTGCCGGCTAAGTGCGAGATTTGGTGCGAGCCCGGGCGGTCTTTGTCGGGGTTGTCCACTACGCTTCTTGTCAAGGTGGAACTGCGCAAGGGCGACGCGCTTTACATCAACGACGGCAGCTTCGGCAACATGTTCGAAGTCTGCTCGATGAACTGGCGCAACGACTCTCGCCGCCTAAGGTTGAATGCCGGAGCTGCGGAAGAAGGCCGGACCCCGTCGCCGTTTAGGCTGTTCGGGCCGACCTGCGATTCCGTGGATTACATGCAAGGCCCGTTCATGTTGCCCGATGACATTGCCGAAGGCGATTGGATCGCCATGGGCAGCATGGGCGCCTACATGGCGGCTTCGCAAAGCCGCTTCAACGGGTTTTATTCGGATTTGCAGGTGGAGATTTCCTCCGGCCACCCCGAAGACGGAAAGCTGGTCCAGCTTCGCCCCCGCAATCGCCGCAACGGGACGAGATTATAAACGGGTTCTAGAGCGTTTCCCGATCAGGTTGATGGGCTTATCTTGCAGTTGGCGACGGAGGAACGTCACCGTCGCAAGTTGCCGGTTTCGTATATCAACCAAAGCAGGAAATGCTCTAATCACACCAACGCCATGTCGTCGCGATGGATTATTTCGTCGCGGCATGGATAGCCCAGTATGTCGGCCATCTCGCCGCTTTTGCGCCCTTTGACGGACAGCACCTCGTCGCGGGAGAAGGACACCAAACCCCGCGCCACCTCGTGGCCGTCGGGAGATAGCACGCGCACCGGATCGCCGCCTGAGAAGTCGCCGTCGGCGGAGGTGACGCCTACCGGCAAAAGGCTGCCGCCGCGCCGCAAGGCGGAGACGGCTCCGGCGTCTATACCGATGCTTCCACGCGGATTGAGCGTTCCGGCGATCCACCTTTTCCACGCCGCCGCCGGTTGCCTTTCGGCCAAAAACCAAGTGCAGCGTCCGCCGTCGGCTATCGCCCGCAACGGCGCGTCTTGGCCGCCCTTGGCGATGACGGTCGAGCATCCGGCCAGCATCGCCATCTTGGCGGCTTCGAGCTTCGTCGCCATGCCGCCGCGACCGAGGCCGGAGCTGGAGCCCCCGGCCATGGCGGCTATCTCCGGCGTTATGGAGCGAACTACGGACACGAACTCGGCGTTCGGGTTTTGGCGCGGATCGGCGGTGTAAAGCCCCTCGACGTCCGACAGCAGGGCAAGGCAATCGGATTCCATCATCGCCGCGACGCGAGCGGAAAGCTGGTCGTTGTCGCTAAAGCACATCGCCGGAGAGCCTACGGTGTCGTTTTCGTTGACGACAGGAACCACGCCCATCGCCAAAAGCCCGCGCAAGGCGGCGCGGATGTTCAGATACGACTGGCGTTCCTCCGTGTCGCGAGGCGTCAGCAAGACCTGCGCCGCCCGCAACCCTTGCCGCTCAAGGGATTCCTGCCAAGCGTGCGCCAATCGCGCCTGTCCGCAGGCGGCGGCGGCTTGCATCTCGTCGAGCCGCAACGCGCCCTTTTTCAACCCCAAGACGCGCCGCCCCAAGGCCACCGCGCCCGACGACACGACGATGACTTCGCAGCCGAGCTTTTTCCGCGCCGCCAGCTCGCCGGTCAAGGCGTCCAACCACGAGCGGCGGATCTCGTCGCGTTCACCGCCCACCAAAAGGGCGGAGCTTATCTTGACGACCAGCCGTCTTGCAGCGGTTAAAGGGGAGGCGGATAACGCCGTGTTGCCGTCAGTCTTGGTCTTCATGCCTTGCGCCGTCGTCGAGTGCAGCAGTGAACGGGCAGTGTAGCAACCGAAGGCGGATATGAACAGGTCTTTAGGCTTTTCCAACGGCGCGGTTGTTGACGGAATCGACGATAAAGGCGGCGACCTCCTCGGCGTCGAGCGCGTCGAAAGAGCGGGCTTCGGCGATGGTTTCCAATTTGGCGGTGCGTTGGGAATAAGCCTCTATCTCGGACTTTTTGCCGAAACAGGTGAATGTCCAAGGAAGTGTTTCCGCCGCGGCGTTATCATTTTTGCTGTCGGGACGGCAAATTTGTTCGATCATGTCGGCTATCTCTATAGCCAGCTTGCCGCTGTTTATTCCCCCGCCGTCTTTGGCCATTACCACCGCCACGCCCAAAGCCACGGAAAAAGTCCGCAAGTCGATATTCGTCATATTCTTGTTTCCTTATGATAATGGGTTGTTTTACGCCGATTTCTTGGCTTTGGCCGCGGCGATTTCGTCTTGGGCGCGAAAGGCGCGTTGCAGTCTGGCTTCCGGATCTATTCCGTATCCGTATGGTCTGATATGCGCGGCTCGCTCAATCTCCGCCAAGTAATGCCAAGCCAATACTTCGCCAAACCGTTCTATCATATAGTCAAATGAAAAGTACGCCATCATATGCTCCCCCATTCAATGTAATGTTGCCGCGATGGAACCTATTTTGCATTTCGAAGAGGAGAAAGCAAATAGATTTTTTATAAAAAATAAAGCAGTGTTTTACAAAAAGAAAGATGGTGGATTGCAATATTAACCAAAACCGCAGGCAAAGTTACCATTTATGGGTAAGTTGTTTTTAATTGACCGAGCAATTTCTGACGTGTTATCAAACAGCGATTGACAAAATGAAAGGATTTTTATGCCCAGCGGAAAACAAATACGCGCAGCCAGAGTATTGGCAGATTGGGGCGCAGAGGAACTGGCTAAGCGCGTTGGTGTTAGCCGCGTCACCATCCAGAACATAGAACACGGGGTGAATAAACGCCCCAAAAACGAAACCATGAGTAAAATTGTTGGGGCATTCAGCGAGGCAGGGATTGAGTTCACAGATGGCGATGGTGTTCGCAGGTGTTTGACGGACGTGAGGATTTACGAGGGTGTTGATGGGTTCTCACGATTTCACAATTTAGTTTATTCACACCTCAACGAACATGGCGGGCAGGCTTGCGTGTGTGGAGCTAGTGCGGCGCAATTTTCGAAATATAGAAACGATGCCGAATCTCATCGCTCAAGAATGGCCGAATTGGCAAAAAGACGGGCAGACTTCAACATGCGAATCTTATCGGCAGAAGGGGATACCAATACCCCCAATGCAGCCTATGCTACATACAGATGGATTCCCCGTAATAATTTTCCGCCAGTAGCGTTTTATTCGTTTGGAGAATACAAAGCCGAAATAACTTTCGATGTCGACAATCCGCCGCTTATCATCGTGGTTAAATCCGCATCCGTGGCTATGGCATATAATAAATTTTTTAATTTTATGTGGAACAACGCTAAGGAGGTAATAAAGAAATGAAAGAAAATCACAATCCCGTGCAATGGTACGCTTCAGTGGCACAACAATATGTCACGCGGCCACACTATCCCGACGGGTTATTTAAGTGGCTTGCCGCGCAAGCGTCGTCTCGTCAAACGGCATGGGATTGCGCCTGTGGCAGTGGGCAGGCGACGCATGATCTTGCACGGTATTTTTCCCACGTGGCAGCCACGGACGCCAGTTCCGAACAGGTGCGATTGGCGTCATTAAACCCGAAAATAACTTTTCGCGTCGCCACGGCGGAAGATTCTGGCATCGCTAATCGTAGCGTCGATCTTATCAATGTAGGAATGGCGGCGCATTGGTTCAATCTGCCGAGGTTTTATAACGAGGTTATTCGCGTGGCCAAACAAGGCGCGATTTTATCCTTGTTAGTTTATGGCGAACCTGAAATATCCGGCGACGATAGAATGAACGATATAGTCCGAGATTTTTCAGAATTGATAGAGCCGTATGGCTCTAAGGAAATAAGGATTGTGCGAAGCAAATACCGCGATCTTTATTTTCCATTTAACGACGAATTGGCGTTGCCGGAGTTTAAGATGGAAGCGGACATGACGTTGCCGCAGTTCGCTGTTTATTTGCGTTCGCGTTCATCGGTCAGGGATTACGAAAAGACTGTCGGGCGCGATTCGGTGGCCGCAGTAGAAAGCAAACTTGAACGCCACGTTTCTCCCGATTCCTTGCTGCAAATCAAATGGCCGCTTTATGGCCGCGTAGCAAGGCTTGGTGCGCAGTGAACTGGTGTGGATTTTTTCCCTCGCCCGTCAGTCCCGCAAGGCTATGCCTTTGGCGGCGGCGAGGTCGCGCAGTGGTTCCTGCGGACGCGGGCCGTAGTGGCCGATGACTTCGGCGGCGCAGACGGCTCCCAATCTGCCGCTTTCGGCCAAAGAGTGTCCATGCGTCACCCCGTAAAGGAAACCGGCGGCGAACATGTCTCCGGCTCCGGTGGAATCTAGGACTTTGGACACCGCCTCGGCCTTTATCGCTATGGTATCGGATCCGCTGGCCACCACCGCTCCTTTTTCGCTGCGGGTGGCCACGACTATCTGGCAATGTTCCCGCGCCGCCGCCACCGCCGCGTCGAAGGAATCGGTGCGGTATAGCGAGGCTATCTCTTTCTCGTTGGCGAACAGGATGTCGACTTCGTTGCGAACCAAATCCAAAAACGCCTCGCGGTGCCGTTCGACGCAGAACGGATCGGACAGCGTAAGGGCGAGTTTGCGATCCGCCGCGTGCGCCACTTGCGCCGCTAAGCGAAAAGCCGCCTGCGCCGGAGCCTTATCGAACAAGTATCCCTCGAGATACGTCACCTGCGCCGCTCGCACGGTATCGGGGTCTATGTCCGAGGCCGACAACTCGACGCACGCGCCCAGATATGTGCTCATGCTGCGCTGGGCGTCGGGGGTTACCATGATAACGCACCGCGCCGTGGGCGGGCCGTCGGTCAGGGGCGGAGTGCGGAAATGTACGCCGGTCGCCTTCATGTCGTGGCGAAATATGCTCCCCAACTGATCGTCGCGCACCTTGCCGATGAAGGCCGGTTTCCCGCCCAGCATGGCGATGCCCGCCGTGGTGTTGGCGGCGGAGCCGCCCGACATTTCCATCGCCGGACCGCACATGGAGTACAGGAAATCCGCGCGAGCGGCGTCGATCAGCGTCATCACGCCTTTGGCCACGTCGTGCGCCTGCAAAAAAGCGTCGTCGCTTTCGGAAATTATGTCCACGATCGCGTTGCCGACGGCGCAAACGTCGAATCCGGCTTGGGCTGCTGTGTTGCTCATTTCTGCGAAAATCCTTGGTTGGTTAATTTTGTTCCAGCCGCAATCATGTCCTTGCCAAGCCGCGTGTCAAGGCCGCTTTGTCGTTGCGGATATGAAGATTTGATTATATAAGCCGAAAATAACGTTTCGAAAGGGATACCAATGCGGTTTGCATTATATGAAAACGATCTTGTGACTGTGGAAGATTTCCGCCTTAGGGCCGGAGCCGATTACCAAGCGCGGAAAATCTATCCGTACTGTCCCGATTGCGGAGCCTCGGTAGCGCCACATCGCGACGAAATGCTGAGGAATTTCATAACCGCCGCACAAGGCGTCTGCGCTCCTAACGGCGGGGCGTATTTCAGCCATTTTCCCAATCAGGCTGATCCTGACTGCCGGTTTCTGAACTCCGACATTGATCCAAAAACCACCATCTTCAGCAACGGCCTTAACCGTAAACCTGTAGATGTCGCCGCTGAACGGCGGCGGTTCGTCACCGAAGACGGGCGGTTGACCCAAGGAGGATACTGGGCGGGATTGATAATGGCGGGGGTGCTGGGCAAAGGATTGGATGCCGACAAATCCTTTTACGGTGAAGGCATGGACATGTTGCGACTGGGCATTATTCCCAAGACGGACAGCAAGTTGTGGCGCAGAAGATCACCGCCTTGGGCGTATCCGTTCGTTTGGCTGCTTTTCAATAACTTTCCCATCAAGAAAAAAGGCGGCGGAATCTACTACGTCCAATTCAAGTTGAATGTCCCCGACGGCAGTATCCTTGATGCCAACGGCAAATGGATCGGCAAACCGGCATCGATCGTCAAGGTGTTTCAAAGCAGCGGACAGCCGGTAGGCGATCCCAGCAATGGATACCGTCCTATGACTTACGCCGTAACCGAGGATAATGCCTTCACGCTGGCCTCAACCGCGATGGGCTGGGGAAATTTGCGCCCGTTCGCTCGAATAAATCCGAGACGACTGGATCCGGAAAGGTTTTTCACGAATGTGGAAAACGGAGAGTTATTTAGAAATTTCCATCGTTTCGTCGATTCCATAAAACCCTGCCGGCCTGCCGCCCAGCCATAACGCGGCGCGAACCGCGCCGCGAGCGAATATGTCGCGATCCGTCACGCTGTGGCGGAGCGAAACGACCTCGCCCTGCCCCGCGAACATAACTTCGTGCTCGCCCACGACGTATCCGGCGCGGATGTCGGCGAATGCGGGTTGCTTGGCCCCGCTGTTTCCGGCCACGACCGCAGCCGCCAACGTTTTCGCCGTGCCGGACGGGGAATCCTTTTTCATGCGATGATGGATGTCGAGGATTGCAACGTCATAGTCGCAATCCTTCAGCATCCGCGCCGCCTGTTCGACCAGCCGCCGCATCACCGCCAAAGACAGGCTCATGTTGGCGGAATATAGAACGGGGATTTTGCGTCCGGCCTCGCGCAACGCCTCCATCGTCGCGGCGTCAAGCCCTGTCACGCCGGAGACAAAGGCCTTGCCGTGGCGAACCGCCGCCGCCGCGTACATGGGCGTCGCCGTCGCGGCGGAAAAATCGATCAGCGCGTCGCATAAGGGCAGCACCTCGTCGGCGTTGTCCGACACCGCGACGGAAGGGAAAGCGGCCTTGGTCTTGGCCAGCTCCTCCGCCCGCACGATCCCGCCCGCCAGCGAGGCTCCTTCGGTTTCGTTCGCGACTATGCGCGCTATGGCGCATCCCATGCGTCCGGCCATGCCGGCGACGGCTATTTTCATTTCAGGTATTCCTTTATCAGCAACTCGGCTATCTGCACGCCGTTCAAGGCCGCGCCCTTGCGGAGATTATCGCTCACCACCCACAAGCTGATGCCGTTCTTGACCGACTTGTCCTCGCGGACGCGGCTGACGAACACCTGATCCTCGCCCACGCATTCGACCGGAGTGACGAACCCATCATCGGTCTGGCGGTCTACCAAAGCGACGCCCTTGGCGCGCTTTAACGCCATTCGCGCTTCGTTGGCGGTGATCGGATCTTCGAACTCTATCGTCACCGCCTCGGAATGGCCGATGAACACCGGAACGCGGACGCAGGTGGCGGCGACTTGGATGGACGGATCCAAAATCTTTTGCGTTTCGACCACGGTCTTCCATTCCTCCTTGGTCGAGCCGTCGTCCATGAACTTGTCGATTTGCGGGATCAGGTTGAAGGCGATTTGCTTGTGGAACTGCTCGCGCTTCAGCTCGTCGTTGACGAACACGGCGCGGGTCTGGCTGAACAGCTCGTCCATCGCCTCCTTGCCTGCTCCCGAGACGGATTGATAGGTGGAAACCACCACGCGCTTTATCTTCGCCAGATCGTGCAGCGGCTTCAACGCCACGACCAGCTGGATGGTGGCGCAGTTGGGATTGGCGACGATGTTGCGTTTGGTATATCCGGCCAAAGCCTTGGGATTGACCTCCGGCACGATCAACGGCACGTCCGCGTCCATGCGGAATTGCGAGGTTTTATCGATGATGACGCATCCGGCCTCGGTGGCGCGGGGGGCGAACTCCGCCGAAACATTGGCTCCGGCGGAAGAAAAACATATATCCGTGCCGCGAAAGTCGTACTTGGCGAGGTCTTGCACCTTAAGAACCCTATCCTCGCCATAGCTGACCTCGCCGCCCACCGAGCGCGCCGACGCCAAAGCCACTACCTCGGAGGCCGGAAACTGGCGTTCGGCCAGCGTTTTCATGGTCTCGTGCCCGACGGCTCCGGTGGCTCCGACGATGGCTATTTTGTATTGTTTCATGGGGTTATCCTCCGGCGGCTTGGGCTGGAGGCGTGGCCCCGTATTTGACCCCTTTTTCGTCGAAAAGCTGCTGCAATTCGCCGCTTTGGTACATTTCGCGCATGATGTCGCAGCCGCCGATCATCTCGCCCTTGACGTACAGCTGGGGAAACGTCGGCCAGTTGCTGAAATCCTTGATGACCTGCCGCACGCCCGGGTCGGCGGTGACGTCGACGGCCTTGAACTCAACCCCCATCAACCCTAGGATTTGCGCGGCTTGGGAGGAAAACCCGCATTTGGGGAACACCGGCGTGCCCATCATGTAAAGCACCACGTCGTTGCGGCCGATGTCGGCCTTGATCCGGTCTATTACGCTGGTTTCCTCGGCCATTTCCCAAACTCCTTTCGGCGATGAATTCTATGAGGCGAGAAGACAGCATAAAGGCAATTCCGCCGCCGCGCAAACCCGCCCAAAGGCCGGGCGTGTGGGTCTTATCCATCCTTTTCGCAGAGGAGTCGAAAAAAGCGTGACTTTTTAGACAAAATAATATAAAGTTACGCTTTATTAACAATCTGTTGATAATATGGCGAGTGTGGAAACTGCGGGCGCAAGTGCCAACCCGCTGTGAACATAAGAAAAAAGGCCGGAAAAGCATGTATATATTTACATTTGTAATATTGCTTTTGGCCGCGATTGGTGTTTACACCAATGCGTATTTCCAGCAATCCGCCAAAATGTCGGAGAGACAGGATTTGACGGCGAGTTCTATTGACGCCTACAACAAAGTGATTGCTGCTGACACAACCGGTAACCCCGCCGGTGCAGGAACTTGTAATAGGGTTACGGCGGCGGCGGCGAGTCTTCCCAATTCCATGTATTCGATGTTGAATGATGGAGGGGCGGTTTATGGCACGGCATTTTCGCTGGTTAACACCATCAATACAGTTAAGTGCAATGTGGCAGGAACAATTATAACCATAACGGCATTCAATGTTGCCAACAACAATCAACCGATAGCTGGCGTGGGACTCACGGTAGCGGAATTGGATAAGCAGTTTAACAACATGAATCCACCGATGCTGCCCGGCACATACGGCAGGATAATATCTATGGGGCCGACAAGCACAGTAATAAGGACTAACGTGGGGAGAGCCGTATCAGGAAATGGGTGGGTTCCTACCCAGAGGACGTTCAATTTTGGCACGGCTAGTGGCACTGGTATTACGAACGGGGCGGTTGTAGTGTTAAAATAAGGTGTTATAATGGTGCCGTGACGCCGAGAACGTGTTGAAGCGTTCGGGAAAGTGGAGAAAAGTCGTTTTAAACCAAGGGAGGCTAAACATGATGGGTTCCAAAGCTATAACGAATATTCTCCGCGGACGCCAAGATGCTCGCGGTTTCACGCTGGTGGAATTGGCGATCGTCCTGTCGATTTCCGCGCTTTTGTTCGGCGGGTTGTGGAAACTCGTCTCCGGAGGCGGCCAGCAGTTGCAAGGTCAGGCTTCGGCCGATTTGCATCGCCAGATAATGGCGGCGGTGGAAATATATATGGGAACCGACGGTCAGGCTCAGGGGTTTGTTGCTAGCACTGCCGTTCCTGCCAATACAGTGATAACACTTCAATTGCCCCCGCCACGGGCGGCTGGCACCCCTTGCGGTGGCAACACCAACATTCCCCCTACGTTCGGGCCAGTTGGCATCGATGCCTTGTGTCCGTATCTGCCGGACACCATAAATTCCAATACGGTCAACGCATATGACCAAGGATTTGCCATCGGAGTCAGAAAAGAGGCGAACGGCAGCTATTCTTACATGGTCATGACGACTGGTGGACAGCCGATTTCCGATAGCGAGGGTGGATCCATTTCCGCCCTTATCGGTGCCGAAGGCGGCTTCATGTACAACGTCGCTACCTGTGGAGCTACGCCTAACAACGCCTGCGGTGCTTACGGCGCGTGGACTGCTCCGGTTGCAAATTATGGACTTGGTGGTCAGGCTTCAGTTGGCCGCGTTGCCTCAATGTCCTATGTCGGCAGGATCACGACCATCAGCTCCAACCCGTGGTTGGCTAGGGTAGCCGATGCCACCACGACCAATGCTGGCACGGTGGGGACGTCTAATACTCCTGACTTCTTCACATTGCAGCGCAGTGTGTTTTTCAAAAGCGACGCAGCTACTGCTGTCACCGTTCCTGCTGATCCGGCCAATACCTATAACCTCCATATGGTCGGAAATACTCTACGCCTAGAGGGTGGTGCCATCGATGGTGCAACCTATGATGCCGCGGGAAATCCTACCCCAGCTGGTACGATGGTGAATATGCTGCGTGGGCGGTTTAAGAACCCCTCGGCGAACGTCGTCCTCTCTAATGTCCCGGGAAGTGACGATTTCAAACCACTTGTAGTGGACGGTGCTGGTGGTAATGCCTGTATTATTGATGCGATAGCTGAAGCTACTACTCCCCAATGCGTGGAAGCTTTGCAAGTGTTTGGGAGCCAGCGTATAACTGGTTCGCTTGTAGCCATGCGTGTCTACGCGGGCACTCTATACCAGTACGGGACATCGGATCTTCGCGTCAAACACAGCGTAAAGCCGCTGGAGGGCGTCTTGGATCGGATGGGTAAGTTGGTTCCGATTTCCTATGTTCTGAACGGCGACAAGCCAAGCGACAAGCAGCTCGGCCTCATCGCCCAGGACTTGAAGAAGGTCTATCCGGAACTCGTCAAGAGCGGTGCTGACGGTTACATGGCAGTCAACTACATCGGCCTGATCGGGCCGCTGGTGGGGGCTGTCAACGAGCTGAAGACCCGCAACGACGAACTGTCCCGCACAGTGCGCGAACAGTCCGAGGCGATCGAAAGACTGGAAGGCCGGATCGGCAACGGTTCGCACTAATCCAAATCTCTAGGGTTTAATACCCCGCCCGTCCCTGACAACAGGGGCGGGCGGTTTTCTTTTGCGCGGATGCGCGAAAGTCAGAGGTCTATCCCAAAGGCGCAGTTGGTGCGTCCTCTCCCTCTGGGAGAGGATAGGTTTGCCCGAATTTTCGCCTTCGAAAATTCGTGGCAATACCTTGGTGAGGGTTTCTTGCGTAAACCCAATTTGTGAACCCTCACCAAGCTGCGGCTAAGGATTTTCGCTAAAGGGCGAAAATCCAAGCCGCGCTATCCTCTCCCAGAGGGAGAGGAATCCCCGCCGCATCTTCTATCCATAAATCCGAAATTTCGTGTTCCCTGAGCCTGTCGAAGGGAACTTACGCGAGCAACGTGCCGCAATCCCCCCTCTCCCTTTGGGAGAGGATAGGTTTGCCCGAATTTTCGCCTTCGAAAATTCGCGGCAATACCTTGGTGAGGGTTCTTTTATAAACCCAACTTGGGAACCCTCACCAAGCGGCGGCTAAGGATTTTCGCTAAGGAGCGAAAATCCAAGCCGCGCTATCCTCTTCCAGAGGGAGAGGTGCCGCCGCTGCACCTGTTGTTCATAAAACCGAAATTCCGCGTTCCCTGAGCCTGTCGAAGGGAACTTACGCGAGCAACGTGCCGCAATCCCCCCTCTCCCTCTGGGAGAGGATAGGTTTGCCCGAATTTTCGCCTTCGAAAATTCGTGGCAATACCTTGGTGAGGGCAATACAATATCGCTATGCGCACGATACCTCATCCACCGCATATAAAGAAAGCACGGAAACTACGATCCGAAATGCCGCGCACGGAATCCTTGCTTTGGCAACGGTTGCGAGGACTATATCAGTCCGTTGGATTGAAGTTTCGCCGCCAACATCCAATCCCTCCATACACGGCGGATTTTGCTTGTTTACAAGCCAAGTTGATAATCGAGCTTGATGGCATCTCACACGATCTGCGGCAACGACAAGACTTTCACCGCGATGAATACCTTGCCAAACTCGGCTATCGCACCATCCGTTTCACTAATTCTGATGTGACGGCGGATATAAACGGCGTAATCGAAACAATCCTTCGAGAGGCCAAAATCATTCCCTATAAAATTGAAAACAACCGGCGCGGCGGGGATTCCTCTCCCTCTGGGAGAGGATAGCGCGGCTCGGATTTTCGCCCCTTAGCGAAAATCCTTAGCCGCAGCTTGGTGAGGGTTCCCAAGCTGGGTTTGAAAAAGAACCCTCACCAAGGTATTGCCGCGAATTTTCGGAGGCGAAAATTCGGGCAAACTTATCCTCTCCCAGAGGGAGAGGAGGGATTGCGGCGCGTTGGCCGCGTAAGTTCCCTTCGAAGGGCTCTGCTGATTATCCCTTCATCCACGCGCCGAGGCTTTCCAGCGCGGCGCGCAGGTCGGGGTTTTCTATTTCACGGTCAATCCGTTCCCGCCATTCGACCGGAGGTGCTGTGGGCGCGGCGCGTCCGCGAAACGCCTTGGATTTTGTTGTATGTCTGGGTTCCAACACAAGATCGGCTATGACTTCCCGCCCGATGCAATCGGCGATGCGTTCCAGAATGCGCGGCTTGGCAAACGTAATGTCTGTTACCAAACCGCGCGGCAAGGCGATATGCAGCCTTTTGGGGGGACGGCATCCGGCCTCGCCGGACGCAAGCGTTCCGCGCGGCATCGCGGAAAGTTTTACGGGGGAGGTGGCGTCCGCATATTCCTCGCCGATTATCTCCCGCCACCGCCGGAACAGGGCGGCATACAACGCCCAGTCGTTGCCGACCACACGCGATGCCACCCCGTCCACGATGGCGGATATGTCTTTGGGGAGTTTTCCTGCCACTGGTTGGGCGGTTAGATCAGCGGGTTCCTATAAGCTTACAAATAATCTGGCACATTTCCTTATTGTTGGCGACAGGAACAACGCAGCACTTAGGCATTAACACCATGCCACCATCAGCAGCTTTAGTGGATTTTTTTGATGTCAAACAAAGGTTAGAATCCAACCCGCGGTCTTCAAAGGCGTTTCCACCACGATGCCCCAGATTGTTGGCAATACATGAATTTGATATGGATATAATATCAGAGTTTGAAAGCTGCCCACTTTTAATGGAACTACATGGAACCGGATTTCCGCACGACGAATTTCCGAACGACCACCCTTCCTCGGCATGGGCGGGAACGGACAGCAGAGTGGCCAAGACTGTGGCGGCGAGGAGCAGATTGCGGCGCATATGGATCTCCATCCTTGATGAACGACTGGTTGCACGGACGAACCGCTTACGGTGCCTCTTCGTTCAATGAAAAGGCCACCCAAGCAGCGAGGATAACGCCAAATAATGGCATGGTTATGGCGGAGGCGGCAAGAACATAAAATTGGTTGCCTCTATGCGCAAAACTGGAGAGTAATTTATAAGAGAATGGCAGCAATAAGCGCTGTCATTGCGAGCGGCCTTCTTCAGGCCGCGAAGCAATCCAGAGCCGTTGCGCCTGTGGCAATGGATTGCTTCGCGTCGCATGACGGCCTTTGGCCGTAACCCTACAAAGACAGCCTTTGGCTGTAACTTCGCAAACGCCGCCACCGCCCCGCTCAGGCCGATGGGCTTTTCCGTTTGTGCCGCGTCCTGTCCAAAGCCAGCGCGTAACCCTTGTGCGCTTCCTGATGCAGGAAACGGGCGACGCGGGCGATGGTGGTCACGCTCACCCCCGTTTCGGCGTTGATGTCGCGGTAAGAGGATGCCCCGTCCGCCAGAACCCTCGCTATCTTCCATCTCTCGGCGAAGGCGGATATTTCCGCCGGAGTGCATAAATCGGCGAGGAACCTTCGCACTTCGTCGGGCTTTTTCATCGACAAAAACGCCTCGTAAAGCGAAGCGAAATCGTCGTCCGAGGCGGCGCATTGGCGATGGCTAGGGCCTTTCATGGCGGAACTCCTTTCGTCGACCGGCGTCCGTTGGCGAGCAACCAGATCTTTTAGGGTTGACTCGCCCTCTTATACTGTATTATCGTATTAATACGATATGCAAGAAGAAAAGGATTAAGGCTCTTACACAAAACGGGTGGGTAGTGGGTTTTTATCGGGGGGGTAGCGACGTTACCCCCGTCGACGCGGTCTGTTCCTCCTCCTAAGAAAAGGGGGGACAGGATGTGATTGTCGAAATAGCGACTATTTATCCACTCGCTTTGGGCAAGAGCCAAGAATCTCTTCATGCAAAACCGGTTTAAGGCGGGGGTGATCCCGTCTGAAACCGGAAAGACAACCCGAACGGAAAAGGAAATGCCATGTCCGGCGAACGGCGCATCCGCATAGCGTTGCAGAAATCAGGCAGACTGGCCGACGATAGCTTGGGCTTGTTGCGGAATTGCGGATTGCACGTGTCGAAAGGGCGGGATCGGCTGTTTTGCCGCGTCAAGGAATTGCCCATCGACGTGCTGATGGTGCGCGACGACGACATTCCCGGGTTTGTGGCCGACGGAATTTGCGATCTGGGGATCGTCGGCGAAAACGTGTTCGCGGAGAAGAAAACCGGCGAAAACGGCGGGGTCCGCGTGGCCGTGCTGGATCGCTTGGGTTTTTCGCGCTGCCGCTTGTCCATCGCCGTCCCCGAAGGAGGCAAGATTTCCGAGGTTGGCGATTTGAACGGGGCGGTCATCGCCACTTCGTACCCCCGGCTTTTGGAAGAGTTTCTGCGCCGCGAGAACGTCCAAGCCAAGCCGCTGATAATGATGGGATCGGTGGAGGTAGCTCCGCGCCTGAAGATAGCCGACGCCATCTGCGACATCGTGGCTTCGGGGGCTACTCTGGCCGCCAACAATCTGCGCGAAATCGCCGTGGTTTTGGAAAGCGAGGCGTTGTTGATAGGGGCGGCTGCGGGAGTTCCGGAGGAAAAGGCGTCCATCATAACCCGTCTTCGCGCGCGGATGCAGGGCGCGTTGCGAGCCGACGACAGCAAATACATCATGCTGCACGCCGACGTCTCGGCGTTGCCGGAGATAGTGTCCTTGTTGCCCGGGGCGGAATCTCCGACGGTTCTGCCGTTGCAGGGTAAAAAAGACAAGGTGGCGGTGCATTCCGTCTGCCGCGAGGCGGTGTTTTGGGAAACGATGGAACGCCTGAAGTCAGCCGGAGCCAGTTCGATACTGGTGATGCCGATAGAAAAGATGATGGAGTGAAAGCGGTGCGGAATCTGGTTTGGAAAGACATGGACGACGCGGCTCGGCGCGAATGCCTCAGGCGTCCTGCTGCCTTGGCGAGCGTCGAGGCCGAGCGCGTGGTAAGGGACATTTTCGCGGACGTGCGTTCCGAGGGCGACGCGGCGGTGCGGCGGTACGCCAAGAAATTCGACGGCTTCGATCCAGATCCGCCGCAGGTTCCCGAATCCGAGATAGCGCGTTCGGGGAAAACCTTGCCGCCTGATTTGCGCCAAGCCATCGACGCCGCGTATTCCCATATTCGCGCCTTCCACTCCCATCAGGGATACAGGCCGTATCAGATCGAGGTCATGGCCGGATTGGTTTGCCGCCGCTTGGTGGTTCCGATCGAAAAGGTCGGGCTGTACATTCCCGGGGGAACGGCTCCGTTGCTTTCCACGGCGTTGATGCTGGGGGTGCCATCGCAGCTGGCGGGAAATCCCTCGCGCATTCTTTGCACGCCGCCGGATCGTTCCGGAAATGTCTCTCCGGCGATACTTTACGCCGCTGGATTGTGCGGGATAAACCGCGTCTTTCGGCTGGGCGGGGCGCAAGCCGTTGCGGCCATGGCCATAGGGACGCCGAGCATCGACGCCGTGGACAAGATATTCGGCCCGGGAAATCTTTATGTCACGTTAGCCAAGGAAATGGCCGCGGCCACCGCCGGAGGCCCCGCCATCGATATGCGAGCCGGACCGTCAGAGGTGCTGGTCATAGCCTCTTCCGACACTCCGGCGGCAGCGGCGGCGGCGGATCTTTTGGCGCAAGCCGAACACGATCGTTTGGCGCAAGTGGTGCTGGTTTCCGACGATCGCGCCAAGGTAGCCGCCATAATGGCCGAGGCTGACATCCAGTTGTCGACGCTGCCGCGCCGTTCCATCGCCTCCGCAGCCTTGGAAAACGCCGTAGCCATAATCGCGGAATCCTTGGAGCAGGCGATGGAAATATCCAACGCCTACGCGCCCGAGCATTTGGTGCTGTGCTTCGTCGAGGCCGAAAAATATCTGCCGCTGGTCAAAAACGCCGGCTCGGTTTTTTGCGGAACCATGACTCCGGAAAGTCTGGGCGACTACGCCAGCGGAACCAATCACGTCCTGCCCACCTCGGCGGCGGCGCGCGCGTATTCCGGCCTGTCGGTCGAAGCGTTTCAGAAAACCGTCACCGCTCAAACGGCTAACGCCGAGGGTTTGCGCGGCATCGGCGGCGCAGTCGTCGCCTTGTCGCGCTCCGAAGGGTTGGAAGGCCATGCGCGGGCTGTGATCGTCAGAGGATAAATCTTGACGCGGCGGCAGGGAGGAATACGTTGCGCGAGGAGGCCGGAAAAAGCATAATTTTCTCCGAAGCGTGACAATATTACGAACATGACGTTGCGAGGTCGCACAACATGGTATCCCGCGTCGCCACCGTGGCGTTCGAAGGCACTAACGTCCTCGACATAGACGTTCAGGTGCAGATCTCGCCCGGGATCGTGGCCTTCGGCATCGTCGGCCTGCCGGACAAGGCGGTGGGGGAAAGCCGCGAGCGGGTGCGGGCTTCGCTTAACGCGCTGGGGCTGGCCCTGCCCGCCAAACGCATCACCGTTAACCTTGCGCCCGCCGACGTGCAAAAGGAAGGAAGCCACTTCGACCTGCCGATAGCCTTGGGCATTCTGGCGGCGATGGGGGTGTTGCCGCGCGAGGAAATGGCCGGATATACCGCGTTGGGCGAATTGGCCTTGGACGGAACGATCACCTCGGTGACAGGGGTTCTGCCCGCCGCCGTAACCGCTAACGCCAATCGGCGCGGGCTGATCTGTCCGGCCGGAAACGGCGGCGAGGCGGTATGGGCGGGGGAGAATCTTGAGGTTATCTCCGCGCCCTCGCTTTTGGCTCTGATCAACCATTTTAAGGGGACGCAGGTTCTGGGGCGTCCCTCCCCGCGTTTGCAGGACGACGGCGGAGCCTCCCAACCCGATTTGCGCGATATCAAAGGACAGGAGACGGCCAAGCGCGTTTTGGAAGTGGCGGCGGCGGGAGGCCACAATCTGCTGATGATCGGCCCCCCGGGTTCGGGCAAGAGCATGTTGGCGGCGCGGTTGCCGTCGATACTGCCGCCTCTGGCCGCCGACGAAGCCTTGGAAGTTTCGATGATCCACTCGCTTGCGGGGTTGCTGGAGGGGGGCAAGCTCCTGCGTCGCCGCCCGTTCCGCGATCCCCACCATTCGGCGACCACGGCGGCGTTGGTGGGCGGCGGCACGCACGCCAAGCCCGGGGAGATTTCTTTGGCGCACAACGGGGTTCTGTTCCTTGACGAATTGCCGGAGTTTCAACGCCAAACGCTAGAGGCCTTGCGGCAACCACTGGAGAGCGGCCGCGCGGTGGTGGCTCGCGCCAACCATCACGTCAGCTATCCGGCGCGGGTGCAGCTGGTGGCCGCCATGAACCCCTGCCGTTGCGGGCATATGGCCGATCCGTCGCAGGCGTGCGGGCGCGCCCCCGCCTGCGGGCGCGACTACCAATCGCGCATCTCCGGCCCCATGTTCGACCGCATCGATTGCCACGTCGAAGTTCCGGCGGTCAGCGCGTCCGACCTCAGCCTGCCTCCGGCGGCGGAGGACTCCGCGACCGTGGCGGCGCGGGTGGCTGCGGCGCGGGCGGCGCAGGCCGAGCGTTACGCCGCGCTGGGTTCGGACATCCGCGTCAATTCGCAGGCCGACGGCGAATTGTTGGACAAGGTGGCTGCGCCCGACGCGGCGGGGCGCGAATTGTTGACGCAAGCCAGCGAAAAGATGAAATTGTCGGCGCGAGGCTATCACCGCGTGTTGCGCGTGTCGCGCACGTTGGCCGACATGTCCGGCAGCGAAGCCGTCCGCCGCATCCACGTCGCCGAGGCGTTGGGGTATAGGAAGCTGACAGGGGGAGGGTGAGTGCTGAGAAGCACCCATGATAGGGTGAAGAGACTAACCTTTTGCTGCCGCTAGATTTTTGACCGGACACTAGTGATAAACCATGGCAAATTGTGCCTCAACGCAGAAAAGCAGCAGAAAGAAGATGGGGTGGAAGTCTATGCCTTTCGTAAGTGGTGATTATAGCGCAGCCTCTATAGTTTTCCTCGCTTCAGTGGCCTTTATTGCAGGGCTTGCGCGTGGGTTTTCTGGTTTTGGCTCCGCTTTGATTCTTTCACCTATAGCGAATGCAATTGTAAATCCAACGCTGGTTGCTCCGCTGCTTCTTATTGTGGACTCTTTTCCCTCGATTGCCCTCATACCAAACGCATGGAGACATGCGAACAAAAAGGAAGTCGCTACCATGGCAATCGGAGCGACCCTTGGCATTCCCATTGGTACATGGATGCTGACTCACTCTGAACCCATAACCGTTCGATGGATAATTGTGTGCGCAGTCATACCCGCGCTTGCTTTGCTGATTTCTGGCTGGAGGTATCATGGCCAACCAAAAACGTCATTGACTGTAGGTGTTGGCTCTTTATCAGGGCTATTCAGTGGCCTTGCCCAGATAGGTGGCCCTCCCGTCATACTGTACTGGCTTAGCGGTCAAGGACAATCCGGAAATGTGAGGGCAAACATTATCCTGTTTTTTGCCTGTACTATGATTGTAAACGCAATCGCCTACATTATAGGAGGGCTTTTCACATCAGAAGTACTGTGGCTCAGTGTCGCTACGCTTCCGACGTATAGCCTCGGCATGTGGCTTGGTTCTCGAATGTTTGGACTTGCCAAAGAACAAACTTTCAGAAATATCTGCTATATGCTTATAGCAATTGCTTCCTTGATCGGTTTGCCTGTTTTTGACGGTGTGCTCCGTTAAAGCGCTGCTGGTAACTAGTCCCCCCTAAAGAAGCCATTACACCCATGATTTGAAGGGATTTCCAAAGGGATTGTGGGCGAGTAAATTGCAACGTATCGAGGGAAACGGCTCGAAAGGTTGCGATTATGCTGAAGGAAAATCCGCAGAATAGTGGGCAGGAAGACCTGTTCCGCGCTCGGCTTGAGCAGGTCATCGACATGGGGCATGAGCTGGTGAAAATGGCGTCGTCGTTTTGCGGCGCAGGGATTGGCGGGACTGGAGGACGCCGCACGGAGCGGGCGACGCAAAGAGTATGGCGAAGAATACGAAGCGAAAATCGTAAAGGCGTTAGAGTCGCCCCCGCCCAAGGGCCAATCAACCTGAGACGGAAAAGCTCTGGCCAAAACCGTGGGCGGCACGGCCAGCGCTGTCTGGCGCTTCTTGCGCCGGAAAAACATCCAATTGGCGCGGCAGCGAAGCTGGTGCGTCAGCACAGACCCGCAATTTGCCGCCAAATCGGCGGACATCATAGGGCTTTATCTCAACCCGCCGGAACGGGCGGTCGTCATTTCGATCGACGAAAAACCATCCATTCAGGCACTGGAACGTGCGACGGGATATGTCAAAACATCCAGCCAGAAAATTGTTCGCGGCCTTAAAAGCACCTATAAGCGGCACGGCACGCTGAACCTTTTTGCCGCGCTCAGCACCGCGACAGGACAAGTCAAAACGAAAATGACGCAGACAAAAAAGCGTCCTGATTTTCAGGCCTTTCTTGACGATGTGGTGGCGGACGTTCCTGAAGATCGGGAGATCCACATCATTGTGGACAATTATTCGACGCACAAAAAGAACGAGGATTGGCTGGAGCGAAATCCCAATGTCTTCTTTCACTACACGCCGACATCAGCCAGTTGGCTCAACATGGTCGAAATCTGGTTCGGCATTCTGTCGCGCAAAGCCCTGCGCGGCGCAAGCTTCAAAAGCATCGACGACCTCAAGCGGGCCATCGAGAATTTTTGCGAGGCTTACGACACCACCGCAAAGCCTTTCGTCTGGACAAAGCGCGAGGTCAAAGGCAGCCAGCTCAAAAATACTATCGCTAATTTACGGAATTAGACACTAGATAGAAACCTGAATCAGCGAGATAGCCACTCGCGTTCTTTGGCCAGAAGTTGGTCAAAGTAAATTATTTGCGAGTCTGGCAGTCCATCTTGTTTACATTGATTTCTGAAAGCGATCATTTTCTCAAGGCTTCCGCCCCAACGAGTCATTAATGAACCCAAGTGGCTGTACCTCACCACATAATTTTTTGGGTCTATTTTATTTGCTGCATCCACTAATTTATTTTTAGAATCAGTATCTCCATATTGATTATATATCTGATGAAGATTGTAATATGTGACTATTGGTTTCTGAGTTAAGGCTAAAGATGCTTTTAAGTCTACTAGGGCAAGCTTAAAGTTTTCCCGCATTAATCGTATTTGGTCTGATGATGTTTCGTTAATGTATTTCCCTCCACGAGATTCCAACGCCCTTCGCACAAAATATATTCCACGCATTAGATGCGCGGAATATGATTTTGGGTTTTTAGAAATCCATACGTCATAGTTAGCGCGCCAATCGTCAGACGTGTTGTAAAAACCTCTGGAAATATGCATGATATTGATGTCGGATAGTTTCCCTTTTTCATAATCCTGCTGCAAGTCATCTAATTTTTTATCTAATTCAGTAAATTTGCCCTCCAGAAAGAGCTGAACAGATTCTTGCCTTAATGTGACTTCTTGAGCCGTTTCAGGGGGTGGATCTGGTGTGTAGGCGTGGGCAATTCCAACAAAACATGTTAGGAGCACTGAAAATAATAGGCATGTTAAAGGAAATTGGCAGCTGCCGCGCATCCTCATCATTGATAAAACCTCATCTTAAACGGCCAAACACCAGTCGTGTTTGAGACTAGTATTACACTGAATTGAGAATATGCAACAATCAAAAATTTGGAGGGTTGACGCGGCTCTTTAATCTGCCCATGTCCTGTTGCAGCTTCCTGTTACAGTTGACGGCATCAATGTACATTGACACAAAAATACCTCGCTGTGTTTTTGCCTGTGGGTATGCGAGGATCATAGCCTAAGTTCTTAAGATTAAAGTAGCCGAATCAACCAATGCGCCGCCCAGCTTCATAGGTTTCCATGCTCTCCTACATCATCCGCCGCCTGTTGCTGATTATTCCGACGCTTTTCGGGATCATGGTCTTGAACTTTCTGATCGTTCAAGCGGCCCCGGGCGGGCCTATCGAGCAGATAGTCGCAAGACTTCAAGGGCACGGCGTGGAAGCCACGGCGCGTGTGTCGGGCGGCGGCGCGGATGCTGCCGTGGCCGCCAACAATCTCAAGGAAAACGCGGCGTCGGGCGGCGAGGCGGCCAATTCCCGCTATCGCGGGGCGCAGGGGGTGGATCCCGAGCTTATCAAGGAATTGGAAAAGCAGTTCGGTTTCGATCAACCTCTGCACGTCCGCTTTTTCAAGATGATGGGAAACTATCTCAGCTTCGATTTCGGCCAATCGTACTTGCGCGACGAAAGCGTGGCCGAGCTGGTCGTCAGCAAAATGCCGGTTTCCATATCGTTGGGATTGTGGACGACCCTTATAGTCTATCTGGTGTCGATACCGCTCGGCATCCGCAAGGCGGTGCGCGACGGCTCCAAATTCGACGTGTGGACCAGCGCGGCGATAGTGGCAGGCTACGCCGTTCCCAGTTTTCTGTTCGCGGTTTTGCTGATAGTCGTGTTCGCCGGAGGCCGTTATCTTGACTGGTTTCCCTTGCGCGGGCTTGTCTCCGACGACTGGGGCGATCTGTCGTGGCCGTCGCGCATCATGGATTATTTCTGGCACATCGCGTTGCCGGTGACGGCGATGGTCATCGGCGGTTTCGCCAGCCTTACCATGCTGACGAAAAACTCGTTCATGGACGAAATCGGCAAGCAGTACGTTCTGACCGCCCGAGCCAAAGGCCTGTCGGAAAACCGAGTGCTGTACGGGCATGTGTTCCGCAACGCCATGCTTTTGGTGATAGCCGGATTTCCCAACGCCTTCATGGCGGTTTTGTTTACCGGATCGTTGCTGATCGAGGTGATATTTTCGCTCGACGGCATGGGGCTTTTGGGCTTCGAGGCCGCGATCAACCGCGATTATCCGGTAATGTTCGGAACGCTGTATTTCTTCACGCTGCTGGGATTATTGATGAACCTGATAGGCGACGTGCTGTACACCGTCATAGATCCTCGAATAGATTTCGAATCCAGAACGTGATTGCCTGCGTTTTCGGAGTTTGACGAAGCGGGCGCGGTGCGTTAGCATTTAGTTAAGATTCGATTCAATCCAATCCAATTAATCCATCCAATGGCGAAGGTGGCGGACATGACGGACACTACGCTTACGCGGGCAGATCTGGCCGAGGCCATAAACAGCGAAATAGGCCTGTCGCGCAGCGATTCCGCGCAGATTGTGGACGCTTTGCTGGGCGAGATCAGCAGCGCGCTGATGGCGGGTGACACTGTAAAGATCAGCCGGTTCGGCAGCTTCCATGTGCGCGGCAAAGCGAAAAGGATAGGCCGTAACCCCAAGACCGGTGAAGAGGTGCCGATAATGCCGCGCCGCGTTTTGGCGTTCCACGCCAGCCACATGCTGAAGAACAAAGTCAATGCTGCCATGGGCGGCGACACCTCGTCGGCTTACGACGAGAATGACGGTGACGAAGAATGATCGTCGATCAGCAAAACGGCGGCGTGGCTGACGAAAGCTGGATCGTAGCCGGACAGCCGCTTTCGCCCAAGGCTCCTGACGCTTTCCGCACCATAGGCGAGGTCGCCAGCGATTTGGCGGTTCCCCAGCACGTCTTGCGTTTCTGGGAGGGCAAGTTTTCGCAAATTCGCCCCATGAAGCGCAGCGGCGGGCGCAGGTATTACCGTCCCGAGGACGTGGCTCTTCTGGCCGACATCAAGGACATGCTTTACGGGCGCGGGTTCACCATACGCGGGGTGCAGAAAATTCTGAAGGATGGTCGGAAGAAGGCCTTGGCCGTCGAATCCGATGCCGTATATAGCGACGGCGAAACCCAGTCCAAACTTTCCTCGGCGGCGCGGCGCGATCTCGATGGAGTGTTGGGCGAGCTGGTCTCTATGCGCGAGCTGCTGCGCTCTGCTGGCGTATAGCCGCCAGGGTCTCCCTAAAAACAATCCGCGATCCTAAATCATTTACCAAAAATTATACTTTGGGGCGATAGCGTGCGCCTTGTTTGGTTCGCGCCGCATTCTGAGCTTGTGGCAACCGTGGCACAATGGGTGGTCAAATCGCGTTTTTGTTTAAATACTACGGTTGTAATCTGATGTGGGCTCGTCTAGGCTAACCCCCAATCCATACGGAAATTGCCGCCTGATTCAAATGCGGTGCCGTTTTATGGAATCGGCTTGTTGATTTGTAAAGGGCATAGGGAAATGCAAGATCGCACTTTGACTTCCTCGCCGTCGGCTTTGCGCCGCCTTTTGTTGGCGTCGATAGCCGCCTCGGCGATAGCGGCGGTTTTTCCAAACAACGCGATCGCCGGATTTCAGTGGGTTGCCCCTGCCGAATCGGTAGCTCCGTCGCGTCAGGCCGCTCCTCAGGTGGCGGTGGGCAATGCTTATTCGCCGTCGCCCGCGCCGAGATCCCCTGTTCAGGTTCAGAACTATGTGGTTTCCCCCTCTCCTCGCGCCATCGCTCCGGTAGTGGTAGGCGGCGATCCCGAGCCTTTGGTTTCTTCTTCCGGCCGTTCGAGCGATGGCGACGGAGCTGTGCGCGGTTTCGCCGACAGCGTGCCGCTTGCTGTGGCGATGCGACAAGTGTTGCCGCCCGATCACGGCTTCTCCGTGGATCCTGATGTGGGATCCGATGTCATGGTTTCTTGGCGCGGCGGCAAGTCTTGGCGTCAAACCATAAAAGACATGATCCAGCCCGCTGGCCTGTCTATGCGCGAACGCGAAGGGTTGGTCATAATTTCCAGATCGGGCGCGTCAGGATCTTCCGTGATCGCCGATCGTCCGGCTTCGCTGCTGCAATCGCCGTCGAACACGGTTTTGGACAGGCCGTCTTCGTTGGGAACTTTGGGTGGCGACGACTCTTTTGATCAGGCTCCGGTGTCCATACCCACAGTGGCTGCCAACGGCGGTTTTGCGGGAACGCGACACGTGGGCGCGGCTCCGACGGTGTTGGACACATGGACAGCCAATCGCGGGGAGACGCTTCGTTCGGTGTTGGATGGGTGGGCTAGGAAGGCCGGCGTGGAAGTAAGCTGGCAAGCCGAGTACGACTATCCGATACAGGCTTCGGTGGCGTCTACCGGAACTTTTGAGGAGGCTGTGCGCGGTTTATTATTAGGATTCCAAGACGCTCAGCCCCAACCGATTGCCCGTTTGCATAACAGCCCGACGGCAGGACAGACGGTTCTGGTGGTTGAGGTTCGTGGCAACAATTACAGCGACTAATGATGGGGATGACCATGGTTTCCAAGCGGATGGTTCTTGTTCTCTCTTCGGCGGTCGCGCTGGCGGGATGTACGGTCGACAAGACGAATAACAAGATAAATCAAAACGCCCAGCGGGTGGCGAGCGGGGTCGAGGAATCCCGCGTTCCGGCTCCTCCTAAGGCGTACAATCCGCTGGTGGTGACTGATCGCGTGTGGGCTGGCAACGCTTCGATGCGTCTCCGTCGCGGTTTGCCCTTGCCTGCTAAATACGAAACTTCTCGCGGCGTCGCCTTGGTATCTGGCGATCCAATGTCGCTTAAGGAAATAGCTTCGGCGATAGGCGGCCAAACCGGATTGCCCATAAGGGTGGCGGGTGGTGCCGACACGGCTGCGGTCGCTGACGCGCCCAAGGCGGGGATGCCGGTTGCTTATGAGGGATCTTTGTCGGGATTGTTGGATCTGGTGTCGGGGTATTTCGGCGTCAGTTGGCGTTACGACGGCACGTCGGTATCTATCATCAGATACGAAACCCGCGTGTTCTCGATTGAGGCTCTGCCCGGCACCCAAAGTGTCAAAGACGGTATGAAGGAAGACGAAAGCTCTGGTTCTTCCGGCGGATCGATGAGCGGCTCCGGCGGCGGCGGTTCTTCCGGCGGCGGCAGCACCAGCGCGTTGCAGCAATCGGCGGAAATGAACGTTGAAATCAAGGTTTGGGACGAATTGGGTCAGACCATCACCTCCATGTTGGGTGGCGTCGGCAACGCCGTGGTGGCCCCCTCCAGCGGAACCATCACCGTTACCACCACGCCCGAATTGATGCGGGTGGTGGCGCAGTTCATCGAGGAAGAAAACAAGCGGTTGTCCAAGCAGATAGCCATAAACGTGGAAATCTACCGCGTCGATTTGGGTAATGAAGTCACCTTCGACTTCGCGTTTGAAACCGCCTTGGCTAAGTTGTCGGATTTCGGCGCGAGGTACGCTAGCCCTACCACAGCGGCGGCGGCAACCGCGGGGGCGGGAAAACTTTCGATCGCCATCTTGAACCCCAGCGAGAATCGCAACGGCGTGTTCTCAGCCCTGTCTACCTTGGGCAACACCAGTCGTATGGCGCAATTCCCGATGACGACGTTGAACAATCGTCCGGTTTCCCGTCGTATTGGCAAAGATACCGCCTATGTGTCGTCGTTGACGAATACTACTGGTTCGATAAGTTCTTCCTCCAGCGTTTCTGTCACTACTGGCGTGGTGCGTGACGGCTTTTCCCTCCAGTTGACGCCGCGTTTATTGGATGACGGACGCATAGTCCTTCAATACTCGCTCAGTCTGACGGATCTGCTAGGTTTCAAGCCGGTTATCATTCAAGGGACGGAGTTGGAATTGCCTGAGACAGCGAGCCGCGTGTTCGTGCAGCAAGCGTTGCTGAAAAGCGGTTCGACGCTTTTCATCGGCGGTTACGACGACAGGATGGATACGCAGGATACGCGGGGGGTCGGCAGTCCTTTCAACTTCATGTTGGGTGGTGGATATGACGACTCGTTCACCCACTCCATGATGTTTATGGCGATAACGCCGCAGGTTTTGGAAGTTCCTCGCGCGGAGCGTGACTGATGGCTTCAGGCATCGTCACCATAGGACGAAGGCAGTACGCCTCCGGCTTGTACTGGGAAAACAGTCCCAGCGGGCGCGTCGCGCAAGCGGCTAAGGACGCGGCCAGACAGCCCGGGCAGCAGGCCTACTACTATGCCGTTCGCAGCGGCGATCGCAGCGGGCGGGTCCCACAATTCGGCCTCAGCCACTCGCAACGCGAACACAAAAGCGGAATGCCCGCTTTGGCGGCCTGCATCGCCAACCAGCAGCCAGGCTCGTGGGCGGGGGCTTTCCGTCTCCGCGAGGGCGTGGCGGTGGTGGTGGTTCGCGACGATCTCATTGTTCCCGACGGCGACCAGTTTTTCCAGGATGAAACCGAAGCTCGCGATCGCCTCTTGCAGGAAATGGCTTTGGGCGGACTACAACGCGTCTACGCGCCCGAGGCGTGGGGAGTGCCCGGGGCTGACACCCTTCCGGTAAGCCTGTTGCTCAACGACCGCGCTGACGTTAGGCTGCGGCAAGTGGCTTTGTCCAAGGAGATGAAGCTGGTTCTGCTTGTGGGCGGATTAGGGCTTTTGCTGGCCTTGTCTATCGGCTGGTATATTCAGGAGAAAAAGGCACGCGAAGAAGCGGAAAGACTTCAGGCGATGGAGGCTTTGCAACGCGCCCAAGAATTGGCGCGTCAGGCCGGACAAGGCATAGCCGGTCAACCCCCGCCATATCCCGTCCCCGAGCGCACATGGGAGAAACGCCCCGCCCCGCTGGAGTTCGTTTCCGCCTGCAATAAGATTTTAAATAAAATACCGTTGGCGGTAGCTGGATGGCGGTTGTCCGAGGTTAAATGCGTAGGCGCGTCGGCCACGACAAAATGGGATCGCGCTGGCGGATTTTCTTCGCCGCCGCCCGACTTCGTCATATCTGATCTGGGAACAGATGCCACCCAAAGTTTCGTGCTTCCGACAATTTCCGATCGCGGCCACGAGGAACTTGCCGATCCGGTCGACGTTACCCGCAAGTACTTGCTCGAAAACTGGCCGGCCACGTTGAATCGCGTTCCTGACGATCCGCCGCCGCCGCCACCGCCCGGATATAACGGTCCGTGGAATCCGCCGCCAGTGCCGTGGATAAGGATGTCGTTCACCATGAACGCCCCTGTTTTACCATGGACATTGTCCACTTTCTTTGCCGATTTGCCCGGGGTCGTGTTAAACTCTCTGACATTAAATCCTGGGGGTGGATGGAACATCGAGGGGGTAATTTATGAAAACCGTCGCTAGAAATTTCGCCGCCGCCGTAGCTTTCGCGGCTTTGGGAGCCGCTGCTTTTGGCTCGCTTCCGGTATCAGCGCAAGACGCCGCCGCGGTTCCACAGGATTTTCCGGTGATGCCGCAGTCGCCCGAGGTTCAACCAACGGTCGATGCCGCTTCGGGAATTGGCATATCTTCGTCCGCTTTGGATAAAAAAGAAGGCGATCCCAAGGTTCCTGAATCGGTTAGCGGGCTGGTTAAGCAGCTTGGAACTTCTTCCGACAAAGTTAATGTCGAGGACATGAACCGCGCTCGCGAGGCTGTCGCCAAGATGGATCTTCTTATCGATCTGGAAAAGCGGATCAGCGAGTTGGATCAGATCCGCCGCGAACGAGAAGAAAAAACCATACCCGCCATACCGGCCAGCGCGCTTGCCCCGCCGCAGATGGGTATGATGCCTCCGGCGGCGATGCAGCCTCCGCCTCCGCCGATTGAAAAGCCGCAGGAAGACGTGGTGGTCGAGCGCGTCGTGGGAGCCCGAGGCAATTACCGCGCCATCATTCGCGTTGGCGACAGCGAAAAGCATGTCAGCGTTCGCGAAGGAGACAAAATTTCCGATGGCAGCACGGTGGTTTCCGTGAACAGCTATGGAATAACTTTGGCCAAATCGAAGGGCGGCGACAGTTCTTTATCCAACTGTTCCGAATCTTCCGATGGTAAAAAGTCCAAGAAGGGCAAAAAATCCAAGAGCAGCTGTTCTTCGTCCTCCCGTGACGAAAGAGTGATTCGCGTCAAGGACGTCAACACTGTGTTCGGTTCCTCCAAATAATCACCAAAGGAATAGACACGGACTCTGTCTGGATTTCTGGCTCTTGCCCAAAACGGGTGGATAATTTTGCATAGCAAGCGACGTCATTGCGAGCGTCGCCCTTGCGACGCGAAGCAATCCAGTGCCGTTGCTCCATAAGGCCTGGATTGCTTCGCCGCCCGACAGCGTTAACGCTGTCCAAACCAAAGGGTGGCGGCTCGCAGACAGCCTTTGGCTGTAACCTCGCACGGCTCTTTTTCCCACCAGTTTTGCGTAAGAGCCAGAGATTTCTTGCCCACCGGTTTTCAGAAAGAGCCAATTTTTTTGTGGCCATCGAGAATGTTAACCAATTAGTGTGTTTTTAATCGGAAGATGCAGGACGGCATTGCGCTTATCCCGCTAGGGGATGATATGCTGGTCGTGGTTGTATTGATTTCTTGGGTGCCGCCTTGAGCATAATATCCGACATAGGCGAAAAGCTGAACGCGGCTTTGCGAGGAGGGGGATCTATTCCTCCCGAAGCCCCGCTGCCGCCGCCTCGCAAACCTAAAACCGAGGAAGAGCGCAAACAAGCGGCGGAGACTTCCGCTGCCAATGCCAAGCAGGTGCGAGACGCCTATCAAAAGCAACATGCCAAACCGACCAGCCTTGTGGCGGCGACCACAGTGGCTGCGGCGGCGGATAAAAGCGGGCAAGAACGCTCAGCCGACTCGAACGAAGGCGCAGAGAAGCCCGAGGCTTCCTCCGGTTCGGGTAAAAGCGGCGGCGAGGGGAGCAGCAATTCACCCCAAGCCAAGATTTCCGGCACTAACGAATTAAAGGTGGAGGACGAAAGAAGCCTAGCCTTAGCGGGCGGGATGTCATTTTCCGGCGAACTGCTGACAGCCGAAGGCGGGGCGTTGAAGATACCCGAGGAATCCCGCAATCTTTGCGCCCTGTTCGACAACGGCATGTGGCTGGTCAGCGCGTCGCACCGCAACTCGCCGCTGGTGACTTCGGTCGCCCAAGCCGCGCAGAGGCAGGGGCATCGTCTCGATCCCCCTCGTTACGTCACGCCTAACATTATCCGGCAAGCGTACATGTACGCTAACCGCAAGCAGGTTACGGCGCGGCTGGATGAAAACTCGGTCAGAAGAAGGATAACCGAAACCCTTGAACGCGCGGTTCAGGTGGGAGCCAACGATATTCACATCGAGGCCAGCGAGGGCCGCACCAGAATAGAGTTCCGCATCGACGGAGCGATGCGTCTGTGGGAGACGTGGACGCAAAAGGAAGGCGAAGAAATGCTTTCCTCTATCTACTCCCATTCGGTGGGGCAGTCCGGGGCCACGGCCAACTGGCAGGAACCTCAAGCGGCGATGCTTTCCGCCGCCAGCAAGGGGCGGGATTCCCTGTCTCTTCCCAACGGGGTCATAAGCGTTCGCTGCCAATGGGTTCCATTGGCGGACGGCGGTCGTTATCTGGACATGCGGCTTCAATACGATTCATCGCATCTGTTCGGCGAAAACTTCATAATGACCGACGTGGATTCGCTGGGCTTTTCGCAAGAGCAGCTTCGCGTCATCCAAAGCCTGCGCGCCCTGCCCGGCGGCATGCGCGTGTTCGCTGGTCCCGTCAACCAAGGCAAGACCACGACCTTGCGCGTCACTTTGAACCGGCGCATGGCCGAAACCAACATGCAGCTGAACTGTCTTATGGTCGAGGATCCTCCAGAAGGCGGCGTGGTCGGCGCGAGGCAAGTGGGCGTTTCGGCCTCGGTCAAGGACGAGCAGCGCGAAAAATCATTTTTGGAAATCATGCGCTGCGCCCTGCGCCTCGATCCCGACATCGTCATGCTGGGCGAGGTGCGCGACATTCAAACCGCCAAATTCGCCTTTCGCTTGGCCCTGACGGGACGACAGGTTTACACGACCACCCACGTTTATTCGGCTTTGGCCATTCCTCAGCGTTTGCGCGACATAGGCATCGAGCCTTATCTGGTTTACGACCACCATCTTCTGCGCGGCATGATCTGTCAAAGGCTGCTGCGCGGGGTTTGCCCTAATTGTCGCATATCGCTGTCGACGGCTGTATCGGACATGGGGCCGACTTACAAGGAATTGGCTCGTCGTACCCGCGCCGGATTGGCTATCATGGACGCCTCGCGCAGCAAGGCGGGTGGCGGCAAGTCGTCGCTTTACGACCGGTTGTCTGAACCGGATATGCGGAACGTTTATGTGGCCAATACCGAGGGTTGCCAGCATTGCTACAAAGGCCGTTCCGGACGCACGGTGTGCGCCGAAGTGATAGAGACCGACCAAAAGTTAATGGAAATGCTGCAGGAAAACCATTTTGAGGACGCCAGCAATTATTGGCTATCGCCACACGAGATGAACGGCGTTACCATGGGGTGGCACGCGCTGGAGAAGATACGGCGCGGGGAAGTGTCTCCGCAAGACGCCGAGTTCGAAGTGGGGCCGTTGGCGCGCATTAAAGAAGTCATGGAAGTCGAGCAGCGGTTAGGGGCGATGGCATGAGTTTGGAAAGTTTCAACCTTGACGATCTGGAGCGGTCGTTCAACCAGCTCCAATTCAGGCACAACCGCAAGATCCGGTACAGGATATACCGCAAGCTGGAAGGCATGTTGCGGATGAACGAAGCGTTGTCGAGCGCGCTCGACCGCCTATATCAGAACGCTTCGGAAATGGGACGTTATCCCCGCCGCATAGCCGCGTTGGCGATCCGCGAGTGGTTTTTGAAGGATCGCGCCGGAAAAGGCTTGGCGGAATCGATGGAGGGCTGGGTCCCTCCGGCCGAGCTGTACATGATCCGCGCCGGAGAAGAATCCGGAACCATGGCCAAGGCTTTCGCCTCGATACAGGCTATGGGCGAACGCACGCGGGAAATGCGCGCCGCCGTGTCCTATGCGGTTTCCTACCCGGGCTTCATGGTGGTGCTGGTCGGCTTCGTCTTGTACATGTTCGGCGTCAACCTGATCCAGAACATGAAGAAAACCGCCCCTCCGCAGGTCATGGCCAAGATGGGCAACGTCGCCGCCGTGTCGGATTTTCTAGCCGAATGGGGCTTGGTGGTGGTGGCCGTGCTAATCGGAATAGTGTTTCTAATAACCGTGACGCTGCCGCTTTGGCGCGGCAGGCTGAGGGTCAAGCTGGATCGCTTTCCGCCGTGGTCGTGGTATCGCGTCCTGCAGGGCAGCAGCTTTCTGCTGGGGCTTTCGGCGTTGCTGGGGGCGCAGGTTCCTCTCAAGCGTTCCCTTGAGATTTTAGAGGAACAGGCTACCCCGTGGCTGCGCGAGCGCATATACTCGGCGCGGCAGGAGGTTTTGCGCGGACGCAATCTCGGCGAGGCCTTGCGGGTGGGCGATTACGGGTTTCCCGATCCGGGCGTGGCGGTGGATTTGGAAATTCTCTCCGAACGCGCCGACGTCGGCGGCGTGATCGAACAGGTGGCCAACGAATGGATTCGCGACCAGATAGACGAGCTTAAGGATCAGGCCGTCGTAGCTCGCAACGTCGGTTTGATGGTCGTGGGCGCTACCATCGCGTGGACGATGCTTTCGGTTTTCGACGTCGTTACCGAAGTGTCTCGCGGCGGTGGCATGGGCGGCGGAATGGGCATGTGACGCATGATGGTTATAGGCAAAAGACGCAGCGGAAGACGCGGGTTCACGCTAACCGAAGCGGCGATAGCCTTGGGCATATCGACTTTGGTCATCAGCGCCGGATGGGTGGCCGCCGCTGCGGCATGGCGAAATTACCAGACCTACAGCGTGTACCAGCAGATGTGGGAAATGGTGCAGGACATGCGGAACAGAACGTATCAGCCCCCGGCTACCCAAAACAATATAACCAACGCGCTTTTTACCCAAGGAATGATACCGGTCGAGATGAGGGTAAGTAACGGCAATTACACCCATTTGATGGGCGGGGCTTTTTCCGTCGACGGCATAAGGATTGGAACCGAACCCCAAGTCAGAACATTTGTCCGCTTCAACTTCAACGGCTTGGACAAGCAGAAATGCGCTAATCTTTTGATATATCTTCCGGTGCTGTCGGAGGAGGCGGGAATTTTCACGGTGACCGCCCCCGGAGGAAATGTCACAATCGATCTTAACAACATAGCCAATCCGGGCGGCGCGGTCCCGCTGCCACTAAGTGCCACCACGGCATCCGCATGGTGTAACGCCGCAGGGAACAACAACAATGTCAGCATATCGTTTAGGATGCGATAGCCGCCGCTCCGGCTACACCATGATCGAGATGGCGGTCGTGCTGGCGGTCGCGTCTTTCATAATCGCCGGAATCTGGAGCATCACCAATATGGAGATGGAAAAAGCCCGCGTCGAACGCGCCGTGGCGCAGGTCGAGCAGGTGGTGCATGAGATACGGAAACATTATGGAAGTCTAGGGGACATCAATTTAAATGGAAATAACGCCAATGGAAATGCAGTTAATTTAACCAATACCCTTGTGATAACTCACACCATTCCCTTGGAACTCGTTTCCAACAGGGCGTCCGGTCCACCCTATACGCTTCAAAATCCATGGGGGGGTAATTTTCAGATTGATGATAATAGGCCGGGGGGGGGTAGAAATTGCCCGGCTAACCCGGTTGACATGCGAGATCCCGCGCGAAAACAAAGTTTCTCCGCGCGAAAACAAAGTTTCTGCATCATGTTGGACGGCCTTCCCCGTGGCGCGTGCGTGGAGTTGGCTACTAGGCTTACGGCTAATCCCGATGATAATTCTCCATCCGGTTATGGTTTATTCGATGGGCCGGATCCTGCGTTGCCCAGCTCCATAGGAATAAATGGTGTGCCCGTTCGGTTTCCGGTACAGGTCGCCACCGCGATGACAAGGTGCAATCGCAATAACAATACCAACTCCATAGCAATCCCGTTCCGCCTGCGTTGCATGGGTTGCGGTTTGTAGTCCCGCGTCCTAAGCGGAGTCTTGTATGGCCATTGGCATTATACCAGAGGTCTTGGTGCCGCGTTTGCTAGTTGGCATCGCCATCGGCATCAGCTCGAAACGGAGGGACGCGGCCATTGTGAATAGAAATGCCTTGGGCGAATCTTGGTGAGAGGACGATCCTCCGCATAACTATGCACAAGATAAGCAGCAAGCGACGTCATTGCGAGCGTCGCTCTTGCGACGCGAATCAATCCAGAGCCACAGGCGCAACGGCACTGGATTGCTTCGCCGCAGCGTAACGAGATTCTGAACAGGCTCTAAACCGTCGGCGCAGGCCCTTGTGGCCGCAACGTAGGGGATGTTCGCGGCCTTTGGGGGGCTGCGGTCGGGATTTGCGCTGTCGGGGGATTTTCCGCTCCTGCCGCCGCGTTGAGAACCTGCATGGAATCTTGCGCCGGACCGGAAAGCTGGGAAACTACGGCGAGAGCCGCCAACAGGCCCAAAGCCCGCCCCATGAAAGGCCCCGTGTTCAATCCTTGCAGTTCTCGCGCTATTTCCCTCGGCATTCTGCCCAATCCCATTCCGTTCATGTTTTTTCTCCTTCAAAAATTTCCATCATATTCTCTATCCTTTTGACGTAATTCGGGGTTTCCTCGTCGTTGGCCGCCGCAACGGGAGAGGCGAGGGGAACGGGGGAAAAGAAAGCGTCGTATATCTCCCGCAATTCCCGCAGCTTGGGCATTACCTCGGCTTTTGTCGCCGCATCGCAGCCGCGAGCGCGGCTTTCCATCTCGGCCAGCGCGGCGTAGAGATGCTCCTGCATCTCGGCGTGAACGGCGCGCTCTATTTTCAGTTTTTCCCAGTCCGCGTTCAGATCGCGGATGGCGGATTTTATGACCGGCCAGTGATCGCCGCCATCGCCCATTTCGCGACCAGCCAAAACCAGCGCGTTGGACAGCATCCGCACCGCCTGTTCTTCAGTTACGCGCACGACATCCTTCATCACGCCCCGCCTTCCGACAGTTCAAGGAGCATTTACACTGTTCAGCTATAGCACTTTCGGATTAAGCAACGTTTAACGCGGCTGCCACGAACAAGGTTAAAAAGCGGTTAATCACTGCTTGAGGGACTGCTTCGCGTCTATCGATGTGAGCTTAACCCCCGCCTCGGCCAGTTTGGTCATGCCGATCTCTATGCTTTGTTTCCATTTGTTTTTTAGGCGGGAATAGACGCGCAAAGCCCCCACCGGCACGAAAACCTCGGATATTCCGCATTCGGCGATTATTCCCGCGCACACGGCGCAAGGCTCCAGCGTGACGTATATCTTGCCGCCGGATATTTTTCGCCCCTTTTTGGCCGCTGACGCTATCGCCATTTGTTCGGCGCAGTTGATCCACAACGATTTCCTGCCGCTGGCGTAACGCTCGCTTCTATGGCTGTCCACGCCGTGGGCGAAGCGGTTGGCCGCCGTGGCGGCTATCCTTCCTTGCCTGTCGACCAAAACCGCGCCGACGCGAACGCTGGGATGGGGGCTGCCCCCTCGTTCTGGCTGACGACGAGCCACGTCCGTCGCTTTTTTCAGCAACGCCCTATGAGACGCCAAATTGTCGCCGGAGGCGTCGCGTCCGGTCCTTTTCTTGCCGTTCGATTTGGTAGGCATTTGGCGGAAACCCTTAATACATGGCTCTTACGCAAAACAGGTGGGAATAAAGAGACGTCATTGCGAGCCGATGCAGGCGACTACGAAATTACCCACCCGTTTTCAGAAAGAGCCTAATACATAGTTATTAGGACGCCTATTATGCGCCTTTGTCTTTTCGAATTGGTTAATGAAATACAAATAAAGTGATAACGAAAAAACATGCGGCGACTTAACCTATATTTCATATCTTTATGCTAGAAAGCGCGATGTGAGGACATGTAAGGCAAAGGCTCCGATAGGCAACCCATGATCAAGGCTCTCGTTCAGGAAAGAAGCCGGATGCGCCGTCTGGCCGCCAAGGGCAAATTGGCGGTCTTGGTCGACGCATGGGGTCGCCGCGTCAGGAAAATCGGTCGGCTGGAGACGAGGGCTGAGGCCTGCCGCCGCGCGGTTCGCGGCGCGTCGGTTCCTGCCTCCTCGGTCGTGGCCAAGCTGTCGCGGCTGTTGGAGCAAATAGCGGTCTATCGCGCCCGCGAAGCCGATGTCATCAGCCGCATCATCCATATCGAGGATCGTCATCGTTTCATGCGCGAGCGCGGCGGATTGCGCCGCGCCGCCGCCGTGGCCTATTCGTTGAATCCCTTAGAAGAGGGCGGCGGATTGTTCGCCGAAGACGAGAAAGAAAGGCTGCGGCGAGAAAAACGCGAAGACGAAAGACGCCGCCGCCGCGCCCGCTCTTGGCTTTGGGCGTTTCTGGCTTTCATGATGTTTTCGGAAACGAGCCGCCCTGCTTATGTCGTAAGCCGTTCGGCGCGTTTAGGATAAGGTTCGGATAGAGTTTAATCGGTTATCATCTCCGGTTTTCAAAGGTTCCGTCATGCCGATGTACCACCTTTACGACCTGCATAACGCCGCCATGATTCCGTGGAGGATAGCGGCCGAGGCGGCGCAGGCGTCGTTGCGCCATCCTCTGATGCCGATGGCCAACACCCACATAGGGCGGGCGATGGCGGCCGGCGCTGAGCTTTTCGAGCGCACTACCCGCCGTTTCAGCAAACAGGAATTCGGGATAGACGCGGTAAAATGCAACGGCGACGAGATCGGCATCCGCGAGGAAGTGATCTTGCACAAGCCGTTTTGCCGCCTTATCCGCTTCAACCGCCACAGTTCTGACGCCGAGATCGACAAGCGGCTGGAACGCGATCCCAAGGTGCTGATAGTAGCCCCGATGTCCGGCCACCACGCGACGTTGTTGCGAGGCACGGTCGAGGCCATGTTGCCGGAGCATAACGTCTATATCACCGATTGGCTGGACGCGCGGCTGGTTCCCTTGTCGTGTGGCAAGTTCGATCTCGACGACTATATCGAATACGTCATCGAGTTTGTCCGCCTTTTAGGGCCGGACGTGCATCTGATGGCGGTGTGCCAACCGGCGGTTCCGGTGTTGTGCGCCGTGGCCTTGATGGCCGACATGGAAGATCCGGCGCAACCCCGCTCCATGGCTTTGATGGGCGGACCCATCGACGCGCGTTACGAAAAGACCGCCGTCACCGAGTTGGCGGAAAAGCACCCCATAGAATGGTTCCGCAACACCGTCATACACTCCTTGCCGTTCTATTACCCGGGCGGCGGACGCATGGTGTATCCGGGATTTATCCAGCTTCACGGCTTCATGTCGATGAACATGGAGCGGCACATCGGCGAGCATTTCAAGCTGTTCGAAAATCTGGTGCGCGGCGACGGCGACTCGGCGGCGTCGCACCGCCAGTTCTACGACGAATATCTGTCGGTTATGGACACCACGGCGGAATTTTACCTTCAAACCGTGGAAAGGGTGTTCCAACGCCACGAGCTGCCCAACGGGACGTTCATGTGGCACGATCGGCTGGTGCGCCCGCAAGCGATAAAGAAAACCGCGCTGCTGACGATCGAGGGCGAATTGGACGACATCTCGGCCCCGGGACAAACGCGCCACGCCCACGATCTTTGCGGCGGACTGCCCCACGAAAAAAAGAAGGCGCATCTGGAGATAGGCGTGGGACACTACGGCATATTCAACGGGCGCAAATGGCGCAACAACATCCAGCCCATAATCCGCGACTTTATCCGCGCCCATATGCGCGATTAACGGTCGAACGCGCTCTCAGAGCCTGTTTACAAAGCTCGACTGCGGCGTTGGCTTTTCGCGGTTTTCTGCGCTTCCGGTACGCACGTATGTCCATATACGCTTGCGTTTCGGTTCTCGAAAACCACGAAAATCCTTAGCCGCAGCGGCTTTGTAAACAAGCTCTCAGGCGTTCTCTTCGCCGGTTTCTTCGTACAACGCCAGATTGTCTATCAATCTCGTGCCGCCTATGCGGGCGGCGACGAGCAAACGGGCGTTGTCTTGCGCCAACGACAGCGAGGACAGATTTTTCCCGTCCGCCAGCTCCAGATAGTCGACGCGGAATCCGGCATCGGCCAACTGCTTTTTACCGGCATCCAAAGTCTCCCTGACGCTTGCCCCGTCGCGGATTTTTTCGGCGGCCATAAACAGCGTCCGCGACAATGATACCGCCTGCACTCGCTCCGGCGGCGACAGATAGGCGTTGCGGCTGGAAAGGGCCAAGCCGTCGGCCTCGCGCACTATGGGAACCGGAACTATGGCGGTCGGTATGGCCAGATCCTTTACAACCCGCTCGATAATCCGCAATTGTTGATAGTCCTTTTCTCCGAAACAGGCGTAATCAGCGGACACCATCATCAGCAACCGCGCCACAACCGTGGCCACCCCGGTAAAATGCCCGGGGCGGAACGCGCCTTCCAACACCGTGGCCATCGGGCCGGGATCGACGCGGGCGGCGAAGCCTTCGGGGTACATTTCCTCGGGCGGCGGAGCGAACAGCAAATCGCAACCCACAGCCTCCAACAGCTGCTTGTCGTTTTCGATCGGTCGAGGATAGCGGGAGAGATCCTCGGACGGCGCGAATTGCAAGGGATTGACGAAAATCGACACCACCGTCCGAGTGGCTAGGTTCTGCGCCCTTTTGACCAGCTCCATATGGCCTTCGTGCAATGCCCCCATGGTGGGAACGAAGGCGATGGTCTCGTCGTGGACTCGCCACGCCGCCATGGCCATTTTCAGTTCCTGAACCGTAGCGGCGACTTTCAGCATCGGAGCCTCTTTTTTGGCGATGGCGTTGGTTGCGATTCTCATGGCCGTGATCCTTTCGCGTAGGAATCTTAATGCCGCTTCACTTCGTTTTCACGCATGGATGCGGAGCGTAGGGTGAGATTATTTCCGCCAATCCGTCCACCTTGATCTCCTGTCCCCCGTGCAAGCACAGCATATTTACGGAAACCATGTCGCCATAGATGTTATCCGCATTATGGAAGAAATTATCAGGATTGAACAGCGGCGGCATATGCCACCATAGCCGATAACCAAGGCCTTGTATTTCCGCGATAAGTTCGGGAGATCGGTCGGGGCGGTCGTTTTCGACGTAAAGGGCGGGATGGTAACGCTTTATCACCTCGGCCCCGCCGCGGATTATATCCAGCTCCATCCCTTCCACGTCTATCTTTATAAGATTGATCGGAGAATCGTAAAAAAGACCGTCGATGCGCCGCACCGCCACTTGCTCGTGGCGATCCGACTGCGGCTGTTTTTCCAAAGCCACGCCGCCGAAATTACCTACATGCTCGTAGTCTTGCGGCGGAAGCCACAGCGCGCCGTCCTCGGCTCCCAGCCCTTCGTTGAACGCCCGCACGTTGTCGAGGCGGTTGAGGGCTAGCTGCGCCTGAAGCAAGGCGAAGCAGTGGCGTTGCGGTTCGAAAGCGAACACGCGTCCGCCCGCCCCCGCCAGTTTGGCCAGCAGCACGGTGTGGCATCCGATGTTGGCCCCCGCCTCTATTACGCGGGAATTGGGAGGCGTAAGGCGCGACAGGAAATCGGCCTCGCTCTGGTTATATTCGCCGTACAGCTCCAACGCCTTGCCCATGAACACGTCGTTGCGGTTATAGGCGAAACGGCCGCATCTGGCTTCGGCTAATCCGAGATGGCTGTCGAAAACCATGTTTCTCATGTAGCGCCCTTTTCCTTGGGCATATGTCCCATGACATCGCGCTTGGTGTTCAGGTATCTGGCGTTGTGGGGCCCGTCGTCCGCCCACAGCCCGATGCGCTTGCGGACTTTGATGCCGGAATCCTCCAACGCCCGTATTTTATCCCGATTGTTGGTTATCAGGCTAATCTCCGTCACTCCGAAATGCCGCAGTATCGCCGCCGCCGCCGAATAATCGCGGCCGTCTACCGGAAAGCCCAGCTTAAGATTGGCCTCAGCTGTGTCCAAGCCTTTTTCCTGCAATGCATACGCGCTTATTTTGTTGGCCAAGCCTATGCCACGTCCTTCATGGCCGCGAACGTAAATCAGCATCCCGTTGCCGGAGCGCGAGATCATCTCCAGCGAGGTTTCCAACTGGAACCCGCAGTCGCAACGCATGGAGCCGAAGATGTCTCCGGTGGCGCATTCGGAGTGAACCCGCACCAAGCAACCTAGGGCGGGGTGGCCGGAGATCAAGGCCATATGCTCGCGTCCATCGGAATCGACGAAGGCGTGCAGGCGGAAATCGCCGAAACGGGTGGGAAGCTCGGCTTCGGATATGTGTCGCAACGCGCTTTCCTTTCTTAACCGATTCTCAGGGAAGAAAATCTTCCAATATAAAATTCTCCGGCGAAAAAACCGCCGAGGCGTCCGGATTGAAGCGGACTTCGATCTTATCTTCGGGACAGCCTTGGCGGATCTCTACTAACATATCCCATTGCCCGCTTTCCAGCACCGCCTTCGTCGCTTGCGGCCCCGCCTCCACTAGCACCTCGCGTGCCTGATCTTGCCGCAAGGCTTGTAAAACCTCGGCGACGCCAAGGCCGATAAGCGGCGCGAAACCGCGTTTTTCGGCGTCTTTCAGCCACTTGTACGGCACGCGGCGGCGGCGATCCAATATCGCCAAACGGCGGATTTTATCGGGATGATCCGTGACCAGCCTTACGGTGAAGGCGGGATCGTCCGCCAACACCGTCCCCGATCCCGTCAATATGGCGTCCGCCCGTTTCCGCAGCCGATGGGCTATCGCCAGCGACGACGGCGAGGTGAAGGTCTTGCTCCCCTTGGGCGGAATGGCCGAACCGTTTTTGTCCAGGGCCGTCTTGATAACGACGAAGGGGCGATCGCATTCCACGCTTTTCAAGAAACCGCAGGCCAGCCTGCGGCAAGCGTCTTCCTCTATCCCCGTCTCGACCTCGATTCCGGCGTTTCTCAACGCGGCTATGCCGCCGCCGCGCACGGCAGGATTGGGATCTTTTGCGCCGATGGCGACGCGCTTTATTCCGGCGGCTATCAAAGCGTCGCAGCATGGCGGAGTGCGTCCATGGTGGTTGCACGGCTCCAGCGTGACGCAGACGGCGTGAACCGCGGCCAAAATCCCTTCCGCTTGGCAATGGCGCAAAAGCGCGGCTTCCGCGTGCGGCTCTCCGGCTTTTGGATGGGCAGCCAAGGCTATTACCCGTCCGCTTTCGTCCAAGGCCGCAGCCCCCACGGGAGGATTGGGCGAAGTCGCCCCGACAAACGGCCTAGCGGCGCGGCAGGCTTCGAGCATCGCTTCTGAAAGAGCCTTAGCGTCCAAGAAGCTTTTTCCGTCTATGGTTTTTCCAAAGCGCATGGGCGACGATGCTCCGCTTTTTTAGGCTCTTTCTAAAAATTGGCGGGTAAAGAATTTCTCTTTCAGCAATCACGGTCTGTTCCTCCCCCTTCTTAGGGGGAGGAACGCACCGCGCTTGCTTAAGCCTGTGGCATAACAGATAAATACTTTTTCGTTCTACGCCGTTTCCGCATCCGCGTTCGCTTGCGTCAGCCTTTTGTACAAGGCTTCGGGATCCTTGGCTGAACGCAACACTTTGCATAAGGCGGCGTCGCGCAGCAACCTCGACACGGCGGCCAAGGCTTGGAGATGATCGGCGGCGGCGGATTCCGGCGACAGCAGCAAAAACACCAGATCCACCGGCTTGTCGTCCACGGCGTCGAAAGCCACCGGCTCCGCCAGTTTGACGAATATGCCCTTCACGTTTTCCAAAACCGTCATCTTCGCGTGGGGAATGGCTATGCCATGGCCGATGCCGGTGGTTCCGAGTTTTTCCCTCTCCCACAGCACGTCGAACACGGCATGGGCTTCCAGATCGAAGGCTGTGGCTGCCAGATCGGACAAGGTTTGGATCAACTGCTTTCGACCGCTCGCCTCTATGTTCGCGAACACGCACCTCTGCTTCAGCAGATCGCCGATGGCGTTTTTTCCGTTCATGCGATTTATCCGCGAGCTTTGACGGATTTGGCGGCGGCTTTGGCCGGAGCGGCCAAGGCAGTGGCTTGAGCCGAGGCGGCCGGATCGACCCAACCGATGTGGCCGTCGGGGCGGCGATAGATCATATTCAATCCGCCGTGGCCGCGATTGCGGAACATAAGGGCGGGAAGATCGCCCAGATCCAGACGCATCACCGCTTCGCTAACCGTCAGGTTTTCGATGTTGGTCGTGGTCTCGGCGACTATGACCGGATTATTGTCGCCGCCTTCGGACGGTTCGCTTTCGCCGCCGTCGGGAGGAAGGACGAAGGATTGGGCCAGCCAAGCCTCCTCCTGCTCTTGGCGGTTGTCCTTGTGGTGGTTCTTTATCCGGGTCTTTTGGCGGCGCAATCTTTCCGACAGCCTCTCGGCGGCCAGATCAAAGGCCGGATAAGGCTCGCTTGCGCTAGCGTTGCTTTGCAACGTCATGCCTCGTCCGACGTGAACGGTTATATCGGCGCGAAACATATGGGCTTCGCGCGAAAATGTAACGTTGGCGTCTATCGATCCGCCGAAGTACTTGCCCACCACTTCCGGCAGATTGGACGAGACGTGTTCGCGCAGAGCGTCGCCCACGTCTATCTGTTTGCCTTTTACGGAAAGTTGCATGGAAATACCCGCATTTGGTTGACACTGAAATCACGCGCCCAAGATCAGCCATAAATGGCTTGGCTGTCAAGGTGGGGGAAGAAGTTGGGATAAAAACCGCTTCGAGCCGCTTTCCTGACGCCGATTATGTGATACATTCCCCGCCGTCATGCCTCTCGTCCTCAAGAAAACAATCGAAATAGCGGCCTCCTTGGTCGGAGCGGCCATCTTCCTGCTTGCGCTGCTGGCGGGATGGGTAGTGTCGCAATCGGGCAGCTCGACGGTTTTGACCCCGCACATGATCGACGCCATAGAGGCCGCGTTGCCCGAAACCAAAGCCGAAATTGGCCACAGCGAAGTCAAATGGGACAATTCTGATTTTTCGGTGTCCTTGCGCGCCGACAATTTCAAACTGCGCGACGAAACGGGGGCGGCGATAGCCGAAGCCCCATATCTGCTGGTTAAATTTGGCGTCACCGGAATGCTGCTGGGCAATTTCGTGCCTTCCGAGATATTTCTGGAAAGGCCGCGCATCGCCCTGCTTAGGACGACCGGCGGAGGATTTTCCTTCGGCGGAATGGGAACCGGCGAAGACGAAGGCGGATTTTCCTTAAACGCCTACATGCCCAAGGCGATAGGGATTTCCGGAGCCGCGGTGTCGGTCCGCGACGAAGAGACCGGCAGCGATTGGGCGGTGGCCGTGCCCTCGGTTTATCTTCGCCGCCAAGGGGCTATGCTGGAAGGTTCCGCTCAAATAGAGGTGTCTCAGGGCGAAATCGTAGCCCCGATCTACGCCAGTTACCGCTTCGACGGCAAAGGCGATGGAATGCACGCGGTGTCGCTGCGCTTCAGCGGCATAAATCCCCGCTTTTTCTCCGACAAGCACCCCAAACTCGGCTTTTTGTCGGCGGTCGACGCGCCTATGGACGGCGAGGTAATGCTGAAATCCGCCCGTAACGGCGAGCTTTCCTTGTTGTCGTTGAACGTGACGGGCGGCGCGGGAAAACTGAACGTTCCCGATTTATGGGACAATCCTAGGGAAATAGCCAAGGCTTCGCTGTCGGCCACCTATGACGGGACGGAGCGCAAGGTGGATATTTCCGCCTTCGATGTCGATTTCGGCGGAAGCAAACTGTCTGCCAAGGGCGATGTCTCGCTTCCTTCCCCCGACGCCGCCTTGCGCGAAGCCCCGTTCGTCGTCCAGCTTGGCCTTACCGATCTGCCGATGGACGACTATTCCGCCATCTGGCCCAAGACGGCGATCCCCGAAGCCAGAGAATGGATAGTAGCCAACGTGTCCAAGGGATCCTTGACGGCGGGGGAGGCCACGCTGCGCGGACGGGTGGATATGAACGACTACGCCAATTCCTCCGTCGATTCCGGAGAGGGGAAGCTGGCCATTTCCGGTTCCACGGCGCGTTACGTCGAAGGAATGCCGCCGGTGGAAAACGTGTCCGCCGACGCCGTGTTCGACTTGCGCCACATGGACATAAATGTCGCGTCCGGCAACGTGGGCAAGGTCAAGATTCTGCCTTCGGTCGTTCAGCTTACGGATTTTGAAAAGGACGTCCAGTATTTATCTGTCCCGCTGAACCTGTCAGGTCCGGTGCGCGAGGTGATTGCCATAATAGATTCCCCGCCGCTCGGGTACGCCAAGGAAGTTGGGGTGAAGCCCGAAGACTGCGACGGGCAAATGGTCTCCGGCACTTTGGAACTGAAACTGCCGCTTTTGGACGACGTTAAGTTTTCCGATGTGGATCTTAAGGCAGCGGCCAAGCTGTCGGGGTTCGGCGCGAAAAAGTTGGCGGGAGGCATGGACGTGTCGGATGGCACGTTGGATCTGAGCCTCGACAAGGACGGATTGGAGCTGAAAGGCTCGGCGGCCATCGCCGGAGTTCCTTTTCAGGCGGTATGGCGAACCGAGTTCGCCTCCGCCGCGTCGGGGCATCCTTCGCATCAAGCTGATTTGTCCGGCCCCGTCACCATGGAGCAATGGCGGCAACTTGGTTTGGATCTCACGGAATACGGCCAAGGCCCCACCGTTGCCGCGCTGAAGTTTTTCAAAGGCGGGGACAAGCCTTCGCGGCTTTCCGGCAGCGTCGATCTGCGGCAGGCGACGATCAACGCGCGGGAGATAAACTGGAACAAGCCCGCCGGAATCGCGGTCGTTGCAGAGTTTGCCGCCGACATTCCGGCTTCGGGAGCCGTTAAAATAGACTATCTATCGTTGCAAGGATCGGGCATCTCGGCCAAAGGCTCGGCGGCCTTGGACGAAAGCGGCAGCCGTCTGGCGCGGTTGGAAATGGATAATATTTCGGTAGGCCGCACCGATGCTAAAATCGGACTGTTTCGTCCTGACGGCGGCAAGACCAAGTTCACAGTGGAAGGAAAATCTTTTGACGCCAGCGGAATACTGGCCTCCTCTTCCGACGACGCCAAGGGCGGCGGCGCGGACGGCGTCGTTGGTAAAGAATACGTTTTCCGGTTGGAAAGGCTTTATACCGGAGAAAACGGATTTATCTCGGATCTGCGGGGGAGGGCTTCGCGTTCGTCCAAGGGGTGGGAGGAAATAGATCTGCAAGGCGTCGCCGACGGCACGCATCCGTTGCGGGTGGCGTTGTTGCCAGAGACGACGGCGGTGGCGGCGAAGGGCGGTAAGAAGTCCCCCAACGCCATCAAGGCCGCTCAACCGCCTAAACGAACCCTGTCCGTGGTTTGCGACGATTTCGGCAAGGCTTTGAAAGGAGCAGGGCTGTCGGAGGCGGTCAACGGCGGGAAGCTGGTGATAAAAGGGACTACGCCTTCCGACAATCAGGACGCGATCGAGGGTGACATTGACATCGGCAACTTCTCGGTTTCGGGATTGCCGGTTCTTATGCGGCTTTTGGACGCCATGTCGCCTTTGGGATTCGCCGACTTGCTGTCGGGCGGATCTTCCGGCTTCGATCGCTTGCGCGGCAAATTCCGCCTTGAAGGCGATTGGGCGGAATTGCGCGAGGTTCAGACTTCCGGAGCCTCGGTGGGGATCAACGTCAACGGCAAGCTGAACATCGAAACCGGAATGGCGGATCTAAGCGGAACGCTGGTTCCTTTCAGCTTCTTCAATCGCATGATCAACATGATACCGATACTAGGCGACGTGATAACCGGCGGCGACGGCCAAGGCGTCATCGCCGCCGCCTATACGGTCAAAGGGAATTTGTCCGATCCGTCGATAAGCGTGAACCCCATCTCGTTGTTGACCCCGGGATTCTTACGCAACCTGTTTTTCACCAAATGAAGAGAAACCCGCGCCGGAAACAGGATCAGCGGTATTTCAGGAAATAAAGGGCGAAGCCCAATAATCCGGCGGCGGGTATCAAAACCAGCAGGCCGCTGGCATAGCTGCCACCTATGATGAAAAACGCCGCGACCGCGATCAAAATCGCGCTGCCCACGCCGTAAACCAGCGAAGCGTTGGGCAATTCCCCCGACTTTCCCTCGCCCTCGAAGGTTTTTACTAACCTGTCCCAGTTGCGCAGGGCGGGAAGAGAAGAAGCCGAGACTTTTCCGATGTTGGATCTGGTTTTATCGCTCGCCTTTTGCAGCCATCCCCCCATTGTACGTCACCTGAGCAAATCTGACAAAACCGCTGGCATGCGATCTGGCTTGCCTTGCACTATCTTGATGGATCCGCCTTTGGCGCGGTACACCAGATAGGGCGTTCCCGAGATATGCCATTTCTCGGACATCAGCTGGTTGTTGCGAATGGCTTGCAAGAACGTTGGATCCGGTTCGCCCGCCAATTCCGAAGCGTCGCCTTCGGCGTATTTATCCCAAGCCGACAGAGGATCGGCGGCGCGCAAAAGCTGGGCGGAGATTTTCGGACTGTCGGGGCGCAAATATCCGATGGGAACCAGCTTGATCTGGAGCTTGCCGGAGGTCACGCTTTCCCTAAGTTCCCGCCACGTCGATTTGCAATGGGGGCAGTTGGGATCGACCATCATGAACAACAACGGCGCGTCGGATTTTCCCAGCACCACGCCCGCCGCCGCTTGCATGTCGTTCAACAATCTTTCCCCGGGCGGCAGAGGGAAGGCCAACGTGGTTGGCGCGTCATTCTTCCCCGTGCTAGCCGCCGGAGCTTTCGCGCCCTGCACGTTCGCCGATCCGCCCGGGGCAAGCCCCGCCATCATCACAGCGCCTTCTTGGCGCGCGCTTTCGGCGACCAAGGCTTCGACCGACTTGTCGGCGGTAGATAGGGATTCCACTTGGGGGCCGGTGACGTTTTCGCCGTTATCCGTGAACATCGCGCCCATTATCGCGCTGCGCTTGTCTGGCGACAGGTAAACGACCTGTATCTGCCCGTCCTTGATGATAAACCATCCGTGTATGCCGGAACGCTCGCCGATATAATGCAGCTTCGCCCCCACTTTCGTCATGTTGTTGAGAACCGGAATCGAGGCTATGTCGGGAGGCGTCGCCTTGCGGTTGAACAGATCGGATGGAGCGGTTCCGCCGGAGGGGTTTATTTGCGACAAGATGCTGGAAGCCGTGTCGTTCGCCGCGAACGCTGACGGCGTAGTTGCCAAGGCAGCTACCGAAAACGCGACTGCGGCCAGACACGCGGAACTGAATGACGATCTACCCATTAAACGCGAGAACATCACACCTCCCAGTCCGTTGTCGATACGACAGCTAACGCCAGCGAACGCAGCCTACGAATCGCGATCGCTTCGCTGCGGATGATAACCCCAAGCCGTAAGCGTTCCAAGCAATTTGAGACTTCATGGATTTTCGCCGCGTTTGCGAATATATTTCGTCTCGTTGAAATTATGCGGCCTAACAGAGGTTTAGGCAAAAACGCCGTTTTTCAGGAGGATGCGCCGGTGTCAGACACAACCCTTTCCGCCCAAACCCGTTTCTGGGGAGCCGTATTCGCGGTTTTCGCGATATTGGTGTGGGCGTTGAAGCCCATGCTCTTGCCGTTCGTGGCCGGATTGGCCTTGGCGTATTTTCTCGATCCGGTCGTTAGCTACCTGTCCGGATTCAAGATCCCGCGCTGGCTTGGAACAATGCTGGCCATGTTGGGATTTTTGACTCTGGGACTATTCTTGTTGACGCTGTTGATACCCTTGCTGCAAGGGCAGATAGCGGCTTTGCTGCGGGCGATGCCCGGGTACGCGGAATCCTTTCGCTCCACGTTGCTGCCCAAGCTAGAGAGCATGGTCGGCGACATCTCTCCTCAGGACATGGACAGATTCCGCGAGGCCGCCGGACAGTACGCCGGAGACGCGGTGGTATGGGCGGGGCGGATCTTGCGGAAACTGGTTGACGGGAGCTTCGCGATATTCGACGTTCTGGCCTTGATGATAATCACGCCGGTGGTGGCTTTTTACATGCTGCGGGATTGGCCGAAACTGACCGAGGCGGTGGACAGGCTCCTGCCGCGCCGCCATCGCGACACCATAAAGCAGGAGCTGGGGGAGGTGAACCGCGCCTTGTCCGGTTTCGTGCGCGGACAGGCGATGGTCTGCCTAGCTCTAGGCTTCATATACAGCGCAGGACTTACCGCAGCGGGGCTGCATTACGGGGCTACCGTAGGGATAATCGCCGGAGCGTTGTCGTTCGTCCCCTATGTCGGCTCCACATTCGGTCTGGTGGCGGGATTGGGGCTGGCCCTGCTCCAGTTCGACGAAGCATGGCGGATAGGCGTGGTTTTAGGCGTGTTTTTGGTCGGCCAGATATTGGAAGGCTACGTTCTCACCCCCAAGCTCGTCGGGGATCGTGTGGGATTGCATCCGGTCTGGATACTGTTCGCGTTGTTCGCCGGAGGCAGCCTTTTGGGCTTCGTCGGAGTGTTGATAGCCGTTCCGGTCGCGGCGGTGATGGGGGTTTTGGTGCGTTTTGCCCTGCGGAAATACCGATCCAGCTCGGTCTATCACGGGGACAAGAAGTGAACCTTTTCCCTTTTGATCGTTCTGCCGAGCAGCTCCCTTTGGTCATGCCGGCTGCCGACGCCATGGAATCCTGCGATTTCATACCATCGGCTTCCAACGCGGCGGCGCGGAAGCTGATTGCCGGATGGCCGATGTCGTGGGGAAACGAAACGCGGTCGGCCATAATCCACGGAGCTTCGGGATCCGGCAAAACCCACCTGCTGAAGGTATGGAGAAATACCAGCGGCGGCGCGGAACTGGACGTGTCCGCGCTATCCGACTACTCGCGCGATTTCGTGGCCGAAAAAGGGGCGATGCTGGCCGTGGACAATGCCGACGCCGTGGCCGGAAACGATGACAGGGAACGCGGGCTTTTCCATCTCTATAACCGCGTGGTCGAACAAAGGGGCTGGCTATTGCTGGCCGCTTCGTCCCCGCCGTCGCGATGGGGGGTGCGGTTGCCGGATCTTTCCTCCCGCCTCAACGCGATCGTCTCCGCCGAATTGCTCCCTCCCGACGACGACATGTTGGCTTTGGTTCTGGCCAAGCTGTTGTCGGATCGGCGGCTGGATTGCGACGAAGCGGCGATAGACCGGATATTGAAGACCTGCGAACGCTCTCCCGCCGCCTTGCGGGCTCTGGCGAACAGATTGGACGAAGCGGCGGCTCGGCATAAAAAAAGGCGGATAACCTTGGCCATGGTGGCCGAAAGCGCGTAATTCCGGCGAATTAGAGCAGATCGCGATAAGTTTTACGCGCTTCAGCGCAAACCGTTCGCGTGAATCTGCTCTACAACCAAAAAGTGGCTCTTACGCAAAACGGGTGGGTATTACCTTAAAAGGGCCGTCATTGCGAGCCGCCCCTTGGCGGCGAAGCAATCCAGTGCCACAGGCGCAACTGCTCTGGATTGCTTCGCCGCCCGACAGCGTTAACGCTGTCCAAACCAAAGGGGGCGGCTCGCAGACAGCCTTTGGCCGTAACTTCGCAATGACGGCCTTTGGCCGTAACTTCGCAATGACGGTGTTTGCGTTGCGTTTAAATGTAAAACCACCCACCCGTTTTGGGTGAGAGCCGAAAATGCTCTATTCCACCATCGCGGAAAGCGGGGCGAGGGCTATGCCACGGCTGGACAGCTGCTCAACCCACAACGCCAACCTTTCCACGGTCACCGGCAACGGGGACGCTACTCCTATGGCTCCGCCGGTCAGCTTCGCGGTTTGCTCAAGCTGGGACAAGGCCGCGTCAATGGCCTCCGGCTGGGGATCCGCGTCCACCTGCAAGGTGCTGATGGCTGAAGGAATGTGGACGCGCCGCGCCAACTCGTTGAAGGTGCTTTGCGGAGCGACCCTTGTATCGAAGGCCAACAGTCCGCGTTGGTTGATGACCTCGATTATCGGCGTTAATTTGCTTGGATTCGTCGTAAAGCGCGATCCGGTGGATGTCGTTATTCCCACATAGCCGGTTCCTTTGCGCATAGAGCGGTATAGACGCTGGAGATTTTCGTCGTCCGGCAAATTCGTCAACAGCGAGCCGGGGCCGGGATCGCTTTTGGGATAATCGAAAGGCTCCATCGGAACGGACAAAAGCGTTTCGTGTTTATCCTGTCGCGCCCGCGCCATCCACGCCCCTACGACCGGACTTTGGGCTTCGAACGCCAGCGTTACCGCCGAAGGCATTTTGTGAATGACGGAATCGGTGGCCGTTCTGGACATGCCGAGTCCGGTTATGACCAAGGCGACGCGCGGCCTTTTGTCGGCGATGTTGAACGGGCGGGCGTACACCTGCCAAGGCTTGCGGCCATTTTCGCCGATTTTGGGCAGCATTCCCTCCGCGCTGTCTTCGACCAATCCTATGTCGGGAGCGCGAACCATATTGATGATGGCGTCTCCGGCGTCGTTGGAGGCTATGGCCTCGGCCTCGGAAAAAGTCTTGGGCTGCGCGGCCGCTTCCGGCGAGGCTTCAGTGCCCGGATGCAGTTGTCCGGTTGCCCGTTCGAACGAGGGGGATTCCGCAGCGGTTTCCGTTTGTTCATCTGAACCGCCGAAGTTGTTCCACAAGACGGATCCCAGCCATGCGGACGCGATCGCCGCCGCGACCGCCGCCGTTATCCGCAGTTTCAGTCTGCGTGGATAACGCGCCAGAAACGTTTCCTGCCTAGGCGGCAGGCCGTATCTGGAGCAAACCTCGGCGGCGGTTAAAAAAGTCACTTCTGCGTCTCCGTCGCGAGAGGAGCGGCGGCTGGCGTCGAAACCGGCTTGCCGGAAAACAGCGCGATGCCGCGAGCCACGTCGATGGCGCGCAACAGTTGGTAATCCTTTGCCTCTTCCTTTTCTCCGGTCTTGCCGCTCTTTGACTGCTTATCGTTCTTATCGTCGCCGCCTTCGTCTTCTCCTTCGTCTTCCTTGCGGTTTCTGGCCTTATCCTTTTCCTTGTCGGTTTCCCTCAGCTTGGCCGTGTCGTTGGCCAAGGCTCCGCGCAAGTCCGCTTCGCGCACCCCCTTGCCGGCGTCCAGCTCCTCAACCTTGGCCATAGGGATGTTGATGTCTGGCTCTATCCCCAGCTGTTGTATGGAACGTCCAGACGGGGTGTAGTAGCGAGCCGTGGTTAACCTCATGGCTCCGCCGCCCGGAACGGGTATGATGGTCTGTACCGATCCCTTGCCGAAACTTTTCGTGCCGACGACCACAGCCCGACGATAATCCTGCAACGCTCCGGCCACGATTTCCGAGGCCGAGGCCGAACCGCCGTTGATCAACACCACCATCGGCTTGCCGCGGCCTTTATCGCCGCTCTTGGAAGGGAATGATTGGTTGTCGTCCTTATGGCGGCCTCGGGTCGACACAATCTCCCTGCCCACGGGCAGGAAAGTTCCGGCAACCGATATTCCCTGATCCAGCAATCCGCCCGGATTATTGCGGAGATCCAGCACGAATCCCGCCAATTTATCGCCCATTTGCTTGTCTATCTCGGCCAACGCCTTGTCCAGCCCGGGCTGGGTTTGCTCGTTGAATGTCTTGACGCGAATATAGGCTATATCCTGCTTCGGCTCCCACCTTACCGCTTGGATATGAATGACGGCGCGAGTCAGCGTTATGTCGAACGGATGTCCGGTAACCCCGCCGCGCCGCAGCGTCAGAGTGGTTTTCGTGCCGGGCTGGCCGCGCATCTTGTCCACCGCCTCGTTCAACGTCATCTCGGTGACCGGCTTGGAATCTATGTGGGTTATCATATCGTTGGGCTGTATGCCCGCCCTTGCCGCCGGAGTGTCGTCAATCGGCGACACCACCTTGACCAGCCCGTTTTCGGCGGTGACCTCTATTCCCAGACCGCCGAACTCGCCGTGGGTCTGGGTCTGCATGTCCTGAAAGCTCTTTTTGTTCATGTATCCGGAATGGGGATCCAAGGAACCCAGCATTCCGTTCAGCGCGGATTCGATCAGCTTTTCGTCGGTTACTTGATCCACATAATCGGAGCGAGTTCTTTCCAGCACGTCCGAGAAAAGCGTCAATTGCCGGAAAGTCTCGTCCCCGGACTGGCCGCCAGCCGGAGCCGCAGATTCCGTCTTGTTGATCGGAGTTTTCGCCCAAACCGGCGCGGATTGCATCGCCCACGCCGAGGAGGCGAGCGCGGTAGCTAAAAGAAAAAGGCGCGAGGCTGAGCGCATAGGACATTTGGAACTAAGCATTGTCGACACCCGAGTGATGAAATTGCGATCTGAAATAAAGACGAACGCGAATGCGCCCGAACCGGACGGCGGCATTGTAAAGAGTTTTTTTCCGATACCCAAGAACATAAGATTGGCCCCTACGCAGAACGGGTGGGTAATTTTGCAGCCAAAAGCAGCAGTAAGCAACGTCATCTACCCTGTTACGGCCAAAGGCCGTCATTGCGAGCCGCCCCCCTTATTTCTGGACACATTCCTTTTATGGATATACTAGTGTTGCGTACACGGAACGCCTTTGTCGGCGAGCGGTCTTTTTTGCGCGAGGTTTGGATGATGTTCCACCCTATTAACCTGTTCCCGCCCAACACGAAAATAGATTTTGTGGCAAAGCGTTGGTTCGCCTTCGGCGTCACCATATTGCTGATGGTCGTCACCTTGCTGTCTTTGGCGGCGCAGGGGCTGAACATGGGCATCGATTTCAAAGGCGGAATACTGATCGAGGCGCGCGCCCCCGCTGTCATCGACATGGGGAATTTGCGCTCCGAACTGGAGGGGCTGCATCTGGGCGAACTTACGCTGCAGGAAATGGGCGACAGCGGGCGCGACGTGATGATCCGCGTCCAGCGGCAGGAAGGCGGCGAGGAAGCCCAGAACAAGGCCATCGAAGCGGTTCGCGCCGAATTGGGAAGCGGATACGAATATCGCCGCGTCGAGGTGGTGGGGCCTACGGTCGGCGACGAATTGTTCAAGTCCGGCATGATGGCCACAGTGTTCGCGATATTGGCCATCGCGGCCTACGTCTGGCTCCGGTTCGAATGGCAGTTCGGGTTGGCGGCCTTTGTCGCCACCATCCACGACGTGTTCGTGACTGTGGGGCTGTATTCGGTGCTGCAATTGGACTTCAACCTTACCGCCATTGCCGCGCTGTTGACGTTGGGAGGCTATTCGGTCAACGACACCGTGGTGGTGTTCGACCGGATGCGCGAGAACTTGCGCCGCCAAAAGACAACGGATCTTAAAACAGTCATCAACGAATCCGTCAACCAAACCCTTTCCCGCACCACCATGACCGCCGGAACGGTTCTTTTGGCGTTGATACCTTTGGTGTTTTTCGGCGGCCCGACTTTGTTGAACTTCTCGCTGGCCTTGGTGTGGGGCATCGCCATCGGAACCTACTCGTCGATATACGTTGCGGCGGCTTTGCTTTTGTACATGCCGCCGTTACGCAAAACCTCGGACGCGCCTGCGGCTTCTTCCGCCAAAGTGGGGGGATGATCCCGTGGCTACGCTGACGCGCTTCGCGCCCTCGCCTACCGGACTTTTGCACATCGGCAACATCCGCGCCGCCCTGTTCAACTTTCTGTTTGCCCGAAAAACCGGCGGGCGTTTCATGCTTCGCATGGACGACACTGACCGCGAGCGTTCGACCGCCGAGTTTGCCGCCTTTATCGAACGCGATCTGCGCTGGTTGGGATTGAATTGGGACAAGTTCGCCCGTCAGTCCGACCGTTTGGACAGATACTCCGAAGCGTTGCGAAAACTCGCCGCGTCTGGGCTGGCGTACCAGTGTTTCGAAACCCAAGCCGAGCTGGATCTCAAGCGCAAAACCCAGTTGGGACGCGGATTGCCTCCGGTCTACGATCGCGCCGCTCTTAGGCTGACCGACGAGGCCATGCGAAAATTTCAGGACGAGGGGAGGAAGCCTCACTGGAGATTCAAGCTGGATCACGGCGGCGTTACCGAATGGAACGACGGAATACAGGGAAGCAAGAGCTTTCCGTCCGCCTCGCTGTCCGATCCGGTGATAATGCGGGAAGACGGAGTTCCTCTTTACACCTTCTGCTCGGTGGTCGACGACGCGGATCTGGGCGTGACGAACGTAATTCGCGGCGAAGATCACGTGACCAACACCGCCGTGCAGCTCCAGATATGGCAGGCGGTGACGGACGCTCCGCCTCCTGCCTTCGCCCATTTCCCGCTTTTGGTGAACGCCACCGGCGAGGAGATGAGCAAGCGTCTGGGAACGTTAAGCATCTCCAGCATTCGCGACGACATGGGCATCGAGGCGATGGCCGTCAATTCGCTGTTGGCGCGGCTTGGCACTTCGGATCCGATAACCCCCAAGACCCGCGTCGAGGATCTGGCCGCCGATTTCGGCTTGGATCGCATCTCCCGCGCCACGCCCAAGTTCGATATGGCCGATCTGCGGCGCGTCAACGCGGGCGTGTTACACGCCACGCCGTTCGCAGCCGTGGCCGAGCGTTTGCGCGGCGCGGGCGTCGCTTCCGCCACCGAAGATTTCTGGGTGGCGGTTCGTCCCAATCTGGAAACCTTGGCCAACGCCAAGGCATGGTGGAACGTCGTAAGCGGAATTCCGCCCAAGAGCTCTCCCGAAAACAGGGATTTTCTGAAAACTGCGGCAAGCCTTTTGCCGCCAGCACCTTGGGACGAGGCGACGTGGGGGGCTTGGACGAACGCGATAAAATCCGCGACCGGACGCAAGGGCAAGGAATTGTTCATGCCATTGCGGCTAGCCCTTACCGGATGCGACCACGGACCTGAGATGAAGGCGTTGCTGCCGCTTATCGGGCGGGACAGAGTTTTGGCAAGATTGCGGGATAGCGAATGATGCTCGGATCTGAAGCCGAATGCGACCGCTTGTTGGGGCTTTTGGCTTGGCAGGCGGAGATCGGCGCGGACGAAGCCGTCGACGAAAACTCCAGCCTTTCCGCATGGAAGGGGCTGGGACGCGCCGCGCCGCCGCTATCGGCGTCTTCGGCTCACGCCTCCGCGTCGGTGTCGGCCTTGCCCGCCCGAACCGAAGCGGCGAGGGCGGCGAAAGCGGAAAAGGCGGCCTTGCCTGCGACGCGCGAGGTGCGCGCCGAAACATTGGACGAGCTTCGGGAGGAAGTGCGGGCGTTCGACGGTTGTCCGCTCAAGCGCACCGCGATGAATTTGGTTTTCGCGGACGGCAACCCCAAGGCGCGGATAATGCTGGTGGGCGAAGCCCCGGGCGAAGACGAAGACCGCCAAGGGTTGCCGTTCGTGGGGCCGAGCGGCAAGCTTTTGGACAAGATGCTGGCGGGCATCGGTTTGGACAGATCCGGCGTCTACATCGCCAACGTGATTTTCTGGCGTCCGCCGGGCAACCGCTCGCCTACCGACGCCGAGCTGGCCGCGTGCCTGCCGTTCGTCGAAAGGCATATTTCGCTGGTCAAACCCGATATTCTGGTAGGCATGGGCGGCGTGGCGGTAAAAACCCTTCTGGGGGCAAGCGAAGGCATAACCCGCCTGCGCGGCAAATGGACGGATTATTCGCCGCGCCACGAAAAATGGGAAGGGCGCGTCCTGCCCTTCCTGCCGATATACCATCCGGCCTATCTGCTGCGCCAACCGGCGGCCAAGCGGCAGGTTTGGCAGGATCTTTTGTCCTTGAAAAAACGTCTGGAACAAGACGTGCAAACAGGGACATAATACCCAACCCGCACCATATCCGGAGTTAATCGTCATGATAGGCAAGATAGAGGGAACCGGACCCATACGGCACGCTCAGCCCGTGCGCCGCGCTTCCAAAAGCTCCGACGTCGACGCGACGGGGTTTGCCAAGCACATGGACGCCGCGAGCGAAGCCGACTCCGCCGCTCCTGCCCACGCCATGGGGCAGGCCGGAGCCGTCTCGGGAGTGCTGGGCGCGCAGGAGGTGGACGACGCATTGGCGCGGGCTGCCCGAGGCAAGCTGCGGGCCGAGGATATGCTGGACAAACTGGACGAGATACGGATGGGCGTCCTGTCTGGCACGCTGTCCAAGGAAAAATTGATGAAGTTGTCGCAGGTGGTCAACTCGCGCCGCGCCGAAATATCCGATCCGCGGCTGGTTTCGTTGCTGGACGAAATAGACCTTCGCGCGCGGGTCGAAATAGCCAAATACGCCCCGCCGGAAAGATAAAGCAAAATCTTGCTCTTTCCATCGCGGTCGGATTAAACTCCGCCGCATGAACAACGCATCGCCAATTCCGCCAGACATATCGGCCCTAGGCTTCGAGGAGGCCATGATCGAGCTTGAAAAGCTGGTCAGGCAGCTAGAAGACGGCAAGGCCAAGCTCGACGACGCCATCAAGGCGTACGAGCGCGGGTCTCTGCTGAAGCAACACTGCGAAACCAAGCTGCGGGAAGCGCGGGCGAGGATAGAAAAGATAGCCTCTCTGCCGTCCCCCAACAGGCCTGAACCCACGACTGCCGCGTTCTAACCGACTTTTTCCCGCGCCAATTCGCGCACAACAGACAGGTATCGAACCATGCCCTCAATAAGCCCGTCACTAGCCGCCGCGATGGCCGACACAGCGTCGGCGGTTAACGATGCCCTTGAACGCATATTGCCGAAATCCGACTTCGCCGAGCGAAAATTGTTCGACGCCATGCGCTACAGCGCGCTCGGCGGCGGGAAACGCCTGCGTCCGTTTCTGGTGGTAAGCGCGTCCAAGCTGTTCGGCGTAAGCGACGAATGCGCCCTGCGCGCCGCCGCTGCCGTGGAATGCCTGCATTGCTATTCTCTGGTGCACGACGATCTTCCGGCCATGGACAATTCGGATCTGCGGCGCGGCAGGCCTACGGCGCACAAGCAGTTCGACGAGGCCACGGCGATATTGGCGGGCGACGCCTTGCTGACGATCGCGTTCGAGATACTGGCCGATCCCCGCACTCACGAAGATCCCAAAGTGCGTTGCAATCTGGTGTCGGCCTTGGCCCGCGCCGGAGGAGCCAACGGAATGGTCGGCGGACAGATGCTGGATCTGATAGCCGAGAACACCGCGCTGGACATCGGCGCGATAACCCGCCTGCAACGCATGAAGACCGGCGAAATAATCGCCTTTTCCGCCGAAGCCGGAGCCATACTGGGAAAGGCCTCGCAACAGCATCACAACGCCTTGCGCGCCTATGCCCACGATCTGGGGCTGGCGTTCCAGATAGTCGACGATCTGCTGGACGTGGAAGGCAGCGAGGCGGAAACCGGCAAACCGGTGCAAAGCGACGCCAAGGCCGGAAAAGCCACCTTCGTCACGATTTTAGGGCCGGAGCGGGCGCGAAATCAGGCGCGGTTGCTGTCTGAACAGGCGATACAGCATCTAAGCGTGTTTGATGGCCGCGCCAAAAACTTGGAAGACGTCGCGCGCTTCGTGGTGGACCGGAAGTCTTGATAACTCCCCTTACGCCATAGCGGCGCAACGTGCTCCCGTGCGTAAGGTGAACTGATGAATTTTCTACCGGCCTATTCGCGGGGCGGGAGCGGGTTTCCTATCCGGCGGATTTCCCAACGCAACTCGACGCCGGTTTTTTCCCGCACGCGGCGGCGGACTTCCTCGCCCAGATTTTCTATGTCGGCGGCGGTGGCGTCGCCGCGATTGATTAGAAAGTTGCAGTGCTGTTCCGACATTTGCGCTCCGCCCATCCGCAATCCCCGACATCCCGCCGCGTCGATAAGCTGCCAAGCCTTGCGCCCTTGGGGATCGTTGTCGGGGTTGGCGAAGGTCGATCCGCCGGTCTTCTCGCGTATCGGCTGGCTGGACGAGCGTTTCTGCTGAATCTCCGCCATCTTGGCGCGGATGGCTTCCCCGTCTCCGGTCTGGCCGCGAAAAACTGCGGAGGCGAATATCCAATCGTCGGGGATCGCGCTGCGGCGATAGGAAAACCCCATATCGGAGTTTTTCAGCGTATGGGTTTTTCCTTGGCGATCGACTGCTATAGCCGCCTCGGTCACGTCCTTGAACTCTCCGCCATAGGCTCCGGCGTTCATCCGCAATCCGCCGCCCACAGTGCCCGGGATGCCGCTCATGAACTCCAATCCCGCCAGTCCGGCGGCTTGGGCGGCGCGGGCGACGTTCAGATCCATCGCCGCCGCGCCCGCATTAATCAATCCTTCGCGGCTTTCGACGCGGATGCGGGCGAACTCCGGCCCCAGACGCACGACCGCGCCGGAGATTCCGCCGTCGCGCACCAAAAGGTTGGAGGCCACCCCGATGACGGTCACCGGAACGTAAGGCGGGCAAGCGGCGAGAAAAGCGGCCAGATCCTCGGTATCGGCGGGACTGAATAGGGCTTCGGCGTTACCGCCGACGCGGAACCATGTGTGGGAAGCCAATGGCGCGTCAAAGGCCAGTTTGCCGCGAACCTTGGGCAGGATTTCGGATAATTTTTTAGTTGCTGTCATTCCGGCTCTTTTGAGTTTTAAGCGCATGCGTTTAAGCGGCATTATAAAGCTAAATCCTGAGGGAGAAAGTTGGCTCTTACGCAAAACAGGTGGGAATAAAGAGTCGTCATTGCGAGCCGCCGCCCTTTGGTTTGGACAGCGTTAACGCTGTCGGGCGGCGAAGCAATCCAGTGTCGTTGCTATATGACTCTGGATTGCTTCGCCGCCAAGGGGCGGCTCGCAATGACGGCCTTTGGCCGTAACTTCGCAATGACGGCCTTGCTTGCTGATGCAGGCGGCTACGAAATTACCCACCCGTTTTCAGAAAGAGCCTACTTGGGTGAATGCGTCCCCCCCCACTTAACCTTCCCCTAAGAAGGGGGAGGAACTCCACCGCGCTTGCCGGATAGAGCGATTCTTTAACCCACCCATTGTTGATAAGAGCCAAACATCCGTTATTCTTGCGGTTGCGGCGGATCTTCGGGCGAGGATTCTCCGCTTTCCTGTTCGTCCAACGCCGCCACCGACACCACGCGCTCGCTTTCGGCCACGCGGAACAGCGTCACGCCTTGGGTGCGCCGTCCGGCGATGCGGATGTCGCTGACCGGCAGGCGGATTATCTGGCCGCCGTCCGTCACCAGCATAACGCCCTGTCCGTCCTTGACGGGGAAGGTGGCGACGACCGCGCCGTTGCGCTCGGACATATCGATGTTCCAGATGCCCTGTCCGCCGCGTCCGGCCACGCGATAGTCGTAGGCCGACGATCTTTTGCCGAATCCGCGCTCCGACACCGTCAGCAGGAAATCCTCTTGTTTTTCCAATTCGGCGAAGCGTTCGGGGGACAGCGCGGACACGTTGCCCACGGCCTCTTCCTCCTCGCCGCCGTCCGGCGCGACAGCGACGCCTTCGGCGATTTCGCCTTCGCCCGAGGCGGCGCGGCGCAACGCGGCGGCTTGGCGCAGGTAAGCGACGCGTTCCTCCGGCGTGAAATCGGAGTGGCGCAGCACGGACATGGATATGACCTCGTCGTCCTTGGAAAGCCGTATCCCGCGCACGCCGACCGAGGTGCGTCCGGCGAACACGCGCACGTCGGCCAAGGGAAAGCGTATGGCCTTGCCCAGCCGCGTCGCCAGCAGCACGTCGTCGGTTTCCGAGCAGGTTTTAACCGCTATAAGCCTATCGCCCTCTTCCAGCTTCATGGCGATAAGGCCGTTGGCGCGGACGTTGCTGAAATCCGACAAGCGGTTGCGGCGCACGGTTCCGGCGGAGGTGGCGAACACCACGTTCAGGTTTTCCCACGCCGCCTCGTCTTCCGGCAAATGCATCAGCGTTGTTACGGTCTCCCCGGGTTCCAGCGGCAACAGGTTGACCAACGCCTTGCCACGCGCCTGCGGATTGCCCAAGGGCAGCTTGTATACCTTCAGCTTGTAGACTTTGCCCACGGAGGTGAAGAACAGGACGGGAGTATGGGTGGAGGCCACGAAAATCTCGCTGACGAAATCCTCGTCCTTGGTCGACATTCCGGCGCGTCCCTTGCCGCCGCGCCTTTGCTGGCGATAGGCGGAAATCGGCACGCGCTTGACGTAACCGGTATGGCTGACCGTCACCACCATATCCTCGCGCTGGATCAGATCCTCGATGTCGGTTTCGAACTCCTGCTCCTCTATCGTGGTTTTGCGCGGAGTGGCGAAACGCTCGCGTATCGCCATCATCTCGGCCACCATGATGTCGAGCACGCGCTGGCGGTTGGCGAGGATGTCGAGATAGTCGGATATCTGATCCACCACCACGCGCAGATCCGCGCCTATTTTGTCGCGCTCCAGCCCCGTCAAGCGGTGCAGGCGCAAATCCAGTATCGCCTTGGCCTGCGTCTCCGACATGCGATAGGAGGCGGGTTGCTCGCCCGATCCCGCCTCGTCCACCAAGGCGATTAAGGGGGCGATGTCCTTGGTCGGCCAATCCCGCGCCATCAATTCCTGCCGCGCCACGGAAGGATCGGAGGCCTTGCGGATAAGGGCGATGACCTCGTCGATGTTGGCCACCGCCACCGCCAGACCCAACAAGACGTGGGCGCGATCGCGGGCTTGGCGCAATTCGTATTCGGTGCGGCGAGTGATGACCTTTTCGCGGAAGGTTGAGAAGGCGGCTATGACGTCCTTGAGATTCATCATCTCCGGCCTGCCGGCGTTCAACGCCAGCATGTTGACCCCGAACGAGGTTTGCAGCGGCGTGTGGCGGTAAAGCTGGTTCAAAACCACGTCGGCCATGGCGTCGCGCTTTATCTCGATCACCACCCGCACGCCCTCGCGGTCGGATTCGTCGCGCAGCTCGGCGATGCCTTCGATTATCTTTTCGCGCACGCATTCGGCGATGCGTTCGATCAGGCGCACCTTGTTCTGTTGATAGGGAATCTCGGTGACGATTATGGCTTGGCGATCCTTGCGGATCTCCTCGACATGCGTGCGCGCCCGCATGACCACGCTGCCGCGTCCGGTGTGGAAGGCCGAACGGCAGGCGGAACGCCCCAGTATTATGCCGCCGGTTGGAAAATCTGGGCCGGGGATTATCTCCATCATCTCGTCGATGGAGATTTTGGGATTGCGGATATAGGCGACGCAAGCGTCTATGACCTCGCCCAGATTATGGGGGGCGATGTTGGTGGCCATGCCGACCGCTATGCCGCCCGCGCCGTTGACCAGCAAATTGGGAAATCGCGCCGGAAGCACGACGGGTTCGGAGGTGGATTCGTCGTAGTTGGGCTGGAAGTCCACCGTTTCCTTGTCGATGTCCTCAAGCGCGGTCTCGGCGGCTTTGGCCAGCCGCGCCTCGGTGTAACGCATGGCGGCTGGCGGATCGCCGTCCATCGAGCCGAAATTGCCCTGCCCGTCGATAAGCGGCAGGCGCATGGAAAAGTCCTGCGCCATGCGCACCATGGCGTCGTAGATCGCGAAGTCGCCGTGGGGATGGTATTTACCCATCACGTCGCCGACGATGCGGGCGGATTTCTTGTAGGGCTTGGAGCTGTCGTAACCGCCTTCCTTCATGGCGTAAAGGATGCGGCGATGCACCGGTTTCAGCCCGTCGCGCACGTCGGGCAGGGCGCGCGAGACGATGACGCTCATCGCGTAGTCGAGATACGATTGCCGCATCTCGTCTTCGATGGTGACGGGAATAATGTCCGAAGGACGTTCGACCGAAGTAGTGGCGTTGCTCAAGGTTTTTTGCCCGTTATGCGTTGGTATACATAATCGGCGCGAAGCTACGCGCCGTCCGCCGAGGACACTACCCCGCAAACGCCTTTCTGGGAAGCATATTATGGCCGACTATGGCCGTTTTTCCCGCAGATTTAGATTTCTTGTTATCCGCAGGAAGCAGGGGCGTTTTATGCCGTCGTGGTCACCGACTGCGGCTGGCCTGCGGGAGACGGCATTGATGCGGACGCCGCCTCTCCGACGGACGCCGCCGCGGGATTTACGCTGAGGCCGGCGGCTATGTTGCGGTTGATATTGATCAAGCTCCGCAATATGTCGGGATTATGCCCGGACATGGCGCGGAAACTGGCCTTGTCCACATACTGGCTGAGATTCAGCAAAATGTCCTTGAGATCTTTGGGCAGTTGGTTGTCCGGTTCGCACAGGCAAACCTGAAATATAGTCCACAGCTGTTGGTTGTGTTGGACGGCTTCGGCGTACTCCTCCTTGGAAACCTCGGTTCCGCGCGCCCGTTCGAGGCGGCTGGCGCAGCTTAACAACGCCCGCGCCTCGGTTTCGCGCGGGGTTTCGTTGTTTCGTTGACGCGAGGTATACGCGCCGTGCTGGTCGTTAGTTGCGGCAGTCATACTTCAGGCTCCCTCTGCTTGCGGTGTTAAGGATTCGTCGCTTGGTCGCTGATAATCGGCCATCAGCTTATGGCCTATGCGTAACGCTTTGAAAGGCTCTCCCGCCTCCAGACAAGAGACTATTTCCGAGACATGGCGGGAAAGATGAGGATAAAGCGTCCCGAATTTTCCTATGGTGTCCATGACCAAGGAATCCAGCGGCTGCCCCTTGCCGCGAAACAGATATATGACTTGCAGCAGGAAATAGACGTTGCTGGCGTCGGATTCGTCGCGGCGATCGGCGTTCATCAGATAGCCGTCGCGCAAGACCGGACTGTCGGAAAGAACCAGAAGATCCGCCGGCTTGTTGCCAACGTTCTTCAGAACCGCCCCGCCGGCGAAAATCTTGCCCTCGGGCTTGACGCGTATCTTGAGCGGCATGTCTCGACTCCTTCGAGATGGCGGAGGAACAAGCCCCCGCGAATGTCATAAAGAAGAGAAATTGGGGAGGGCGGGTTTCCCCGCCCTCCCGTTTACCATTAGAACAACCGCAATATCGCCTGAGCCAGCTGGCCGGAGATGCTCAAGCTGACGATACCAAGCTGGTTGCGGGCCTGCAGGGATTGCAGGTTCGCACCCTCTTCGTTGGTGTCGGCGAGCACGAGGTTATCCGAAGCTATCTGAAGCGTATTGATGAGGTTGGAGGTGAAGTCGGCACGAGTCTGCAAGATGGTGTTGTTACCACCGAAAGATGCAGCGTTCGTACGCAACGTCGCCAGAGCAGTTTGCAGCAACGACTGCGCGACCATGATGTCAGAGCTGGCCGCGAAAGCGTTTTGAGCGACGACGACGCCAAGACCGGCGCTGGTCACGTTGACGGCGGTGATGGTCAACGACGTCGAGTTGTCGGCGTTGAAGTACACCTGTAACGTGGTGGCTCCGGTTCCATCTTGCAACAGGTTGGTACCGTTGAAGACGGAATCGTCAACCAGACCGTCGATCTGATCCAGCAGCGAGTTGTACTGCGTGGCCAAACCGTCGCGAATGGTCGTGTCGCTGGTCTGCAGCGCCGAGTTGGTGATACCTTGCAGCTGGGTGATGACCTTCGATATCGAGCTGATCGCATCGGAAGCCGATTTCACCGTCTGCAGGGCGGTCGACAGACCGTCCTTCAGGTTGGCCAAGTCGTTGGCGCGGTTCAAGAAGCCTTGCGACGAGAAGAAGGCCGTGGCGTTATCAAGAGCCGAGTTGACCTTTTTACCAGTCGAAAGGCGGTTCTGCGTGGTTCCGAGCAAAGTAGCCGTGCTTTGCAGCGACAACAGGTTGGAACGGGCAGAGGAAGTAAGGGATACGTCACCTATAGCCATAGTTAGAACTCCTTTCAGGGTTTCAGCGGACTCCTTCCGCAGGGTTTGCTGCCGCGTAACCTAGGTCGTAAAAGTGAACGTCTTGTTAACGACGCTTCGGTCTAACGGCATGAGTTTACTTGCGAAAAACGTGCCATTTTCTGTCCGGCATTTGTCCGGATTTAGAACGGCATTTGATTTATTGGCTATTTTGCGAGGTCGTGACGAATTCGTTCGGATCTTTCATGGCCGCGATGGGCAAAACCTGCCTAGTCGGAGGCCATAATCATGATCGGCAAGCGTTGGTTTTTGCCTCCCTGTGGCATTATTGCAATCACCTGAAAACGGCTATTTAGGTGTCGATTTACCATAAAACTGCAACTACCTATCCAAAGCCGGTAACGATTGCGAGCGGCGTTTTTCTTATGGTTGTGCATGTCTGTCGAAAGCTGATAAAAGCCATCAGGAGCAGATAGCTATAATCGATCTCTTGCATAACTGCCATCGCGAGGCTACAGCCAAAGGCTGCGCGTCATTGCGAGCGTCGATCTTGCGACGCGAAGCAATCCAGAGTCATAAAGCAACGGCACTGGATTGCTTCGCCGCCCGACAGCGTTAACGCTGTCCAAACCAAAGGGCGGCGGCTCGCAATGAGTAGATGACGGCAGTTATGCAAGCGGTCTAATGGTTGCGTTCTGTCCGCGCGAACCGGTTGTGTTTATGCGCTTCGGATTCGTTTCAAAGAGGCTTCGACAAAAACGCCGCAGGCATACATACCTGCGGCAGGGAGGGACCGATGTTGGGCATAGTTCTGGTCACGCACGGTGGCATCGGCAGGGAAATGCTGGCCACGTTGAATCAAATCGTCGGAGCGCAATCGCAAGCTGTGGCGGTGAGCGTGGGGGCCGACGACGAAGTTGCCGCTTGCCAGACTATGGTGCTTTCCGCCATCGCCGAGGTCAATTCCGGCGACGGGGTTGCGTTGCTTACCGACATGTTCGGCGGCACTCCCAGCAATCTGGCCATCGCCGCCATGCCGCGCGCCAACGCCGTGGTCTTGGCCGGACTTAATTTGCCGCTCTTGGTCAAGCTGGCCTCGGTGCGGGGAAGCATGACTTTGCTTGACGCGGTGCGCGAGGCGGAGTCCGCCGGACGAAAATACATCCAGCTGGTAACCGAAAACTTGGCCACTTCCGTTGGCAAGCAGCCTTAACGATCGGGCGGTGGCGGACATGACGAAATACGAGACGACGCGCTTTGCGGGTGGCGAGCTTTGCGACATGGTTACGATAGCCAACCAGCGCGGATTGCACGCGCGGGCGGCGGCCAAATTCGTTCGCGTAGCCGACTCTTTCCGCGCCGAGATTACGGTGTCGCACGCCGAGATGCGGGTGTCGGGGCGATCCATAATGGGGTTGATGATGCTGGCCGCCACTTGCGGAACTTGCCTAAAGCTATGCGCTTCGGGCGATGACGCCCCCGAGGCGGTGGCCGCGTTGGTCGATCTTGTCAAAAACAAATTCGGCGAAGAATAGCTGGCTCGCGGGTGAAAAATGGCTAGAGAAGAAGACAACGACGGCATGAATCTGGTTATGAAGGGTTTAGGCGTTGCCGCCGGCATCGCCATAGGACCTGCTTTCGTCATAGAGCAGAACGGCGTAGCGGTTCCCGAACGTAAAATTGCCGCATCCGAAGTGGATTCCGAGATCAAGCGTCTGCATTCCGCCATCGCCAAGACGCAAAAGCAGCTTTCGGCGTTGACGCGGAAGGCCGAAGAGCTTCCGTCGGGGCCTTCAGACGAAATAGCCTTGTTGATGGAGGCGTATCGCGGCATGTTGGCAAGCCCGCGTTTGGCCAAGGGGGTCGAGGAGATAATCCGCTCCGAAGCCATAAACGCCGAGGCGGCGGTGCAACAGCAGGTTTCCTCCATAGCCGCCGGTTTTGCGGCGGTGGGCGACGAGTATCTGGCCGCCCGCGGCAGCGACGTGCGCGAAGTCGGCAATCGCCTGATCCGCAATCTTTTGCAACAGCACTACAATCCGTTCGAGGCGGCCCCCGAAGGCTGCATCACCGTAGCTGAGGAGATAACTCCCGCCGATACAGCGTTGATGCGTCCCGACGGAGTGGCGGGTTTCGCGACCGTCATGGGCGGAGCCGAAGGACATACCGCCATTATGGCGCGTGCCTTGGGGATTCCTGCCGTTTTAGGCGTGGCCGGATTGATCGGGAACGTGGGCAACGGCGACATGCTGGTGGTGGACGGCGGGCGCGGCGAAATAATCGTCCGCCCGACCCACGAAACCCTGATGAAATATCGCCAAGAGGCGGCGCGGATAGCGAAGGAGACCAAACGTCTGAAATCGGCTTTGCGCGACGTTCCGTCGTCCACCGAGGACGGCGTGCCGATAAAGCTTATGGCCAATCTGGAGCTGCCTCGCGAGGTGGAATCCGCAATTGAAATCGGAGCCGAGGGCATAGGGTTGCTCCGCACCGAGTTCATGTTCATGAACCGCCCCGACCTGCCAGACGAGGACGAGCAGTATGTGTCCATAGCCGGTCTTTTGAAACGGCTGGACGGCAAGCCGTTGACGGTTCGCACCTTGGACGTCGGCGGAGAAAAGCTCGCCACGGCCTTGGGCGACAGCATAAGGGAAAGTTCCAATCCGGCTTTGGGATTGCGCGCTATCCGATTAGGGTTGCGGGAACCGGCTTTGCTGGATGCCCAGTTGGCGGCGATACTACGCGCCTCGGCGCATGGCCGCGTCCGCATTCTGGTTCCTATGGTTTCCTCGGCCAGCCAGATGCGGCAAGTGCGGGAAAGGATGATCGCGGTCGAACGCAAGCTGTCGCGGCGCGGCGTGAAGCTGCCCAACGGCCTGCCACAATTGGGGGCGATGATAGAAATACCTGCGGCGGCGTTGTCGGCGGACGCGCTTAGCAAGGTGTGCGACTTCTTCGCCATCGGCAGCAACGACCTTACCCAATACACTTTGGCCATAGATCGCGGCGACGAGCAGGTGGCTGATCTTTATGATCCGTTCCATCCGGCGGTCTTGCGATTGATCCAGTTCACCATAGCGGCGGCGTGGCGGGCGAACATTTCCGTCAGCCTGTGCGGGGAAATGGCGGGAGATCCCAAAGCCACCGCCTTGCTGCTGGGACTGGGGTTGAGGGAGTTTTCCATGGCTCCATCGCGGCTTTTGCAGGTAAAGCAGGAGGCTCTTTCGGTGGCGATGCCCAAGGCGATAGCCTTCGCGGAATCCGTGATGGCGAAAAGCGACGAACAGGAAATAAAGGCGTTGTTGGAAAAAGTTGCGAACCTATAGGAATTCGCGGCGACGCCCATCAACGGACATCTTGCATAAGCGCGCTCGTAATAGCGACAAGGCCGCTTTTCATACACAACACAATATAAGCAGCAAGCCCTGTAGGTTGCGAAGTCTATGGCCAAAGGCCGTCATGTGAAGTCCACAGCCAAAGCGGAGCGTCATTGCGAGCCGCCCCTTGGCGGCGAAGCAATCCAGTGCCGTTGCGCCTGTGGCTCTGGATTGCTTCGCCTCCCAACAGCGTTAACGCTGTCCCAACCAAAGAGAGGCGGCTCGCAATGACGCTCGAACCCAAGGGACTGCTCGCAATGACGCTCCGCTTTGGCTGTAACAGCGTATATGACATCGGTTATGCAAGAGATCTAATCTCGTCGCAATCTTTGCGGCCCGCCTTCAGCTTCCGCATATGCCGCTCGCCAAGCCGGAAACAGGTCTTCGGCCAGCACTCCGTGCCAGTCCGTGATTTTGGTGCGACCGCAGAGTTCGGCGGCCTCGCGCATTTTGTTGCGCAGCTCGGGCGAGGAGGCGAAGGATCGCAGCGCGTTCGTCCAGTTGTCCGCGCCGCTTGCCACCATCATCAAGGCGGGGGTTTCTCCCAGCACGCTCGTAACCCCGCTTTTCTCGGACGCCAAGGCCGGACAGCCTGAAGCCATGGCCTCTAAACAAGCCAGACTGTAAACCTCGACCTCCGATGAAAGAGCCAGCGCGTCTGCTCCGGCGTAAAGGCGGCCAAGCTCGTCCGGCTCCACTTGTCCCAAGACGGTGGCGTTGGTCCCCAGCATCTGACGCACTTCGTCTTCCGCCGGACCTCTGCCCGCCGTTATCAGGTGCAAGGGCAAGCCTTCGTCCACCAGTCGTTTTAAGGCCTCGGCGAGGACTTGAATGTTTTTTCCAACATCCACCCGTCCGACGAAAAGAAAGATGATCCTGCCCGCAGGGATGCCATAACGGGCTTCCAAGCCTTCGCGGTCGCGGCGGCGAGGATCGAATATCTCGCGGTCTATGCCGCGCCGCATCCGTCCCACGTTCTCGCGGCCTATGACCGACGCGGCCAAGGCCTTGTCCAGTTCGCGGTTGGCGAGGGCTTTCGAGCAGAACGACAAATGCTTGGCCAGCCGCCTTTCCATGGCGCGTCCCTGCCTTTCAGGCAATCGCAGCCCGTCCGTCAACCAACGCGAAAACGCGCCGTTGCCGAACATGCCCTGGATGGCGGTGCGGGTGAATATCCGCGCGTAAGACGGAGTGTCGGTGTGGAACGAGTTCGTCACCGGCACGCCGAAGCGGCGGCGGACGCGCTCGGCGGTGCGGGCGAAAGCGAAAAATCCGTCGGTGGTATGGACGACGTCGTATTCCTTCAATTCCTTCGCCAAGCGGGGATGGTAGGGCGCAAGGTCGGTATAGTCCGGCATATAGGGCAGGAACTTCAGGCGCGAGGAGCTGAAAACCGGCGGCAAATGGCGGATGTGGACGCGCTCTCCCCAATTCTCGCTAAAATCCTCGCCTGAGAAATACACGGTTAAATCCAGCGGTAAGGGAGAATTCGCGGCGGCGCGAGCCAGATTTTCCCATCCTCTGACGTGCCCGCCCGAAAAAGGCGTGCGCGGGAGGTCGATCAACGCCGCCACTTTCAGTAGTCTCTCGGGAGAGTTTTGTTCGTTTTTCTGCATGGATTTGGCTTTTTTGCGTTCTGGATTAACATTAGACTTCTTGCATAACTGCTGTCATTTGCGAAGTTACAGCCAAAGGCGTCAATTGCGAGCGTCGCCCTTGCGACGCGAAGCAATCCAGAGTCACGGAACAACGGCACTGGATTGCTTCGCGGCCTGAAGAAGGCCGCTCGCAATGACAGCCTTTGGCTGTGACTTCGAAATGACAGCCTTTGGCTGTAACTTCGCAAATGACGGACTCTGACTGTAACAGGGTAGATAACGGCAGTTATGCAAGAGATCGCGGCGGAGACTTTAGCAGCCTGCCGGAAGATTTGGGAGCGGCGGATTTAATGAACAAGCAAGCGGCGGCGTTGGGGGGATTTGCGGCGGCGATGGCTATTGCTCTGCTTATGGCGTTCCCGCGCCAAGTTCATGCCGCGTCCAGCCATCCCAATGAACAGACGATTTCCATCGACGAAATAATATCGAGCCTGCGCGGGATGATGTCGAACCAGCCCGCCCCAAAGCCGCCGCCCCCCTCCTCGGACAAGGCCGCGCAGGAGGTGAAGGAATCCAAGGACGCCAAGGAGCCTAAGGAATCTAAGGAATCCAAAAGCGGGCAATACCGCGTTTATCCCTCGCCTGCCGTGGCCAACGACGATGCCGGAGCCTTGGGGGCGCGGTCCCGCGCCGTTGCGAGAGAGGAGCCGGAGACCGGAACCGTGGCGGCTTCGGGCGCGCGCGGGATGCAGTTCTTTCCGGTGTTTCCGGCGGCGGCTTTGCCGGACGAATTGCCGCAGTTTCTTCCCCTATCGAGCAACCGCGATCTTGGGGTGATAGACGCCAAGGCCAGCCGCGCCGTGATTTTCATCCACGACGTTTCCCGCAACGCCGATCACGGGGTGTCCGTGTTGTCGTCGTTGGCCGGAGAGGAGTCGGAAAACACGCTGATCCTAGCCCCCTTGTTCCCGCTGGAAGCCGACGTGCCGCGTCTTGAAACGGGATTGCCGGACAATGGCAAGCCAGTGGCGCGCTGGCCTTTGGGACGGTCGGGCGGGGCGGAGAGATGGCAGTACGGCGGCGATTCCCTGCCCGTGGCGCGCAGCAAGGGGATAAGCTCGTTCACCGCCGTGGACTTATTGGTAATGTATCTGGCCGATCGCCGCCTGTTGCCCAATCTTCGCCATATAACCATCGTCGGCCATGGCGCGGGGGGGGATTTCGTCCATCGTTACGCTGCTTTCGGGCAGGCTCCGGAGATGGCGGCGGCGCAAGGGGTGGAGACAAGGTTTCTGATCGCCAATCCGTCGTCGTTCCTCTACTTTACGTCGGCGCGTCCCAAGACGGAAGGCAACGGCATGGCGATACCGTCCGGATCCAAATGCGAAGGCGAAAACGCCTATCCCTACGGTTTGGCCGATCTTATCCCTTATGGCCGGAGGTTAGGCGGTAATGCCACGCGCCTGAGTTATCCCGAAAAGAGGGCGACGTATCTGGTAGGCGACAAGATAACCCGCGATCCGTTCCTCGATCTGGATTGCTCGGCCATGGCGCAGGGCAAGGATCGCATGGCGCGCGCCATCGGCTATGAAAAGCACTTGGCTTCCTGCTTTGGGGACGCGGCCTTCGCCCGCCAGCGTTTCAAGGCCGTCTCCGGCGTCGGTTACGACGCGGCGGCGGTGTTGGGCTCGCGCTGCGGCGTGGCGGTTTTGTTCGGAAACGGTGAATGCCAATGAACGTGAACGCTCCCGAGAAAACTTCTCCGGCAAGTCCTGTCAGCAAGCGGCGAAAGATAGCCGCTGCGGCGGCGGGCGGTTTGGCGGCTGCCATTTTCGCCGTCGGAATATGGGGATGGCGGACTTTGGCTGGAACCCTGCCGGATTATTCCGGACGGGAAAGTTTGGCGGGGTTGTCGGCCAAGGTCGAGGTCTTGCGCGACAAGAACGGAATCCCGCACATATTCGCGGCCAATTTCGACGACGCCGCCCGCGCCTTGGGATACGTCCATGCCGGAGAGCGGCTTTTCCAGATGGAGATGCAGCGTCGCGCCGGAGCCGGACGTTTGGCCGAAGCGGCGGGGGCGGAGCTGTTGCCCGTCGATCGGTTGACGCGAACCTTGGGCTTGTATCGGTTGGCGCAATCCAGCTTTCACGCCTTGTCGCCGGAGGCGCAGTCGCGTCTGACGGCCTACGCCGAGGGGGTGAACTCTTGGTTGGACGGGCATAAAAACAGCTTGCCGCCGGAATTCGCGCTGTTGGGAATAATCCCTGAGCCTTGGCAAGCCGCGGATTCGCTGGTTTGGGGCAAGCTGATGGCCTTGCAATTGGGCAAGAACATGGAATTGGAAAAGCGGCGGTGGGAGCTTTATCCCAAGCTGCCCCCCGAAAAATTGCGCGTCTTGTTCGCGCCCATGGGCGACGTTCCGGTTACCGTTCGGCATCCGGCAATCTCTGTCAGACCGTCAACTTTTCCCAAACCCCATATAATGCCTCCGCCTAAAAAGCGCGCTGCGGCGGATCCTTCCCCCGAGGATGGGCGGAGCGAGGGCATAGAAACCGCTCTGGCTCTATTGGGGCGCGTTACCTCGCTTTCCCGCGCCGCTTCCAACGCTTGGGCGGTGTCGGGCAAACTTACCGCAAGCGGCAAGCCGTTATTGGCCAACGATCCGCATTTGGGGCTGGAGGTTCCGGCGTTGTGGTATCTGGCGCGGATTTCCACCCCCGACGACGACATCAAGGGCGCGACCGTTCCCGGGCTGCCCGCCTTCATGTTGGGGCAAAATCGCCTGATAGCTTGGGGGTTCACCAATTCCGGCATAGACGCTCAGGATTTGTACGTCGAGCCGCCTTCCGCCGAGTTTTCTTCCCGAACCGAGATCATCAAAGTCAAAGAAGCCCCCGCCGTCGAACTGAACGCGCGCGAAAGCCGCCACGGTCCGGTTTTGTCGGACATAGATCCCCGTCTGGCGGCCTTGGCCGGAGAAGGCCGCGCCGTATCCTTGGCGTTCACGGGATTGCGGGCGGACGACACCACGGCGGAGGCGATATTGCTTTTGAACCGCGCCGCGAATGTGGACGAGGCGATGGAGGCGATGAAATTCCATCAAGCACCGTCGCAGAATCTGATCTGCGCCGACGTCTCCGGCAATATCGGCTACGCCGCCGCCGGTCTGGTTCCGGTTCGCAAGCGCGGATGGGGATTGCTGCCGACCGACGGCGGCGACAAAGGCAACGACTGGAGGGGATATATCCCGTTTAACCTGTTGCCTCGCGCCAAAAACCCTCCCGAAGGGTATCTGATGAACGCCAACAATCCGCCTATCGCCCCGTCCTACCGGTATTGGTTGGGAAGCGATTGGGAGGAGCCGTATCGCGCCATGCGTTTGAAACAGTTGTTGGAATCCACCTCCCGACACGATTTATCCTCCGCGACGGCCATCCAGATGGATCACGTTTCCGTTGCGGCTCAGGATTTGCTTTCCCGACTCTTGGGGCTGGCGGCGGCGAACGACAGGCAAAAGCAGGCCTTGGACCTGCTGCGGCGATGGGATGGGGAGATGCTGCGGGATCGTCCCGAACCCCTTATCTTCAACGCGTGGATGCGGGAATTGGGCAAGGAACTTTTCGCCGAGGCCAATATCGGCAAAGCCTCTGACATTGCGGCGGCGTTATCCGAAGGCGGTGCAGTCGCCGCGCTTTCGCGCTCGTTGGACAAGGCGTTGGATTACGTCTCCGCCCGCCACGGCGACGACATGGCGCGATGGCGTTGGGGCGATGAACATAAGGCCGCCATGCGCAACCGCGTGTTTTCGCGCCTTCCGATCTTTGGCGGATGGGCGAACATCGCCATGCCGAGCGACGGCGATTTCTATACGCTGGATCGCGGGGCGGGCGTGCCTGCGGACGCTGCTGACGGCCAAGATGCGCCGTTTGCCCGCGTCCACGGCGGCGGGTATCGCGGCGCGTACGATCTGTCCGATCCGGACGCCTCGCGCTTTTCCATCGCCGGCGGGCAGTCCGGCAATCCGTTTTCGCGGCATTACCGCGATCTTGCCGCGTCGTGGAACGACGGCGGGTTCGTCGCCATTTCCGGCTCTCGCGAAAAACTTCTGGCCGACGGCGCGGAGATCCTAGAGCTGTCGCCGGAATAAAAATCCATCCGGTTATCTGTGGCTTTCCATGTGATGGGCGTGGCAAACGGCCACTGCCAAAGCGTCGGCTGCGTCGGCGGCCAAGCGTCCTGAATTGGGCAAAAGCACGCCGATCATGGCCGAAATCTGTTTTTTGTCGGCATGGCCGTAGCCGGTAACCGCTTGTTTGACGCGGTTGGCCGAATATTCGCAAACCTCAAGTCCGGCGACGGCGGCGGTCAGCATGGCCGCTCCCCGCGCTTGGCCGAGTTTCAACGCCGATGCGGGATTGCGGTTGACGAAGGTTTCCTCGATCGCCGCCGCGTCGGGGGCATGGTCGGATATGACGGAGGCCAAATCCTGCGCCAAAAATCTCAACCTTTCAGCCATCGCCGCCTCGGACGGCGGGTTTATTCGCCCTGCCGCCACGAACGACAAACGGTTGCCGCTTACTGTGATAACCCCCCATCCGGTGTGGCGAAGTCCGGGGTCTATGCCAAGTATCTTCCGGCTCTGTCCGGACGGCATGGATCAGTTGCTTCTTTGGGCCAGCTTCATCTGGCGCGCGCGGGTAAGAATGGCGGATTCCAGAGAATTGGCGGTGGTGGCCGACACCGGAGCGTCCGACCAATCCCCTTCTCGGTTGCGGGTTTGGCGGAACACCGAAACCCTGACGCCGTCCGCGCGCAGGTCGCGATCGAGTATGAACACGTTTAGCTTTATCCGCTCGTCCGGGGTTTCGGGGGCAGAATACCAATCGGTGGTTATCACGCCGCCGAAGGGATCCACCGAAGACACCGGCATGAAAGCTATGGTGTCCAAGGACGCCCGCCATAGGAAAGCGTTCACTCCAAGTCCGGAGCCGTCCTGATTCTTCCTATCCGCGCCGCCGCCGAAGACGTTAAAGCCGCCGTCGTCGCTTAGGACGCTGCCGTTTTTGTACAGCTCCTCTTTTTGCTTGTTTACGTATTTGCCTTCGGTTTCCAAACCGAGGCTGGAACATGCCGAAAGAGCCAACAAGGCCAACGCCAAGGTAGTGGCGCGGGAGGGGGAGACGTTGGCAAGAATCGCTGGAACTGAGTTTTTCATAAGCATCCCTTAGAGGATATTAACCGGAGGAAGGAGGGGATTCTCCCACTATGCAGAGGAGAAATCAACGGGTTACCGGAGAGGAAACCAGTTAACAGGGTTGTGTCTTTTATGTCACACTGTCGCGCAGGATGGCGGAAAAACTCATTTCCGGCTTGTCTGTGCAAGCCCTGTATACCACATTGAACGGCGAAGGGGCAATCCGCCCTCTCAAGTCCTTTGAGACTTCAACACTATCGTATCAATCCACTGAGGGGGACGCACATGCGCAAGATCCTTCTGGCTACTTCGGCTTTGGTTGCCTTCGCGGGCGCCGCACAAGCCGCCGAGTCGCCAATCTCCGTGAACGTCGGCGGCTACGTCGATTTTCGCGCCGGCCACTTCCAAGAATCCGAGCACGCCAGCAATATGCCGTCCGGAAGGTCTGACCGTCGTAACTACGACTTCGAGACCGAATGGATGACCACCATCGACGCCGTGGGCAAAGGCAACAACGGCATCGAATACGGCGGCACGATCAGCTTCTGGAACGGTTCTGAGTTCAACGATTCCTATGTCATCGGTTCCGGCACCAGCGGCGGCGGCGCGAACGTAGTTCGTGAACGCGAAGCCAATGTTTGGATGACTGGCGCGTGGGGCAAGGCGGTTCTCGGTGACACCACCGGAGCCACCGACCTGTTCGTGATGGCCCCGACGGTTGGCGAAGGCCAGATCGCCGGTTCCTACACCGACTTCACTGATGCTAGCTCGTTGGCCCAGATCTTCCCGACCTATCTCGATGCGACCGAGACCAACACCAAGGTGAAGTACTTCACCCCCAAGGTCGGCAACGAAAACCACAAGCTGCAGTTGGGCGCGTCCTACACGCCGAACTGGTCGGATGTCGGTCAACGCGTCGTGAAGTATGACAATGCTTCTTACGGATCGTATCAGGATGTGTTCGAAGGCACAGCCCAGTACACCGGCAAGTGGGGCAACGGCATCACGACCAGGGCTTCGGCTTTGATCGCTGGCGGTTCTGCCGAACCGCAAATCGGCGGGACTGGACTGCGTGACTTCGTGTCTTGGGGCTTCGGCGGCGATGCCGCTTGGAACGGCTTCACGTTGGGCGCGTCCTATGTCAACGCCGGCGACTTCGCCACGCTTCGCGGCGGTGTCGGCAACGAAGACAAGGCTCAGGACAGCTGGACCGTCGGCTTGAAGTACGAGTTCGACAAAGTCGCCTTGGCCGCCAACTACCAGAACGCCAGCGGCTACCAGTCGTTCACGACTCTTGTCTCTCGCGACTACGCCGAGTATGACGCAGTCGGCCTCGGAGCCACCTACACGTGGTTCAAGGGTCTGACCTCGGCCGTTGACGCAGTGTTGTTCAGCCAAGAGCGCGACGACGCCGCTGTCAAGGATAACGACGGCCACGTTGTTATGCTGACCCAAAAGATCGCCTTCTGATAATTTCAGAAAGCCTTCTTAAGATCGGGGCGGTGGGAAACCACCGCCCCTTTTTTTGGTTGATTCTTGACCAAAAGTGGCGGGTAATTTTGCAGCCAACCGCACCATCAAATGCCGTCACAATTGCGAAATTACAGCCAAAGGCGTCATTGCGACGCGAAGCAATCCAGACCTTATGGAGCAACGGCACTGGATTGCTTCGCGGCCTGAAGAAGGCCGCTCGCAATGACAGCCTTTGGCTGTAGCCTCGCAAATGACGGCCATTGGCCATATCCCCTGCAATGACGACGACCAGACCTAAGAGCCTGTTTACAAAGCTCGACTGCGGCGTTGGCTTTTCGCGGTTTTCTGCGCTTCCGGTACGCACGTATGTCCATATACGCTTGCGTTCCGGTTCTCGAAAACCACGAAAACCATTAGCCGCAGCGGCTTTGTAAACAAGCTCTAAGGTGACGGTGCTTACCGCTGCTACCTGCTGCAATATCCAGCTATGATGTCTCCTTCCGGAGGGGCGGAGCGCAGACGTTTGATGGCCAGTTTGTTCAAGGCGTGGATATAGGCGCGCACCGAGGCGACTATGGTGTCGGGATCCGCGCCTTGGCCGTTGACCGTTCGCCCGTCCTCTTCCAACCGCACAGTGACTTCCGCTTGGGCGTCCGTCCCTGCCGTTATCGCGCTGACTTGGTACAGCTGGAGATTGGCGTGATGGGGAACCAGCGACTTGATGGCGTTGAAGGCCGCGTCCACAGGGCCGTTGCCTGTCGCTTCCGCCGCCGTCGCTTTACCGTCCACCAACAGCTCCAAGGCCGCCCGTTGCGGCCCCTTGGAACCGGCGTGAACCTCCAACGACACAAAGCGGATATGATTGTCGGCGCGGGCTACCTCGTCGTCGACCAACGCCATCACGTCCTCGTCGAAAATCTCCTTTTTGCGATCGGCCAGATCCTTAAAGCGGTCGAACGCGTCGGACAGCGCGTTGTCGCCCAGTTCGTACCCAAGTTCCAAAAGCTTGGTTTTGAAGGCGTTGCGCCCCGAAAGTTTGCCCAGCTTTAGCGAGGTTTTGGTCAGCCCCACCGACTGAGGCGTCATTATTTCATAGGTTTCGCGGTTTTTGATGATTCCGTCCTGATGGATGCCGCTTTCGTGGGCGAAGGCGTTAGCCCCGACTATAGCCTTGTTGGGTTGCACCACGAATCCGGTTATCGTCGACACCATATGTGAAGTGCGGGTTATGGCCTCGCTTTTGACGCCGGTGAAGAACGGCATCGTGTCGCTGCGGACCTTCAAGGCCATGACGATTTCTTCCAAAGCCGCGTTTCCGGCGCGTTCCCCCAGTCCGTTTATAGTGCATTCTACTTGCCGCGCCCCTCCCAGCAATCCGGCCAAGGAATTGGCCACCGCCAAACCCAGATCGTTATGGCAATGCGTGGATAAAACGGCCTTGTCGATGTTGGGAACGCGGCTCACCAGCATTCGGAAAAGGTCCGAATACTCCTGCGGAGTGGCGTAACCCACAGTGTCGGGAATGTTGATGGTGCGCGCTCCGGCGTTTATGGCCGCTTCGACGCAACGGCACAGGAAATCATGCTCGGTGCGGCTGCCGTCCTCCGCGCTCCATTCCACGTCGTCGCACAGGTTGCGGGCGTATTTCACGCTGTCGGAAATGGCCTGCAGAACCTTGTCCGGCTCCATCTGGAGCTTGTATTTCATATGCAGCGGAGATGTGGAAATGAACGTGTGTATCCGCGACCTTGCCGCCGGCTTCAACGCCTCGGCGGCGCGATTGATGTCGCCGATGTTGGCGCGAGCCAAGCCGCATACCGACGAGTTCTTGACGGCGCGGGCGATGGCATTGACGGCCTCGAAATCGCCGCGCGAGGCGATGGGGAATCCGGCCTCCATCACATCGACGCCTAGTTCCTCTAGCAACAGGGCGATCCGCAGCTTTTCCTCAAGGTTCATCGCTGCGCCGGGCGATTGCTCGCCGTCGCGCAACGTGGTGTCGAAAATTATGACGCGGGACAACCCTTTCCCGCCTTGATGGTTGGCCGCCGAGCCGTCTGAAGACATTTTTCCCTCTTGCTCTGGTTTGAAGAGGTCAATATTTACACCGTGCGAAGTCGTCTACAAGACGGATTGTTGGCAAAGTCCATTAATGTTTCAAGGCAAGTCCGAAAATGTATGGACGCCGCAACGTATTTTTTTGTAACTTATAGCCGCTAAATGGTAACCAGTAGCCATCGGCAGATATGTTTTCAAAGGAGGAAGTTATGGATTCCGGAATAACGCAAGGTCCTTTCGGGTCGCTTGGGACTATAACTGTATTGGACCCAAATTTGATGGCGACGGAAATAAACTCATTAGCCGAACTAAAAAATCTAGTAGGATTCGATAGTCGCAAATATCGAATACAGGCCGACAATCCGGATGGGCGAAAAGGCGTGGTCGGGTTATTCAATCAAGCCCAAAGGCTTTTGGCCTTCATCGACAACGGCCAAGACAAAAATCGCCTGTCGGCCAAGATTATGATTAATGGCACGGAAATAGTGCTTGGCAGGGAAACCAAAGCAAGTGTGATTGCTTTATATTACCGCGGGGCAACAAAAAAGCCTGAAGCCGACATGGAAGATTACAGCCTTGAAGGAATGAAAACGGAATGCCTAGGCATTAACGGCGAATTCTTCAACCATTTTTCCGCGATTTCGTTCAAGCCCCCCTTCTTCCTCTGCGTTGAAAAGGAAGAGGTCATAAACGATCAAACCGGACTGATCCACTTTGTGAATCGGCGGGGAAATTGCTTGTTGAACGCAGTTAAGCAAGGCGGACGCATTAACCCCGTAATGGTGGAACTTCAAGCAAGAGATGATAAAAATATCCGCCAGATGGTGGATGCGGCGACAGCCTTATGTGCAGCGCTTCCGTTGCGAAGCCGCTTTAAAACACATGGATTGGAACTCGTCGTTAATGGCGAAAACTATCACAACGATGTGATGGCGTACGTCAAGCAGGCAATGCCCCTGCGTTTGGTGGCTTAAAACCGCTTATCTGTCTGCGCTAAACATTTTCATTTCCGATAATCCGATTGTCGGGTTATGTTTGTGCGGGTCCGCGCCGTTTTGACTTTCCCTCCTGACCTCTATTCACCGAACACGTCGAGGCTGCATCATGCCAACCTACAAGGCTCCGCTGGAAGACATTCGTTTCCTGATGGACGAAGTGCTGGACGCCGCCCAGCTTTCCTCCTACCCCGGGTACGCCGAGGCCACGCCTGAAACCATGTCGGGAGTGCTCGAGGAAGCGGCGCGCATGTGCGAAGAAGTGTTGCAACCGTTGAACGGATCCGGCGACGAGGAGGGATGTTCCTTCGAAAGCGGCGGCGTCGTCAAAACCCCCAAGGGTTTCCGCGAGGCTTACGAGACTTTCCGTTCCGCCGGATGGACCGGATTGGCCTGCAACCCCGATTTTGGCGGACAGGGCTTGCCGTTTCTTTTGAACATGGCCGTCGACGAGTTGGTATGCTCCGCCAATCTTTCCTTCGGAATGTACCCGGGGCTGTCCCACGGCGCGTACAACGCCATCGAAAAGCACGCCCCCGACGCCTTGAAACGGCTTTATCTGCCGCATTTGGTGGACGGAACGTGGACCGGCACGATGTGTTTGACCGAGCCGCAGTGCGGAACCGATCTGGGGCTTATCCGCACCCGCGCCGAGCCGCAGAACGACGGATCGTGGAAGATAACCGGAACCAAGATATTCATCTCCGCCGGAGAGCACGATTTGGCCGATAACATCATCCATCTGGTGTTGGCGCGCACGCCCGACGCTCCGGCTGGAATGCGTGGGATCAGCCTGTTCATAGTGCCGAAATTCATCCCCAACGCCAGCGGCGTGGCGGGGCCGCGCAACAAGCTGGTCTGCGGCGGGATCGAGCACAAGATGGGGATAATGGCCTCGGCCACCTGCGTCATGAATTTCGACGGAGCCTCGGGATGGCTTATCGGCGGCGAAGGCCATGGCATCCGCGCCATGTTCACCATGATGAACGAAGCCCGTCTGGCGGTGGGGATGCAAGGCTTGGGCATTGCCGAGGTCGCCTATCAGAACGCGGTGCTTTACGCCCGCGAGAGGTTGCAGGGGCGCGCTCTCAAAGGGGCTAAATTCCCCGAACGCGCGGCGGATCCGATAATCGTCCACCCCGACGTGCGGCGCAACCTGATGGAGATGAAGGCGTTGGTCGAAGGGACGCGAGCGTTGGCTCTTTCCGCCGGATTGTGGCTGGACACGGAATCCAAGCATCCCGATCCCTCCCGCCGCAAGGAGGCGGGGGAACTGGTCGCGTTGATGATACCGGTGGTCAAAGCCTTCGCCACCGACGTGGGCTTCGACGTCGCCAACATGTGCGTGCAAATATTCGGCGGCCACGGTTTTATCCGAGCCAATGGCGTGGAGCAATTCGTGCGCGACGCCCGCATCACCCAGATCTACGAAGGGACGAACGGGATACAGGCTTTGGATCTCGTCGGGCGTAAAATGCCTGATAACTATGGTCGCAAGCTGCGCCGGTTCTTCGCTCCGGTGGTCGAGTTTTTGGAGGCGCAGAAGGAAAACCAAGCCTTGGCCGACATGCTGCCCGCGTTTATGAGCGCGTTTGGCAAGCTCCAGATCTCCACGCTGACGATAGGAACCCGCGGAGCGGGAAATCCCGAGGAAGCCGCCGCCGTGGCAAGCGAATACCTGCGCCTATTCGCTCTGGTGGCCGTAGGATTCATGTGGCTGAAGATGGCCAAGGCTGCGGCGGAGAAACTGCCCAACGCCGGAAACAAGGCCGGTTTCTATAACGCCAAGCTGAAAACCGCGCGTTTTTACTGCGCCAAAATACTGCCGCGCGTCAATTCGCTTAATCTGGCGATAATGTCCGGCGGGAAGCCGGTCATGGCGTTAGAGCCGGAATACTTTTGACATCGCCAGCGTTCGTGCTTTTATTGAAGCGCGATCGCCGCACCGCCTGTCAGTAATCAAGCCGCGGCGGCAATAATAAGCCATTTGGGGGAAATATGCCCGTTCCGCCTAGATCGTCTTTGCAATATCGGGAAGTGCTGGACAAATTTCCCCTGCATATTCGCAACGCCATATATGCCAAATCCGAATATCGCAATTACAAGAAAGGCGAGTATGTGTTCAGGGACGGCGAGGACGGGCCGTTTAACATTGGTTGCGTCATGTCTGGACGGTTGCGGATTTTGATCAAATCTCGCGAAGGCAAGGAGCTTCTGCCCTCGCTCATCGAAAAAGGCGAGATATTCGGGGAGATGTCGGCTTTTGACGGCATGCCAAGGGCGGTTGACGTCGTCGCCGACGAGCCTTCGACGGTGATGGTTCTTAAATACGACGATTTCGTGCCATTGCTGCTCGCGTGTCCTGAAGCCGCGTTGGCTATGCTGAGGATCACTTGCCGCCGCATGCGTACTTATGTCCGCACGGTCGAGCTGATAGCCCTGCAGAACGTCAAGCAAAAGCTGGTCAGGCACTTGCTGCATCTGGCGCAAGACTATGGCGCGAGGATGGACGACGGTTCGATCGTCATCGACTCGCGCCTTAGCCAATCCGACATCGGGTTGCAAATCGGCATATCCCGCGAAAGCGTCAACAAACATCTCAACTCCTTGGCCGAAGCCGGATTTTTAGCCCACGGCGGCGAGAGCATAACTCTGTGCGACGTTGAAGGCCTCAAGCAGACGATATCCGTTGCCGATCCCTGAGGCGCGGCGCGACCGCCTCGCCTTAATGACCCGTTTATTTATAGCGCTTCTGGTGGGGCCATAGCTTGCCAACGCGTCTTCCGCGCCTATCGCGCGTCCGGCTATTTCCGCCAAATCGTCGGCGGCGACGGAATGCAACGCCCCGCTTGAGATATAGACAGCGCGATCGTCGATTTGGTCAAGGCAACTCATGCCCAGATGCGGCCGCACGGACACCGCTCCGTCGCGAACGTCGCCAAGATCGGCGTTGATGGCCGCGCGTAACACGTCCATGTCCAGCCAAGCGAAGCGCAAATCGCCTTGATAAGGGTGGGGACGATTGGTGGGATCGCTGATTTTGGCATACGGCTGCGTCGGCAACTCGTTTTGCAACGGCCCCGCCCCGTGTCTGGTGACATAGCTGCGAGTCAAGTAGTAGGCGTCCAAACTGGTCAACCCTATGGTCTTGGCTATCTCTAACGCGTTCTTGATGCCAGTGTTGGAGCGGGTGACGTGGGGAAACTCGCCGCGCGATTGATCAAGCAATAGCCCCTGAGCCCCCTCGAATATCAGCTCGTCAAAGCCGTTTAAGGTTCTGACCTCGGCCAGCGTGACGCTTTCAAGAAAGTCGGCGCAGTCCGCGACGAAATGATCCATGATGGCGTAGCTTGCGACTCGTTGCGCCCATTCCTCGGGCGGCTCTGCTATGCCCAGCGCCTTTAATCGGCGCGGGAACCATTCGGTTCTTATTATCTCTAGCTTTTCGCAAAGGAAATCGACGTCCGACAGATCGCGCGCGAACAAGGAATATGCCGCGAAAGACTGTCTTTCCACGGTCTCTCCGAAACCCACGCCGACGCTGCCGTGGCGGTTTGCGCCTCTGACCTGCTCGGCTATCTGGTTCAACATGACGTCATAAGGGGTGGTGATTGGGCAGAACGGATCCACATATACCTTGGGCGACACCCCTTCGTTTTCCAGCTCGCTTCTCTCGCGGCCGAATGTCATGGGGCTGCAGGCGAAAAACGAGGATAGGAACGTCGGCAATCCGGCATAGCTGCCGCTGCCGAAGTGGCTGAACACGTGGCGACGGCCATCTTCCAACTGCACGGTGTGTCCGGCTTGCGCGCCGCCGTTAAATCGCACGACGCAGCCATGCCCCCCGCATCGCGAGGCGAAGTAATCGGTGAACAATCCCTTGCCTTCGTCGCCGAACCCGCTGCCTATGATGATTTTCGCGTTCTTCATGTTTCCCTCCCTTGCTTGGTGCGGAAAGCGTGGGCGGCAGGCTAAAACCGCCCACGCTCCGCATACAGGTCTCATAATCTAGGGCTCGCTCCCGCTAATTTTACAGGCCCGATCCCCCTACCATTCCCCAAACGCACCGCCAGGTTTCCGGTGTTTTGGATGGCCTTGGCCACGACCAAACTGGTATCGCCGGACCAACTGGAAATTACGGCGTCCTTGTCGACTCCCGCATTGACCTGAATGGCCGAGATGACCACCTCGGACAGTTTGGTGTAGTCGGAAAGCCTCAAAACGCGGCCTTCTCCCAGCAACGAGTTCCATGCGCCTACGACCATTCTTTCGCCGTAGTCCCTAAGGCCGCTTCCCTGTTCGACAACAACATGGAACACGTCATATTGGCGCCGAACAAGCGCCAACACTTCTGGCGACGAAAGATCACGCTCTATGTCTATGCCAAGGAACCGTTGAGCTTGGTCCTTTCGCAACGTCATGTGCGGGGGTTCATCGCCGATAGTGAACAGCAGTCCCTTCTTGCCGCGCTTTTCATAGCTGTCCGCGCTGGTCTTCAAGGCCGCGAACAACCACGCAAGATTGTAGCTCTCTCCCTCGTTGCCGCCGCCATTGCCTTCCAGATATAGTTCTTGCAACTGCTGCGCTATGCGGATATCGGCTTCGAACTGCGTGACTTGTAACGGCGCCCTATCGGAATAGGCGTCGCCCACTGCCATGCATAAAACGTGCGGATTGCTTACCGGAGCGCGGTCGAAAATCTCCTTCATAAGAACGCCCAGCCCGGTTTGCACGAACTCATAGGGTATTCTCCCCATGGAACCGGTGACATCGAATGCAAGAATTATTGGCGTTGATTGAGGGCTGGTCGCAGAATCTCTGGATTCCCTCGCGGTTATGGTAGCCGGAGCAAAAGACACTCGAGGGTCTTTGCTGGCTTTGATCGTCTGTCTGTTAAAGACTTGGGATTGGCTCTGTCCGGCTATTCCCGAGCTGTAGCCCCGCCAATCTTCGTCGGTAAATCTTCCTCCACCCATGGTCGCCTCCATCAGTTTTGGGGCAAAACTTCCCCGTTCGGGCCGAAAGGTATTTTTCGGTCCGTGGTCGTTAGATTGGTTTTTCGCGATTACCGGCCGCGCCGCGTGTCAAGCAGAGCGCGGCCGGGGTTGGTGATTATCGGGGGACTGCGCCCCCCATCGCCGCTACGATGGGTCTTGTTCGCGCCCCACAGCGGAGACGGCTGACGCTAAGGTAGGCCGCTGAGCCGTAGGCTTCCCAGTTTGAGCAGGAAAAACGTCCTTTGTTCGGTTCCATGGTTCCCTCCCTCGGTTGTGGGCGAAATCGCCCGATTGACGCCAACAGGACTATCCCGCTGGCGAATAGACTTCGGCGTAAGTCACCGGCAAACGGACAAACGTGCGCGGACCAAAGCTGTCTGGCAGCGCTTTTTGGTACCAGCTCTCAATCTCCTTCTGCGGATCGCCATGGCCGGGTTGGCGCAGGAAATTCAACATCGCGGCCGGAGCGGGCTTGCTTATGGAAAAACTGGTTCCGCCTCGATCGCCCAGCAATTCCCTGCTGACTGCTTTCGCCATGTCGACGTCCAGCCTTGACGTTGCCGACAACGGCTTGCCATCGGCGTCGGGCAGGAACTCGACTGCTTCTTGAGCCACGTATTCCAACGGTTGCCCCAATGGGGTCGCGTACCACCAGCCACCGAACAACGAAAGCGTGTGCTGTTCAGGAGAAACGAACAGGCTGTCGGAAGTAATGGCGTTGTGGGACAGCCCCAAATAGTTAAGCAACCGCGCCAGTTCCAACATGCGGCTGGTTATCCATGCCACGTGCCGATCGCGATTGTCCTTGGCCAGATAAGGCGCAAGATCGCGCAATAGAACTTCGTCCGGCGACTTCCTCAGCGTTAAAATCAGCGAGTCCTGCGCCTCATAAGTTTTGAATGTTGTGGGCAGACGAGGAAAATAGACGTCTCTTATCCGGCTATCGGACAAAGATATGCTTCCTATGGTTTGAAGAGCTCCCCTGAAAAATCCCTCGTATTGCCGTTCAACGACGTAAGTCGCGGTGGTGGGGCTGATGTGTAAAACCCCGAGGTCGAATCTTCTTTCGGCGTCCGAGCGGACGCGAAGCCTTTTCCCGTCGACGAGGTTACAGGTAAAATATCCTACCTCCTGCCATGTTCCGGTTTGCAGCTTTTCGACGGCAGCGTTGTAGAGTTTATCTATGCGTTTAAATACCGGCAAAGCGTCAGGCGATCCGCTGACATCGGGGTGCCAGCGTCGGGCTAGTCGGCGATAAAGCTGTTTTGCCGCCCCCGCTTCGGGGGGGAATAACCGCTCCGGCTGGTTTTCGGGAATGGCCAATATGGATTGGGCATCTAAATCTTTAGCCTGCTCCGCCGCGTTCATGTGCCCCTCCTTTTCAATCGCATCGTTAATAAGGATTTAACGATAGAAGGGGCGGGGAAACGCATAGCGGAAAGCGGCCACATGTGGCGCGGCTCACAATCCGCCATCTGATTGATGGCAAAATTGTGAGCTGCGTCACAGGCGTTGTGAACCAGTTCACTTTTTGGATTGCCGGGATTTTTGGAAAAGGTTTTTGCGGGCTCTTACGCAAAACGGGTGGATAATTTTACATCCAAACGCAACGTCAATCACTGTCATTGCGAGCCGCGCCCTGGCGGGCAACCCAAACAGTGCCCCATCGCCGACAGCGGTTGATTTGGTAGCCGCCCAGAGGGGGCGCGCGCCGTCGGCAATCT
>JAYRGC010000069.1:0-57494 GCA_041908065.1 Alphaproteobacteria bacterium | reverse complement strand
GAAGCAATCCAGAGCAGTTGCTCCTGTGGCACTGGATTGCTTCGCCGCCAAGGGGCGGCTCGCAATGACTCCCCTTTTGGAAAGGCAATACCCACCCGTTTTGCGTAAGATCCCAGAAAAAAGGGCGCTGTCCCAATCGAGACAGCGCCCTTGATCAAACCGGCCTAGGCCGGACGATGGATCAACGCTCGTCGAACACTATCTCGGCGCGGCGATTCTGGGCTTCGCGAACGCCGTCGGCGGTCGGAACCATCAGAGAGTCCTTGCCGACGCCTACGGTGGCGACGCTGGTGGACGGAATGCCGTGAGACTCGAACTCCCTCTGCACGGCATAGGCGCGGCGCATCGACAGCTTTTTGTTATAGCTGTTGGTGCCCATCGTGTCGGTGTGTCCGGTCACAACGATGCGAACGTACCTGCCGGACTTAAAGTCCTGCGCGGCGGCGGCGATGATCTGCCTCGCCTCAGGAGTGATGGCGGCTCTGTCGAAATCGAAGAACACCATATAGCTTTGGCGCACGTCGGAGCGTTGCACAGCGACCTTGGGCTGGCTCGCCACCACAGCCGGAGCCGTGGAAGTGGCCATCGGGATCGGAGCCGGAGCGGCGACCGGAATCGGGGCCGGAGCCGGTTCCGAAACAGGCGCGCCGAAGCAATAGCGGATCCCGAACAACACGTTGTGCGAGGCGTTCTCAAGCTCGGCGTTTTCCCCGAGGTTGGTTTCGAACTCCGCGGCCATGGTACGGAAATAACGGTAATCCGCCGTAACCGACCATCCGTCGCCCAAGCTCATGGCGACGCCGACGATGCCCTGCCAAGCGAACTGCCAATTCTCGTCGTCGATGGAACGCGCGGTTCCGGAATAGAAAGAGTTGATGTTGTCGGCTTGGACCTGAGCCATACCGATACCGCCGCCGACATACGGGGTGAACATGGTTCCAGTGTCGACATCGTAAAAGGCGTTGACCATCAGGCTGAGATTGCTGATGTCGCCCCCGACCAACGCGCCGGCCAAAGGTCCGGTGATACTATCGACTTCGGATGTGCGCCAAGCGACTTCGCCTTCGGTTCTGAGGCCGTTGCCATAGGCGTAGCCCGCGCTTCCAGACATGCCCCAACCGAAGTTATACTCGAGATCGTTCGAGGAATTGAGCAAATCCGCGTCGGCGTGATCTTGGAAGCTCGGCATTCCGCCGAATCCCATATACCAACCGGAGTGCGCTCCGCCGGTCTGTGCGGACGCTGCGGAAGCGGAAAAAATCGTGGCTATAGCAGCCGCCGATGCCAAAACTGTTTTCATAGGGTTATCCTCCTTCGGGTTTAATATCGACTATCGTCGCGATTCTTAGCATATCAGGGCATGACGAGTATCATCTACGCACATCAGGGGTGGAAATATAGCCAATAGTGTTGCTTTTATGCAACTATTATGTTGGTTGTTAGGCCGTGCTATCCTTGGTGCAGCCAGACGGTCGGGCGGTCGCTGCCTTTAGGGGGAGAGGAAAGTCCGGGCTTCAGGGGAAAACGGCGCCGGATAACGTCCGGCGAGGGCGACCTTAGGGACAGTGCCACAGAGAACATACCGCCACGTCTGCAACGGCGCGGCAAGGGTGAAAAGGTGCGGTAAGAGCGCACCGCGTCGCTGGTAACAGGGACGGCATGGCAAACCCCGCCGGAAGCAAGACCGAATAGGAGCCGAGCGTGCGGCAGTGCCTTCGGGCATACGCGCACAACGCCTTCCCCGCGTGTCGGTTCGGGTTGGTCGCTAGAGGTGTCGGGCAACCGGCATCCAAGATGAATGGTCGCCGTCCGCCAGAAATGGCGGCACACAGAATCCGGCTTATAGACCGTCTGGCAAATTGATCACGGGCAGCTCTTACGCAAAACTGGTGGGTAATTTTACATCCAAACGCAACGGCAATCACTGTCATTGCGAGCGTCGCTCTTGCGACGCGAAGCAATCCAGAGCCCTTGCTACATGACTCTGGATTGCTTCGCCGCCTGAAGAAGGCGGCTCGCAATGACGCCCCTTTTAAGAGCTTGTTTACAAAGCCGCTGCGGCTAAGGATTTTCGTGGTTTTCGAGAACCGGAACGCAAGCGTATATGGACATACGTGCGTACCGGAAGCGCAGAAAACCGCGAAAAGCCAACGCCGCAGTCGAGCTTTGTAAACAGGCTCTAAGGCAATACCCACCCGTTTTGCGTAAGAAACTCACGAGCAGCTCTTGCAAACGCCGATGCCTTCGACAAGCTCAGGCATCGACCTTTTATGCTAGGGCTTGACCACCACGCAGGCCGCGCCGGAAGACTTGATGGAAGCGCACAAAGCCCTCGCCTTGGCCTCCGCCATAGGTTCGCTTTGCACGCGGTAATAGGTTCCCTTACCCGCTATGTCGGCCTTCACCAATCGCATGTCCGCTCCCGCCAACGCCGCGCGGTATTTGTCGCGGAAACGCTCCATATCCTTGCGGGCGGCCTGCATATCGGGAACCGACGCCACCTGTATCGCGTACCCGCCCGAGACGGACTTAGCCGCCGGAAGCGGCTTTTCCTTGATCGCGGCGTTTTTTTCGGAAGATGGAGGTGGAGACGAAACCGGAACTGGAGCCGGAGCTGAAACTTCCGGCACTGCGGCAGGAGATGTATCCGGAACAGCAGCTGGGGGAGGAGCAACCGCGGCGGGAGGAACCGAAACTCCAACGTTTCTGGCTTGCTTCATGTCAGGAACTTCAGGCGGAGGCAAAAGATGCTCCGTCCTTTGCTGATCCAGCCCACCCTTTTCCATCTGTCCGAACATAGTCACGTCCTGATGGGGAATATCCACGCCGCCCGGGTGATCCGGTCTTTCCTTCAACGGCAGTTCCGCCTCTATGGTCGGAACGCTTTCCGGCTGGCCTTCGTCGCCATCGGAAAACAGATATGAAATCCCGCCTATGACGGCCGCCAATCCGGCTATCAGGACGCCTATTTTGAACGGGGAGAAACGACCGCGCCTGCGGCCTCCGAATTCGGATCGCACAGGACGTTCGGCGAAAAGTTCAGGTTGGTTGCTCACTTCTCAGCTCCTCAAGCGGTTCACATCCCATGACCGCCAACCCGCTGGCGATGACGGTCTGAACTGATTTTATCATGACCATGCGCGAAAGCGTCAGGGACGGGTTTTCCGGCACTATGAATCGCAGCATAGCGTTATCGTTGCCTTTATTCCACAGGCTGTGGAACTGCGCCGCCAGATCCATCAGATAGAAGGCCACGCGATGCGGCTCCCGCGCCAAGGCCGCCGCCTCGACCGCGCGCGGCCAGTTGGCCAACGTTCGCGCCAAGGCCAACTCGTCAGGCGAGTTGATGGCGGTCGCATCCGTTCCGGCCAACGCCTCCCGCGACAACGCCTTGTCGCCGCCAGTGACTAAAGGCGCGGCGTTGCGCAACACCGAACAGCATCGCGCGTGAGCGTATTGGACGTAGAACACCGGATTGTCGCGGCTCTGCTCCACCACCTTGGCGAAATCGAACTCCAGCTCGGATTCGGGAGCGCGGGTCAGCATGAAAAACCGCACCGCGCCCGCCCCCACCTGCTCCACCATCTCGCGCAAGGTGACAAGATTGCCGGAACGCTTGGACAGCTTCACCGGCTCGCCGTTGCGGAATATCTTGACGATGTTGTTAAAGATAACGTCAAGCCGAGCCTTGCCGCCGCTGAAGGCGGCTATCGGCGGACGCATCCGATCCAGATACCCGCCGTGATCTGTCCCCAGCACATTGATCATCCGCGTAAACCCCCGCGAGATCTTGTCGTGGTGATAGGCGATGTCGGGCATGATGTACGCCCACGTCCCGTCGCGTTTTTTCAACGGCCTGTCGGTGCTGTCGCCGAACTGGCTGGAACGGAAAAGCACCAAAGGCGCGGGCTCCCAATCCTCCATAGTCTTGCCCTTGGGCGGCGGCAGAGTCCCCGTGTATATCAGCCCCAGCCCTTCCAATATCCCGAAAGCCTTGTCCAGCGTGCCGTTGGTTATCAATTCGCGCTCGTTGGAAAACACGTCGTGGCGGATGCCGATGAGATCGAGATCCTCGCGGATCATGCCCATCATAAAGCCCACGGCGAATTCGCGCACGGGCTGCAACCATTCGGATTCCGGCTTATCCATCCACTTGCGTCCGTCGCGCTTGGCCAAGGCCGCGCCGACTTCGCGCAAGTATTCTCCCGGGTAAAGGCCTTCCGGTATATCGCCGATATTATCGCCCAAAGCCTCGCGGTAACGCAGATGCGCGGTGCGCGCCAGAACGTCGACTTGGGTTCCGGCGTCGTTGAAGTAATACTCCCGCGTCACCGCGTATCCGGCCTTGGCCAGCAGATTGCACAGCGTGTCGCCTAAAACCGCGCCGCGAACGTGTCCGGCGTGCATGGGACCGGTAGGATTGACCGAAACGAACTCGATATTGACCTTTTCGCCGCCGCCCAATCCGCAATCGCCATAGGCCGCCCCTTTCTGGAGAATCTCGGACAATTCCTCCAGCCAAACGGAAGGCTTAAGCCGCATATTGATAAACCCGGGACCGGCCACGGATACCGCGTCGACCTGCGGCAACGCCGCCAGCCTTTGCGAGATTTCCTCGGCCAAAGCGCGCGGCGGCATTCCGGCGGACTTGGCCATCAGCATAGCGATGTTGGTGGCCACGTCGCCATGGCTGGGATCGCGCGGAGGCTCGACCGAATACTGCGGCAACGGCGCATCGGCCATCGCTCCGGCTCGCCGCAGATCCTCAACCACCTTGCCCACAGCGGCGTACATCGCGTTGAAAATAGTCATGTTCTTTCCTCAAATTCCCTACGGCTCGTTCATCCCAATTAGAGCGTTTCCCGATTAGGTTGATGGGCTTATCTTGCCGCTTGCGACGGTGGAACCCCTCCCCCTTCTTAGGGGGAGGACGGGTGGGGGTTGGTTGAGCAAGAATCAGACTTGGGTAAATGCTTCGCCACCCCCCACCTAACCTCCCCCTAAGAGAAACACCACCGTCGCAAGTTGCTGGTTTCGTATATCAACCTAATCTGGAAATGTTCTAGCCACAATCAGCGGCATAATGTCCTAAAACCAAGCCTAAACGCAACTACGGCGTTCTTCAGACGCGGTTTAGGTTACCGCGTTTCAAGGCCTGTTGATTTCCGCCGCCACAGGCGTTATCCCAAAGCATGGATTTTTCTATCCTCTCTCGTTGATTCCCGAACTCCCCATTCCAAGAGGCTGTCGCCATGATCCCCTACTCCGCCCCGCTTGCCGACATGCGTTTCGTCCTGAATAATCTGGTGGGGTTAGAAAAGCTCGCGGCCATGGGCGGGTACGACGCGGTGAACGCCGAGCTGGTGGACGCGATACTCGACGAAGCCGGAAAGCTCTCCGGCGGAGTATTCGCGCCGCTTAACCATTCCGGCGACCGCGAGGGAGCCAAGTTCGACAACGAGAAAGTGACCACTCCCAAGGGATTCCGCGAAGCCTATCAAGCCTTCGTCGACGGGGGATGGAACGGGCTTCCGGTGGCCGAGGCCTTGGGCGGACAGGGGTTGCCGTGGACGGTGGCCATGCCGGTGCAGGAAATGTGGCAATCCTCCAACATGGCCTTGGCCTTGGCCACTCTGCTCAATCAAGGGGCGATCGAGCTTTTGGGGGCGCACGCCTCCGACGCGCTGAAGTCCCTCTATCTGCCCAAGCTCGTCAGCGGCGAATGGGCTGGCACGATGAACATCACCGAGCCGCAGGCCGGTTCCGACGTGGGGGCGATTCGCTGCAACGCCAAACGCGACGGCGAACGCTATTTGATAACCGGACAAAAGATCTTCATCAGCTACGGCGAACACGATCTGACGCAAAACATCGTCCATCTGGTTCTGGCGCGCTTGCCGGACGCGCCCGAAGGCACGCGCGGACTGACGCTGTTCCTTGTGCCGAAAATTCTGGTCAACCCCGACGGCAGCCTAGGCAAGCCGAACGATCTCCGCGCCGTCTCGATGGAGCACAAGCTGGGGCAGCACGCCGGCCCTACCTGCGTCATGGCGTTCGGCGACAACGGCGGAGCCGAGGGATATTTGGTCGGAGAGGAACACGGCGGCATCGCCGCCATGTTCGTGATGATGAACAACGCCAGAATCGGCGTGGGCGTGCAGGGGCTGGGGGCAATGGAACGCTCCTACCAACAGGCGCGCGACTACGCCGCCGCGCGGGTGCAAAGCCGCGACATAGCGACGCCCAAGGCTCCGCCGGTTCCCATCGTCCGCCACCCCGACGTCAAGCGCATGTTGATGTTCATGCGCTCCGTGACCGAGGCCGGACGCGCCTTGGCCTACTCCTGCGCCTTCGCCATGGACGCTTTGGGACACGGATGCGACGACTCCCAAAAGAAATGGGGCGCGACGCGAGCGGATTTCCTGACCCCGATAGTCAAGGCATGGCTTACCGACATGGCGAACGAAGTCACCTCCATAGGCGTTCAGATCTGCGGCGGCATGGGCTATATCGAGGAAACCGGAATGGCGCAGCACATGCGCGACGCCCGCGTGCTGTCTATCTACGAAGGAACCAACGGCATCCAAGCCAACGATCTGGTGTTCCGCAAACTGGTCAAGGACGGCGGCAACGCCTTTCGCGAAATGCTGGTCGAAGTCGACGCCTGCCTGATCGAGCTGTCCAAGCTCGGCAGCGTCGACGGCTTCGCCGCGATGCAACGCCATCTGGCGGATTCTTCGACCGCGCTGCGATCCTCCGCCGATTGGATGCTGAAAAACGCCCCCGCCAATCCGTCGCTGGCCGCCGCCGGAGCCACGCCGTTCCTGCGTCTGGCCGGAAACACGCTGGGGGGCTATTACCTGATAAAATCGGCCATGATCGCGCAAAAAATCCTCGCTTCCGGAACGGCTGGCGGCGACGCCGATTTCCTGAAGGCCAAGATCGCGACGGCAGGATTTTTCGCCGCCAACGTCCTGCCCATATCAACCGGACTTGCGACAATGGTTATGGAGGGAGCTGCAACAACCATGGCGTTTGAGTAGAACATCGCGCCGGATGCTGATGTTTGGTTAACGCGTAGGGGTGGAAAGCGGCGTTATGGTCTGTTGGTTCGGGCGTGTCGGCAGGGCATCGCGTTCAGATGCTTTTGACAACTCGGCAACTTCTCTCGATCGCTTTTCGACTAATTCCTTAGCGCGGTTTTCAAGCCCACTGTAACAACTGGAAACAATAGACCCCGCTGCCAGAAAGAGCGTCAAAACCCCAGCAATAGTCAGTGAAGGGTAAGGAAACCCCGCCGCTGGTTGCGCTTCGGGTGTTTGCCGTATAATAATTTGTTCATTTACAGTAAACTTTGGAGTTAATGCATCAATGCTAAAATTTTTGCGGACTTTTTCATATGTTTTGTAATTAAGAAGCCGCGCATAAGTAAGGGCGCATATAGAATAAGGGCCTATTATTCTTAAATCTATCTGTTCTATATCACAAGGAGACAATAATTGTCGCAATTTCTCGTCCTCAGCCTTATTGCGATCGCTATCAGCTATCGCATATTTCAACAATTTCTCTATATGTGCACCGCTTGGGAACCCCCTGCCCTCAATGCTAGACTTATACGTGTCCCAACTACTCATGGTATTGCAAATTGTATACGACATAACTTCTATTATTAATTTGCTGGTTTTGTAGTCAGATATATGCCCGCGATCATCCACCAAATTATTGGATAAGTGATCCATAATCTCCCACGCCGAGAAAGTTCCCTGCGGCTCTGGAGGCCACCATCTTGTCAATCTTTCGAGCGATGCCTTGGCAAGTGCCCTGCGCCAACTTGGCATTGCTGTTATCAGCGGATAAGATTTGGTTGATAACTTATACAGAGCTACGGCACGCTCTTTATTAAAGATATTATCCCTAGTAGTTAAAATGCTTTTTCTTACTGTAAATCTTGATAAATATGCGAAGTCTATAATGGCAGTCTTGATTTTCCACCGCATATATTTGTAATCCAAATTTCCATCTGAATCGTAATACAGCATATGTATGAATTCCTTATCAAAAAAGCACATAAACCAGCAATTGCCGCGGTTAGCGTAGCAAAATCCTATTAAAATATCTATAACTATCAGGCAATTGCCACAAACGGCATTTTAACATACAAGTAAGCGGCTGTTTTCACCGATTCTTGAATGGGGCGCAAATGAACAAACCGATCCGCAAGGCGGTATTTCCGGTAGCCGGTTTAGGAACGCGATTTCTTCCCGCTACCAAGGCCATGCCCAAGGAGATGCTGACGCTAGTCGACAAGCCGCTGATCCAGCACGCGGTGGACGAGGCGCGGGCGGCGGGGATCGAGCAATTCATCTTCGTCACCAGCCGCGGCAAGGGACCTCTGGAAGATCACTTCGATTCCAACGGCGATTTGATACGCACGCTGGAGGCTCGGGGCAAAAAGCGCGAATTGGAATTGCTTAAGACCACCGACATCGATTCCGGCCAACTGCTGTTCACCCGCCAACGCGAACCTCGCGGATTGGGACATGCCGTATGGTGCGCGCGGCATCTGGTCGGCGACGAACCCTTCGCCGTGCTTTTGGCCGACGACGTGGTGCTGGCGGAAAAGCCCTGCCTGAAGCAGATGGTGGAATCGTATAACGAGATAGGCGGAAACTTGGTCGCCGTGGTCGACGTGCCGCGCGAACAGACCAACCGCTACGGCATTCTGGATGTCGCCAAGGACGACGGCAAATTGGCGAGCATCAAGGGATTGGTCGAAAAGCCCGCGCCGGAGAAGGCTCCGTCGACGCTTTCGATAATCGGACGCTATATCTTGCAACCGCAAATATTCGCCGAGCTGGAAAAGGGCACGTCGGGCGCGGGCGGCGAGATCCAGCTCACGGACAGCATGGCGCGGCTGATCGGAAAGCAACCTTTCCACGGCCTGCGTTACGAAGGCACTCGCTACGACTGCGGCGACAAGGTAGGCTTTATCGAAGCCAACGTCGCCTTCGCCCTCGCCCATCCGGAAATGGGCGAACGGGTGCGGGAGGCAGTTAAAAAGCTCTTCTAATTGCCGGTAATGAAATGAAAATCGCCGTAATAGGGGCTGGATACGTCGGATTGGTTTCGGCAGCGTGCTTCGCCGAATTCGGGGTGCAGGTAACGTGCGTGGACAGCGATGCCGACCGCGTGGCCAACTTGAAACGCGGCGCGATGCCAATTTTCGAACCCGGGCTGAACGAGCTGGTGGCTCGGGTATCCGCCGACGGCAATCTGCGGTTTTCCACCAATCTCGCCTTGGCGATGCAAGGAGCTGACGCGGTGTTCATCGCGGTCGGAACTCCGACAATGGCCGAGGACGGACGCGCCGATCTGTCGCAGGTGTTTCAGGCCGCCAAGGACATCGCCAAAAACCTGAGCGGCTATACGGTGATCGTCACCAAGTCGACGGTTCCGGTGGGAACCGGACGCGAGATAAGCCGCATAGTGCGCGAAACGAGGCCGGACGCCGATTTCGACGTATGCTCGAACCCCGAGTTCCTGCGCGAAGGATCGGCTATCGGCGACTTCCTGCGCCCCGACCGCGTGGTTATAGGCAGCTCGTCCGAACGCGCCACGGCGGTGCTGAAATCGCTTTACCGTCCGCTGTATCTTATAGAAACGCCGATGGTCATAACTTCCCTTGAAACCGCCGAGCTTATCAAATACGCATCCAACGCCTTTCTCGCCACCAAGATAACCTTCATCAACGAAATGGCGGATCTGTGCGAAAAGGTCGGAGCCGACGTGCAGACGGTAGCCAAGGGCATGGGGCTGGACGGCAGAATAGGCCGCAAGTTCCTGCACTCCGGCCCGGGCTATGGCGGATCGTGCTTTCCCAAGGACACGGCGGCGTTGGCCGCCACGGCGCGCGACAACGGCGCGACGCTGGGCGTGGTGTCGTCCGTAATCGCCGCTAACTCCGCCCGCAAAAAAGGCATGGCGCGGCGGATCATCGCGGCCTGCGGCGGAAGCGTGGCGGGAAGCGTCGTCGCCGTTTTAGGTCTGACGTTCAAACCCAACACCGACGACATGCGCGAAAGCGCGAGCCTCGAGATCGTGCCCGCGCTGCTGGAAGCCGGAGCCTTCGTCCGCGCCTATGACCCCGCCGGAATGGCCGAAGCCAAAAAGCTGCTGCCGTCCGGCATAGAATGGTGCGAAGGCCCCTATGACGCCATGTCCGACGCCGACGCAGTGGTGATAATAACCGAATGGAACGAATTCCGCGCCATGGACGCGAAGCGGATAATCTCCGCCATGCGCTCGCCTTTGATGATCGACCTGCGGAACATCTACAACCCCGAAGATATGGCGGCGGCAGGGATAACCTACGTCTCCGTAGGCCGCCCCAAAACCGAGCCTCCGCCCGCCGTGGCCGACGCCCGAATAGTGCGGTTACGCCGGAACAAGTGAAGCGGAAATCGACGAGGAAAGCGACGCAAGGGCAAGCAATCCCCTTTCCTTGAAGGCGAAGTTCTGCTACCAGATGCCTGCCCTATAGGCTCGACCCGTGCGGAGAGGTGGCAGAGCGGTCGAATGCGGCGGTCTCGAAAACCGTTAATGGCGCAAGCCATTCGGGGGTTCGAATCCCCCCCTCTCCGCCAACTGGTTGTTTCGGGATTATTTTAATGTCCTCAAACGCTTTCGCCTTTCGCCAGCTTTTCGGCGATTTGGACCGAAGTTTTATAGGCCGGACTATAGATCACTCCGTCTTTCCCGTCGACGATGTTCGCCTTGCGGAGCATTTCTTCCGGCTGCGGCTGCGTCCCGCTTAGGATCACGATCGTGCCTGCGGCTTGGCACCGTTTGACGATGTTTCCGATGGCAGTGGCTCCGGTCGCGTCGAGATACGGCACTAGACGGATGCGCAAAATCAGGATTTTGGGCATTTGCCCGATCGCCTTCAACGTCTCTAGCAAATCTCCGGCGACTCCGAAAAACAAGGGACCGGCCACGCGGAAAGCCTCGACTCCGGCAGGCAGATCGGCGCGTTGCTCGTCCTCCTCGAACCCGTCTTCCTGCGCGTCGGTGGCTCGCCGCCTCTCCGAACTGATGTTCACGGAGCGCGTCATGTGCCGCATGAAAAGCAACGAGGCCAGAGTCACACCGACGCCTATAGCCACGGTCAAGTCCACCATTACCGTAAGCAGGAACGTCAGCACCATCACGTTCCGATCGGACGGGGATATTTTGAAAATATGCACAAAGTGGCCGATCTCGCTCATCCCCCACGCCACTACGAACAATATGGCCGCCAGCGCGGCCATAGGGATATATGCCATGACGTCCGAGGCGAACAGCATAAAGAACAACACTAAAACGGCGTGGAATATTCCGGCCATCGGGGTTTTCGCCCCGGCCTTGACGTTAGTGGCGGTGCGGGCGATCGCTCCCGTGGCTGGGAGTCCTCCGCAAGCCGCCGAAGCCAAGTTGGCCACGCCTTGCGCTACCAGTTCTTGGTTGGAGCGGTGCTTGCGCCCCGTCATTCCGTCCGCGACCGTGGCGCACAGCAGGGCCTCTATTCCGGCCAAAAAAGCGATGGTGAAGGCCGAGGGGATAACCTCGCGGATTTTGGCATAGCTGAAGGTCGGAAGCTCAGGAACCGGAAATCCCGAGGGAAGATCGGGAAACCGCGAGCCGATGGTGTCCACCGGCAATTTCAAAACTATGGCCACGGCGGACGCGATGACAAGGGCGATCAAGTGGCTGGGAAATTTCGGGGCGTACAGCCGCAATAAAATGATGATGGCCAATGCACTTAGCCCCACGCCCAGCGTAGAGGGATCGACCGTGCCTATGTTTTCGAAATATCCGCCCCATTTCGGAAAAAAGTCAGCGGGCACGCTGTTCATCTTCAAGCCGAGGAAATCCTTGACCTGCGAAGAAGCGATGATGACTGCTATCCCCGCCGTGAATCCGGTGATTACCGGATGGGGGATGAATTTGATGAGTTGCCCCAGTTTCGCGTAACCGGACACGATCAATATGATTCCGGCGAGAATAGTCGCCAAGATCAACCCGTCGTATCCGTGATGCGCGATGACGCCGAAGATGACGACAACGAACGCTCCGGTGGGGCCGCCGATCTGGACCAGGGAGCCGCCGAGGACGGAGGTGAGAAAACCGGCGATCACGGCGGTAATCAGCCCTTTGTCAGGGGTAGCCCCGCTGGCGATGGCCAAAGCCATGGCAAGCGGCAAGGCCACCACCGCGACCGTCAATCCCGCCAAGGCGTCGGCGCGAAAATCGCTTTTGGAATAGCCTTCCTTCAAAATCGTGAAAAGTTTTGGCGTAAAATCGGAAAACCGCGACATTCAAGTTTCCTCCAGCGCTTAAATCAGCATCCGGACGATATCGCCGAATACTCTGCTCAAAAACAAATCATCCCAACGCCCACACCATGTTAATTTAATCTGCCAGTTTCATGCTAGCCGTAAATACCTACATAAGGATATTAAAATGGCGATCGTTCATGGCCGTTGGAGTGCGCCTCTTGAAAATTGACTCTACGACCTAATAGTGTCATGGATTTGCGTATGGGAATTAGTAACCGCGAAACTGGTTAGTATCAGTAACGCGCATATAGAAAATTCGAGTGATCTCCCCCATATTATCAGTCATGGCTTGACGTTATGTCACATGCGTAACGAGGCTTTGGCATCATACTAATCTAGCTTTATAAAATGTTTGCGATCCGTGTGATAGGCGCGTGAGAAACTTTTGGAGCCTTGGTATGAACGTAACTACGCTAGATTTAGCTGCAGTTGCAGGCTACTTTTTGCTATTGGCGGTACTTGGCTACCTCACCCGCAAAACGAAAACATTTCAGGAATTCGCGGTCGGCAAGCATTCCATACCGGCTCTTATGATTTTCGCCAGCTTGGCCGCCACAATCGTAGGCCCCGGGTTTTCAGTAGGGTTTACGGCCAAGGGATGGACGACCGGATACTTGTTTTATTACTTGGCTCTTGCTTACGCGGCGCAAGTCATCGTTTCAGGTTTATGGCTTGCGCCAAAGCTTTCTGAACACCGTGATTGCCACTCCTTGGGCGATGTGATGGCCAAACGCTATGGTCCGTTCACGCAGTTCTTGACCGGAGTGGTTTCCGTCGGGCTTTGCATAGGCTTTACAGCGGTAATGGGAAAGATCGGCGGTGAAATGCTACAGGCCATATCAGGATGGCCGTTGTCAGTTTGCTTGGTCGTGGTAACTGGCACAACTGCACTCATCACCTTCACAGGCGGGGTACGGGCTACAATCGCCACCGAAGGACTTCAATTCGCGCTTTTTAGCATCCTTATCCCTATCATGCTTCTGATTGCGGTGATGGCCAGTCCTGAATCGCTTTCTGCAATAACCGAGCGCGCTGAACAGACGACCAGCACAAGCGCGTCCGGCATGACGAACATGCAGCTGTTCGGTCTTGCTTTATCGTTCATGCTTGGCGAAGCGCTTATCCCGCCCTATGCCAATCGGGCTTTGGCCGCGCGATCCCAAGCGGGTTCTCGCTCCGGATTTGTAATGGCCGGCTTGTATTGTGTCGTTTGGCTTGCGATCGTCGCCGCCCTTGGTGTGATCGCTCATACTTTTTTGCCGCAAGACACCCCAAGCGACAAGGTATTTCTGGAACTAGGCCACCATCTGCTTCCGGTAGGGCTTTTCGGCTTGCTACTCGCCGCACTGGTAGCAATCGTTATGTCCAGTCAGGAATCGGTTCTTAATTCAAGTGCCGTTGCATTTGTCCGAGACATTGTGGGAGTTCTGTTCGCTCCATCCGAACGTTTGACCTTAAGGCTAGCTAAGGGATCGACCATCCTGTTCGCCGCCATGGCCATATATTTCGCACAGTTGGCACCGTCCATAATTGACGGACTTTTGATACTATATTCTGTCTGGGCACCATCGATCTTGGTTGCCTTGGTTCTGGCACTCTACCTTCAAGAAACACGCCCCGCAGCCGGATGGCTGTCAATAATCGCAGGTGGGTCTACTTCTGTTATTTGGCAATCGCTGCCAGATGAGCCATTTGGCATTCCTGCTATTTTGGTCGGTCTAGTCGCATCTCTTGCCGGTTATCTGATTGGCCATCTCGCAGGAAAGCCTCTACTTGCTCAGAAGGGAGCTGCCGAATGACCTACATAGCAACTACAATATTTCCGATTGTTGCTATCATTTCTGGAATCGCAAGCCTATTTTCGCTCGCTGGCTTCGTTAGGGAAATCTACACGGACATTCATCGAGCGGATTCTGAACGATAAGCATCAAGCGGCGGCGGACAAGACCGGTTCGGTTCCATACCTGGCCATGGCGCGATAGTGGGGCAGGTTTTCTGGGCGCGTCATGTCGCCGTATCCGCGCAATTGCGTCATGGCGGAGGGGCCGTCGTATTTTCCCGCCGCGCAGCGTTCGTTAAGCGCGTCGAGCGACACGCAGCCGAAATGTCCGAACACGTTGTTCAAGGCCGTCATCATTTGCAGATGGCGGTTTTCAGGATTGGCGATATAGACCCAATTGCGGACGTTTCCGGCGTCGGGGAGCTTCAACCCCACCGCCACGTCGTGCAGCAACCGACCTTGCGGCAACCTTTCGGCCAGATCCAGCAATCGCGCCGCCAGCGCGGACTTGGCCGATACTCGTCCCGCCGAAAAAATCCTTTCGGCGTTCAGCGTCATCGCCACATGGGGCAAGGCGTCCGAATACGTCCACGTTCCCTCTTGTATGTTCTTGCGCTTTGACGCGCTTTGCGCTTCGCTTTGCTGCTCCAGATACATCATATGCACCAGACGGGAGATTTCCTCCTGCAACAAAGCGTCCATGATGCGAAGCTCGTCATAGATTCCGCCGCCGCCCGACTCTTCGCCGCAATAGTCGCCGAAAGTTATCGTCGTCACGCGGTATCCTCCGGCCCGCATCCGCATGAGATCCTTAAAGGCCTTGCCGAGATCCACGACGTCCAGCTCCCATATCGCCAGATTGTCGGCCTCCTGCAAAAGCTCGAATTGGCGGACGGCAGCCCATTCGACCGCCGGTATTTCACCTCGCTCGGTTTTGCTTAAAGCGCGCGGCGAAATCCAGACGTTGGATCCCGCGCTTTTGCTTATGCGCTGAAGGAACGACACCACGTAAAGAATGCGCCGGTTTTCTTCTTGGGGAGCGGCGAAAAAATTTCGCGCCTTCGCCTTGGCTGGAAAGAATAGGGACATGCTGCTTCGTTTCTCCCTTCGCTGGCATTATCCAGATCAGGTTGTGCGGGTATAATCTCAGCCGAACTTAATCGGCACCCCGGAATCGCCAGTAGGCTAGTTTCGTATTCGTTTGCTGTCAAACGCGCAAAAAAAAGCCCGCGTCCGAGGCTATCGGACGCGGGCGAGAAAAACTTCGGCTTAGGTTACTTTTTAGCCGATTCCTTCTTTTCTTCCTTAGGAGCCTTTTCCGCAGCCTTCAGCGGATTGCCCTCTATGTCGAAGCGTTCGATCTTGGCCTTGGCTTCCATATCCTTGATCATCTGCGCCACCATTTCCTGACCCAGCTGGTTGGCGATCTGATCCTTCACGTCCTCCATCGGAGGCGGAGAAGACTTGCGGCGATCTTCGACCTTGATGACGTGGTAGCCGAACTCGGTCTTGACCGGCTTGGTGCTGACCTCGCCGTTCTTCATCGAGAAAGCGGCGTCGGCGAAGGGCTTCACCATCGAGGACTTCTGGAAGTATCCCAGATCGCCGCCCTGCTTGGCCGAACCGGCGTCCTTGGATTTTTCCGAAGCCAGCTTGGCGAAATCGCCGCCATCCTTGATTTGCTTTATCAGACCGTTGGCCTCGTCCTCGGAGGGGACCAGAATGTGGCGGGCGCGCACCTCGTCTTCCGGTTTAAAGGAGGCCGACAATTCCTTGTATTTGGCCTTTATCTTGTCGTCGGTGATCTTGGGCTGGATTGTGCGCTTGACGTACACGTCGGCGACTATTTGCGCTTCGGCGTCCTTCAGGCGTTCTTTGACTTCCTTGTCGTTTTGCAGCTTTTGCTCATACCCCTCGGTCGCCACCAACTTGGTGACGATCATCTTTTGCAACAACTGGGGATAAAGCATTTGCGGAGGCAGCTGCTGGGCTTGGGGACCGACGTTGCGAAGTTCGCGCATCAGATCGGAACGATGCAACTCCTGTCCGTTCACGCGGGCGACGACCGGATTGGCATCGGCCGCCGGAGCGGCTTTTTCCTCGGCCAAAGCGGGAAGCGACACAGCCCCCAATGCGACGGCCATAGCGGCAACGGCAAGCAATTTCGACATTTCCTATTTCCTCCTTTTGATTCGCCCACAACGGCAACATTGCCTGACTTTATCCGCGCCGGAAGCCTTACAGTCAAGCCCCGACGGATTGACTCGGAAGCGGCTTTATGTGTGAACTCCAATTGTGGCATCAATAAGGGAAAAATCAGGAGCATCGGCTATGGAAGACATGAAAACCGCCTTTTCTCCGGCTCGAGGCCGCTTTCCCTCTGTGATGGCCGCCGCGAGGATGATGGCGTTCATAGTGGTAACCGTGTCGTTCATACCGATTTACTGGCTTTCCGGCGCGTTCAGGAATTTCCGCGCGGGCTGGAGGGGACGTCTGGGACATCCCAACTTCGTGCCGAAACTGCTTAGCCTATGCCTGTTGAAAATAACCGGCATCCGCGTGCGGACGCACGGCATCGCCGCTTCTATCGACGCTCCGGTGATGTTTGTCTCCAACCACTCGTCGTACTTCGATATACCGGTTTTAGGCGCGGTCGTCCCTGCCCCGTTCGTGGCCAAGTCCGAGGTGGCGAAGTGGCCGTTGATAGGGTTCATGGCCAAGCTGCAAGGATCCATCTTCGTCGAAAGAAAAAAGGGACGCTCAGGCGACCAAAAATCTTTCTTGGCCGATATGTTCAAGGCGAATAAAAGCCTGATTTTATTTCCCGAAGGCACTTCCTCCGACGGATCGCGTGCCCTGCCCTTCAAAAGCACCTTGTTCGGAGCGGCGGAAGCCGCAGTGGCCGCCGGAGTTCCGTTGACGCTGCAACCGGTTTCCACGCTGTGTACGGAAATAAGGGGGCTGCCCATGGCGCGGGCTTGGCGGCATTTGTACGCTTGGTTCGGCGATATGACGTTGCTCCCGCATATGTGGGAGGCCTTTCGCGTCGGGCATTTCACCGTCGACGTGGTATTCCATCCCCCCGTCCGCGCCGCGAATTTTCCCAACCGCAAGGCGATGGCGGAATACTGCTATGCCGAAGTGGATCGCGGAGTTAGCGTTCTGGTTTCAGGAAGAATACCTGCTAATTTTGTTTAAGGGCTCTTTCTGAAAACAGGTGGGTAATTTTGTAGCCGCCTGCATCGGCAAGCAATCCAGTGCCACAGGCGCAACGGCACTGGATTGCTTCGCCGCCAAGGGCGACGCTCGCAATGACGGCTCTTTTTGAAAGGCAATACCCGCCCGTTTTGCGTCAGCCCCTTAATTAATGCGCGTCAGCCCAAGTATGCCCGTGTCCGGCTTCGGCTATCAGGGGAACGCGCAGGGAAAGGACTGGCAAGGGGGCGGACTGCATGACCTCCGTCACCGTTTTTATGGCAGACTCCAGCTCCGGCTGCGGAACTTCTAAAACCAGTTCGTCGTGAACTTGCAACAGCAGCTTGGCCGACAGGTTTGCCGTCGCCAACGCCGAGGGCAGGCGGATCATGGCGCGTTTCATGATGTCCGCCGCCGTTCCCTGCAACGGCGCGTTGACGGCTTGGCGTTCGGCGAAGGCGCGGCGGGAGGCGATGCGGTCGTTGATGCCGTTGATATGCACGCGCCGCCCGAACATGGTTTGCACATAACCGCTGTGGCGAGCGAAATCCTTGGTAGATTCTATCCAGTCGCGCAATTCGTGAAAGCGATCGAGATACTGGCGGATGAACTCCCCCGCCTCGGACGGCGAGCAGCCGATCTGCTTGGACAGCCCAAAACCGCTGATGCCATAGATGATGCCGAAGTTTATGGCTTTGGCGGCGCGGCGGCGGTCGGCGGTTACGGCCTCAAGCGGTAGTCCGAAAACATGGCTGGCGGTCAGGGCGTGGATGTCTACGCCGTCGTGAAAAGCCTGTATCAACGCCGATATTCCGGCGGCCTCCGCCGCCAATCGCAGCTCGATCTGCGAATAATCGACCGATAGGATTTCGTTGCCCCGCGCCGCCACGAAGGCGCGGCGGATGGCGCGGCCGTCGGGCGTGCGGATGGGGATGTTTTGCAAATTGGGATCGGTCGACGACAGCCTGCCGGTGGCCGCGCCCACCAATGAAAAAGAGGTATGCACCCGCCCCGTCTTCGCGTCTATCTGCTGCGGCAAAGCGTCGGCATAGGTGGATTTAAGTTTCGACAGCGCGCGCCAATCCAGCACCTTGGCCACGATCTCGTGCCCCTGCTCGGCCAAAGGCTCCAGCACGTCGTGGCTGGTGGAGCGATTGCCTTCGGCGGATTTCTTGCCGCCGACGTTGGCTTCCAGCCCCATTTCGGAAAACAGCACCTCGGCCAATTGTTTGGGCGAGCCGATGTTGAACGGATGTCCGGCCAGACGATGGATTTCCGTCTCCAGCGCGGCAAGCCGCGAGGCCAGAGCCACGCTTTGCTCGGACAGCGTGCGGCGATCGACCAACACGCCGCGCTTCTCCATCTCCGCCACAACCGGAACCAGAGGCCTTTCAATGCGCTCGTAAACCCGCGCCACGTGCTGCCGCGCCACCATGGGTTTCAGCAACAGCCAAAGCCGCAGGGCGAAGTCGGCGTCCTCGGCGGCGTATTCGGCGGCGCGGTCGAGCGGCACGCGGTCGAAAGTGATGCGGTTCTTGCCGCTGCCGGTCACGTCGTCGAACGAGATCATCTTGTGGCGGAAAAACAGCAAGGCCAGCTCGTCCAGCCCATGCCCGTGCAATCCGGCGAACAGCGAATACGACATCAGCATGGTGTCGTCGAAGGGCGTTATCTCCAGACCCAGCTGCCCCAAAACCTGCAAGTCGAATTTCAGGTTGTGGGCGATTTTCAGGACGCTTTTATCGGCCAATAATTCGCGTAGGCAGTCGGCTACCTCTTGCGGTTTCAACTGTTGCGGCGCGGCGGCGGGCGTCAAATCCAATTCCCCCGCGCCGCCGCTTGCGGGGTTCACATGGCCTACGGGGATGTAACAGGCGCGACCGGCGTCCGTAGCCAGCGACACGCCAACCAATTTCGTGGTGGACGGGGTCAGCGAGTCGGTTTCGGTGTCGATGGCGACGTAGCCTTTCGTCTTTGCCTCCTCCACCCATCGGCGCAAGGCCGCCAAGTCGCGCACCAGCTCGTATTCGCCTTTGGCGGCAGGAATGTCGGTCGCTTCGACAGGCTCAGCGACCGTTCCCTGAGCCTGTCGAAGGGAACGGTCGCCGATCTCCATCGAAGGCGCGGTGCTTTGTCCGGATTCGCCGGACGGCGAGTCTTCAACGCTCATCCGCGCCAGCAGCGACTTAAACCCTTGTTCGCGCAGGAATGCGGCCAAGGCCTCGCGGTGGTCGGGTTCGGCCTTGAGGCTATCTAGCGGCTGCGGCAACGGGGCGCGGTCGTCGAGCGTCACCAGCCGTTTGGAAATCCGAGCCTGCTCGGCGTTCGTCTGCAAAGCCTCGCGCCGCTTGGGCTGCTTTATTTCTCCGGCGCGGGACAGCAGAGTTTCCAAATCGCCGTATTCGGTTATCAACTGCGCCGCCGTTTTAACCCCGATGCCCGAAACCCCGGGAACGTTGTCGGTGCTGTCTCCGGCCAAGGCTTGGACGTCGGCCACCTTGTCGGGCGACACTCCGAATTTTTCCATGACCTCCGCCGCGCCGATGGCGACGGATTTCATGGGATCGAACAACTCCACCCCGTCGCGCACCAACTGCATCAAATCCTTGTCGGCGGAGACGATGCGGACGGAGATGCCGTTTTCGACGGCCTCGCGGGCATAGGCGGCAATGAGATCGTCGGCCTCGTAATTGAGAACCTCGACTGCCGGAACGCCAAACGCGCGAGTCGCTTCTCGGATAAGGGCGAACTGCGGAACCAGCTCGGGCGGTGGCGGCGGACGGTGGGCTTTGTAATCGGGGTAAATGTCGTTGCGGAAAGTCTTGCGGGCGGCATCGAACACCACGGCGATCCGCGCCGCCTTCAAGTCGCCCAACAGCTTGTTCAGCATATTGCAAAAGCCATAAACGGCGTTGACGTGCGTGCCGTCGCCTCGCGTCATCGGCGGCAGGGCGTGAAACGCCCGAAATATGAACCCCGAGCCGTCGATGAGGTATAAGGTGTCCTTCTTCTCAACCATTGATCAGTGCTTCTCCGGCAGCAGGGTCACGAACCGCTTGCCGCAATAAGGGCACTCGGTTTGTCCCTTGCCGGAGTACGAAAGATAAACTCGCGGATGTCCCAAGGCTCCGCCGCCGCCGTCGCACCACGGCCTTGCCATGATCGAACAGTTCACCGCCATGGCTTCGTCGTCGCCGGAACGCGGTTGGTTGCGATTTAAAGCGGTTTGCGCGGTCATTGGTTTTTACCCCCCGTATTCGGCCTGTGTCGAACGATTATAGCCGCACATTCCGCCATATCGCCATACCTGTCGCCGTATTCTCGCCATTCAACCAAGTGTTGCTTTTTTGCAGCAAGGTGTTAAACAAATATCACAAGCAGGGAATCGGCAGTTTCCCCTTTTAGGTGCATTTTATGAGTTCGTTATCCAAAGATAAAAGCCTCTCCCACGACATCCTCGTCGTAGACGACGAAGCGGACATTTGCCTTTTGATCGAAGGCATCCTGAACGACGACGGGTTGAAAACCCGCAAAGCCAACAATTCGGAAAGGGCCTTGGCCGAAATATCGGCGCGCCGCCCAAGTTTGGTCGTACTAGACATTTGGTTGCAAGGCAGCGGCATGGACGGGATGCAGCTGTTGGATCGCATAGCGGCGGATTACCCGGGGTTGCCTGTCATAATGATCAGCGGCCACGGCAACATCGAAACCGCCGTCGCCGCCATCAAGCGCGGGGCATACGATTTCGTGGAAAAGCCGTTCAAGGCCGACCGCCTGATCCTTCTGGTTCGCCACGCGCTGGACGCGGCGCGGTTGCGGCGGGAAAATCAGGAATTGCGTTTCCGCGCCGGAGTCGATTGCGATCTTATCGGCGATTCTCCGGCCATGCAGCAGGTGCGCCAAACCATCGAACGCGCCGCGCCCACCAACAGCCGCGTGATGATCACCGGAGCATCGGGAGCCGGCAAGGAAATCACCGCACGAGCTATCCACTCGCGTTCCCGACGTTCGAGCGGTCCGTTCGTGGTGGTCAACTGCGCCACGCTGCGTCCGGAACAAATAGAGATGGAGCTTTTCGGATGCGAAAAGCCGGAGGACGGAGCATCCGCCCGCAAGATCGGCCTTTTCGAGCAGGCGCACGGCGGCACGTTGTATCTTGACGAAATCGCCGACATGCCGACCGAAACGCAGGGCAAGATCGTCCGCGCCCTTCAGGAACAAGTCTTCACGCGCCACGGCGGCTCCACTCGGGTGGAGGTCGACGTGCGGGTCATAGCGTCCAGCAACCACGATTTGCAGTCCGCGATGCAAGAAGGCAGGCTGCGGCAGGACTTGTATTACCGCCTCAGCGTGGTTCCCTTGCAGATTCCTCCGCTTTGCAACCGGAGGGAAGACATACCGGTTCTGGCCAAGCATTTTCTGGCGCGCGCCGCCGAAACTTCCGGCCTGCCGCCACGACACCTCAGCGAGGACGCAGTGGTGGCCTTGCAATCGTACAACTGGCCCGGCAATGCGCGGCAGCTTCGCAACGTCATGGAATGGCTGTTGATAATGGCCCCGGGCGATTCCGGCGGACAGATCCGCGCCGACATGCTTCCGGCGGAAATAATGTCGTCCACCTCGGACGTGCTGCGCTGGGAAAAGGGCGGCGAGATAATGGGACTGCCGTTGCGCGAGGCGCGGGAGCTGTTCGAACGCGAATATCTGATGGCGCAGATAACCCGCTTCGGCGGCAACGTGTCGCGCACCGCCGGATTCGTCGGCATGGAAAGATCCGCCTTGCATCGCAAGCTGAAGATGTTGGGCGTCCACGGCGGAGAACCCGACCCCGCTCCAGCCATCGATGAAAAGGCGCGCGAAAGCGCGTGAAAACAGCCAACCGGCATTGTCTTCCGAGAAGTAGCCGGCCTATTGGCTAAAGGCCGTCATTGCGAGCCGCCACCCGTTTTAGGTGAAGGTCAACGACAACTAACGGAGACTCTATGCCCCATTATTGCGACATAGCCCCCGATCATCCTGTTCACTCCGGCTATCACGACAGCGAATACGGGTTTCCGACAGCGGACGAGACGGCGTTGTTCGAGCGTTTGTCGCTGGAAATAATGCAAGCCGGATTGTCGTGGGAGATCGTGTTGAAGAAACGCGCCGCGCTGAAAGAGGCTTTCGACGATTTTGCCGTGGACAAGGTCGCAAGGTACGGAGAAGCGGAAATCTCCCGTTTGCTTGCGGACGCTCGGATAATCCGCAATCGCCGCAAAATAGAGGCAGTGATCGCCAACGCCGCGACGATAGCCGCCATGCGCGGGTCGCATCGCGGCTTCGACGGCTGGCTCAAGGCGCATCATCCCCGCCCCAAAAGCGACTGGATAAGGCTTTTTCGCCGGACTTTTCGTTTCACCGGCGGCGAGATAACCGGAGAATTTCTTACCAGCCTTGGGTATCTGCCCGACGCCCACCGCAAAGATTGTTATGTTTACGAACGCATAATTGCCCAAAAACCGCCTTGGTTGGGTGTATGATGGGGCAACCTTTAGAACCTGTTCTTTAGATATGCAGGAAAACCTATGCGTAACCGCTCCTTCGTTCTGCCCGCGCTGATAATGCTGCTTGCGACCTCCGCCTTCGCCTTGGCTGGATCGCCGCGCGCGATGGCTCAACCGCAGACCGCCGCTTCCGAGGAAACCTCGCCTCAAGACGAGGCCATGGGGAAATCCGGCTTGCCGTTGCCGCGCTTCGCTTCGTTGAAATCCGGCAACGTCAACCTTCGCACGGGACCCGGGACGCGCTATCCCATCGAATGGGTGCTGTTGCGAAAAGGCATACCTTTGGAAATAACCGCCGAATACGAATCTTGGCGGCGAGTGCGCGACAACGAAGGGGCTGAAGGCTGGGTGCATAAAGGCGCGTTGTCGGGCAAACGCACAGCGATAATCACAGGCTCGATGCGAGAGGTACGCAAGGACGGAGAAGATGCGTCTCCGATAATGGCGCGAGCTACGGTGGGTGCGACTGCCAAAATACTGTCGTGCGACGAGCAATGGTGCCGCCTCGACTTCGGCGCGGCCAAAGGGTTCCTCAAGAAAGAGCATATCTGGGGCGTGTATCCTGACGAACTAGTCGACAAGTAGCATCCAACCATGGCCATCATCAGCGTACGCGATTTGCACAAGAATTACGTCACCGACGAGGGCGTGGTCACTCCGGTGCTGCATGGCGTCAACCTTGAGATAGAACGTGGCGAGTTCGTCGCCCTTATGGGGCCGTCGGGTTCCGGCAAATCAACGTTTATGAACATCATAGGATGCTTGGATTCGCAAACGTCCGGCGGGTACTGGCTGGATGGGCGCGACGTGGCGACGCTTTCGTCCGACCAATGCGCCGAGCTGCGGAATCGCGTCATCGGCTTCGTGTTTCAGGGATTCAATCTTTTGCCGCGCCGAAACGCCTTGGAAAACGTGGCGTTGCCTTTGGTGTGCGCGGGGATGGAAAGGCCGGCGTGGCGCAAGCGGGCGGCGGAGATTCTGGATCGCGTCGGCTTGGCGGGCAAGCATCTTTCGCTTCCCAACCAGCTTTCCGGAGGACAACAACAGCGCGTGGCCATCGCCCGCGCCTTGGCCAACAAGCCCAGCCTGATTCTGGCCGACGAACCGACTGGAAACCTCGACACTGCCACCAGCGTCGAGATAATGCGCCTATTGTCGGATCTGCACGGACAGGACGGAACCACCATAGTTCTGGTGACGCACGAGCCGGACGTGGCCTCCTACGCCTCGCGTCTGATCACTTTCCGCGACGGCGTGGTGGTGCATGACGGCGCGGTTAACCGCGAGGGGATGAGCGCATGAGCGTCAGCAAATCAGCCATACTGGCCGAAGCCGCGATTTCGCTGGGATCGAACAAGCTCCGCAGCTTTTTGACCATGCTGGGCATAATCATCGGCGTAGGCGCTGTCGTGCTGATGCTGGCCATCGGCCAAGGGGTGCAGAACGGCATCCGCGAAACCATATCCTCCATGGGGAGCAACGTCATCATCGTGCTGTCGGGATCCACCACAGCCGGAGGATTACGGCTCGGATTCGGGACAACCCCCACGTTGACGCTCGACGACGCCCGCGCCATAGCCGCCATGCCGGACGTGGAGGCGGTGGCTCCGGCCATGCCCGGGACGGCGCAGGTCGTCGCCGGAACCTATAACTGGAGCACGGCTGTCGTCGGCATCGATTCCAAATACATGGAAGTCCGCGAATGGGGGATGAGAAACGGACGCGATTTCACCGAAAACGAGTTGCGTTCGGGCGGGCGGGTAGCGTTGTTGGGTCAGACGGTTTGGCAAAACCTCTTCCCCGACGGAGAGGATCCGGTGGGCAAAACCATCCGCATCAAAAACATGCCGTTCGAAGTGGCGGGGGTTTTGCTGGGCAAAGGCCAGACGCTGGACGGACGGGATCAGGACGACATGGTTTTCGTGCCGCTGGCCACCGCCCAACGCAAGCTGTTCGGCAGCCAGTTTCCCAACAGCGTTAGGATCATCATCGTCAAGGCTAAGACGCAAGAGATCATGAATCGCTTGCAGGAGGATTTGCGGACGACTTTGCGGCAACAACACCGCCTTCAGGAATCCGCCGACGACGATTTCAGCATCCGCAACCTAACCTCCATCGCCCAAAGCGCGGAAAGCACCGGAAAAGCCATGTCGATGCTGTTGGGAGCCATCGCCTCCATATCGCTGGTGGTGGGAGGGATTGGGATCATGAACATCATGCTGGTATCGGTGACCGAACGCACCCGCGAAATCGGCGTCCGTAAAGCCATAGGCTTTTACGAGCGCGATATTTTGACGCAATTCCTGATGGAATCCGTTCTCATCTCCTTGGCCGGAGGCTTCATCGGCCTGATGCTGGGCATAGGCTGCTCGGCCATAGCCTCGGCGTTGACGGGAATAACGACGCAGGTAAGCCTGTTTTCGGTCGTCCTGTCGTTCGCCGTCGCCGCGTCGGTGGGAATATTCTTCGGTTTCTACCCCGCCCGCAAAGCCGCCAAACTGCGCCCGATCGAGGCGTTAAGGTATCAATAGGGCGTCAGGTATCGATGAAGCTCCGCAGCTTGCGCGAACGCGAGGGATGCTTGAGCTTGCGAAGGGCCTTGGCCTCTATCTGGCGGATGCGTTCGCGGGTGACGTTGAACTGCTGCCCAACTTCCTCCAACGTGTGATCGGTGTTCATGCCGATGCCGAAGCGCATCCTCAGCACGCGCTCCTCGCGCGGGGTCAGCGAGGCCAGAACCCGCGTCGTCGTCTCGCGCAAATTGCCCAGTATCGCCGCGTCTATCGGCTGCACCGCGTTCTTGTCTTCGATGAAGTCGCCCAAGTGGGAATCCTCCTCGTCGCCCACGGGGGTTTCGAGGCTTATCGGCTCCTTGGCGATCTTCAGCACCTTGCGGACTTTTTCCAGCGGCATATGCAGCTTTTCCGCCAGTTCCTCCGGCGTAGGCTCGCGGCCTATCTCGTGCAGCATCTGGCGGCTGGAGCGCACCAGCTTATTGATCGTCTCTATCATGTGGACGGGTATGCGGATGGTGCGCGCCTGATCCGCTATCGAGCGGGTTATGGCTTGCCGTATCCACCACGTCGCGTAGGTCGAGAATTTATAGCCGCGACGGTATTCGAATTTCTCCACCGCCTTCATCAAGCCGATGTTTCCCTCTTGGATCAGATCGAGGAACTGCAAGCCGCGATTGGTGTATTTTTTGGCGATGGAAATGACGAGGCGGAGGTTGGCCTCCACCATCTCCTTCTTGGCGCGGTTGGATTCGCGCTCGCCCTTTTGCACCGTCATCACGATGCGCTTGAAATCGTCGATGGCCAGTCCGGCCTCGTCGCAGATCGAGGATATTTCCGAACGCAGCCGTTCGACCTCGCCTTCGTGCTTTTCTACGAATTTAGTCCACGCCTTGACGTTAGGGGGAACCTGCCGCACGACGACCTCGTCGGAAGTTTCCGAAACGGAAACCGCGCCCTTGGCGTTCTTTTTCGTCGCCGCCTTTTTCGTCGCTGCGGCGACGGGCAAAGACTTGACCTTGGGGTTGAAAACTTCCAGCAGCCAGTTGCGATCCAACTCGTGTCCGGAATAGCGGCACAGGAAATCGTCGCGCTTCAACCCGCAATCGGTGGCGAGACGGAGCAAACGTCCCTCGGTGCTCAACATGCGGCGGTTCAAGGTGTACAGCTGATTGACCAACAGCTCCAAGCTGTTGTTGTTCAGTCGCACCGTGCGAACCATATCCACCAGCTCGGCCTTGTGCTGATCCATCTTTCGCAGCGATTGCGGCGACATCGCCTCGCCCTTCTGCGCTGCCAGATGGCGTTGGGATTGCAACCGGAAAAGTTTTTTGTGGGTGTCGGCGATGCGCTCGAAAGTCTCCATCACCTGCGGCTTTATCTTTTCTTCCAGAACCGAAAGGGAAAGATTCTCGTCTTCGCCTTCGCTGTCGAAATCCCCGTCGGCGTCTTGGGTTTCGGGGCGATCCGGCTCTTCCTCGCCGCCGCCCGCCTCCATGCTTTCCCCGCCTTCGCCCGAAGGACCTCCGCCGTAGGTGGCTTCCAAATCTATGATGTCGCGCAGCAACATGCGGTTTTCGTTCAGCGCGTCGTGCCAACCGAGTATGGCGTGGATGGTCAAAGGCGATTCGCAAACGCCGCCGATCATCCCCTCTTTTCCTGCCTCGATGCGCTTGGCGATGGCGATTTCGCCTTCGCGGCTCAGCAGTTCGACCGACCCCATCTCGCGCAAATACAAGCGAACCGGATCATCGGTGCGGCCTATCTCGCTTTCGTTGACGTTTCCGGCCTGAGCTCCCTCCTCGGCCTCTTCCCCGCCTTCGGAGTCGGCGGGCTTGGCGGCGGATTCTTGCGCCTCGTCGTCGCCCTCGGAAACGGTGATGCCCATTTCCGAAAGCATCGTCATCGCGTCTTCGATGATGTCGGAATTTATTTTATCCTGCGGCAGGGCGGCGTTTATCTCGTCGATGGTGACGTACCCGCGATCCTTGCCGCGCTTGATCATCTTTTTGATCGCGTCGGCGGTTTTGTCGATTATCGGAGAATCCGTCTTTTCGTCTTCCGCCGGAAATTCGTCCAGAACGGAGGACGACGTCCGCGACGAGGCTTGTTTTTGCGGCAAGGTTTGCGCCGTCTCCGGCTTGGCGGCAGGCCGACGGGTTTCTTTAGCCGCCGCCTCGCGTTTTTTATCCTCCTTGGATTCCTCGGCCTTGAGCTGCGATTTCGGCGGAGCCTTGGCCGCGATCTTAGCGGACGGGGCTGATGCGGCTTTCTTGCTCTCCGGTTTCAAGGCGGGCTTCGCGGCCTTTACTTCCTTCGCCTCCGGCTTTCGCTTGAGGCTTGATTTGGGCTTGGACCGACTGTGGGAGATCTCGGCTGATTTCGTCTTGCCTGACTTTTTACTAGCCATCTTTTCAGCTTTCCTTTCGAACTGCGCCGAATTGTTCTTCCGCACTGCCATCGTCGCCGACGTATTCCGCAGCCTCGCAGGACAAGACCTGCGCTTGCAATTCCCTCATTCTCTCAAAGCCAACGTCGGACGGCTCCTCGTCGTATAAACGAGTGGCGGCCTGCAGATCAGCCAGCAGACATTCCTTCAAATACCCGTTCCATATGGATTTCCAACCGCGTCTGGCTTCGTCGACAGGACGGTCGGGTCTGGCGAAGCCAAGTCCTTCCATGTTCTTTGCCGCCACTACTTCCGACAAGCCAAGCCGCGCGCCTTCCGGCACGTTACCGTCTGAGAGATGGCGATAAAGTCCGTCCGCGTCAAGTGTTTCCTGCGAATCGTGGGATAAAATATCGACCAATTGTTGCCTCAGAGCCTCCAAACGAGGATTGGAGAAGCCGATTCTGGCTAAATCCTCGCCAAAATCGGCAAAAATAGCCGGATGATTAACCATTATGGCCAAAAGAGCCTTCGCCCGCGCATCGGCGGCATTGGGGGGAGGTTTCGCCGCCGCTATCCCTGCCCCGCCCCACTGTCTCGCGGAAGCAATCGGCCTGCCCCCTCCCCTGCCGCCGCCTGTTCGCGCCGGAAATGCGCCTCTGCCGCCGCCGTATTGCCGCCGTTGTCCGCTGCCGGCGTTGCCACCCCAGCCGAAAGCGGCTTCAAGCCGTTTGTTCACCTCGTCCTGATAAAGCCGACGCAGGGTTTCATCCTGTATCCGCGCCGCCCTTTCGCGGATGACCCGCATGAACTCGCCGCGGCTTTCCGGAGTGTCAACGCGACGTCCAGCCAACGTGGAATCCCAAACCGCGTCGAACATCGGCTTGGCTTGATCCAATACCGCTTGCAGAGCCATTTTGCCGGAGTTGCGGATCAGGCTGTCGGGATCGTCTCCTTCCGGCAAACGGGCGATCCGCGCCGTGCGCGAAGTGGTCAAAAGCGGCAACACGCGTTCGACGGCGCGGGCGGCGGCGCGGAATCCGGCGTTGTCGCCGTCAAAACACAGAATAGGGCTGTAATCAATCGCCGGATCGCGAGCGTCAGCCGCCGGAGCCAGTTGCCACAGCAAGGCGATTTGATCCTCCGTCAATGCCGTGCCCAACGGAGCGACAGCACCGCAATATCCCGCCTCGGCCATGGCGATCACGTCCATATACCCTTCAACCACAACCACCGGCTGGCGTTGCCGAGCGGCTTCGCGGGCGCGGGAAAGCCCGTAAAGCAGCTTGCCTTTGTGAAATAGATCGTTGTCGGGCGAGTTCAGGTATTTCGGCTCGCCGTCGCCCATGACGCGGCCTCCGAATGCCACCACCCGACCGCGCCGGTCGCCCACCGGAAACATCACGCGATTTCTAAAGAAAGAAAAATAACCTTCTCGGCCTTCGGATTTTTTTATCAATCCGGTGGCCAACATTTCGTCCGTCGAAAATCCCGCCTGAGCCATAGCGCGTTGCAACATCTGCGTGTCTTGCGGAGCATAGCCGATGCGAAACCGCGCCAAGGCCTCATCGCTCAGCCCGCGCCCGCGCAAATAACGCATGGCCTCGCGCCCGAGCGAAAGATCGCGCAACCGCGCCTCGAACCACAACGTCGCGGATTCCATCAACTGGTAGAGCCGCTTTTCGCGGTCATAGCGTTCGCGCTCGACCGGAGCGTCGCGAGGAACCGACAATCCCGCCTGCGCCGCCAGCGATTCCACGGCTTCCAGAAAACCGACGCCGTCGCGGCGCATGGTAAAGCCTATTATGTCGCCGTGCGCCCCGCACCCAAAGCAATGGAAAAACTGCTTGTCGTCGTTGACGTAAAAGCTGGGGGTCTTCTCGTTGTGAAAAGGGCAACAGCCCTTGAACTCCCGTCCGGCGCGGACAAGACGCACTCCCCTGCCCACGATGCCTGACAAAGGCAAACGCGCCCGAAGCTCCTCAAGAAAAGACGATGGAAAGGACATTGGCCATTAATAGCGCAAAAACTGCGAAAATGAAGCCGTTACATTAGACATCTTGCATAACTGCCGTCATTGCGAGCCGCCCCTTGGCGGCGAAGCAATCCAGTGCCGTTGTTCCATACCTCTGGATTGCTTCGCCGCCCGACAGCGTTAACGCTGTCCAAACCAAAGTGGGGCGGCTCGCAATGACGGCCTTTGGTTGTAACTTCGCAAATGACGACAGCTATGCAAGAGGTCTATTACCCAGCGCGGCCTTTATCTTGGCTGGAAAGACATGGATTCAGCCACCATCTTGCTTATGGCTTCCCATGCCGGACGGTTTGTTCTCGAAGCGGCAAACCAGCGAGTGGCTTCCCTTCCCAAACCTTCCATTAACCTCACAGCCGCGTCTTTGTTATCGAACGCTATCAACTCGCGAAAAACCCCACCAGATGTGGGAGAGATATTGTAACCAATGCCTCCTGTTGCTTTATTAGGAAGCAACATCATGGTGGAAAGCACGACCTCACTTTTCGGTTCTTCATTCGTGCGCATAACTTTGCCTATTTCTTTGGCCGCCACGATGAACAAGGGGTGAATCGGTCGCGTAACCACCACAATTCCGCCTTTTATTTCAACGACAGCAACATTGCAACAGGCGGAGCCTTTCACAGGCAAACCCCACATTTCCCGCAATACGCATCCATTTTTCAGCGCGGTTTTTCCAAATGGATACAATCTGCATTTTTCTACATATCTGAGGCGTTCGGGATAGGAGCCTAATACTTTTTTCAATGAAGATTTATCAACACTCGACCCGCCGCCCGCAATACCACTCAACATATTAAACATACGCAGATATTCTGATGTAAACTCGGACACAAGCGGCGGAAGCGTAATTATTTCGTTATCGGAAAACATTTATCCCTCCAATGATTGTATTATCAAAACTGGCTCTTACCCAAAACACATGGGTAATTTTGCAGTCAAACATAGAATCAAGTGCCGTCATTGCGAAGCCACGGCCAAAGGCCGTCATTGCAAGGTCTACGGCCAAAGGCCGTCATTGCAAGGTCTACGGCCAAAGGCCGTCATTGCAAGGTCTACGGCCAAAGGCCGTCATTGCGAGCCGCCCCTTGGCGGCGAAGCAATCCAGTGCCGCTGCTCCTGTGGCGCAGGATTGCTTCGCCGTCCGACAGCGTTCAACGCTGTCCAAACCAAAGGGTGGCGGCTCGCCAGCTTTGCGGAAGATCCTCAAAACTGTAGCTTATGTTCGGAAAACGAATATAATCATTGCGGAAAAAAAACAAGCCCCAAAAGTTCGCTAATTAGCTTCGCTTTCAGGTGTTTTTTCTCAAATGCTTCAGCAGCCGGGGGTTCATTATGAACGCCGCATAGTTGTTTTTATCCTCCGACTGGCGATTGCGCGCAACGGATTCCCTTACCTTCATCCCCATCATAAATTCTCCCCCGGGGCCGTGGCCTGCCCGATTATGCCCGTCCTCGGTGGAGGCAGAACGAAAATAGACCATCACAAACACCCTTATCGCGGCGGTAAGCGATCCGTTGGCGGGCTTGTTGTCGGCGATCACCGTGCAGATGCGGTGCATGGAGGCGCGTTCGCGCTGGCATATCTCCCGCAAGGCGTGCCACATGGAAGGCTCCAACCGCACGCTGGTGCGGTGGCCTCCTACGGTTATATTGCGGCTGACCAGCCCGCCATCCTCGTCAGCGGTAAACTGGTCGGAGCTTTTAGGGTTTTGTCCGTCAATGGAAACGTGCATACTGGCATCCTTGATTGAAGTGGAAGAGACGACACGCATTCAGTAGAAAAAACCGCAGGATGGCGGAACACGTCGATGGATAACAAGGGTATATGCACGCAGAAGTATATCAAGAAATATTTTTGTCTGGGATTTGTTCATTAATAACAATGGATTAATCCACATAAAATGATTCGCCCCAGTTCTAGCGATTCGATATTTGCAACCCAAGGTTGCATCGAAGCGCGGAAGATGGCGAATGGTGATTTTGCCGATTACGGGGGGGAAGTTAGAAAAATGCTCGAAGAAAACGGATTGCCGGACACGACCGTCTCGGCGCGCGAAGTTTTTGGATTGGACAGCGACATGCGCGTCCCCGCCTTTTCCGAGGCTGACGAGCACGTGCCGTCCATAGACGAGGCTTACCGCTTCGATCGCGACACCACGTTGGCGATCTTGGCGGGGTTCGCGCATAACCGCCGCGTCATGATCCAAGGCTATCACGGAACCGGAAAATCGACGCATATCGAGCAAGTGGCAGCACGTCTGAAGTGGCCGTGCATCCGCGTCAATCTGGACAGCCATATCAGCCGCATCGATCTGATAGGCAAGGACGCCATCGTCCTGCGCGACGGCAAGCAAGTGACCGAATACCGCGAAGGTCTGCTGCCGTGGGCGTTGCAGCATCCGTGCGCTTTGGTGTTCGACGAATACGACGCCGGAAGGCCGGACGTGATGTTCGTAATCCAGCGCGTGCTGGAGGTCGAAGGCAAGCTGACGCTTTTGGATCAAAACCGCGTCATCCGCCCACATCCGGCCTTCCGCCTGTTCGCCACCGCCAACACCGTAGGCCTCGGCGACACCACGGGGCTGTACCACGGCACGCAACAAATAAACCAAGGCCAGATGGATCGCTGGAACATCGTGGCCACGCTGAACTACCTGCCGCCGGAGGAAGAGACGGCGATAATTCTGGCCAAGGTTCCCTCTCTGGCCGCTTCGGCGGACGGCAAGGAACGCGCGCGGTCGATGGTTGAATTGGCGGGATTGACGCGGCAAGGCTTCGTGAACGGAGATCTCTCCACCGTCATGTCGCCGCGCACGGTGATAAGCTGGGCTGAAAACGCGCTGATATTCGGAGATTCCGAAACGGCCTTCCGTCTGAGTTTCTACAACAAGTGCGACGAGGCCGAACGTCCCGCCTTGGCCGAGATGTACCAAAGGTGCATGGGAAAGGAGCTGTTCGCGGTTAAATGATTTCAGCCGACAATTTCCGCCGCGCCACCGCCGCGGTCGTCAAGGCTTTGGGGCGAGCGGCGGACGTGGAAGTGGCTTTCACCTCGACGGAGGCTTCGGGAGTTTCCTCGCGGCGCGTCAAACTTCCTCAGGTCGACGGCGACGTCCCGTCGCGGAAAGAAAAGGGCGTAGTGCGCGGGGCGGCGGATTCCGCCGCGCTCCGGTTGCGCTACCATAATGACGCTATCCACGCGGAGAACTCGCCCGAAGGCGACATAGCCTCGGCGGTCTTCGACGCCATGGAACAAGCCAGATGCGAAGCGTTGGGCATCGCCCATTTCGTCGGATCCGGCGCGAACATATCGGCCTATTTGGAGCAAATGTGCCGCCGGAAAAACTACCTTTTCGCCGGAGCTAAGGCCGAAGTTCCCTTGGCCGACGCCGTTAGGTTGTTGGCGCATAAAGCCTTGGCGGGACAGGCGGTTCCCGAAACGGGGCTGAAAGCGGTTGAAATTTGGCTGCCGTTCATCGAGGAGCGGGCTGGCAAAAACCTTGGCCGCTTGCGAGAATTACTGGACGATCAAAAGTCCTTCGCCATGGAATCTAGGCGCGTCATCGCCGCCTTGGGATTGGACGCGCCAGGTCCTGACACATCCGGCAAACGCGAGGACTCGCAAGACGATAAAGCCGCCAAACCCGAAGACAACGAGGCGGAAGCGGAAAACCAAGCCTCTCCGTCCTCGGCCACCGGCGACGAAACCGGCAAGCGGCTTTCAGGCGCAGAAGCCGGGGACGAATCCGAAAATAACGAAGAGCGCGACGGCGAACGCAAGGACGGCGAAACCGGCGACGACGACGAAGATTTCGGACAACTATCCAGCCGAACCCGAGGACGCGGCGACAACAGCGGCCTTCGCACCGCCTATCGCGCATTCACCACCCGCAACGACGAAGTGGTTGCCGCCGAGGATTTATGCCCGCCGGAGGAACTGGCGCGGCTGCGCTCGCTTTTGGATCAACAACTGCACTCGATGCGCGGCGTGATCGTGCGCTTGGCCAATCGCCTGCAACGCCGCCTGATGGCGCGGCAAACCCGCGCGTGGGATTTCGATCTGGAGGAAGGCATCCTCGACGCGGCGCGACTGGCGCGGGTGGTCGCCAACCCCACGCAGCCGTTGTCGTACAAGATGGAAAAGGACACCGATTTCCGCGACACCGTAGTCACGTTGCTGCTCGACAACTCCGGCTCCATGCGCGGCAGGCCGATAACTCTAGCCGCCATGAGCGCGGACATTCTGGCGCGCACGCTGGAGCGTTGCGGGGTGAAGGTAGAGATTTTGGGCTTCACCACCCGCGCATGGAAAGGCGGGCAATCGCGCGACGCATGGAACAAGGCTGGAAAGCCGCCGTGCCCGGGGCGGCTGAACGATCTCCGCCACGTCATATACAAATCCGCCGACGCGCCGTGGCGGCGCACGCGCAAGAACCTAGGTCTGATGCTGCGCGAAGGATTGTTAAAGGAAAATATCGACGGCGAGGCTTTGTTGTGGGCTCACGGCAGATTGGCCGCCAGATCCGAACGTAGGCGCATCCTGATGGTCATCTCCGACGGCGCGCCGGTCGACGACGCCACGCTGTCGGCCAACCCGGGCAATTATCTGGAGGAACATCTTCGCCACGTCATAGGCTGGATCGAAAGAACGTCTCAGGTGGAGTTGACGGCCATCGGCATCGGCCACGACGTGACTCGCTATTACCGCCGCGCCGTAACCATCACCGACGCCGAGCAATTAGGCGGAGCGATGACCTCGCAGCTCGCGTCCCTGTTCGACGAATAACCGGATTATCTGAGTCTCTTAGAACCTGTTCAGAATCTCGTTACGCTGGTCTACAAATCGGGCGGTATTGCCTTCCAAAATGGCTATCATTGTGAAGTTACAGCCAAAGGCTGTCATTGCAAAGTCTACAGCCAAAGGCTGTCATTGCGAGCGTCACCCTTTGAATTTTGGCGTCATTGCGAGGGGCGTTCTTCACGCCCCGAAGCAATCCAGAGCAGTTGCGCCTGCGGCACTGGATTGCTTCGCCGCCCGACAGCGTTCAACGCTGTCCAAACCAAAGTGTGACGGCTCGCAATGACGGTGCCTGCCGCCATGTTTGGCGCAAAATTATCCACCCGTTTTGCGTAAGAGCCCAGAAAAAGCCTACTGACACTCGTTGGTCGCCGCCGCACGTCCCACGCGAGGACGGGGGCGAGAAGGACCATCAACATCCGGTATCGCGTGTAATATATCGCACAACGCCTCGTACTGCGCGACCGGGACAGATTTTAATACACCTAAGATTATATTCTCGATCACCTTATATGATGGAAACTTGCCTTGGGTTTTTGCATTTTTTTCCGCCCCTTGATACAATGTCCTCGCGCCAATTCCGCCTTTTGCTTTAATTAGATCGCACAATTTTATATACCACTCAGATTCTGACCAATCGGCGATTACGGCGACAGGTTCATAAGCCTCCAATATACCGCGCAACGCCTCGTACTGCTCTACTGCAACAGATCTTGTCTTGCCGAAGATTATATTCTCGATCACCTTATGCGAGAGAAATTTGCCTTGGGTTTTAGGGCTTTCCTGCGCCTTTCGATATAATGACTTTCCGCCAAGCCCGCCCTTTGCCGCTATCAGACCCCGCAATTCCTGATACTGCTCGGATTCCGGCCAATTAGCGATTGCGGCAACCGGTTCATAGGCCTCCACTATATCGCGCAACGCCTCGTACTGCACAACCGGAACAGATTTTGTCTTGCCATAGATTATATATTGGATCACCCCATGCGAGGAAAACTTGCCTTTATGTTCTACGCTTTCATCAGCCCTTTGATATAATATTTTCGAGCCGAAACCGCCTTTTGCCTCTATCATATCCCGCAATTCTAGATACTGCTCAGACCTAGGCCAGTCAGCAATTGTGGCGACAGGTTCATAAGCCTCCAATATATCGCGCAACACCTCGTACTGCGCAACCGGAACGAAGTTTATCCTGCCGGAGATTATATTATCGATCACCGCATCCGAGGAAAACTTGCCTTTATATTCCACGCTTTCTTCAGCCCTTTGGTATAATGCCTTCCTGCCGATCCCGCCTTTTGCCGCTATCAGATCCCGCAATTCTCGATACTGCTCAGATTCCGGCCAGTTGGCGATTGCGGCAACCGGTTCATAAGCCTCCACTATATCGCGCAACGCCTCGTACTGCACAACCGGAACAGATTTTGTCCTACCGTGGATTATACTATAGATCACCCCATGCGAGGAAAATTTGTATTTATATTCCGCGCTTTCCCTCGCCCTTTGATATAATGTTTTCGAGCCGAGCCCGCCTTTTTCCGCTATCAGATCCCGCAATTCTCGATATTGCTCGGATTCCGCCCAATTCTCTATGACCTCCTCATATTGTTGGCTAACTGCTTCGCGTTCGGCGAGCAAGATACGAACCTGCTCCAGCGTTTCATGGGAAACCACGACAACCGTTTCAAATATTCTGGGCGGAACATTTGCCACTTTGCGCACGACGTTGCCGACGCGTGGATCGGACAGCTCGATATTTCCATCCAAAACGTCGCACGCCAACACGGCGTCTTTTATCGCGTTGGCGCGAGCTTTTGCGTCAAGCTCGGCGTCTTGGTCGCCGAAATACAACACCACGTCGATAAAGGTCAGACCTTCGTTGCCATACCTTCTGGCTCCGCGTCCCAATATCTGCGCCTTGTCGACCGCCGAGCCATGGGGAACGTCGATCACGGTTTTCATCGGCGCATGGTCGAAGCCTTCCTTGAATTTTTCGTCCCCCACGACGAATAGGTATTTTCCCGCCTTGTAATCTCGTTCGCGCCGTATCTGTTCGGCGTCGCTGATCCCGTTGGTGTGGATGGCTACGGCGAAATCTGTACACCCGCTTGCCTTTGCCACTGACTTTAGCTCCGGATTGGCGTTCAGGGCTGCGGTCAGATCGTCGGCTTGTCTGGTATTGTAAACGAAAATTCCGCCCTGATTGTCGGTCAAGGGCTTGCCGCTGTACTGGTCTAACCCCTCCAGTAACAATTTTTCAACCAGCCTGTTGAACTCCATTTGCTTGACCGCGCCTGCGTCGAACCGCTTTTCCTTATCGGCTTCGTCGACCATCATCCGCATGACGTATGTCTGAACGTGAATGTAGGCGGCCAATTCTCCCAATAAAACGGATTCCGGAATGTGCCGTTCAAAAATGCAATTGCGATGCGTGTTGAAGACGGTTTTTCCCAAATCAAAGTGCGCCGTGGCGGTGAAGGCCAGTTTTGCCACGCCGTTGTCGAATGCTTCTATCAATTTTCGTTCCCGTTCCGCCGACGTTCCTCGATGCGCCTCGTCGGAAATCAGAATGTCGAAACTTTCCCCGCCCAAAGTTCCGTTATCGACCAAATTCGCCCACGAATCGTATGTGATGATGGTAATCGGCATGTCCAATTGGCGATCATTTCCGCCATATAGCCCCACTTTATCGGCAAGATCGGGATTTATGCTTAACAGCTCGTCGCGGGTTTGCGTCAATAGGTTGGTGGTCGGGGAAACTATGCCTATGCGCAACGCTTGCCCATCGCTTTGAGCTAGGCGAACCGCCTCGCCGATAATGGCGCTGAATACGGCGGTTTTGCCGACTCCGGTCGGTATTTCAAAGAAACCGGAAAGTTTTTCCTTAGTGGATAAAACACCCCTGTCCAAAAACTCCGCATACGCGCTTATGGCGTCGCGCTGCGTTGGCCGGAAGGCCAGACTTTTGGCGGCATCCAGCGTCTCCCTATTCAGCAATTGCTCACAAGCACCGCGCAAATATCCAATAAGTTTTTCTATATCCTGCATAAATTTCCCCTATTAACCATAACTGAAATAATTAACTATGATGACAGGCGATACGATATTATAAATTGCCGTTTTATAGCAATAACTTTATTATTTTCATGGATTTTTGGCTTCATACGCGGCGATGTCGTCAAGGTATCTTTCCGTCAGGCCGATGTCGTCAAGCCCCTGCAACAGGCATTCGCGGCGGAAGGGGTCGATGGCGAAGGGAACGGCGGTTCCATCGGGAGCGGTTACTTTTTGCTCCGCCAGATCCACCGCAAGAGCTCCCCCGCCTGCCGCCGCTTTGGCCAAAAAATCGACCTTTTCCTGCGGCAGAACAATCGGCAACAGACCGTTTTTAAAGCAATTATTGAAGAATATATCGGCGAAGCCCGAAGCTATGACGCAATAAATGCCGAAATCCGTCAAAGCCCACGGCGCGTGTTCGCGGCTCGATCCGCACCCAAAGTTATGTCCGGCAATCAATATTCCGGCCTTGCGGCATTCGGGGCGGTTCAAGACGAAATCGGGATTTTCCCGTCCGTCGGAGAAATAGCGCAAGTCGTTGAATAGATGCTTCCCCAGTCCGGTGCGGGCTATCGTTTTCAGGAACTGCTTGGGGATTATCAGGTCGGTGTCGATATTGACCATAGGCAGGACGGCGGCAGGACAGACCAGACGCTCGAACTTCCTCATCGCCTTCCCGCCTTCGTCTTTGGTTCCTCGCGCGGCGGGATCTGCGCCGAAGTCGAGGCCAAATACTGGTTCAGCGTGACGATCGCCGTATCCACGCGCGGCACGGGCAGAGCCTTTTTCGCGGCTTCCTCGGCCATGAAATGCGCCATCGCCCCCGCCCCCTCGGACAGGAATGAACGCCGCCCCAGATTGTTCAAAGGATACCACAACGCCCTGTCTTCAGCCCGCAACCATACGAATTGCCCGGGGGCCAAAACGCCGCCCATGAACCGTCCCCACTTCAACACCCCCAACAACGCGGTGGCGCGCCAAGCATGTTTACCGGCGACTTCCGCCGCCTTGCCGCCGATGTTGGGATCCTTGATGGCCTTTTTCACCTCGGCGGCCAGCTCTGGCGACATCTTGAATCCGCCTTCGAGCGACCAGCTTTTGGCCAGCTTGCCCAACAACTCATCGCATTCCTCGCGCTTTTGCGCGCCCTTCAAGGCGAACGCGGCGTAAAGTCCGGCCACGTGCGGCGGAAGATTTTCGTGATCGACCCAACGCGGCCCTAATTGCGAGACCAAAGCGCGCCGCACCGCCTCGCGTTCGGGGATGCCGTTTGTGACCTTGATGCGGTTAAACGACACCCATTCCTCGGGCGACAACGCCTCGGCGAACGGGGGCAGCTTGTCTGGAACCTCTTGGCCGGGGATGCGCGCGCTGTGCTTGGCGGGATTGAAGTTGATGACCGGAGAGATGACCGGCCACATCTCGGCCTGCGCCTTGATGAAGGTCTCCAGATTGTATTTGTTCTTGAACTTGTTCCTGACGGAAAAGAATATCGCGTGAACTGCGAAGCCTAGGCAGACCAAAACAGCCGGCCAACGGATGAACCGCTGGGCGTATTCCCTGACGAAAGTCATGCTTGTGTCGGTTATGTTGTAATACAGGATGGACGAGCGCACCGGCATGGCGCGAAGTTGTTCCGCCCCGAAACAAACGTTAGCCCACCTATAGGCATCGTTCGAAGGCATGGCGTCCAAACTTACCTTGGCGTTAAACAGCCACTTGGCGCATCCCCGCGCGCGCTCATCGTAAAAGCCGAATGTCCATAGCTCGGCGATACGCAGCCACCGCAATCCTTCCAACAGTTGGGGCGAGAAGAAATGCCAGATAAGCCAGAAGACCCCCAGCAACAGCCCTAGGAACAACATAAGTTGCCATGTTGGATCTATGTCCGCCTTGCCGCCGCTCATCGTGGAAAACTTCCCCGGGTTATCTCGCGCGACCCGCCGTCGCCTGCCCGAAAGATATGCTGCAAATCGTAGAGATTTTCAACCTTTAGTTCCCAGCTTTCTTTCCTTGGAGAACGAGATCAGTTCGTTAACCAATTCGGAGATAACCACGCCCGTGGCTCCGGATTCCACCTCGCCTTTTTCCATTCTCAGCATGACGCGACGGCGTATTTCCTGCCGCGACGACCCGCTGGGAAAGAAACGAGAAAGGATATTACGCGCTTCATCAGCCCCCAACGCCTCGTAAAGGCGGGTGCGAACGTCCACATCCTCGGCGGAGGTGGACAAAGCCCACAGCTCCACCGGCCCCAAGGTATTAACCAAATGCTGTTCGTAACGCCCCTTGTTAGTGCTGAGCAGCAGCAAAACCGGCGCGCCGCTGGGGCGAGGCCCCGTCAGGCGGTAACGCATCACCCATCTGGCCGTATCGGAAAGGCCAAAGCGTTCCGCCGTGTCGGTGATGGCGCGATCGGAAACCGCCGTGCCGCATATCCACACGCCGGTGGCCAAATCCACCATGTCGGAGCTGAAATCGTCCAGCAACTGGGAGGCCAAAACTATTTGCACGCCCCATTTGCGGCCTTCGCGCACGTCGCGCACGACTTGCGAACGAACAGCGGTTGTCTTGCTAGTGCGGTGGAATTCGTCGAAACATACCCGCTTCGGGCTTTCGCGGATGTCGCGGATGCGCGCCTCGTGATACGGGCGGTATTTTTCCGGTATCGAGCGCAGCGAATCCGTCCCTATCCACCACGACCGCACCAACGCATGCCGCGCCAACATGTACATGATGGCGGTCTGGCGATCCGCTATGTCGTCGCCCTGCGGGGCTACGTCTTGCAAATCGACCGCCACCACCCTCGCCAAACCGATGTCGAACCGCGTCACGGACGCCAGAATGGGAAACTCGCGCACCGATGAGGCTATCATGCGCTCGAAGGCGTGGATTACGGTCTCGGCGGACGCGCCTATCTGGGTCTCCTCCAGCAAAGCCCTTATCTGCGGACGGCGAGCCGCAGTCACGGCATCGACCAAGGTAGGAACCGCGTGCCTCTGCGCCAACATGCATTCGTGATAAGCCTCGCATTCGTGCAAGCTATCCACCACGTCCCACCAGTATGGATCCGGCGGCAAATGAATGTTGTGCCTGAGCAACGCGCTATCCACCTCAGGCTCTATGTTCTGAAGATACGGTCTCGCTTCGGTGTTCGCGCCGCTGTCGTCGCGCCAGCGGTACATCTCGTCAACGCATAACCCGACCAGCTGCGCCATTCCCTCGTAAGGAGTCTTTTGCCCGGGAGAAGTGCATAAAAGCGTGAGCAGTTCGTTCAGATATGCGCGTTCCTCGGGCAACGGGCGGCGGCACCCCAGTTGGGTGTCGAAGGGATTGACGGCGTATTCCGGCGTCATACGGAGCTTGAAGTGCATGACCTCGTGGCGGCGTTCCAGCGGCAGGGATTCGCGAACCAGCGATATAAGCCCCGCCGACGACGGCCCAATATCCAGAATCGCTATGAAGGGAAGACGGTTTCCTCCAGCGGATAAGATCGTCCCGAGGTTAAGCGCGTTCATCAGCACGGATTTGCCCGCGCCGGGTTGAGCGAATATCAGATCGAACCATGTGGTGGTAAGGCTGCTGCCCATCTGGTACGGCCACATCCGACCGTCGGCGGTGCGGAAAGTCACCGCGCCGTCCTCGAAAGGCGAGGACGCACGCTGCCACGGCAACAGCTTGACCACCTCCATGAACGGAGCCACTGCGGCGGGAGCCGTGGACGCGCACGCTATGCCCAACGCCGACGACAAGGCGCATTGCAACGGATCGCCGCCGGCGGACGAGGCTTGGCAGTAGCCCCACGCCTCCAACGATTGCGTCAAAAGCGCAAGCCGGTCTTCGATAAGGCGCATATCGCCCGCCGGAGCGTAGGTCGCCATCGACACCCGCAACCTGACGACCGATTCGCTTTGCGCCAGTTGCTGCAACGCCTTTAGCGAATCCTTTATCTGGCGGTTAACGTCGTTGCTGAAGGCCAGAACCGCCGTGATGAACGACCTGAATGAAGTTCCGCTCGCGCCGCCGCCCTCGACCAGAAAAGAGATGCGGAAAGGAACGTCGTTGTTTATCAAGCGCACTAAAAGCTGGGGAAAGGGCGAGGATTCCGCAGGCCCTAGCGTCATGTCGACGCCGCCCCACAAAAGCCCGCCGATGCGAGCGATGGTGCTGGAAACCACCTCGGCGTCGCCGGTGCAAAGCTGCCTTCTGATCGGCGGCCACAGCACGTCGGATAAGTCGTCCCGCCTTTTGGGGGAACGCGGAGATATTTTGTCCCCGGGCAGATTAGCCCGCCATTCCTCGTTGGATAAAAGCGGGTAAAGGCTGTTGCGAACCGCCCGCAACGCATCGTGCGCGCTCACCACCACGGCCTGTATGGAAAGCTCGTCCAGCGACGACATGATGGAGGATACGTATCCCTTGTGACGCACTCTCAGCTTGTCCAAGGCCGCCAAAGGATATTGCGAATCCGAGGCGACGACCCACTTTTTCTTCGATCTCTCGCGCAAAGCCTGTTCCAGCTCGGTCTTGCTTACCGAAGACGGGCGCGTCCACAACACCATGTAGACGGCCTCGCTGGCCAGAAACTTTTGAATATGCCGTTTGCGCTCAGTGAACAGATCGTCGAGATTCAACCCGATAGCCCGCGCCGCGTTTTTGTTGACCTGCATATTGCGGTCCAGCTCCGGCCCCACCAAGGCCGGATCGCGCATGAAGTAAACCTGCATGGCGTAGCCCGGACGATCGAATCTCGCCCCCAGCTTCATGGTGGCCTGATCCACTATCCAAGCGTACTCGGCGTCGCCTATGATCTGGCGCGACCCCAACAACTTGACGAAGGTGACCATCGATCCGTCGTTGGCCACCAACGTATTGGTGTCGTCAACGGTTTCCAAGGCGATGAACGACTCGACTGAATGCCGCGCCATGTTGGAGACTGAAGCTACCAAGTCGTCAAGAAATCCGGTCATCGGGTAAACCTCGAGGAACCATCGCCACGGGGACGGAAAACTCCGGCGAAGGCGTTTTCAACGATGGTCAATGTGAAGCAAGGTTGAAATCTTTGCAAGCCTTAGTGCAAAGGAATCATGGAATTTCGCTCCGACATCTGCTAGACACGGTTTCATGGATGAAAGAGAAAAAATGCGCGAACGCCTCGAAGCGTTAAAGGTCGAACACCGCGATCTGGACGATGCCATCGCGTCCCTAATCCATCGCGGCACGCCGGATATGTTGCAGCTTCAACGTTTGAAGAAGAAAAAATTATCCCTGCGCGACGAAATAAACCGTCTGGAAAACCAGTTATTGCCCGACATCATAGCTTAACGCGGCGCGCCCGCCCCTGTTATCAATCGGGATGAACAAGCTCTAAGGGGAGATGGTCATTGCGAGCGTCGCCCTTGCGACGCGAAGCAATCCAGAGCCGTTGCGCCCGTGGCTCTGGATTGCTTCGCGGCCTGAAGAAGGCCGCTCGCAATAATGACGGCAGTAGCGCAAACAGTCTAATTCTCGCGCAAGAAAGCCAGATAGGCCGGATTGTCGGTCTCTTCGCGGCCTTCGAAGCCGGAGGATTCCACGAAGCGTTTCAATTCCTTGCGCTCGCGCAAGGGAACTTGCAGCCCCATCAGCACCCGTCCATAGGCCGCGCCGTGGTTGCGATAATGGAACATGCTGATGTTCCATTTGGCGCGCATCGACGACAAAAATCCCAAAAGCGCGCCCGGGCGTTCGGGGAACTCGAAGCTGTACACCACTTCGTCCAACAAATGCGGCGGTCGTCCCCCCACCATATAGCGGATATGCTCCTTCGCCAGATCGTTGTCGGTCATGTCGAAGGAAGCGAAGCCGTTTTCGTTCAACCGCTTCAGTATTTGCTCGCGCTCGGTTTCGCGGTTGTGGACTTGGATGCCGACGAATATCTTCGCTTGGCTGTCGTCGAAATAACGGTAATTGAACTCGGTGATGCCGCGTTTTCCCAAAAGAGAGCAGAATTTAAGCAGGCTTCCGGCCTTTTCCGGCAGAGTGACCGCCAGCAGTATTTCCCGTTTTTCGCCGACTGCGGCGCGTTCGGCGACGTGGCGCAGGCGGTCGAAGTTGATGTTGGCCCCGCTGATGACCGCCACCATGTCGCCGATGTCGTCGAGACCGCGCTCCTTGAGATAGCGTTTTATCCCTGCGACGCCCAACGCTCCGGCGGGTTCGGCCACCGAGCGGTTTTCCGAGAATATGTCCTTTATCGCCGCGCAAATCTCGTCGGTGTCGACGCGGATTACTTCGTCGACGTGCTTTCTGGCGACGCGGAACGGTTCCTCGCCCACCTGCCTGACGGCCACTCCGTCCGCGAACAGCCCGACCTGAGGCAATTGCACGCGTTTTCCGGCGGCCAGAGCCTGATACAAGCAATCCGAATCGCGGGGTTCCACCCCGACGACCATGATGTCGGGACGGGCGAATTTCACATAGGCGGCCACCCCGGCCACCAGCCCGCCGCCGCCTACCGGAACGAATATCGCGCCGATGCGTCCGGTGTGCTGGCGCAGGATCTCCATGGCGACCGTCCCCTGTCCGGCGATCACGTCCGCGTCGTCGTAGGGATGGATGAACGCCAAACCGCGTTGCTTGGCCAGATCCTTGGCATGGGCACAGGCGTCGTCATAGGCGTCGCCGTGCAAAACCACCTCCGCCCCGAAATTCTGGACGGCCTTGACCTTTATTTCCGGCGTCGTCACCGGCATTACGATCACGGCCTTGGTCTTCAGCTTTTTGGCGGACAGGGCTACGCCTTGGGCATGGTTTCCGGCGGAGGCCGCTATCACTCCCGCGCCCAAGGCCTCCGCGCCCATGGTCGCCATTTTGTTGTACGCGCCGCGCAGTTTGAAGGAGAATACCGGTTGCAGATCTTCCCGTTTCAGCCATATCTTGTGGCCGAATTTGGCCGATAGACCCTTGGCTTGTTCGAGCGGCGATTGTATCGCTACGTCGTATACTGGGGCGTTGATAATCTTTTTGATGTATTCGTGAAGCATGTCTGGTAGTTTCCTGTTGTTATTATTTCTATTGTCGAGCTCGTTGTTGCAGAGCGTTTGTAATTTGCGCCTCAGGCGCAATCGTGTCAACGATGGCATGTTAGGCAAGAGGAAAGAAAAGTGTTATTCAGTCTGCGGCGTATTGAAAGATTGGTTTCAGTGAGGGGGGGGCGAATATTTCGAAATTTTCTTGACATAATGACCACTTTTTTTTATTCACGAAAAAATTGATCCATTCAACAAGGAGGAAAAACAATGTTGCGCGCTGAAAGTATTGCCGACGATGATTTATTGACATCAGAGCAACAAGCCCCAGAGGGCTATCTTATCAAGGCAGGCAGGAAAAGAAACGGACATCATCACTGTGGTGGTGTGCATGGACGCCCTCGGTCGGAACAGAAGATTCTTGTGCGGTCTGGCAGCGGCGCGAAGAGTAATATTTTCAATATACTGAAGCAAGTGGCTATCAAGATGGGGAGGAGTACCATAATTACTTCAGTCGTTAGGGAACAAGTTGGGGTAAAAGTCATAGAACTCTCTGTTCCTATTGATGGGGAAACAAGGGTTGTTATATCAAGATTAGCCAAAGTCTACGACATTAATGACAATGCTGAGCGCAGAGTTAGAATAGATTTATCATCCAAAGGAAAGTTTGGGGAAAGGAAAAGACGTCAGCAAGCAGGGCCGATTATTTGATATCCTATGTAGCGAGGTCGCTAATTATATCCATACGACAAGGCGGTTAGGCCGCCTTGTCGTTTTTTCCATTCTCGCATTGATTGTTTGTTGGTTTATCTTGTCAGGCTGGGCCATAAATACGCCATGAACAAAGGCACGGGGTTTCCGTCCATAATCCTCGTCCACCCGCAGTTGGTGGAAAACATCGGCATGACGGCGCGGGCGATGGCCAATTGCGCCTTGGGTGACTTGCGTCTGGTGGCTCCCCGCGATCCGTGGCCGCTGGGCGAGATACACCACAACCGCATGGAGGCGGCGGCTTCCGGCGCAACAGAGGTGCTGGCGCGGGCGCAAGTATTCGATTCCGTGGAAAAGGCCATAGCCGATTTGAACTACGTCTATGCCACCACCGCGCGCGGCAACGACATGGTGAACCGCATAATGACCCCCAAGGCGGCGGCTCCCGACATGGCGGAACGCATAAAAGACGGGCAAAAGGTGGGCGTGCTGTTCGGCCCCGAGCGCACAGGATTGACCAACGATTACGTAGCCATGGCCAACGCCAAGATAACCATACCCCTAAACCCCGATTTCATGTCGCTTAACCTGGCGCAAGCCGTGTTGCTGATAGGATACGAATGGTATCAGGCCGGCGATTCCACGCCCGCGCTCTATACCCGCCACGGCAAGAGCTTTCCGGCCAGCCATGCCGATTATCAGAACTTCTACGACCGGCTGGAGCGCGAACTGGAAGAAGCAGGTTTCTTCGTGGCCGAGGATATGCGCCCCTCCATGACCCACAGCCTGCAAAGCATGCTGCAACGCGCCGAAATGACCGAGCAGGAAATCCGCACGTGGCATGGGGTTATCTCGGCCTTGATATCGGGACCAAAGCGCGGCAGGAACAACGCCTGAAACGGAATTTGGCCAAACAGGCCTTAATTCTTAGCCAACCGCCGGTAACGGAAATGAGCGTGCGGGAGAAAAGCCCCACCTATGATTATCGCTGTGGCCACAGCATGTTGCGGGCTGCGGTCTCTTTGGAAAGCGAAATCCGGCGCGGCATAGCGGAGCTTGGGCGCGGCGGGAAACATATGAACATCCTTCCAACATGCCTATTATACTTTCGAATTTGCCCCGCACCTCGTCCGAAACGCTTTCTCCGAAAGTGGCCAGAAAATCCCGACAATCAGCCAAAGGGGTTTTATGGTTGAGGGGTTTTGGACGGTTCCTATCCGCGCCGTATCGCAGCAAAAGCTCCACCACGTCAGGATCCGGCTTCGCCGCAGCCAAGGACAACAGCGGCACGTCAAACGGGGTAGGTAGGTTGGGATCGGCCTTGGCCTCCAGCAAAAGCCGGACGCACTCCAGCCTGCGTGCGGCATGTCCCGCCGAGGTCGATATGGTGAAAGACAAAGCACCGGCAAGGATGGCTATGGCCAGAGGGGTATAGGCGACTTCCCCGTTCGGGCTGGGGACGTCCACGTCCGGCTCTGCCCCTCTTTTAAGCGCGATTCTCAACATGACAGGATCGCAATTCAGGACGCTTCCCCTTAACAGAGAGTTCGCGTCCTTAGGCATCCCGCCACCACATGGGTTGGCGCGATTGCCTCGTCTTATTATGACCAACATTTTGCCTCAGGCTCCTTCGGACACACGGCGTAACCGTCGACGCAAAGCAAAAATGAGCCATCCCTATGTGCGTTGCACAATGGCAAGGATTAACTAAATTACCTAAAAATAACAAAACGATAGTTATCGTAATCCCTCAATTATTAACGAGTGATTAAAACTTTAGTTGTATTTATGCAACACAATTTTTGCCGTTTATGCTTGCCTAATCCCTGATTTAGGGCTAACAGAGCCGCCGGATGAGGAAATATACTTCAGGTCGAGGCTATGTCGTTGCGGCAACGATTGCTCTAACGGCTCTTATTTTTTACGGCCTTGCGACCGAGACAATCAGCATGAAAGACGATACCGCCGCGCCCCATGTCAATGGGGGCGCGCCGTTGTCTGCCGCCCAAGTACAGGCGGCTATATCCGTTTCCGCTATCGCGGCTAGCGACCGTCTCGACGCGCAAATAGCCGTGCTTTCCCCCTCGGACGCCGCCGCATACAGGACTGTTTTCACCGCCCAAAAGCGCGGGGATTGGGAAATGGCCAACGCAGCGTTGGCGAGAATCTCGGACAGCAGGCTTCTGGGACATATCCTTGCGGATCGCTACCAAAAGCGGGGCGACGCGACTTATGCCGAGCTGGCTGAATGGATGGCGCGTTACGCAGATTTGCCGCAGTCCAAGCAGATTTACGAAATGGCGCTAAGGGCTGACGACAAGGCGGTTAAGGGTAGCGGCAAGAAGATTCCGCTGGCTTCTCCTGCATCCGCCAAGCAATGGGACAGCGGTTTTACCTCCGACGGAGCGGCCGATTTCACCGGAGGCAGCGGATTGCGCGAAAGCGGCAAGCCGTTGGCAGTAGAGATAGACGCCGCGCTTAGACGCAGCAATCCGGAAAAGGCTAGAGATATTCTGATACAGGCGGAAAAAAACCATCATTTGGTCGGAACTTTCGCCGCCGATGCCAAGGCCGCAATAGCCGCCGGTTTCTTTTATTCCGGCGAACGCGAACAGTCCCGCGCTTTGGCCGAAGCGGCGGCGACAGCGAAAAATCCTCTGGGCTTGTGGATAAACGGACTTTTATCTTGGGAACAGGGCAATTACGAGGCTGCAGCCCGCAGCTTCACGGATTTGGCCGAGCATCCGGCGGACTTATCAAAGAACAACCGCGCCGCTGCGCGTTTTTGGGCTTGGCGGGCTATCAGCCGCTTGGACGGCAAGGAGATGGCCGAAGCGGCGGAAAAACACCTTGCGGCGGCGGCTGAAGGCCACGACAGCTTTTACGGCTTGTTGGCGGCGCAGTTGTTGGACAAGGCTCCGGCAGTGGACATCGCCGTCCCTGACGCCGCAAGGCTTGCGGCGGCATGGACGCCGAAGAAACGGGATATTCTGGCTTCCGAACCTGCGGGGTGGCGGGCGTTGGCCTTGATCCAGTCCGGAGAAACGGTGCTGGCCGAAAATGAACTAAGAAGATTGTCTCCCAATAAACGAGCCGGACTGAGAAAGTCGATGGAAGCTTTGGCGGATTTGGTCCCCATGCCGGCCTTAGCCATGCGGTTGGCCGGACTTTCCGGCCGTAATCCGGCGTACGCCTCGGCCAAATATCCTCTGCCGCCGTGGCAACCGCGCCAAGGTTTTCAGGTGGATCGCGCGCTTTTGTACGCTTTGGCGCGTCACGAATCCCATTTCGATCCCTCGGCCATCAGCTCGCGAGGGGCTTGCGGATTGATGCAAATAATGCCCCGTACCGCCGGATTGTCCGAAGGCGACGCGGCGGGAACGGACGCTTCGCGCAACAAGCTGTTCGACCCAGAATATAACATAAGCGTAGGCCAGCGTTACGTTCGCCACTTGGCGGGTTTGCCGCAGGTTGGAGATAATCTGATCATGTTGCTGGTGGCCTACAACGGCGGCCCTAACAGTTTATCTCGTCTATTGAAGAAGAACGGAATGGCCGCCGTCGCTTCTGGCGATCCTTTGTTGTTCATGGAAAGCATCCCGACGCGGGAAACCCGCAACTATGTGGCGCGGGTTCTCCCCAACTATTGGGTCTATAGCGCGAGATTAAACAGGCCGTCGCGCTCCCTGCGGCAAATGGCCGAGGGGCAATGGCCGCGCTTTGACCTGCGCGACGAACATTCCAAGGCCGAGTTCGCTTCTGTGCCGGAAAACGGCCTGAAAATAGCCAGCGCGCGTTGATATTTCAAAGCATGTGAACGGGGCTTCTGGTTTTTAGCTCTTACGTTTGCAGGCTTCGGGCAAGGGCATCAATTTCTCCAACGCCTGCGACACGTCGGGTTGGCGCAGCAAGGATTCTCCCACCAAAAAGCGATCAATGCCTGCGGCGCGCAAACGCGCAATATCCTCGCGCGAGGATATGCCGCTTTCTCCGACGATCGTTCTGTCCTTTGGAACCATCCGCGACAGATCAACCGAAGTCTGCAAATCGGTTTTCAGAGTCCGCAAATTGCGGTTGTTGATCCCGATAAGCCCAGAAGGAAGCCGCAAGGCGCGTTCCATTTCCGCCGCGTCGTGGGTTTCTATTATCGCGTCCATGCCGTATTCCGTGGCGGCGGAGAGCAATTCCGCGGCTAGAATATCGTCCACAGCCGCCATTATTATCAGTATGCAATCGGCTCCGATGGCGCGGGATTCCGTCGCCTGCCAAACGTCAACCATGAAGTCTTTACGCAATGCCGGAAGCGAGCAAGCGGAACGCGCGGTTTTAAGGTGGTTGTCGTCGCCCTGAAAATGCCTTTCCTCGGTCAAAACCGACAGGCACGCCGCCCCACCATCCTCGTACGCTTTAGCTAACGCCGCCGGATTAAAATCGGCGCGAATTACGCCTGCCGACGGCGAGGCCTTTTTTATCTCGGCGATGACGCCAATCCCGCCTGCCCGCGTCTTGCGTTCAAGGGCGGCGGCGAAGCCGCGCGGCGGAGCGGCGGCCTTGGCTTCGTCCTCCAGTTCAGACAGCGGCTTGCGGGATTTTCGTTTCGCCACGTCCTCGCGTTTTTCGGCGCAGATCTTTTCCAGCATTTATTCCTTAACCCTGATTGGTGGTTTCCACTAAGGCGGCCAGCTTTTCCCTCGCCTTGCCGTCGTCGATAGCGGCGGCGGCGGCGACGACGCCCTTGGCCAGAGTATTGGCCTTTTCCGCCACTATCAACGCGGCAGCGGAATTCAGCAGCACGATGTCGCGGTAGGCTCCGCGCTGGCCGTCCAGCAGAAGGCGAAGCATTTCGGCGTTGCGTAAGGCGTCGCCTCCTTGCAGATCGGCCAAAGCGGCCTTGGGCAATCCGGCGTCTTGCGGATGGACTGCGAAATGGCGCATTTGCCCGCGCCGCAACTCCACCACGTCGGTGGGGCCGGTTGTGGACATTTCGTCCATGCCGTCGTTGCCGTGCGTCAGCCAAGCCGTTTCGCTGCCCAGCAGGTTTAAGGCTTCGGCCATAGGCCCCAGCCACTCCGGCGCGAAAGCCCCTATAAGATGACGTTTGACCCGCGCCGGATTAGTCAGGGGTCCCAGCAGATTGAAGATGGTGCGGACTTTCAGTTTGCGCCGCACGGCGGCAACGTGGCGCATAGCCGGATGATGGACAGGCGCGAACAAAAAGGCGATGCCGATTTCGGAGAGGATTTTTTCCAGCTTGGCGGGCTGGCATTCCAGATTGACTCCCAAGGCGGCCAGCACGTCCGACGAGCCCGACTTGCCGGAAGCGGCGCGGTTTCCGTGCTTGGCCACCGGAACTCCGCACGACGACACGACGATCGCCGCGGCGGTGGAGATATTGGGGGTGTTCAGGCCGTCGCCTCCGGTTCCCACGATGTCAATGGCGTTAGGCGGAGCCTTGATGGCCAGCATGTTGGAGCGCATGGATTGAACCGCTCCGAATATCTCGTCGACCGTCTCGCCTTTAGCGCGCAATCCCAGCAGAAAGGCTTCAATGCGGCTTTCCTCCGTATCGCCCGACAGCATGGCGTCGAACGCAGTCCTAGCCTCGTCCCGCGAAAGATCTTGGCGCGACAGGATTTTAGCAATAATATCTTCTGTCATAGCTGTCATGTTCGCTTGCTTTCGATTTTTGCGCGGTTATCGGTATAGAGCCTAAACCCGTGTCTGATCAACTCAAGGGGGTAGCGTTATGTCCATTTTCCGTCTGATGATGGTCTTGTTCGCGGTCGCGCTTGTCATGTACGGGCTGTCCCAGCCCACCAGATCTTTGGCCAGCAGCGGGGGCGGAACCTCCGCCGAAGCAGGAAAAGCCGAAGGCAAGGATGGCAAAAAAGACGAAAAGAAGAAAAGCCCGGGCGGCGAAGACGAGATATTAGGCGGCAAGTTCGAAGGCGATCCGGTTTATGTCAGAATGAAGCCCATGGTGCTGCCGGTTATCGCCGAAAACGGAGCGCAGCAGCTAGTGACCATACAAGTGGATCTGCAAGTCAAGGATATGGCCACGGCTGACGGCTTGTATTCCAGCATGCCGCGCCTTAGGGATTCGGTGACATCGGCCCTTTACGGAGGCTTCGGCGACGGCTCGCTTTTATACGGCCACACGCTAAACTTGGAGGCGATAAAGGATCGCGTGTCTTCGGTGGTCAAGAAACTGTCGGGCGAAGATTCCTTAAAGGAAGTTTTGATCCAAGGCGTCGCGCAAAGAATGCTCTAGCGCGCCGTCATTGAAACGCCTTGTTTTAATGACGACAGCACTTGCTGCTGCGTTTGGAGGCAAAATTACCCACCTGTTTTGCGTAAAAGACACTTAATATGTCTGTTCGGCGATGCGACATACCATCGCATGTTCCGGTTTAAGCTGGGGTTAAAGGCGATTCCATAAGGTGGGGGAGGAATAACTCAACCATCGTGTGAACGCCGTGTCATCGCCATTATCATTAAATTCCGGATCCGTTGATCCATCGACGGAAATACGCTCCGAGTTCTCTCGCGCCCACGTCATCATCGTCGACGACGAGCCTTCCAATCGGGCGTTGTTGCGCGGGGTTTGCGAAAAACTTGGCATCGGCATCATAGACGAAGCCGCCGACGGGGTGGAGGCCTTGGATCTGATAACCAAGTTCCGCCCCGACATGATTCTTTTGGACATTCGCATGCCGCGCATGGACGGCATGGAGCTGACGCGAAGGTTGCGTGCCAATCCGGTTTTCGCAAGCCTGTCCATACTGGTACAGACGAGCCTGCAAGGCGAGGACGATCGGGTGCGCTGCTTCAATTTGGGCGCGACCGACGTCGTCAGCAGGCCGTTTTATCTTTCCGAGCTGATGGCGAGAATTCGCGCCCACCTTCGCAGCGCGATCGCGGCGCGGGTGCTGTTCGATTTTCGCAACCGGATACAGGCGCACATAGAGATAACCAGATCTTTTCTCGACGCGATATTGCCGACGGCGGAACAGGCGGGAGAATTGGCGGCGTCTTACGGCTTCGAATGCTCGTCGGTTTACCGCCCCCACGACGAGATCGGCGGAGATTTATGGTCGCTGCGGGCGTTGGACGGCGACAATATCGGGCTACTTTTGATCGACGCCAGCGCGCACGGCTTGGCCGGAGCGATAAACGCCCTGCGGATGGATTGCCTGTCCCAAGTCTACCACGACCATATGCAGGATCCTGCGGCGTTCTTGAACAAGCTGGACGCCGCGATGGCCAACATATCATTCGGCCAATTGTTCGCCGGGGCCTTGGCGGTGACCATAAACCGCCGCACCGGAGAGGCTAAATACGCCGGAAGCGGAATACCATCTCCGCTTTTGATGCACGGCGACAAGGCGCGGGAGCTGAAAACTTCCGGCCTTCCCTTGGGTTCCGGCTTCGTCAATTTGCAAACGTCGTTCTTCACCATGAACGAGGAGGACGTGTTGGTGGCCTTCAGCGACGGATGGTCGGACAGCATAGATGGCGATCCGGTCAAAACCTTGCTGGAAGCCAAGTGTCAAAGCGCGAATTTGGCCGAGGCTTTGCTGCCGGACGGGGCGTTCACGGACGATTTAACGCTGGTGACCTTAAGGAGGAAAGGATAATGGCCTTCAGATTCAAGCGCGACGGAAGCGATCTTATCGTCCATATATCCGGTGCTTTGACCTTTCATCAGCACAAGGAAGGCGAGCAGCTGGTGTATCAGGTAACCACTTTGGTGGATCATCGCGAAGTCAACAACGTGCGAATGAATTTCTCCGAGGTGCAACGGATGGACAGCCATTGGCTGGGGGTATTGATACGGATCTTGCGGCGGGTGCGCGAGAAAAAGGCCGGATTCGTCATCGAACGCCCCAGCAGCGAAATACGGCGGCTGTTCGACATGGTTGAATTAAGCCGGATCGCCGAAATAAAGGGATAAACCCTCAGGCCACCATGACCGTGAAAATCAACATGTTCGGCCCCAAGGCCGCCTTGTATTCCGATGCGGCTGAGAAGGTCTCCGGCCATCGCCTAACCTCCTATGTCGCGATAATTGACAGCTCGGCAATGTGGGATCCTAGCACTATAGACAACGTGGCGGCGCAGATACCCGACGGTTTTGTCGACCAATCGGACATGCTTCTGATTTTGTCCGAGTGCTTCGCCAACGCTACGCTGCACGGCAAAGCCGACGCGCTGATATTGCACGCGAGAAGGCGTGGCGGCGCGGTTTTGTTCTCGTTCACCCAAATTCCGGCGATGTTAGGACGGGTGGCGGTTATTCTGGCCTTGGCCAAAAGCGGAAAACTGCCGGATTACGAGGACGGTTCCTGCAACGGTTTGGGATTGCCGATACTCGTGCGCCTTTCCCACCGCGTTACCATCGGCTCCGAGCGTAATAGCCTCAGATTATGGATGCGGACGGTAGGCGGATAGAAAACTCTTACGCAAAATGGTGGGGCTACTGCCTTCCAGCAAGTGCCGTCATTGCGAAGTTACGGCCAAAGGCCGTGGATAAACCATCCAGCCTTTGGCCATAACCTCAACGAGCCGACGCTTACGACTTAAGCCTGTTCCAACGAAACGGCCTCGCGCCCCTTCATCGTGCTTTGCACTGACATCGACACGCGCTGTCCGGGATCCAGCTGGGATATTCCAGCCCTAGCTACGACGCTGCGATGCACGAACACGTCCTTGCCGCCGTCGTCGGGCGTGACAAAACCGAATCCCTTGTCGATCTTGTACCACTTAACGGTCCCAACCACGGTTTCGGTTGGTCCAGTTGAGGGGCTGCGTTGCTGCCAAGTTTCGGTTTCTGGAGCCATGCCGAGAACCTGCACGATTCTCAGAACCTGACGCCCTTTAGGCCCTACGCCGATTTCCACCAAAAGTTTCGTTCCCTCGGCCACCTGCTTCATGCCGAGCGCGGCAAGAGCCGATGCGTGCATAAAAGCGTCTTGGGAACCATCCGCCGGAGCGACGAAACCGAAACCCTTTGTCAGGTTGAACCACTTTACGACAGCTTCCACCTGCTCTCCTTGGCCAGGAGAAGGCATACCAAAAGAAGACAAGGCCATTACCTCATGATCACAAGCGTTGAACCACACACAAAAAGCACCGCCCATCGCCGTTTGCAATCGACGAAATGGGTATCGACACAGCGCCCCTGTCGACTAACGCGGAGGCCGTCCGCCCCGCCGACGAAACGGAATCTAACAAAAAAAATCCGACGTGTGAACAGCCTTGAAACGCCAACGGCCCCCAAAACTCGCATGGGCTGTTGTTCGCGAAACGGACAGCCAAAGGCCGTCATTGGCGAAGCTATGGCCAACGGCTGTCATTGGCTGTAGCCCCCGCAATGACAGCCTTTGGCTGTAGACCCCACAATGACAGCCTTTGGCTGTAACTTATCCAATGACAGTCCTCCCATAGGGCAATACCAATCAATTTTGCGTAAGAACGCTTTTTATTAACCCTTTTCGCGCTTAGATTGGCGACATGCAAACGCCTTATCCCCCCCCCGAAGAGCATCCCGCCGCTTCCCCTTCCCCTCCGCCTCCCTCCGGCAACGGATCCTCTTTGGCAGAATCTCCGCAAAGGTTCATCAACCGCGAGCTTTCATGGCTGGATTTCAACCGCAGGGTTTTGGCCGAAGCCTCCAATCCCAGCCATCCCTTGCTGGAAAGAGTCCGCTTTCTGTCCATTTGCGCCAGCAATCTGGACGAATTCGTGGTCGTCCGCATCGCCGGCATAGAAGCGGCGCGGCAGTCGCGCTTGAACGTGCAAACCGACGACGGCATGACCCCCGACAAGCATATCGAAGCCGTCAACGTCTCGACGCTAGCCTTGGTGCGGGATCAACAGACGGCATGGATGGGGTTGCGTCCGCTTTTGGAGCGCGAGGGAATAAGAATCCTCGACGAATACGATCTTTCGCAAGCCGAACGCGATTGGCTGAAAGAGCATTTCTCCAACAACATCCTGCCCGTGCTCACCCCTTTGGCCGTCGATCCGGCGCATCCCTTCCCTTTCATTCCCAACGGCGGAGTGGCCTTGGCACTGCGGGTAAACCTGCCCGACAGGCCGTCCACGACCAACGTCATTCTGCCGATGCCGACGCAGCTGGACCGCTTCGTCCGCCTGCCCGATAGCAGCGAGATCCGCCAAACGCGCTTCATCCCTTTGGAAAGCGTCGTCGAATGCTTTATTTCCCTGCTCTTTCCCGACTGCGAAATCGTGGACGTCGGTCGTTTTCGCGTCCTGCGCGACAGCGAAATCCGCATAGAAAACAAAGGCGAGGATCAGGATTTCGTCCGCAGTTTCGAAAGCGCGGTCAAGTCGCGCTACCGCGGCGCGGTAATGCGAATGGGCATCGCCAACACCATGTCGCAGGAAACGCGGGAGTTTTTGTCAGACCAGTTAGACGTGCCGTCGGGACGCATGGTGGTCAACGGCGGCATGTTGCGTCTGACCGACGTGCGCCAACTTATCGTCGACGACAGGCCGGATCTCGTCTATCCGCCCTATAACCCGCGTTTTCCCGAACGCCTGAAGGAACACGACGGGGATTGCTTCGCGGCAATAAGGCACAAAGATTTCGTAATCCACCATCCTTACGAAAGTTTCGACGTGGTGATGCAATTCTTGGATCAGGCAGCCCGAGATCCGAACGTAGTGTCGATAAGGCAAACCCTTTACCGCACCAGCCGCGATTCTCCGGTGGTGCGGGCATTGATAGAAGCCGCCGAAACCGGAAAGTCGGTGACGGCGATGGTCGAGCTGCAAGCCCGCTTCGACGAAGCTGCCAACATCCGCTGGGCGAGGGATCTGGAAAAGGCCGGAGCGCAAGTGGTCTTCGGCTTCATGGGGCTGAAAACCCACGCCAAGATGGCCTTGGTGACTCGCCGCGAATCCGGCGGATTGCGCTCCTACGCGCATTTCGGAACCGGAAACTACCACCCCGAAACGGCGCGGATTTATACCGACCTGTCCTTTTTCACCTGCGATCCCGATTTGTGCCGCGACGCGGCCGCCTTGTTCAATTATATGACCGGATACGCCCGCCCGAGGGGATTCTCCAAGCTCTCCGCCGCGCCCCTCACCCTGCGGAGCAAGATCTACGAGCTTATCGACGTTGAAATCGCCCACGCCGAGGCGGGGCGTCCGGCTTGCGTATGGGGCAAGCTGAACGCGCTGGTCGACGCCGGAATAATAGACAAACTCTATGCCGCCTCGCGCGCGGGGGTGAACATTGAGTTGATAGTGCGCGGAGCCTGTTGCCTGCGCCCAGCCGTGGCCGGACTGTCGGAAAACATCCGCGTCCGCAGTCTGGTCGGCAGATTTTTAGAACACAGCCGCGTAATCGCCTTCGGCAACGGACACGCCATGCCCTCCGACGACGCCAAGGTGTTCATATCCTCCGCCGATTGGATGCCGCGCAATCTGGACAAACGCATAGAAACTCTGGTTCCGATAGAAAACATCACCGTGCACCGGCAGGTGTTGGATCAAATAATGGTGGCCACTTTGAACGATACTCGGCAAAGCTGGGAATTGCTTTCCGACGGGCAATGGCAACGAACGAAAGACCTCGGGCGCGATTTTTCCGCCCACGAGTATTTTATGAACAATCCCAGCCTGTCTGGACGTGGCGGAGCCTATGCCGCTTCTACCCCGCCGCGTTTGGAGCTTTATAGCGGCGAAGACGAGATATAGGGCGGCGGATGGCTGTTTCCCCGCATGCCCTCAATTATCGCTTGGCTAGGGCATTTCTCTCTGCTATATCACCCCCCACTGCCTGACAGCCTTTGCGCCGTAGCCGGCTTGACCGGAAATAGCGGCAGGGTTTTTTGTTTGCGCCCGTAGCTCAACTGGATAGAGCATCTGACTACGGATCAGAAGGCTAGGAGTTCGAATCTCTTCGGGCGCGCCAAACTAATCGGAAATTGGTTCTTACGCAAAACAGGTGGGTAATTTTGCATCCAACCGCGACAGCAAGTGCCGTCATTGCGAAGTTACAGCCAAAGGCTGTCATTGCGAGCCGCCCCTTGGCGGCGAAGCAATCCAGTGCCGTT
>JAYRGC010000068.1:0-5530 GCA_041908065.1 Alphaproteobacteria bacterium | reverse complement strand
GGCGAAGCAATCCAGTGCCGTTGCGACTGTGGCTCTGGATTGCTTCGCCGCCCGACAGCGTTAACGCTGTCCAAACCAAAGAGAGGCGGCTCGCAATGACGACGCTTGCTGTTGCGTTTGGATGCAAAATTACCCACCCGTTTTGCGTAAGAGCCGGGTTATTATGACGCGAGAAAGGCGGGACTAGCCTATTTAACGCTGGATATTTCGCCAATCCCGTGAGGAACGGCCTTGGCAGCGAGAGAGGCGCGGCGCGAACGCAGATCGCTCAGCACGCCTTCCAAACCGTCTATGCGCGCCAAAGCGGCTCCGGCTTGGTTCCAATCCTGATTACGCAAAGACTGCAAAAGATCGATTATCCCGCCCTCCATCGCCTGTCCGGCGCGGTTGGCCAAGCGATCGCAATGAGAAGGATCGGCGACTTGCTCCGCCTCCCTCCGCAATTCGGCGACTATCGGACAAGAAGGAGCAGAAGACAGCGCGTTTTCCTGAGAATGCAACTCCATCCAATACCGCCCGCGCTTCAAAACGTCGCGCAGTGTGTCGTAGGCGTCGTCCAACGCCGCTATTTGTTTCGAGGCGTGGCCGCGTTCCCCCATGCCGCGCATGGAAAACCGCGCCGGATCCAACGTGCGCTTGAGAGCGGCGTATTGGCGGTCCAAAAGATCCAGATCCACGTCGACGCGCCGTTCCAACCCCATGCGGGCGAAGTGATCTATATTCCTGACCGGCTGTATGGTTCCGCAATGGCAGCAGAAAATCGCCCGCGCCGCCGTGCCCTTCTGGCACAGCCAGCAGAAAAGATCCGTTTCGCCCCCGCCCGCCGTCTGGGTGGAAAACTCGTTGAACTCCACTATGTCCGCCATATCGCCCCTGTTCCAGAACTAAGGTTATCAAGCCGCCGTCCGCAATTTCCCTTTGCCGCTGCGGGCGCAAGCGCGAGAATAAACCTCTTGCCACGCCGCCACGCACTTTTCCAAGTCATCCGCAGTGGTTCCCCATCCCAACGATATGCGGATGGCCGAAGCCGAGGTTTCGTCGTCGTATCCCATAGCGGCCAGCACCTTGGAGCGGCGGGTTTTACCGCTGGAGCAAGCCGCGCCCGCGCTGACCTCCACGCCCGCCAGATCCATGGACATCACTTGGGTTTCCCCGCTGACGCCGCGCATGGCCACACACAAAGTGTTGCCTAGCCGCTCGGCCTTGGCAGCCGCCACCACGGCGTCTTCTCCGCCGATGGCCGTCAATTTCCGTTGCAAGGCGTCGCGCCACCAGCGCAAACGCGGCATATCGCGCAAATCGTCTATAGCCAGTTGGGCGGCTACGCCGAAGCCGGTTATCGCGGCCACGTTTTCGGTTCCCGCCCGCCGTCCCATTTCCTGTCCGCCTCCCACCAGAACCGGAGACACGTTAAGGCCGGCGGCGACCGCCAAAGCCCCCGCCCCCTGCGGTCCGCCGATCTTGTGGGCGGAAAGCGTCATCATGTCCGCGCCCAACGCCTTGAAATCCAAAGGCAGCCTTCCGGCGGCCTGCACCGCGTCGGTATGCACGAAATGCCCGAACGATTTGGCAAGGCGGGACAGCTCGGCCACCGGCTGGATGGCTCCGGTTTCGTTGTTCGCCAACATCACCGAAACCAACGCCGGAGACTTAGTATTTTTCAAAACTTCCCCGGCCTCGTTCAAGTCTATGACGCCGTCGCCGTTCGTCGGCAAAACCGCAGCTATCCGGCCATTGGCGGCGGCGGCCATCGAAGGATGCTCGATCGTCGATATTATCAGTGGAATATCCAAGGCGGCGGCGGCGAGATTATTGGCCTCGGTTCCGCCGGAGGTAAAGGTAACGCCGGAAGCCTCCACGCCCGCCAAAGCGGCCACCGCCGCCCGCGCCTCCTCGACATACCTCCGCGCCGTGCGGCCATGTCGGTGCGTCGAAGACGGATTTCCCACGCGCTCCAAGGCCTCGGCCATGGCGGAGCGCACGGCGGGCTTGAGCGGAGCGTCGGCATTGTAATCAAGATAGGCCATGGCGTTCCTCGTTAACCATATCGAGACCACAATGTAGCATAGAATCGAGTGAATATATTAAAAAATATATGCATAAATGCTTGAAAATACCCCCACGTTTTGTGGTAATATCCCCCGTCCAAAGAAATGTTAACCATAGAAACGTCAAAGGAAATTATTAATGCCTGAAGTTTTGTTCGCCGGACCCGCAGGACGTCTTGAAGGCCGCTACAGCCCGGGCAAATCCCCCACCGCTCCGGTGGCTCTGGTGTTGCATCCGCATCCGCAGCACGGCGGAACCATGAACAACAAAGTGGTCTACGGCATATACAACGAATTCGCCGAGCGTGATTTCTCCACGCTGCGCTTCAACTTCCGCGGCGTCGGCAAAAGCCAAGGCGGCTACGATCGCGGCGAGGGCGAACTGAGCGACGCGGCGGCGGCCTTGGACTGGTTGCAAAGCGTCAACCCCAACGCCCGCAGCGTCTGGGTAGCCGGATTTTCCTTCGGGGCGTGGATAGGGATGCAGCTTTTGATGCGGAGGCCGGAGGTCGAGGCTTTCATCTCCGTAGCCCCTCCCGCCAACATGCTGGACTTCAATTTTCTCGCCCCCTGCCCGACGTCCGGCCAAATAATCCACGGCATGGCCGACGAAATAGTGCCGGAGCCGTTCGTGGCCAAGCTGGTCAATAAACTGATCCACCAAAAAGGCGTGAAGATAGATTACCGCGTGATCCCAGGCGCGTCGCACTTCTTCGGCGAACACATGGACGTCCTTACGGATTACGTCGGGGATTATCTCGACTTCGCCCTTTATCAAAAGCCGGTATCGTTGGCCTTGGCCGGATAACCGCTCATTCCCTTTCCGGCTTTTACCCAAAACATATGGGTAATTTTGCGGCCAAACATAGCAGCAAGTGCCGCCATCTACCCTGTTACAGCCAAAGGCCGTCATGCGAAGTTACGGCCAAAGGCCGTCATTGCGAGCCGCCACCCTTTGGTTTGGACAGCGTTGAACGCTGTCGGGCGGCGAAGCAATCCAGTGCCGTTGCGCCTGTGGCACTGGATTGCTTCGGGGCGTGAAGAAGGCCCCTCGCAATAACGCTATTTTTGAAAAGACAGTGTCTACCCTTTTTGCATAATCTCTCTTTTTCCCTTGCCCCACAGCAAATGATCCTCCCATTTGCCGTTGATTAGTATGTATTCTCGCGCCGTCCCTTCGACGACGAAACCCAGACGCTTTAACAGCCTTACGCTCGGCTCGTTGCGGGGCATGCAGCAAGCCTCGAGGCGATGCAGCCGCAGGACGTCAAAACCGAAAGCGCAGGCCAGCCACGCCGCTTCGGTCATGATCCCGCGACCGGCGTAAGGCTCGCCTATCCAATAGCAAACGGTTCCCTTATTGGACGCGCCGCGCTTTATGTCGTTGATTAAGACTTCGCCTACCATTCGCGGCGGAGCGTCGTCCTCGCGCAAGAACGCCGCGAAAGAATAGTCGATCCCCTGCCGCCATTCGCGGCGTTGGCGGCGCACCATGGCGGCAAAACGCAAAAACGACAGATAGTCCTCCGGCCAAACCGGCTCCCATGGGGCTAAGAAATCCGCGCTTTTCAGGCGCAATGCCCGCCATTCCCGCCAATCCGACACGGCCAAAGGACGCAATTCCACGCGCCCATAAGACAAGCGCGTGGAAACCGGCGGCAACGGCCACCAGCAACGGGAACCGAACAGGAATTCGACGAGACGCATCGGCGGATACTAGCCTTAATGCAATCTTTCCACCACGCTTTCGTAGGATTCGAGATTGCCGTGCGGCCCTAAGGCCACCAGAATGGGCTTGCGCGCCAGAAGCGACGCGGCGGATTTCTGCACGTCCTCCTCGGTCACGGCCATCACCTGCGCCAAGGTCTGCTCGACCGGAATCTGCTTGCCGTAGGAAAGCATGTTCTGCCCCAACATCTCGGCGCGGCGCATGACGCTTTCCCGCCCCATCATCAGATCCGCCCGCACCTGCGCCTTGGCGCGCTTAAGCTCCGACGGAGTGACGTGGGAGGCCACGTCGCGCAGCTCGCGGCAAACCACCGGAACCAGCTCGCGGACGCGGTCGGGATCGGTTCCGGCGTATATGCCGAACAACCCCACGTCGCGGAAAGGGGTATGGCTGGCGTTGATGCTGTAAACCAATCCCCTTTGCTCGCGCACCTTCTGGAATAGGCGAGAGGATGAGCTTCCTCCCAAAACTATGCCCAACAGCGTGGCGGCATGCACGCGACGCGAGAACATCCCGGGGCCGGGAAAAGCCAAAATGACGTGCAGCTGTTCGCTGTCTTTTTCCAAAAATAACGATCCGCTTTTGACGCGAGCGGCGGCGTGCTTGGTCGGCTTGCCCGCCTGCATCCGCCCAAAATGCTTGCGCGCCAAATCCACCATCTCCTCGTGGGTGATCCGGCCTGCGCCCACCACCACCATGTTTCCGGCGTGGTAGTGCTTGCGGACGTATCCGGTAAGCTCGCGGCGGGGAAGTTTGGCTATCACGTCCTCCGATCCCAGTATCGAACGCCCCATCTTCTGGCGGGGAAACGCCACGCGGTGAAGCAAATCGAAAACGTGATCTTCCGGCGTGTCGCGGTCGCGGCCTATTTCCTGAATTATCACCTGACGCTCGCGATCCAGTTCGCGGCGATCGAACACCGAACGCTGCATCATGTCGGCTATGACGTCGGCGGCGAGGCTGGCATCCTCCGGCATTACGCGGGCGTAATAGGCCGTCTCCTCGCGGGTGGTATGGGCGTTCATGGCTCCGCCGTTCTTCTCGATGGTGGCGGAAAGGGCGTAGGCCGAGCGGCGTTTGGTTCCCTTGAACATCATGTGTTCGGCCATATGGGCGACGCCGTTGGCCGACCACGGCTCGTGGCGAGTGCCGACGCCGACCCAAACGCCGACGACCACGCTTTCCGAGTCGGGCATGGAATCCGTAGTGACGCGCAGTCCGTTATCGAATGTTGTCGTTCGTATCGTCATTTTTTGTTCCGTCCCAAGCGCGCGCCGCAACGGCGTCACGCGATAAAATTTTCCAGCCTTCGCTCCGGTTCTTCGTCGCTTTATTCTTTTGAAGAGCGTCTCGGCTCCGCCTCTGTAGGGGACGGGATCAGTATGGGGTATGAGCGGGATTTTCGCAACCTCCAAGAATTGCTTTCCGTCATAAAAAGTCCTAATTTCACAATAGAACATATGGTGAATAATCATAAATTTCTCAATAAATCAATATGATATGATTATTAATTAATGGTTAATATTAACCTTTATCCGGAACCACCTTCTGTTGACAGCAACAATGAACTAAAGTAGAACACATCATATTCATGTTTTGTTCGATGCCCCTGAGAGCCTGTTTAGAATCTTGTTCCGCTGCGGCGAAAATCTAGCTTTTTCAAACTTTCGCGCGCAGCGTACATAAAGGTACGTGAGCAGCGAAAGTTTGAAAAAGCCCGATTTGCAGCCCAGCGCAGCGAGATTATAAACAG
>JAYRGC010000067.1:0-14933 GCA_041908065.1 Alphaproteobacteria bacterium | reverse complement strand
GATTGCTTCGCCGCCTGAAGAAGGCTGCTCGCAATGACGGCCTTTGGCCGTAGACTTCGCATGACGGCCTTTGGCCGTAACTTTAACCAACGACAGCCCTTGGCTGTATACCCTCAAATGACAGCGGCTATGCAAGAGGCTTAGTGATGAAACGGCTCGGCGTGGCCGACGACGCGCCATGAATCCGGCCAGTTGTTGCGGATGCGGATTTCCAGCTCCTCCACCGCTTCGTAGGATTCCAGTATTCCGCGCTCGGCGTCTATCAGGCAGTGGAATATTATTATCAATCCATGTTCGGTCGCGCGGGCGCGTACTTTGCCGATGCCCTTTATCAGGCTTAGTCCTTTGGCTTCGGCCTTGGCCAGTTCGGTTATTCCGGCCACCACTTTAGGATCGGCGTCGATACCCGCCAGATTTTCCGCCTGATGCGGTTCGATGCGGGTTTCGACCTCCACGTCGTCGCCCAGCTCGTCGCGAATGGATTTTTCAAGCAGCGTCGCCATGTCGTGCGCCTCCCCCAGCGTCTTTGCGTCGTCCATTTCGACGTCGAGGCTGACCGACAACATTCCGTTGACCCGATGCGACATGACGTGGTGGACCGACAGCCCCAGATCGGCGGCGATGATGGAAACCCGTTGATTAACCGTTTCGTTGTCCAAAGCCAAAGGATGCGCCGATACCGTGACGTCGGCATCGTCGATTATGGCCTCGACCCTTTCGGCGATGGAGGCGCGAATGGCCGCTATCCGGCTTAACTGCAATCCGCGCCCCACCGCCACGTCGATGTCCACGAACGTGACGTTGCCGACTTGGCGCACGCGGGCGCGATTGACCTTTATGACAGCGGGAACCGAGGCCGCCGCCTCGCGTATCCTTTCGGCGACCCCTGCCGGAGCCGTGTCTATCAAGGTGTCGATGGTGCGCCGCCCCAGCCTCCATCCGGCCAGACAGACGAAAAGCGAAACCCCGATGGCGGCGATGGCGTCGCCGCGCGGCCAGCCCATGGCGGCTACGCCCAATCCCCCCAAAACCACCAGCGAGCTGAACACGTCGGAGCTGAAATGCAGAGCGTCCGCTTCTAACGCTTGGCTTTTGGTCTTTTTGGCGACGCGCTTCAACGCCACGGCGCGGGAGATGTCCATCAGTATCGACACGACGATGACGGCCACCGCCCACCACGTCACCTCGATTTCGACCTCGCCGGTTATCAGGCGGTGCGCCGCTTCGTTGATGATCCAAAAACTGGTGACGAACAACAGCACGGTCTCGCCCAAGGCGGCGACGCTTTCGATCTTGCCATGGCCGTAGGGATGTTCCTCGTCGGCGGGCTTGTCGCTTACGCGCACCGCCATATAGGTCATTATGGTAGACACCAGATCCATCAGGCTGTGCGCGCCTTCGGATATTAAGCCAAGACTTCCCGTCATGAACCCGACGGTGAACTTGCCCACCGTCATGGCCGCGCTGGCCGCCATCGAGCTCAGGGCTACTGCTTCTTTTTCCGAAGGCATGAGCCTACTCCGACAGGAATTTTTCCAGCCAGTGGATGTCGTAATCCCCGTTGATGAAGTCGGGCTGGTTTATGATGCGGCGATGCAAGGGCAGGGTTGTGCTGACGCCGCCGATGACGAACTCCTCGATGCAGCGGCGCAGACGCAGCAGGCATTCGTTGCGGGTGGAGCCGTGGACTATCAGCTTGGCGATCATGCTGTCGTAGTTGGGGGGGACCATGTAGCCGTCGTAAAGCGCGCTGTCCACCCGCACGCCTAATCCGCCCGGGGCGTGGTATCCGGCGATTCTTCCCGGAGACGGCGCGAAGGTTTCGGGATTTTCGGCGTTGATGCGGCATTCTATGGCATGGCCGTCGAACTTGATGTCCGACTGTTTATAGCTGAGCGGCAGTCCGGCGGCTACGCGGATTTGCTCCCGCACCAGATCGATGCCGGTTATCATCTCGGAGATGGTGTGTTCGATTTGTAGGCGGGTGTTCATCTCGATGAAGTAAAACTGCCCGTTTTCGTACAGGAACTCCATCGTGCCGACGCCGCGATATTTCAGCTTTTGCACCACGCTGGCCGCGAGTTTGCCGATTTTTTGCCGTTCGCTTTCGTTCAGCCCGGGGGAAGGGGCTTCCTCGACCACTTTCTGATGGCGGCGTTGGATCGAGCAGTCGCGCTCGCCGAAATGCACGGCGTGGCCGTGGGTGTCGCCCAAAAGCTGAACCTCGATATGGCGCGGGCGGACAAGGTATTTTTCCATATAAACTTCGTCGTTGCCGAACGCGGCGCGAGCCTCGCCCCGCGCCATCTGCCACGCCTCCGGCAAATGCGCGGCGTCTTTCGCCACCTTCATGCCCTTGCCGCCGCCGCCCGCCGCGGCTTTTATCAGAACCGGATAGCCGATCTTCTCGGCGATGCTTTGCGCTTCCTCCAGCGAGGCGATGCCGCCGTCGGATCCGGGAACCGTCGGCAAACCCAGCTCCTTGACGGTTTTCTTGGCCGTAACCTTGTCGCCCATGATGCGGATATGGTCGGGCGTGGGGCCTATGAAGGTAAAGCCGTGTTCTTCCACCATCTCGGCGAAGGTGGCGTTTTCCGACATGAAGCCGATGCCCGGGTGGATAGCGTCGGCTCCGGTGATGGCCGCCGCCGTAAGTATCGCCGGAATGTTGAGATAGCTTTCCCGCGCCGGAGGCGGGCCGATGCACACGCTTTCGTCGGCCAGACGGACGTGCATCGCGTCGGCGTCGGCGGTCGAATGGACGGCCACGGTGCGAATGCCCATTTCGCGGCAGGCGCGATGGATGCGAAGGGCGATCTCGCCGCGATTGGCTATGAGGATCTTTTCGAACATCAGGCGCTTATCCTATTGGTGTGCAAATCCCGACCCTCCGCCACCGGAGCCTACTCCATGATCATCAGGGTTTCGCCGAACTCCACCGGCTTGGCGTCTTCCGCCAGTATCTCCAATACAGTTCCCGCCTTGGCGGCTTTTATGGGGTTCATCACCTTCATGGCCTCGATGATCAAAAGCGTGTCTCCGGCCTTGACCTTGTCGCCCGCCTTGACGAAAGGCGATGCCCCGGGCTCAGGCGAGAGATAAGCGGTTCCGACCATCGGCGCAACTATCGGCGTGCCTTTGGGCGTCGGAGGCGTAGCAGCCTTTTCGGGCGCTGCCGCCGCCGCCGCGACCGGAGCGGGGGCGGCGATTTGGGTGACGGCAGGCGGGGACGAGGCGCAACGGATGCGGCGATCTCCGTCGGAGTATTCGATCTCCGTCAAGCCGGTTTCCTTCAAAAGGCCGGACAGTTTCCGCACGAACTCGGCATCCAGATCGAACTTAGCCATGTTTCAAACCTTATTTTTTGTTTTTCATAGAGTTATCTGCAAGCAACCCCGACATTCCGCGCAAAGCCAGCGCGTAACCGTTTATTCCCAGCCCGCATATTACACCACTGGCCACGGCGGACACAAACGAGCGATGCCTAAACTCCTCGCGGGCGAATACATTGGAAATATGCACTTCTATAATGGGCAATCCGCACAACCGCAAGGCGTCGTGTATGGCGACCGAGGTATGGGTGTAGGCTCCGGCGTTAACCAAGATTCCACAGGCCTTGGATGCGGCTTCTTGTATCCAGCCGACTATCTCCCCCTCGTGGTTGCTTTGGCGGCACTCTACGGACAGGCCGAGAGCCGCAGCGGTGTCGCGGCAAAGGGACTCTATATCCTCCAGCGTTGCTGAGCCGTACACGGAAGGCTCTCTGGTTCCCAGCATATTCAGATTAGGGCCGTTGATGACGAAAACCGGCAGGGATCGCGACATAAGACCAACATGCGAAGATCGCCGCTTTAACCTGTCTTAACGCGGCTTGTCGTTAAATAATAAGGCGCGGCGGCTTTTATCGACAGGATAAAGCCGCCGCGCCCGTGAAGGTTACTTTTTGATGGAACCCTGACGGGTTTCCGCTATCACCTTTTTGAACTGCTCCAGCTCCATCACGCCCGGGAATATCTGATCCCCGACGACGAAGGTAGGCGTGCCGCGTGCGCCGATCATGGTTCCCAGGTCGACATTGGCAGAGATTATTTTCCCTATCTCTTCGCTTGCCGCGTCTTTTTTCATCTTTTCGACGTCCAAGCCTGCTTCTTTGGCCGCCGAGTTGATTGCCTCGTCGGATATGCGTTCCTTCTTGCTCATCAGAACGTCGTGGAATTTCTGGTATTTTCCCTGACGCGCGGCGGCTAGCGCGGCCTTGGACGCCTTTAAGGAATCCTGTCCGAGGATCGGAAATTCCTTGTATATTAACTTGATGTTCTTATCCTCGGCCACCAGCTTGGAAACCGTGTTCTGGGCTACCTTGCAATAGCCGCACTGGTAATCGAAAAATTCCACCACTGTGACGTCGCCCTTGGGATTTCCGCCCACCGGAGACGTGGGATCGTTGAAAACCTTGTCGCGGTTCTCGCCCAGCGATTTCTTGCCTTTTTCCAGAACGGCCTTTTCTTGTCTGGACTGAGCCTCTTGGGCGGCCATCATCACGATGTCCGGGTCTTTTTTGATCAAAAGATCCCGCACCATCTCTTCGATTGCGGCTTTTTGCTCGTCGGAAAACTGCGTAGCAGCCACAGGGGATGCCGGGGCTGGGGATGTGGCCGCTATGGACGAATTGGCGGTCAAATAGGCGGAGATGCCCAGAATCGCTGTTAGGGCTAAGGCTGCGGCGGGAAGAATCCTCATAAGTTTTGTTCTCCTTGGGTTTGGCGGAATCGGGAAAATGTCCGGCGTTAGGCTTGTCAGACACAACCAAGTTTTATCGTTCAAGTCAATGCGTAAAGGCCTAGCCGAACGATATTTCACATTTTCGCCGCAAACGAAAACGCCGGACTTTGGCGAACCAAAGTCCGGCGTCATAGGCGAAAAAACGATCCTATCAGAACCGGTAGTTAAACCCGGTACGCAGGATATGCGACGTCAGGTCAAGAGAGTTCCTGAAGACGGTAGAAGAATAAGCCCGCGCCGAAGCGTCGACCATATTGTTGCTCTTGGTGGAGAAGGAGCCGAAGTCGGCGTAGAGGTATTCGCCCTTCAGCGACCATTTGCCCATCAAGGCGTACTCAGCACCCGCGCCTACCGTCCAACCCGGCATTATCTGAGACTTCGAGTGGGCATGCGTTACGTCGTACACATCATAGTTGTCGGAGAAGTTCTCGGTGTACTTGACGTTGGTGATAGCCAGACCGCCGGTAGCATAGATAAGGAAATTGTCGGTGGTCCACCCCACTCGCGGGCGAGCCGTGAACAACCAGTCTGTGCTGGCGGATTGCTTGAGTGTGTAGGTGTATGGCGAGTAATCGGGATACACGACCGTGACGCTCTCGGACTCGTCCGTGCCGAAATATCCGAAATCAGTTTCAAAGCCGAACACGAATTCGTTCACTTGATGGTTATAGCCGATCTGCGCGCCGCCGGTGAAACCTATATCGCCAAGATCCGCTCCGCCGTTGTTGTTTATTGATGTCATGCTGCTGGTGGCGAAATAGTCTAATCCCGACACGCTCGTCCTGGCATCGGCGTCGGTTATGGCCGCGCCGGCGTTGCCGCCCGCATAGTATCCATGCCAAGAGACGACAGGCGTGCCGGCCATCGCCGAGCCACAAGAAAACACGGATCCGGCCAAAGCGATGGCGAGAAGGGGTTTGTTCATATGAAATTCCTTTCAGGTTTGAAGCTAATCAGGCCAGATGGGGTGCGCAGAAAGACATAGCGAGCATAGTTAAAGAGTAATTCTCCGGACGGTCAATGCATATCTTGAGCGCAGGGGATATTCACCGCCATGTGTTGCCAACTCGACACAGAAATGCCTGCTTTAAAACGACACAAACCATTTTCTCTGTGCTATACCCCTTTCACGGGGTTTGCGCGTCGCGTCGGCGCATGAATCTCCTCGATAAACAAGAGGCTAGAACGTTTTTCCCGAAGAAAGCGCGTAAACATAGAAATAAACGCTTATGGGCAAGGAGGGGTTTGCAATATGAAAGCTGGCGGAACTCTGAAAAACGACAAATTGAAGCCTGAAACCGAGGCGTTGTTGGCCGATCACGGCATGTCAAGAGCTGAGTACGACGTGCTGCTGGGGCTTTTGGGGCGAGAGCCGACGCTGGCCGAATTCGGCGTGGCCGCCGCCATGTGGTCTGAACATTGTTCCTATAAATCCACTCGCAAATGGCTGCGCCAGCTTCCCACCAAGGGAAAACAAGTGTTGATAGGTCCCGGAGAAAATGCCGGAGTGGTGGACATCGGCGACGGTCTGGCGGCGGTGTTCAAGATGGAAAGCCATAACCATCCCTCGTATATCGAGCCGTATCAGGGCGCGGCCACAGGCGTGGGCGGCATTCTGCGTGACGTGTTCACCATGGGGGCGCGTCCCATAGCTAACCTGAACGCGCTTAGATTCGGCGATCCCAAGCATCCCCGCACTCGCCAAATAGTGGCGGGCGTGGTGGCGGGCATAGGCGGCTACGGCAACTGCGTGGGCGTGCCGACGGTAGGCGGTGAAACCAATTTCCACGCCAGCTACAACGGCAACTGCCTTGTCAACGCCATGACGGTGGGGGTTCTGGATTCCAAGCGGATATTCACTTCAGGCGCGTCAGGCGTGGGCAATCCCGTAGTTTATGTCGGCTCCAAAACCGGACGCGACGGCATCAAGGGCGCGACCATGGCTTCGTCCGAGTTCGACGCGGCGGCGGAGGCCAAGCGTCCGACGGTGCAGGTGGGCGACCCCTTCACCGAAAAACTGCTGATCGAAGCCTGTCTCGAGCTTATGGCGACCGACGCCATCGTGGCCATACAGGACATGGGCGCGGCGGGGCTTACCTCGTCGGCGGTGGAGATGGCCTCCAAGGGCGGGCTTGGCATCGAGCTCGATCTGGACAAAGTGCCGTTGCGCGAAAACGCCATGAGCGCATACGAAATCATGCTGTCCGAGAGTCAGGAACGGATGCTGATGGTGTTGAGCCCCGGCCGCGAGGCCGAGGCCGAGCGCATCTTCCGCAAATGGGAGCTGGATTTTTCCATCATAGGACGCATCACCGACACCGGACGTCTGGTGTGCAAACGCCATGGCAAGATCGAGATCGACATGGAGGTCGAGCCTCTGGTCGAAAACTCCCCCGTCTATGACCGCCCGCACGAGCCTACCCCGCAACAAGATCCCGTCTTCGCCGACAAATATCCCTTGCCCAAGGGCGAAACGGCGGTTTCCGTTCTGGCGACAATTCTCGCCACTCCGGATTTATGCTCGCGGCGGTGGATATGGGAGCAGTTCGACAGCCAAGTCGGCGGCGACACCGCTCAATCGTCCGGCGGAGACGCCGCCGTGGTTAGGGTTTTGAACACCAACAAAGGGTTGGCGATGACGGTCGATTGCGCCCCGCGCTATTGCGCCGCTGATCCCGTAATGGGGGCGCGACAGGCGGTGGCCGAGACTTGGCGCAACCTTTGCGCGGTAGGAGCCAAACCGCTTGCCGTCACCGACAATATGAACTTCGGCAATCCCGAAAAGCCGCGCATCATGGGACAATTCGTGGGGGCGGTGCAGGGCATCGCCGAGGCCTGCGCCGCTCTGGATTATCCCGTCGTGTCCGGCAACTGCAGCCTTTACAACGAAACCAGCGGCAGCCCCATCATGCCCGCTCCGGTCATCGGCGGGGTAGGGGTGTTGGACGACGTGACGCGCCACGCCACCATCGCCTTTAAACGCGAGGGCGAGGAGATAGTGCTTTTGGGCGAAACCCACGGGCATATCGGTCAATCCCTTTATCTGCGCGAGGTTTTCGGCAAGGAGGAAGGCGCGCCGCCGCCCATCAATCTCACCGCCGAAAGGCGGCACGGAAAATTCGTGCGCGGACTGATCGAAAACGGCGAGATAACCGCTTGTCACGACGTGTCGGACGGCGGTTTGCTGGTCGCGGTGGCCGAGATGGCGTTGGCCGGAAACATCGGTTGCGGCCTTGACGCGGTGGAATCCGGCGACGCCGGTTTCTGGTTCGGCGAGGATCAGGCGCGTTACGTCGTGACCACGGCGGACGCCGACGCGCTGATAGCCAAGGCCGAAGCGGCTGGCATCCCTTGCATCGCCTTGGGGCGAACCGGAGGCGAAAGTCTGTCCATCGGCGCAGCTTCGCTTCCGCTCGATTCTATGCGTCGAGCGCACGAAAGCTGGTTGCCGGAATACATGGCGCGCTGAAAGATGTCATCTGCCCCGTTATAGCCAAAGGCTGTCATGTGAAGTAACAGCCAAAGGCTGTCATATGAAGTCACACCCAAAGGCCGTCTCTGTGAAGTTACGGCCAAAGGCCGTCATTGCGAGCGTCGCCCTTGCGACGCGAAGCAATCCAGTGCCGTTGCGCCCGTGACTCTGGATTGCTTCGCCGCCAAAAGGCGGCTGGCAATTACGGCCAAAGGCCGTCCAATAAAATCATACCTTGGCGCGGATGGCGCGGGCGAGGGTTTCGAAATCGCTTAATGGCAGTTCCTCGGCGCGGGATGTGGCGCTGATGCCGCAGGCGTTCAACAGAGCTTCGCCGCCGAGCGAGCGCAGGCTGGAGCGCAGCATCTTGCGGCGTTGTCCGAACGCGGCGGCGGTTACGGATTCTATGTCGCGGAGGCTTAGATCCGTCGGCTTGTCGTGGCGCGGCGTGAGTCGCACCACGGCGGAATCGACTTGGGGGCGCGGGGTGAAGGCGGCGGCGGGAACGTCCAGAACTTTTTCGACCAGACAACAGAACTGCGCCGCCACGGCCAAGCGTCCGTAGGCCTTGTCGCCGACCGAGGCGGTCAGGCGGTTGGCCACCTCCAACTGGAACATCAAGGTCATGCCGGAATAGGCGGGCATTTCTTCCAGCCATTTCAGCGTGAGGGGAGTGCCGACGTTGTAAGGCAGGTTGGAGACGATGGAGCATTTTCGCCCTTCGGCCAAGCGAAGCAGGTCGGTTTTCATCGCGTCCGCTTCGATGACGGCGAGCCTGCCGCCGGAGATTTCTTCCAACTCGCGCAGGGCGGCCACGCACCTGCCGTCTTTTTCCACGGCGATTATCCGGCGGGCTTCGGTTTCCAAGAGGGCGCGGGTCAATCCGCCCGGGCCCGGGCCGATTTCGAACACCGTCTGTTCGCGCAAATCGCCCGCCAAAGAGGCTATGCGGCGCAACAGGTTGGGATCCAAAAGAAAATGCTGTCCCAAGGATTTTTTCGCCATAAGCCCGTGCTTGGCGATCACCTCGCGCAAGGGAACGTCAAGGAATTTTCCGGCCATTATCGACACGTCATGCCCTGATCAGCGGCTTGTATTTCAGGCGATGAGGTTGGTCGGCTTCGGCTCCGAGGCGGCGATGGCGGTCGGCCTCGTAGTCCTGATAGTTGCCCTCGAACCAGACCACGCGGCTGTCGCCCTCGAACGCGATTATGTGCGTGGCGATGCGGTCGAGAAACCAGCGATCGTGGCTGATGACCACGGCGCAGCCCGGGAAATCTCCCAAAGCGTCTTCCAAGGCGCGTAGGGTATCGACGTCCAGATCGTTGCTGGGTTCGTCCAACAACAGGACGTTCGCGCCGGATTTCAGCATCTTGGCCATGTGGACGCGGTTGCGCTCGCCGCCCGACAGCTTGCCGACTCGCTTTTGCTGATCCGGTCCCTTGAAACCGAACGCGGCGACATAGGCGCGGCTGGGCATGGTGCGCTTGCCCAAGTCGATCACGTCCGCCCCGCCAGATATTTCGTCCCACACCGTAGCGTCGGCGTTCAGGGATTCGCGGCTTTGATCCACATAGCCAAGCTTAACCGTGTCGCCGACGCGAAAGTCGCCGGAATCCGGCTTGTCCGAGCCGGTTATCATGCGGAACAGCGTGGTCTTGCCCGCGCCGTTGGGGCCGACAACTCCGACGATGCCGCCCGGGGGCAAGCGGAAACTCAGCCCGTCGATAAGCATCCGGTCTCCGAAGCCCTTGCTGATGTTTTCGGCCTCCACCACCAGATTGCCGAGCCGCGGCGGGGCGGGGATAATGATCTGCGCCGTGTCGGGGCTGCTTTCTCCGCCCTTGGCCAGCAGGTTTTCATAAGCGGTGATGCGTGCCTTGCTTTTGGCTTGCCGCGCCTTGGGCGAGCTGCGGATCCATTCCAGCTCCCGCGCCAGAGTGCGTTGGCGCGAGGTTTCGTCGCGGGATTCCTGCTCCAGCCGCTTTTGCTTTTGCTCCAACCACGACGAATAGTTGCCTTCGTAAGGTATCCCTTGTCCGCGATCCAGCTCGAGTATCCAGCCCGTCACGTTGTCGAGGAAATAGCGGTCGTGGGTGACGAGTATCACCGCCCCCGCGTATTCGGCCAGATAGCGTTGCAGCCACGCCACCGATTCCGCGTCTAAATGGTTGGTCGGCTCGTCCAACAGCAGCATATCGGGCTTTTGCATCAACAGACGGCACAAGGCCACGCGCCGCCGCTCGCCGCCCGACAGCTTGGAAACGTCGGCGTCCGACGGCGGGCAGCGCAAGGCGTCCAAGGCCACTTCGATCGCGCGGTTAAGATCCCACAGGTTTCCGGCGTCGATTTTTTCCTGAAGCTCGGCCTGCTCGTCGATCAGCTTTTGCATCTCGTCGGGATCGCTGACTTCGCCCAGCAAATTGCTTACCTCGTCGAATCTGTCCAGAAGGGCTTTTTGTTCCTTAAGGCCGGACATCACGTTTTGCTCGACCGTAAGCGCGGGATCCAATTCTGGTTCCTGCGGCAGATAGCCGACGGTGGCGCCTTCGGCGACGAACGCCTCGCCGGAATAATCGTGGTCTATGCCCGCCATAATCTTAAGCAGCGTCGATTTGCCCGCGCCGTTTGGACCAAGAACGCCGATTTTAGCACCGGGGAAGAACGACAGGCGGATGTTGTTTAAAACGGTCTTGCCGTTGGCGAAGCCCTTGGAGACCCCGTTCATCACATAGACATACTGGTACGCTGGCATTCAATCCTCCACGTTTGCACAGCTATCAATTACCAGCCGAGGGGGTGGCGGGCAACTTGAAATCCGAGGCTCTTACGCAAAACTGGTAGCGGTATCCACCCGTTTTTGCTCCACAGTTCGCCAAATCGTGGTATATCTGGACGCATCATGATCGCTTCTTTCGAAAACGTCCATTTGCGCTACGGCAGGGAAAAGCCGGTGTTGGAAGACATCAGCTTCGGCATTTCCTCCGGATCGTTCCATTTCCTTACCGGACCCAGCGGGGCTGGCAAGTCGTCGTTGCTGCGCCTTTTGTACATGTCCGAGCTTCCCACCAAAGGGAACATAAACCTTTTCGGACGCAACACCTCGGAATTAAAACGCGACGATCTTCCCGCCATGCGCCGCCGCTTGGGAGTGGTGTTTCAGGATTTCCGGCTTATTCCCCATTTGACGGCCTTGGAAAACGCCTCTCTGCCGCTGCGCTTAGCGGGGGCCGAGGACAGGCAGATACGTCAGCACGTCATCGAGCTTTTGGATTGGGTCGGTCTGCATGGACGCCTGAACGCCATGCCGCACGAGTTGTCGGGCGGCGAGCAACAGCGGGTGGCGATAGCGAGGGCGGTAGTTAACAAGCCGTCCCTTCTGCTGGCCGACGAGCCTACCGGAAACGTGGACGACGAGGCCGCCTTGAAACTCCTCCACCTGTTCGTTGAATTGAACCGCATGGGAACCACAATATTGCTGGCTACCCACCAACCGTCCCTGGTCGAAAAAATCGGCAAGCCCTCCTTGCATTTGCGCCATGGCAAGCTGTATTCGGTGAACGATCCCGCCATAGACGCCAGAGAAGAATCCGTCATCGGGGGCGCGCCATGAGCCTCCCCCATAATCTTTTCGCCGTCGCCTTCCGTCAGCAACATCTGGGAGCCATGTTCGCCGCCGTTCTAGCGATGGCTGTGTACGTGGCCTCGATAGCCCTTGTGGCCAGCGCGGCGCTTTCTAACGCTACCACGGTTATCGAGCGCAATATCGGAGGACGCGCCACGGTGGAGATTCCAGCGTCATCCGAAAATCTTGCGGCTTCGGCTTTGACTGCCCTGCAAGCGATGCCGGAGTTGTCGAAGGCGGAACGGGTGTCTGACGACGAAACCGCCTCGGTCTTAAAGCCGTGGATAAGCGACGGTGCGGCGTTGCGCGCGCTTCCGTTGCCGATATTGATCGACATAGAATCGGCGGACGGACAGAGGCTTGATTCCGAAGCTATAAAGGGAAAGCTGTCCTCGATAGTCCCAGACGCGAGAGTGGATTCCCACGCCGACTGGATGACCAGACTGCTGATGGTCGTCCGCAGCCTAAGCGCGGTGGCGTTGTTGGTGATCGCCATAACCTTCGTCACGCTGGGCATTTCCATCAGCCTTTCTTGTCGCGCCGCCATGGCGGTGCAACGCGATACGATAGAGCTTTTGCACATAATGGGCGCGAAAGACCGCGACATCGCCGCGCATTTCCAACTCCACGTCCTGCGGTTGTCGTGGCCGGCGGCCTTGGCTGGTTTTGCTTTGGCGATAGGAACCTCGGTCTTGGTCGCGTTTCTGGCGGCTAACTTTATCGACAAACCTTTCCCGGTTCCTTCGCTTGAATGGCTGGCTCCGGCGTTGGAGGTGATCGCGGTTCCTCTGGCCGCCACCTTGGGAGCGGCGGCGGCGGCGCGCATATTCGTCTTAAAATCCTTGAGGTTGATGCCATGATCGTCTTCAGAATCTTGACCGTCATGCTTTCTCTGGCCGCGCTTTTTTGGTTGGCAGGATTGGTCTCGTTCGTCGACGACGTGGACAGTTTCCGCGAACGCCATATCGACGAGACAATGGAGGAAACCGACGCCATCGTGGTGTTGACGGGCGGCAGCGAACGGCTGCAAGCCGGTATAGAACTGCTGCGCCACTCGAAAGGGAAGATGCTGTTGATTTCCGGCGTGCATAAGGGCATCGGCAAAGAGACGCTTCTCGCCTCTTATGGGGACGAACTTCCCGAAACCCTCGTCGAATGCTGCGTGCATCTCGGCCATGCCGCCGCCGATACGGTTGGCAACGCCGCCGAAACGGCGGAGTGGATGAAGCATTGGGAGCTAAAATCTCTGAGGCTGGTCACAGCCCATTATCATATGCCGCGCAGCCTTATGCTGTTCCGCGAGGCGATGCCAAAGGCCAAAATAATCGCTCATCCGGTTTTTCCGAATGCTGTCATGCTGGGGGGGTGGTGGTTGCGCCCGGGAACCGCTCTGTTGCTTATGTCGGAATATAATAAGTATCTTTTGGCAAGGTTTACTTAACGTCTGAGGACTTTTTTCGAGGTCTGCGACCAATAGTAGTCGTTTGTGGCTCTCACCCAAAACGGGTGGGTACTGCCTTCCAGCAATCACCGTCATTGCGAGCGTCGCCCTTGCGACGCGAAGCAATCCAGTGCCGTTGCGCTTGTGGCACTGGATTGCTTCGCCGCCAAGGGGCGGCTCGCATACGGCCTTTGGCCGTGACTTCGCAATGACAGCCTTTTGGCCGTTGCCGCGCATGGCGGATTGCTTGAAAATTACGATTTGTTAACTTTAATTTATTACAATAGGACGTGACGGTGCCGAGGCGGAATGTCCGCCGAGCTACCGCTTCTTTCGGGTGGAGGTCAGGCCATAGACAGGCTTTCCAGACCCAGCTTTCCAAAAGCCGCTTGCGGTAACGGGGTGCTTGTCCCCTTTTTCTCCGTCTTGGTTTCCCATAACAGCAGAAGCGATAAATCGCCATTTAATCCCGCGCGCCACGACGCGAAAAGGCGCGCGCCAATCTTCCACCGGCGCAGCATGGAGGTGCAGCATGGGCAGAAGGCACGGTCATAACGACGGCATCCAAGGCAGAAGGCGCGGCGAACCAGAAGAGAACGTCGAAAACTTTCCTATTCGCGAGTCGCGTCAAAATCAACGCCAACGCCACGGCCAGCAAAGATGGGATCCTTTGGAAAATCCCGAATTCGAACGCCGCGAGCAAAGCTATGTTCGCAAGGTGCGTCCGCAAAACGCCGGACAGGAGGCCCTGCAAACCGCGATGGCCAACCACAGCCTATGCGTCGCTGTGGGACCCGCCGGAACCGGAAAAACCTATCTGGCCATCAGCGCGGCGGTTGAGGCTTTGGAAGCCGGAAGGGTGGACAGGATAGTCTTGTCGCGTCCTGCGGTGCAGGCCGGAGAAAGCATCGGTTTCCTTCCGGGCGGAATCGGCGAAAAGATGGATCCGTTCCTGCGCCCGCTTTACGACGCGCTGAACGACCGCATGGGCGGCAAACGCCTGAAACAAAGCATGCAGGACGGAGCGATAGAGATAGTGCCAATCGGCTTCATGCGCGGGCGCACGCTGAACAACGCCTTCGTCATAATCGACGAAGCCCAGAATTGCACTTATAACCAGATCAAGATGCTGCTGACGCGGCTGGGTTGGCATTCGACGATGGTGTTGAACGGCGACCCCGACCAAAGCGACCTGCTGGAGGGCATGTCCGGCTTGGGCGAAATAGCCAATAAGCTGGAAAAAGTCTCGGGCATAGCCGTGGTGCGCCTGACCGACAAGGACGTCGTGCGCCATCCTCTGGTCTCCAGCATGTTGGGGGTTCTATAGCCCGAAAGCCGGTTGCGAATCCGGTAGCCGGATTAAAACCTGTCCTTGACAGCCGCGCCTCGGCAAATCATAAATGACGCCTGTTTCAAGCGAATTGGGCCTGTAGCTCAGCTGGGAGAGCGCATCGTTCGCAATGATGAGGTCGTCGGTTCGATCCCGATCAGGTCCACCATTTCTTTAACAACCCACGTCAGCCCGTGGGTTTTTCTTTGTCCAAGAAGCCAATTACCGCGCTGTTTTGCATGGCGCGTTGTGGACGGTGAGAGTCCGGCGATATGCCTTTTTC
>JAYRGC010000066.1:0-52750 GCA_041908065.1 Alphaproteobacteria bacterium | reverse complement strand
TTGTTGCATGGCTAGAATTCACATTGATAATCAGCATGTTATGACGCTACCAATTTCAGGCAATAATCAAGCAACTCATTGATAACAAACAAACTCGATCAACAGCCATGCAACAACGCCATTTCTGGGGGTGGGGGCAACGCGGCACTGGTCGTCTGAAAACGGTATTTTTATTAGCTGGTTTTGTGAAAGAAATGAAAAGGTGGTTGTGCAAGAGATTAATCGATGTTATGCTCTAGGCCTGAGTAGATAGATCAAAAATTAATGTTTGGCGAGTTTCTGTAGCCTTTAATTCAACCAATAAAGGAGCGGTGTTATGTCAGATTACATTAATACAAAATTTTTTAATGCTTTACGCAAAGCTATCGGTAAGAAATCCCCTAGCATAGTCTGGTGGGTGCTCGCCGCCGCAAAAGTGACGGGTGTCGCGGCTGATTTTTTGAGGAGCAAGGATAAGCTTGATCGTACGCCTCTAGCGTTGGCAGCAATTTCCGGCAAAGCTGACGCATTCAATGCCGTGCTCGACGCCGCAAAAAAAGAGGAAAATTTCAATGTAGCTGAGCTTTTGAGGAGCAAGGATAAGCTTGGTTGCACGCCTCTAGCGTTGGCAGCAGTTTCCGGCAAAGCTGACGCATTCAATGCTGTGCTCGACGCCGCAAAAAAAGAGGAAAATTTCAATGTAGCTGAGCTTTTGGGGCGCAAGGATAAGCTTGGTCGCACGCCTCTAGCGTTGGCAGCAATTTCCGGCAACGCTGACGCATTCAATGCCGTGCTCGACGCCACAAAAAAAGAGGAAAATTTCAATGTAGCTTGGTTTTTGACGTGCAGGGATACGCATGATCGTACGCCTCTAGCGTTGGCAGCAATGTCCGACAACGCTGACGCATTCAATGCCGTACTCGACGCCGCAAAAGAGGCGAAGGTCGATGTAGCTGAGCTTTTGACGCGCATGGATAAGCTTGATCGCACGCCTCTAGCGTTGGCAGCAATGTCCGGCAACGCTGACGCATTCAATGCCGTACTCGCCGCCACAAAAGAGGCGAAGGTCGATGTAGCTGAGCTTTTGACGCTCGCGGAAATATATTATGGTTCTACGCCCCTAGGGTTGGCAGCAATTTCCGGCAACGCTGACGCATTCAATGCCGTGCTCGACGCCGCCACAAAAGAGGCGAAGGTCGATGTAGCTGAGCTTTTGACGCGCGTGGACGATTATGGTCGTACGCCCCTAGCGTTGGCAACAACGTGCTGCAACGCAGACAAAATCAAAGCCATGCTCGCCGCCATGGAATTGGCGGGAGTTTCTGAACCGGCTACCCCAAGAGGTCAGGGGGGGCATTCTACCCCTAATAGTCAACCGAGCCCAAGGTAGAATTCATTTTTCAGCCGCGTCGTGACGCGCCGACAGGGTTTTGGCGACGTCCGCGAGCGACAATCCCGAATGGCGCAAAAGCACCATAAGGTGGAATAGCAGATCGGCGGATTCCTCGCGCAGCCGGACTTTATCCGACACGGCGGCGGCCAAGGCCACCTCCACGCCTTCTTCCCCGACTTTTTGCGCCATTCGCGCCGCGCCGTCGCGGCGCAGACTGGCGACGTAGCTTTTGCCGCCGTCTTCGTCGGAGGTCAGACGGGAGGCGATGATCTCCTCCAATTCGCCCAAAAAGCCCATGCCGGAGTTGCCATCGAAACAGGTGGCGGTTCCGTTGTGGCAGACCGGCCCGCAAGGAACCGCCGTCACCAGCAAGGCGTCGTTGTCGCAGTCGCGCCGGATTTGCCTAAGTTCCAGAAAGTTTCCCGAGGTTTCGCCCTTTACCCACAACCGTTGTTTCGAACGGCTGAAGAAGGTCACGCGGCGGGTTTTTTCGGTTGCCCGCAACGCCTCCTCGTTCATATAGCCGAGCATCAACACGCGCCCGTCCGTGGCGTCTTGCACGATGGCCGGAACCAATCCGCCGTCTTTTTCCCAATCTATTTTCATTGAAGATTTCCTTTGCCGATCATTAGACCTCTTGCATAACTGCCGTCATGTTAAGTCTACGGCCAAAGGCTGTCATTTGCGCATTTACAACCAAAGGCCGTCATTGCGAGCCGCCCCTCTTTGGTTTGGACAGCGTTAACGCTGTCGGGCGGCGAAGCAATCCAGTGCCACAGGCGCAACGGCACTGGATTGCTTCGGGGCGTGAAGAACGCCCCTCGCAATGACGGCCTTTGGCCGTAGACTTAACATGACGGCCTTTGATTGTAGACTTAACATGACGGCAGTTATGCAAGAGGTCTATTCAAACCCTTATCGCCACGTTTTTTCCGGCCAGATACCGTTTCAGATCGCCTATGCGGATTTTTCCGTTATGGAAAACTCCTGCCGCCAACGCGCCGTCCGCGCCGCAATCGAACGCCTCTAGGAAATGCTCGGCTTCTCCGGCCCCGCCCGAGGCTATCAGCGGCACGCTCACCGCCGCCCTAACGGCGGCAAGCTGGCGCAGATCGTAGCCTTGGCGCGCTCCGTCGCGGTTCATGCAGTTCAGCACTATTTCTCCCGCGCCCAGCCGCGCCGCCTCCCGCGCCCACGCCACGGTTTCGCGCTTTGCCTTCACGGCGCGGTTCTCGTCGCCGGTATATTGCCATACCGACCATCCGCCGCCGTCTTCTTCTTCTCGACTGTCTATGCCAACGACCACGCACTGCGCCCCGAATTCCGAGGAAAGCTCGGTTATGAAATCGGGATTTTCCAAGGCCGGAGAGTTGACGGAGATCTTGTCAGCCCCGCTGCGCAAAATCTTCCGCGCGTCGGAAAGCGTCCGGATTCCTCCCGCGACGCAGAAGGGAATGTCTATTTTCCGCGCGACTTTCTCCACCCAGCCGCATTCGACGACGCGGCTGTCGCTGCTGGCGGTTATGTCGTAGAAAACCAGCTCGTCCGCGCCTTCGCCGCAGTACCGTTCCGCCAGATCCAGAACGTCGCCCATCACGACGTGGTTGCGGAACTTTACCCCTTTGACGACCACGCCGTCTTTCACGTCCAGACAAGGGATGATCCGCCGCGCCAGCATCAGAGAGCCGCGTCCATCGCGTCGGAAAGAGAGAAAGATCCTTCGAACAACGCCTTGCCGATGATGGCGCCGGACACTCCTGTTCCTTTCAGGCGGCGGATGTCGTCCAGCGAGGATATGCCGCCCGACGCTTGTATCTCCATGTCCGGAGCGATGTCCAACAGATGCTTGTACAATTCGATATTAGGGCCGCCCATCATGCCGTCGCGGGAGATGTCGGTGCAAAGGATATGCTTGGCCAAACTTTGGTAGCGCAGCAACAGGTCCTCCACCCGAAGTCCTGACGTTTGCGTCCAGCCCGAAGTCGCCACGAAGAAACCGCCGGCGGCGTCTCCGCGCACGTCGAAGGCGAGGGTTATGTTCTCAGCCCCGCATTCGTTCAATATCTCTTGGGTGTTTTCCGGCTCCTTCACGCACAGGCTGCCGAGCACGACGCGCTTGACGCCCATTTTAAGCAGCTGCATGACCTCGTCGCGCCGCCTTACGCCGCCGCCGATTTGCACATTCAATCCGGTTCCCTTGATAATTTCCGCCATTATTGCGGTTTGGCGCAGGCGGGGATCCCTCGCCCCGTCGAGATCCACCAGGTGCAGCCACGATGACCCCGAGGATTTGTATCCTTTGGCGGTTCCCAAGGGATCGCCGCCGTAATCCGTACGGTTTTCGAAATTGCCCTCCTGCAACCTGACGCATTGTCCGCCCATCACGTCTATTGCCGGATAGATTTCCATCTTATGGCTCCCTTTTCGATCGCGCCGGATCACAGCCGCGCGAAGTTGCCCAATATCCGCGCTCCGGCCTTTCCCGAACGTTCGGGATGGAACTGGCACCCGAAGAGGTTATCCTTTTCCACGGCGGCGGAAAAGCTCTCTCCGTATTCCGAGGCTCCGACGGTAAAGCCGCCGATAGGAGCGCGGTAGCTATGCACGAAGTAAAAGTAATCGTCGTCGTTCACGTCGCGAAAGATCGGCGAGGGGCGGGTTTGCCGCACCGTGTTCCAGCCCATATGCGGGATCGGCAACGCCTGCGTGGAGAAACGCCGCACGTCGCCGTCCATAAGATTCAGACAATCCGCGTAGCCTTCCTCGGAATGGCGGAATAAAATCTGCATTCCCAAGCAAATCCCCATCACCGGCTGGGTCAACGAACGCAGGCATTCGATCAGGCCGTTGTCGTTAAGCCTTTTCATGGCCGCCGCAGCCGCGCCTACCCCGGGCAGGATGACGTGCGAGGCTTTGCGTACGTCCTCGGCGTCGGCGGTGAACAGATGCGGGATCCCCAGCCGGTCCAAGGCGAACCTGACCGAGGCCACATTAGCCCCGCCGCTGTCGACTATCGCTATCACAGGACGCCTTTCGTGCTGGGTTAAACCCCGTTCAAGACTTTCACCGCCTCGCGGACGAGGTTCGCGTTTCTGCCGGTCACGATACCATACTTGGCGGAAGGGGAATTGGCCACGTCGAAGACGAAGTCTTGATAGTCTTTGCCTTGCAAATCCACGCACAGCGCGCCCGACGCCCATAAAACCGGCAGCAGCGCGGCGATGTCGTGGAGCTTGAGCTTGTTTTCGATCGCCAAGTCCACGTCGCCGGTAGCCGCCCGCGCGAACCCGATGCAATTCAGGCGTTCCACGACTTTTCGGCACTGTCCGAAGAGTTTTTTCGCCCCCGCTTCGAACGGGGTGGCGGCGAACATATGCGCCGACGAAGTCGAGGAGATGGTCGCGGCGGAGAGGGTTTTAGCGGCGGCGGGGGTTGGAAAACCGCTATCCTGATCCCAGAACGCGCCGGCCAAAGGTTCGGCTATCGCGCCCATAACCGGCTTGCCGCGGCGAAGCAGTGCGATAAGGCTGCCCCAGCCGGATTCCTGCGCCAGAAACTCCCGCGTGCCGTCCAAGGGATCCAGCACCCAGACGTATTCGGCGTCAGGATCGGAGATGCCGAACTCTTCGCCCGCTATGCCGTGATCGGGATAGGCGGCGGCGATGATTTCCCGCAATCCGCGCTCGGTGTCGCGGTCGGCGCGGCTGGCGGGAGAGCCGTCGGCCTTGGTTTCGGTTTGCAGATCGCCGCCCGCGCGATAAGCCGCGAAAGCGTCGCGAAGCGCGTCGGAGGCGAAGGGGATCAGCCGTTCCCTGAGGAAATCCGAGTTCATGCCGTTTTACGCCTTGGTTTGCAAAGGCTCCACTTTGTCGAAGTTTCCATAATCCATCACCGGACGGTTATGCTCGTCGCGACCGAACATGTCGACAAAGCGGTGGTTGAAAAGGATTTCGTCGAAGCCGAAGGAAAACCTGCCGTAGACCGGCTGGCCGAACACGTCGTCGATGCCGGACAGCAAAACCGTCAGTTCGCTTTCGCTGTCGCGCAGGGATTCCGTCGTCATGCCGTAAAGCGGGCTGTCGGAATTTATCTGATGGTGGATAGTCCAAGTCAGATTGAACAGCGGATTGAAATTCCGTATCAGTTTCAGATCGTAAACCCGCCGCGCCCATTCGCCTTCGACGGTTTTTTCGTTGCGCGTCAACGTCACCCGCACCTCCGCCTGAAGTATCTGGTTGCCGCGCTTGTTGGCGGCGCGGAACATCAACGTCGGTTGGCCGTCATAAGGGGACACGACCGCGTAATGGCTGAACATGACGCGAGCGGTGGGACGGGAAAAACGGCTGAACAGCAGGCCGGTGAACATGGCGAGGATGGTCATGCCGACGACATACTCTATCGTCACGATGACGTTGGTATAAAGCGAGATCGGAGCCATATGGCCGTAACCGATGGTGGCCAAGGTCTGGACGCTGAAAAAGAAGGCGTCGGAAAAACTGCCTTTCCGCGCGTTGGCGATGCCGCTTGGGTCGAGCATGTAAAGACCGGCGAAAACAATGTTCGACAGCAGATAAAGACCGATCAGAACCAAAACCATTTGCCGCCAGTCGAGAGCCATCAGCCAATGATACCAGTCGCGAGGATGGCGATAGCGTATTCCTTGGCGTTGGACGTTTATCCTGCCGTCGCGGGTGATGAAGCGATGCGGCTTTCCGGTCGAGGGCTTTTCGTTCGGGCTTTTTTTGTCCGCGTTGTGAGGCATGGCTGGCGTTTCCTCTGACTTGAAAAAACTTCCTAACGTTATGCGGCGGACGATTCCGCGACGGGAGCGGGACGGCCTGCCGCCAGTATTTCGTTACCGCGTTCTATTATATGGGATAAAGGCTCGGACGTAACCCGCATTGAAAAGGCGTTGGCGTGGACGATGTGGCTGGGGCTGGCCATTATGCCGACGTGGCCTTGGAAAAAGACCAAATCCCCGCGCTTCCATGCCACGTCGTGCCAATGGGCAGGTAAGGGCTGGCCGAAGGCCTGCAACTGCTGGTCGCTGTCGCGGGGGGATTCGATTCCGGCCATCTCTAAGGCTAGTTGCACCAAGCCGGAGCAGTCTATGCCCAAAGGAGTCCTCCCTCCCCACAGATATGGCGATCCCAGCAGAGATCCGGCGGTGAAGGCGTAATCATGCACCACCGTGTCCCATGTGGGCGCGATATGGCCGGAAAAGACGTAGCCGCCGCCCACCAAGGCCATGAATTGGCCTTGCTCTCCCGCCACCCGCACGTAAGATCCCAAGGTTATGCGGTCTATGGCCGGAGACTTGCAGTCGGGATCGCTGTAGATGAAGCTGTGCAGCACCTTGACGCGGTTGGAAAGGGCGGCGATCTCGTCGCTGAGCGCGCCTTGGGCGTGGATGTATCCGACATAGCGATCGCTGCGGTTTTGCACCCAAGCGAAGCCGTCGGCGCGTTCCTCGAACACGTCGAGAAACTCGCCATAGCGGATCTCGCTTATTCGCCCCGCCACTGGCGATGGACTGTCCAAGAGCGGCACGACGCCTTTTACGCATTGCCGCAACGACGGCTCGACGTATTTATGGGCGGAAACGATATGGCGCAAAGAAACATCCGCCAGATCCGGCCTGAAAGCGTGAACGCGCTTGTCTGGCAGGGTCATGCTGCGCGCGCCAACCCCTTGATGGCGTCGCCATCGTCAGTGGCGTCGGAATTTTCCGCCGCCAATGCGGACAAGCCGTCGTCGGCAAAAGATCCCGCCGCCGCCAGTTTTAGCGACTTGGACAAAAGACCGGAAAATTCGTTGAGAAATTTTTCCCCCTCGGCCGTACGCATGACGAGAACGCTGCGGCGATCGCGGTCGTCGCGCTGGCGTTGGATGTACCCAAGCTCGCCCAGTCTGTCCAAGGCGCGGCTTATGGCCGGTTTGGATATGCGAAGATGGGCGGATAATCCGCGCACCGTGTGTTCCCTTTCGTCCATATAGGCAGTTAGTAAAAGAGCCATTTGGCGCGCCGACAAATCCGGCGTGTCGTTACGGACGCATTCGGTTAACACCCGCCGCCATACCCACAATCCCGAGGGATTGTTCCGCCAAGAGGAAGATTCTGCTGAAGCCGAGATTTTTTGCTGGTCGGCCAGCCCCTGCGCGGGCATTTCGTCCATAATTCCTGCCTTTTCCATAAGTTTGAGGTCACGAGGTAAAGTGTAAGAAAACCGAAATCCAAACCCGCCGCGAAAGCGAGAGTCGTTGAAGACACCGCTTTTATGCGTCGGACGACGCACCGCGCTTCGAGCTGATAGAGACGGTTACCGTGTACCAAACACCAAATTTTTTCGCAAGAAAAATATACCTTAACGGCGTATGCTGGCTGAGATTATTTAGCCGGACGGCTGCAAGTAACCTCGGTTTGGCCATTTCTTTGTTCGACGACGTAGCAATAGCTTATTTCGCCGTTGGAGGTGTCCATGCGGAACACTCCGGCGACGGCGGTCGAATTGCTGTGATGCATTAATTGATAGGCTCCGGTCATGGAAGCCGTGGCCGGACGCGAGCCGGAGAACATGGCTATGGTCGCGGCGATTATCAATGCGCCTGAAAGAATCGCTTGGGTTGGGGACATGATTCGCCTCCTTTGTTTTTTACCCGTCTATTTTGAAAAAACCGTATTACGCGCTTTGCCGCATCCATTGATTGAGTTTTTCCATGACGTTTCCGCCGTAGTGATCCATGCCGGAGGACATCGATATGGCGTCGGGTTGGGCGGCGGCGGCCAAGAGTCCGGCGGCGGTCACGAATTCCGGCCCGTTCAGGGATTCGGCCAAGCGGGCGTTGACGGCGTGAGAGGACGCGGACGAGTGTTGCCCCAGCGGGACGTAGGGCGGAGACACTCGCAAAGGCCGTCCCAGCCGCACCTGCTTGTCCATGACGCGTTGCGCCAGTTCGCGTATGCCGGTCAACTGGCTGCCGCCTCCGGTCAGGACGACGCGCCGTCCGGCGATTTCCCCGAAGCCGCTGCGTTCTAGCCGCGTCCTCACCACTTCCAGTATTTCTTCCGCTCGGGGTTGGATGATCGATCCCATTTGCGCCTTGGAGATATGGCTGTCGAATTCAGGGCCTTCCTCGCCGACTTGGGGGACGTCGATTATCTCCCGCGAATCCGAATGACCGGGCATGGCCGTGCCGTGCAGGGTCTTGAGCCTTTCGGCGTGGGCGAAGGTGGTGGTAAGTCCGCGGGCGATGTCGTTGGTTATATTTGCCCCGCCCATTGGCACTCCGTCGGCGAATATGAGCCTGCCGTCAAAAAAGACTCCGACCGAGGTGGTTCCAGCCCCCATGTCCACCACGGTGCATCCGAGGTTCATTTCGTCTTCCACTAAGCACGCCAATCCGCTGGCGTAAGGGGCGGCGACGATTTGCTCGACTTCCAAATGGCAGCGCGACACGGCGGCGGCCAGGGTGCGGGCGGGGCCGAAGCCGGCCGACACCATGTGCATCTTGGCGTGCAACGAATTGCCGATCATGCCTAAGGGATCGCGCACTCCGCGCTTGCCGTCCAGCGAGTATTCGACCGGTATGGCGTGAATCAGCTCCGGCGCGTGGCCTTGCTGGTCGTCGGATAGCTGGTTTTGGCTTTGGATCTTCAGTCGTTCGATGTCGGCGGCTGATATTTCCCGTCCGTTCAAGGCCAAGTCCACGCCAACGGTTTGGGAAAAGACCTGCGGGCCGGAAATGCTGACGATCAATCCCGAAAGATCTTCGTCGCCCGCCATGTGTTCCGCCGCTTCCACGGCGGAGGTTATCGCCCGCGCCGCCGCGCCGATGTCGGAGACCAAGCCGTTACGCACGCCGTCCGACGGCTTGTGGCCGATGCCGGCTATGCGCATCTGTCCCGAACCTTCGTCGGCGCGGGCGACAAGGCACACGATCTTGCTGGAGCCGACGTCGAGGGCGGCCAGAGTCTCGCCTCTGGTTTGCCGCTGTTTTCCCAACAACCATTGCGTCAGTTTGCTCATTGGCGGGGGTCTCCGGATGTCTTGGGCGACGTTTCCGCCGCAGGGGTCGATCGTCCAGCCTGAAGAACATGGCGGTCCGGCAGACGTAAATCAAGAGATACTATGTCGCGTTCCAAGATTTCGCCGGAACGGAGCAGCTCCGTCAGGCGACGCAAGGCCGAACGCAGGTCGTCTTCGGGCAGTTTGACCAAAAGCCCTTCCTGCGGCCTTAGGGGGTGATGAAGATAGACGTTCCATCTCCGCTCGCTCACCAGAGCGGCGGCCTTGGTTATCAAGGCGACATTGGGAAACTCCCCCAAAACCACCAGCAAATCGGCGGCGCGTTCCGGTGCGCCTTTGCCGACTATCAGAGGTAGGCTGGAAAACGGAGGCGCGGCGTGATTAACTCCGGCCAGTTTTTTACCGTTACGATCAACCACCGCCGTTTGCCCTTCGTGTTGCCACCGCGCCATCGGTTGGCGTTCCGACAGGCGCACGATGAGGGTGGACGGCATTTTGCGCTCTATCGCCACGGTTTCCACCCAAGGCAATTCCATGACGCGGCGCGAGGCTTCCTCGGGACTGAACCCCAACATCGGCGAACCGTATTCGACGCCTAGCGCGGCCAAAAGCTCTTTTTCTCCGGTGTATTGCCGGCCTTCAACCACGATGTCGCGCACATCGAGATCGGCGTTGCCGGTCGCACCGACGATGCCGTCCAAAGCCGATCCGGCGTACTTCTTCAACAGTCCGCCGTCCCACCACAGCCATAAGATGGCGATCGCCATAACCAAAGCCGCGATCGACAAGACAGGATATAAAAACTTAGGTTTACCAGAGCGCGCGGTGGCGTTCCTTTCCGCTTGCCACAGATCGGGGTGGGATGGCCGCGCGCGCTTTTTGGGTTTGGATCTCATCGGCGGGATTATACCTCAGAGGAGAAGGGTATGAAATGGGCGGCGATAAAAAAACCGCCCGTCCCCTTGCGGGAACGGGCGGCTGAAAACCGCGCGGCGGATTTTTACTTCAGGCTGGCGAGAATGGCCAGCAAGAGGATCGCCACGATGTTGATGATCTTGATCATCGGGTTCACGGCGGGGCCGGCGGTGTCCTTGTAGGGATCGCCGACGGTGTCGCCGGTCACGGCAGCCTTGTGGGCGTCCGAACCCTTGCCCCCGTGGTTGCCTTCCTCGATGTACTTCTTGGCGTTATCCCACGCTCCGCCGCCCGAGGTCATCGAGATGGCTACGAAGATGCCGGTGACGATGGTTCCCAGCAGCATCGCCCCCAGAGCGGTGAAGGCTTGCTCCTGTCCGGCGACCGAGCAAATGGCGAAGTACAGGACGATGGGCGCGGCCACCGGCAACAGCGACGGCACGATCATCTCGCGGATGGCGGCCTTGGTCAGCATGTCGACCGCCACGCCGTATTCCGGCTTGGCCTTGCCTTCCATGATGCCCTTGATTTCGCGGAACTGGCGGCGAACCTCCTGCACCACGGTTCCGGCGGCGCGACCGACCGCCGTCATGGACAACGCTCCGAACAGGTAGGGGAGCATTCCTCCGATGAACAGCCCCACCACGACGTAGGGGTTCTGCAATTCGAAGGCGACATTCAGATCCGGAAAATAGTGCGCCAGATCTTGGATGTAAGCCGCGAACAGCACCAGCGAGGCCAACCCCGCCGAGGCGATGGCATAACCCTTGGTGACGGCTTTGGTGGTGTTGCCGACCGCGTCCAAGGCGTCGGTGGTGACGCGGATTTCCTTGGGCATGTTGGACATTTCCGCGATGCCTCCGGCGTTGTCGGTGACGGGGCCGTAGGCGTCCAACGCCACGATCATGCCCGCCAAGGCCAACATGGTGGTGGCGGCGATGGCGATGCCGAACAGTCCGGCGATGGAATGCGTCAACACTATGCCGCCGCAGATCACCAGCACCGGCAAGGCGGTGGATTCCATCGAAACCGCCAATCCTTGGATGACGTTTGTTCCATGGCCGTTGGCCGAAGCCGCCGCCACGCTTTTGACCGGACGATAAGAGGTCGAGGTGTAGTACTCGGTTATCCACACCATCAGGGCGGTCACGCCCAGACCAGACAAGGAACACCACAAGATGTCCATGCCGCTGATCTCGGCGCCGCTCGCCATGGCCAGCACGCCGTCGAAGCCGATGGTCTTGTGAACCACGCCGGCTATCAACGCGCCGGACAGAACGCCGCTGGCGATCAGGCCTTTGTACAAGGCTCCCATGATGTTCTTGCTCGCGCCCAGCCTTACGAAGTAAGTCCCGACGACCGAGGCCACGATGCACACGCCCGCGATAAGCAGAGGCAGCATCATCATGGAGCTTTGGGCTTCTCCGGCGAAGAAGGAGGCGGCCAGCAGCATGGTGGCGACGATGGTTACGGCGTAGGTTTCGAACAGATCGGCGGCCATTCCGGCGCAATCGCCGACGTTGTCGCCCACGTTGTCGGCGATGACGGCGGGGTTGCGTGGGTCGTCCTCGGGTATTCCGGCCTCGACTTTTCCTACCAAGTCCGCGCCCACGTCGGCGCCCTTGGTGAAGATGCCGCCGCCCAGACGGGCGAAGATCGAAATCAGCGACGCGCCGAAGCTAAGGGCTACCAAGGCTTCGATTATCTGGCGAACGTCCTCTCCGCCTTTCCATTGCAGGAGAGCGTAGTAGTATCCGCCCACGCCCAAAAGCCCCAGTCCGACCACCAGCAGTCCGGTGATGGCTCCGGCGCGGAACGCGATGCTGAGGGCGGGTTTCAACCCCTCCTGAGCCGCGGCGGCGGTGCGGACGTTGGAGCGAACCGAGACGTTCATGCCGACGTATCCGGCGGCTCCCGAAAGCAACGCGCCGATGACGAAGCCTACTGCGACGTGCAGCCCCAAAAACGCGCCCAAAGCGGCGCAAATAACCACGCCCACCACGGCGATGGTCATGTATTGGCGGTTCAGATAGGCCTTAGCCCCTTCCTGCACGGCAGCGGATATTTCCTGCATTCGCGCGGTTCCGGCGGACGACGCCAACACTTGCTTGGCTGTCACCAGCCCATAAAGGATGGCCAGCATCCCGCATGAGAATATTATGATAAATTCAGCGCTCATGGTCGTCATTCCCCCCTCAGGAATTGGTTACAGGAAAGTTAAAACGTGTGGGAGAATGCCCAAAATCAAGTAACCGCGCAAGAGTCGTCAAATAACCAAAGCAGTACTATATCTCCCTTCGCGGCAGGCGCGTGCCGGAAAAGGCGCGTTCGCCGACTACTTCTTTACGGAAGGCAAAAAGACGCGCCGGACGTCCGCGCGGCGTTTCGCTGCGGCCGCCGGTTTCCTCGATCAGGCCTTGGCCTTGCGCCAGACGGCGGAAGTTCTGCTTGTGCAGGCGCAATCCGGCCAAAGCCTCCACGGTGTCCTGAAGATGCAACAACGTGAACTTGTCGGGCATCAGTTCGAACACTACAGGACGGTATTTTATCTTGGCGCGCAGGCGCGCCATCGCGGTGGCCAGAATGCGGCGGTGATCCAAGGCCATAGATTTGCCTATCGCCAAGACTTTGCCTGCCGCTTCCGAAGTCGGAGCTGCGCAGGGGGATTCCCGTACCAGCCCCGCTTCCCACAGCAATTCATAGCGTTGCAAGACCAGCTCCTCGTTCCAACGTTTAGCGTCCGCGGGGAATGTGGCTTTGCAACGACGTTCGCGTTCGCGGCGATCGGCAGCGGCGGGGGCGAGACAGCACCATTCCCGCAACGCGGCGGAAATCAAAGCCGCCGCCCGCATCCCGCCTTGTGAACGCCGGTCCTCCCATGGCAGAAGATCGTACCAGCTTTCCCATGCCGGAGCGCGCCGCTTTTCCGGCGCGGCGACTTCGATTTCCCGCGTCAGCGCGAGATAACCTATCGACACCATGCGGTTCGGCGCGCCATCGCTTAGTGAAACGCGATCCCGATCGGCGAAGGTATAGAGCTGCTCGACATAGCCCAGATCGATGCCGCTATGATCGCTTACCCATGATCTCAGGCCTTGTTCCAGCGTGCGATGCTCGGTGGCGAAAGGCCCCGATGGCAAAGCCATGTCCGGCATCGCCAGAACCACAGGACGGCCATCGGATACGGCGACGATCACCGCGCTGAGTTCAATCGATATGTTATGCGCTGCCATTGGCGTTTTTCGGCGGTGTTTGAAAATTGAAAAAGCGGTCTTTCGTTTTTGGCCATTATACGGCGTCGGGCTATTCTGGAACGCTGTAAATGCATTGTGAAGCTAAAACGCCGCCCATCGGTTGCGATGGACGGCGTTCTGATGGCAAGGGCTGTTAATTATTTAGGGTCGGGAGCTTTTCCGCCATGGGTGCCTGTGGGGCGTCTGGTCTCGTCGGACTTTCGACAGGAAGCTCCCCAAATAGTGTGTTTTCATTGGTTATGGCACCAACGCCTAGCAGATACTCCTTGGTAATTAGCACTTCATTTCCTTGGTTATTGAGACGTGTTGCTCCTCTGAGGTCTGCCTCTGAGAGGACTGCCCACCTGAGGACTGTCCCATTGAGGTCTGCTCCCCTGAGATTTGCTTTTTTGAGGTTCGCCGTCTCGAGGTCTGCCCCGATGAGGTTTGCCCCGCTGAGGTCTGCCCCGCTGAGGTTTGCCCTGCAGATGATTACCCCGATGAGGTTTGCCCGTCTGAGGATTGCCCCGCTGAGGTTTGCCTCGCTGAGGTTTGCCCAGATGAGTTTTGCCCGCCTGAGGTCTGCCCCCTCTAGTCTTGCCATCCGGAGGTTTGCCCGCCTGAGGTCTGCCCCGCTGAGGATTGCCCCGCTGAGGATTGCCACGCTGAGGTTTGCCCGCCTGAGGTTTGCCCCGCTGAGGTTTGTATCCGTGAGGTTTGCCCGCCTGAGGTCTGCCCTTCTTAGATTTAATCCCCTAAGATTTCTGGGAATGGCAATATTCGATGGCAACGGCGGGGCTATAGTCAGCTGCTTTTCTGATGATTGATCGAGCCGTCGGAGATATGTTTCATGCTCTTTATACCAACCAGCAAAAGCTGCGAAGCTTGGATCGTATATGGTGTTTGCAATATCATTGACTTCAGATGGTGATTCACTCATAGCATGTTTCCTTTGTTTTATTGATTAATCGTGCGACTAACACTGTCATTGCTAAGCCGCTTTGCTGTCAGGTCGGTTTTGTTACACGACAAAAACATCACTGGCAAGACCTGTGCCGATGGCATAACCGATTGCGCATGAATGGCTTGCGCCGGAATGACGACGCTTTTGGTGCATGCGGGATAAAAACGGGCTCTTTCTGAAAACGGGTGGGTAATTTCGTAGCCGCCTGTATCAGCAAGCAAGGCCGTCATGCGAAGTCACAGCCAAAGGCCGTCATTGCGAGCCGCCACCATTTGGTTTGGACAGCGTTAAACGCTGTCAGGCGGCGAAGCAATCCAGTGTCGTTGCTCTATGACTCTGGATTGCTTCGCCGCCAAGGGGCGGCTCGCAATGACGGCTCTTTTTCCCACCTGTTTTGCGTAAGAGCCTAAAAACTGAAGTTTTTCAGCAGACTGTTAATCAAGTTTTTCCGGTGGGTTTGCGTCCGACCAGTTCGTCGACCAGCCATCCTTGGAACATCAGGATGCCCAGATTGCGCCCGACCGAAAGAGCTTGCTGGCTTTCGCAGCGGAAGAATATGAGTTTTTCGCGCGGTATTTTCGCCAAATGTTCCTTTACTTGGGGCAGATTGAGGTGGGAGGCGCGATCTCCGGCCACGTTTATCTTGATGTAATCCGCGCCCAGCCCCATCAGGTTGACGTAGGGCAGCATGTCGGGAGTGATGCTGTCGAGGGCTACGCGAAAGCCTTCATGGCGCAGGACGGAGATGGCGTTGAGCGTCATCGCAAAATCCTGAAGCAGATCGCCGCGATGCAGCTCGAACACGATGTTGCCGCGCCCGTTGCGCGGCACGGCGTGGGCGAAGGCGGATAAAATCGGCCCCAGCACCGACGACACCGAAAGATTGAGGCTGAGCCTCCGCCCGACCAAAAGCTCGGGCTTTCTGGTGAAACGCGCCAGCAGGCGGCTGTCCAGCCCTTGGCACAGGCCGAGGAACATATGCTCGTGGGCGGAGATCTCCATGCGCGGGAAATAGGTTTGCTTCAACTCGTTGAAACCGAGGAAGCATTCCTCGAAAATCATGCGCCACACCCCGTCGCGTCCTAAACCGTAGATCGGCTGGGCGCGGACGTATTGCTCCAGATCTATGTCTTCCAGCAACCGCTCTATCTGGTTGACGCCCCAAGCCGTCAACGGTCCGCGCGCCGCCCCGCCTTGCAGGGCTTGGGCGGCGGTTTCATCTGCGCCCCGCGCTAGAGCCGTTCTGGTGGCGGCGGCGCGGGAAGCCTCGACGTAATGGTTGATGCGCTCCCGCAGTTTTTGATAATCCTCCGGCATTCTGTAGACGAAAAGATGCCCGATGGAATCCTCGGGGTTCGCGCCCATGGCCAGCGCGGTTTTCAACGCTCCGGCGGACAAGGCGGCGATGTCGTGCTTGCCGGACCAGATTATGAACGGATCGCCGTTGGACATTTCGGCGTACGTGCCGCCGGTTTCGGCGGTAAAGCTGCGAAGGCGTTTTTGCGCCAGCTCCAGATCCCCTCGGCCGCTGTCGTCGGCTTTCATGCGGGAAAGTTCGATATTCACCACGAGATGAGGGGTTTCCAGCCGGTGCAAGCGGCGGATCCGCATGGTGAAATCTTGCTCGCGAACCAGATCCGAAGGTATCGCTTTGTTATCTTCGGTTTCCCATATCCTCATTTTACGGCCAGCATCGGTTAAGGATTCGCAGGATGTTACAGCGTCTTGGCCGGATTGGGAAACGCAAAACTAGCTGGAAAACATGCAGCTTTAAGGCAACACCGGAAAGAAACCTTGATTTTTATGCCGCGAAAATAAAAATACTAATTCCATAACGGCGGAAAATATGGGATAAACCCGCCCCTAGTCGGAGGGCTGCGGAATACGCGCCGCCGAAATTGCTGGTCGCATAGAGGCGTTTTATCCGGCGCGTTCCGTTCAGAGCGTTCCGGTCGGCGCGAACATCCTTAATTAAGAACCGAGGAGAAACAATACATGACAGGCCCGCTTGCAGGCATCAACATAGCCATACTCGCCGCCGACGGCTTCGACGAAAAGCATATGACCACGGTTCAACGCGCGCTCACTAACGTAAAATCCCACGGCAAGGTCGTGGCTCCGGAACAAGGCTTGGTCAACGGCTGGCAGGGCAGCGGATGGGGGCATTATTTCACGGCAGATTCCCAGTTGGGCGACACGCTCGGATCGGACTATGACGCGCTGATAATTCTGGGCGGGGAAAGGGCTACCGCCAAGCTGAAATCCAATCCGCATTCTCGCCGCATAATCAACCACTTTCTGGAGGCGGACAAACCCTTGGCGGCCATCGGCAGCGGGGTCGGCCTTTTGGCGTTGTCGGCGAAATCGGCCGGCAAAAAAGTGGCTGCGGCTCCGGCGATAGCGGCGGATATAGCGGCTGTGGGCATGGCCGCCGAGGAGGCCGACGCGGCCTGCGACGGGAATTTGTCCACCTGCGCCGGCGGCGACGTCGAAGCGTGGATGGAGCAGGTTATCGGGCTGTTTTCCGCCGCCGCGCGCGAAGTCGAAATGGCCGCTTGACACAATAACAATCGGGATTATACTGCGTCCGCCTTCCGCCCCCGCTTTTGCGTGGGCGGGGATGGCGTTTGTCGTGGCGGAGTTCCGCCGCAGTTTCTGGATATAAGGCAGGGAGAGCCAAGTGGCCCGTATTGCAGGCGTAAACATTCCGGCTGGCAAGCCGCTTCACATAGCGTTGCGTTACATATATGGCATAGGATCGGCCAACTCGCTGGAGATTTGCGGGCGCGTCGGGATTCCTGCCGAAAAGCGCGTCAACCAGTTGACGGAATCCGAATTGCTTCGCATTCGCGAGGACATCGACCGCAACTACAAGGTCGAAGGCGATCTGCGTCGCGAAGTTTCCATGAACATCAAGCGTCTGATGGATCTGGGCTGTTATCGCGGCTTGCGTCACCGCAAGGGGCTGCCGGTGCACGGCCAGCGCACGCACACCAACGCGCGCACCCGCAAGGGGCCGTCCAAGCCGATAGCCGGCAAAAAACTGGCGACAAGGAAGTAATCCTAAAAGACGCGTTTGCGCGTTTGACCCGATAACCGACTTTATAATGGTGGGATACCGAAAAAGATGGCAACAGCCGAAAACACCGAAGGCAAAAAATCAGGCAAGGCAGCTACCCGCACCAAGCGTCGCGAACGCAAGAACATCGCCAGCGGCGTGGCCCATGTGAACGCCAGCTTCAACAACACCGTCGTCACCATCGCCGACGCGCAAGGCAACACGATTTCATGGTCTTCGTCGGGATTGATGGGGTTCAAGGGATCGCGCAAATCCACTCCTTACGCGGCTCAGATGGCCGCCGAGGACGCCGGACGCAAGGCGATGGAACACGGCATGAGGACCGTCGAGGTTCTGGTGAAGGGGCCCGGATCGGGGCGCGAGTCGGCTTTGCGGGCTTTGCAATCGGTCGGCTTTACCGTCACCTCCATCCGCGACGTGACGCCGATCCCGCACAACGGCGTGCGTCCCCGCAAGAGGCGGCGCGTGTAGAGTTTCTAAATCAGTAAAAACATTTTAGTTAGGAGGCATGGCCGTGTTGCAGGAAAACTGGAAGACTTTAATTCAAGGCAACAAGCAGGTTCACCAGTCGGGCGAGCAAAAGCGCGCCGCCACCATGGTAGTGGAGCCGCTGGAGCGCGGTTTCGGAACCACGATCGGCAATGCTTTGCGCCGAGTGCTTCTTTCTTCCCTGCGCGGCGACGCCGTAACCTCGATCAAGATAGACGGCGTTTTGCATGAATTCTCCTCGGTTCCCGGGGTGCGCGAGGACGTCACCGACATAGTTCTGAACATCAAGTCTCTGGCTTTGCGGATGCACTGCGAAGGTCCGCGCAAGATCCGCTTGAAGGCCTCGGGGCCGGGCGAAGTGCGGGCGCGCCAAATAGAAACCGGATCGGAAATCGAGATCATGAACCCCGATTTGGTGATCTGCACGCTGGATCGCGCCGCTACCTTGAACATGGAAATGACGGTCGAAAGCGGCAAGGGATATGTTCCGGCCTCGGCCATGCGCAAGGAAGACACACCCATTGGATTGATACCGGTCGACGCATTGTTCAGCCCCGTTCGCAAGGTGGCCTACAAGGTCGACAACAGCCGCGTCGGCCAGATAACAGACTACGACAAGCTGTCCCTGACTGTGGAGACCAACGGCGCGGTGTCGCCGGAAGACGCGGTGGCCATTGCCGCCCGCATCCTGCAGGATCAGATGCAGTTGTTCATCAATTTCGAGGAACCGCGTCCGGCTTCGGCGCAGGATTCTCCGATTGGCGATTTGCCGTTCAACCGCCACTTGCTGCGCAAGGTCGACGAGCTGGAGCTTTCGGTGCGTTCGGCCAACTGCTTGAAGAACGACAACATCGTTTATATCGGCGATTTGGTGCAAAAGACGGAATCGGAGATGCTCCGCACCCCGAACTTTGGCCGCAAGAGCTTGAACGAGATCAAGGAAGTGTTGACCCAAATGGGGTTGAGCCTCGGAATGCAGGTTGCCAACTGGCCGCCTGAGAACGTCGAGGATTTGGCCAAGCGGTTGGAAGAGCCGTTCTGAGCAGAGTTGCCAAAACGATGGCATTCCGGCGAAAGCCGAAATCCATGTCTTGATGGTGCAGCAAGAGGTTTTGGTTAATATGCCACAGTGGTGCAAAATGGACGGCTAGTGCATGCCGCCAAATTTAAGGTAGGAGGAAGCATTGAAACTCACAAAACATCATTTTATGACTGCCGCTGCCGCAATGACTGGATGTGTTGCAGGTATGGTGCTAATCCCATCTGTCATTGCCATTGGCATCATGGGTATTGCTGGGTTGGAGGGGCGCACGTATGAAGCTGTATCATATCTTCAGGGGCTGGCAAATTTAAAGGCGTTTGGTGTGCCTGTTCATTTTGTCGTTGAAGGAGTGAATGGAGCACTTTTAGGGGCGGGGCTGTATTTGCAGAAGTACGGCCGTAGGCACTGTAACCTTGGATAGGGGTAGCAATTCATGAGATAGCGCAAAAGAGCATTGTTGGTAGTGATCAACGCTCTTTTTCCTATTGCCCGATGGTTTTCTGCTGTCAAAATGGCCTACTAGCTTTTTTGGCCTGTTTTCCGCCCTTATCGTCAAGATGGGGCGAATATGTAGCACCGGTTCCTGCAAGAGCGTCCGGCAAACAGGACGAAATCACAGGGCCAAACTGAAAGAGGAGGACTAAACCATGCGTCACGCCAATGCAGGCCGTAAACTCGGCGTCACCACCACCCATCGCAAGGCCATGTTCTCCAACATGGCTGTCGCGCTTATCAAGCACGAGCAGATCTGCACCACTTTGCCCAAGGCCAAGGAATTGCGTCCGGTGGTCGAAAAGCTGGTGACGCTGGGCAAAAAGGGCGGATTGGCCAACCGCCGCCGCGCCTTCGCCATGCTGCGTTGCGACGACGCCGTGGCCAAGCTGTTCGGGGTTTTGGCCGGACGATACAGCGCGCGCGCCGGAGGTTATACCCGCGTTCTTAAGGCTGGTCTGCGCTATGGCGACGCCGCTTCGATGGCGGTGATCGAATTCGTTGATCGCGACGTTTCCGCCAAGGGGCTGAACAGCGGCAACGACAAGAATTCGACCGAGGTTCAGGCCGAAGAAGCTGCGGCGCAATGAATCGCGCCGCGTTTCCGGTTTCAATAGCGGTCATCTCCACCCTTCTTGCTGCTTGTTCGCCGCCGCCTTCGGGCGGAACGGCGCGAACTTCGGTTGAAAGCGGCCGCGAGGCCTGCGTCAAGGCTTGCAATGCCGAATATGCCCGTTGCGGCGAAACTTCAGGCGCGCGGCGGGATACTTCTACTCCCGACATGTTCGGAGCCGCCGCCTCTTGCCGCCAAGAACTCCAATCATGCCTGCCGCGCTGCAAGGGAAGATGAAGATAGTTTTTTGGGGCTTACCCGGAACGGGTGGGTAAAAAAGCTCTCTTCCAACAAGCGCGGTGGAGTTCCTCCCCTTGAAGAAGGGGGAGGAACAGATCGTGATTGCCGAAAGGGCGACTCTTTACCCACCCGTTTGGTATGAGAGCCAAAAAATTCTGGTTTATGGGCAATCCGTCGGTCTAATCGGAAAACGATCTGGTCGGGGCGAGCAGGGGCAGGGTGAAGGTGAATCTTGCCCCCAGCACTTTTCCGGCGTCGTTGCGGCGGTTTTCCGCCCAAATTTTTCCGCCGTGGGCGGAGATTATTTGTCGCGATATGCTCAGGCCTAAGCCGGAATGCGTGCCGAACTTCTCGGTTTTCGGGCGTTCGCTATAAAAACGGTCGAAGATGGCGTCCAGCTTATTTTCGGGAACGCCCGGGCCTTCGTCTTCGACGGTGATCTTGACTAGATTGCTTTCTCTTGCGGCGGACATGACGACGTTCTTGCCGAGAGGGGAAAACGACACCGCGTTCGCCACCAGATTCCGCAAAACCTCCATCAGCCGGCCTTCCACGCCCATTGCGAAAAGGCCTTCCGGCAACGGCTGGCGGATTTCGATTTGCTGGCCGTGGATGTCCTGCAGGGTGAGCAGCATTTTGCCGATGTCCACAGCCGCAGTTTCGGCGCGTCCCAGCTCGGCGTCGAGACGCGACGCGCTGGAGATGTCGCTTATCAGGCGATCCATGCGATCGACGTCGTCGCGGATGACGGCCATCAGTTTTTTCCGCATTTCCGGATCCGCCACCCGCTCGGCGGTTTCCACCGCGCTTCGCATGGAAGTCAGGGGGTTTTTCAATTCGTGGGCGACGTCGGCGGCGAAGTTTTCTATCGCGCCGACGCGCCGCGCCAATGCGCCCGTAAGATCCCGCAACGCCGCCGAAAGATCGCCTATTTCATCGTTTCTCACGCTATAATCGGGAATGGCTTCGCTTTCGAGGCGGCTGGCGGTTCCCACCAATCCGGCCATTTCGGTTTGCCCCACGCGCATGCGCTCCGCCGCGTGCGCCAGCATCCGCAACGGCAAGGCGATGGCGCGGGCGAGATACAGCGACAGCATGATGGTTATCAACAGCGTGATGGAAAATATCCGCAGGATGTCCAGCCGCACGTCGCGCACCGCCGCGTCTATTTTGTGATCGGGGCGGGAGAGGGCGATAGCCCCCAGAACTTGGCGGTAACGCTGCACGGGAACCGCCACGCTCAAAAGCAGCTTGCCGCTGTCGATCCGCCATACTTTGGTGGCCACGTCGCCGCCGATGGCTTTGGCGATTGTTTCGTCCTGCGCCGTGGTTTCGGCATAGGAGGGGAAATCGGCGCGTTCGATCAGTCCGTCGACGAAGCCGAGAAAACCAAGGATTTTTCGCTCCAGCCACACGCCACCGTCGGGGGGGGGCAATTCCTCCATCGCCACCTTGCCGCCGCGTCCCAACAAAATGCGGCTGTCCGCCAAAAGGGTTTGTTCGACGTCGAACAGGCGCACGCGGGTTTCGCTTCCTTCCACCAGCCGCCGCACCATCATTCGCGCCAAAAGAGGCGACAGGATCGTGCGATCTTCCTCGTCCATGACCACGGCTCCCTCGCCCAGCGCGCTGGCCGAAAGGCGGGCTTGCATCAACATGGATTCGAGTTCGGCGGCTATCAGGCGTTCTTGATACCCGCCAAGGTAAAGCACGCTGCCCACCAATATGGCCAAGGCCACGACGTTGACGATCAGTATCCGCACCAAAAGCGGCGAAAGCTTGCGGCGTTTTTCCCCGCGTTTTTCTCCGCGCCACAGCCACCAACCGCGCTCGTGCGCTTGTTCAAGGCGCGGCATGAGGGGGCGTCCTTTCAAGGGAACGGATTTCCGTTTTCAGCGTCGCGTCCATGGAATGCCCATGACAAAATATCGGGGTTGGAGTCGGGCTTTAGGATGGCACACTAACCATGGCAAAACCATGTTCGTATATCGGTTTCAAGCCATATACTGTCCGCCGTTTACGGGCAGGGTGGCTCCGGTGATGAATCCGGCCTCGTCGGCTACCAAGAACAACACGGCGCGGGCGATTTCCTCGACCTTGCCCAAGCGGCGCGTGGGGATTTTGCCGATTATCTTGTCCAATACCTCCGGCGGTACGGCGCGCACCATGTCGGTGTCGGTGTACCCGGGCGCTACCACGTTAACCGTCACGCCCTTGGCCGCGCCTTCCTGCGCCAACGCCTTGCTGAAACCGATTATTCCGGCCTTGGCCGCCGAGTAATTGACCTGCCCCATTTGTCCGGCTTGTCCGTTGATGGAGCTGATGCTGACGATGCGGCCAAAGCCGCGCTCGCGCATTCCCTCGATGACCAGCCGAGACATGTTGAAGACCGACCCGAGGTTGGTGAGCATGACCTCGCTCCACTGCGCCGGAGTCATTTTATGCAGGAAAGCGTCGCGGGTGATTCCGGCGTTGTTGACCAGAATCTCTATCTGTCCCAGCTTGTCGGTTATGGCCTTTACGCCCAGCTGGCAGGATTCGTAATTGCCGACATCGAACTTGAAGACAGGGATGCCGGTTTTTTCGGAAAACTCGGCCGCCGCCTTGTCGTTGCCGTGATAAGTGGCGGCGACCTTGTATCCGGTCGCAAGCAAAGCCTCGCTTATCGCCGCGCCGATGCCGCGCGTTCCGCCGGTGACAACCGCAACTCTCGCCATAATATCTTCTCCCCGTTATTTATCTTTCCACGCACATAGCTATGCCCATGCCGCCGCCGATGCAAAGCGTGGCCAAGCCTTTTTTCGCGTTGCGGCGTTTCATCTCGTGCAACAATGTCACGAGAATCCGCGCGCCAGACGCGCCTATGGGGTGGCCGAGGGCGATGGCTCCGCCGTTGACGTTGACGCGGGAGGCGTCCCAGCCCATTTCGCGGTTGACGGCGATGGCCTGCGCGGCGAAGGCTTCGTTGGCTTCGATCAATTCCAGATCGCCCGCCTTCCATCCCGCACGTTCCAGCGCGGCGCGGCTGGCCGGAATTGGTCCCGTTCCCATCAACGCCGGATCGACGCCGCGCGTCGCCCACGACGCTATGCGCGCCAGAGGCTCTATGCCGCGCCGCTTCGCTTCGTCTTCCGTCATCACCACCAACGCCGCCGCGCCGTCGTTGATGCCCGAGGCGTTGCCGGCGGTCACCGTTCCGTCCTTCTTGAAGGCGGGCTTGAGTTTGGCCAAGCCGTCGAGCGTCGCGCCGAAGCGGGGAAACTCGTCCTGCGCGAAGGCAGTCTCGCCTTTCTTATCCTTGATGATGATCGGAACGATCTCGTCTTTGAAGTTTCCGGCTTTGATGGCCGCTTCGGCCTTTTGTTGCGAGGCGAGCGCGAACTCGTCCTGCATGGCGCGGGTAATGCCAAATTTTTCCGCCACGTTTTCGGCGGTCACGCCCATGTGGTAGTTGTTGAACACATCCGTCAATCCGTCGCGGATCATTATGTCCGCCAACTCGGCGTTGCCCATGCGGACGCCGTTGCGCAGGTGCATAACGTGAGGCGACAGGCTCATGCTTTCCATGCCGCCCGCCACGACTATTCCGCAATCCCCCGAACGTATCGACATGAGCGCGTTGGCGACAGAGCGCAGGCCGGAGCCGCAGATCTGGTTGACAGCGTAGGCGGTGCGCTCGACCGGAATCCCCGCCGCGATGGCGGCTTGGCGCGCCGGACCCATGCCCTGCCCAGCCCCTAGAACTTGTCCTAATACGATTTCGTCAACCTCGGCAGGAGCGGTTTTTGCGGCAGCCAACGCGGACTTGATGGTCTCGGCGGATAAAACATGCGCGGGAATTTGCGCGACGGTTCCGTTGAACGCGCCGATGGCGGTGCGCATGGCGGAAGCGATGACGATGGTGTCGTTCTTTGACATGGGGTGCCTGCGAGAAAAAACATGGACGGGAAAGCGGATGCGATATGAGGACGGAGCCTATGTGATGAAATCCAATTTATCAAGCTTTTGCGCGAAAAAATCGCGCTTTCCATCTCGCAGGTGCAGCATAAAGTTGGTGTCGAGTCCATGCAAGGAGCGCGGCTTGAGCGTGAATACAGGCAAGCAACATCTCTTGCCTGAATGCATTTAAAATGGCTTGTGCGCTGTTATGAAATCATGGCGTGAACGTACGACGGTTTATCCCCAAGCCAGAGTTATTTGTAGTTTTTTCGCACGGGACAGTCGGCATGATTTTCCCTCCTGTAGTGCTCACAATCAAGCCGTCATTAAGTTTTATATGTTTGCCTGCTGCGAGGCATCTCTGTGGATTTTCAGGATCTCTAAGGGCATTAACGGCGTTTTCCAATCTTGCAGTTAACCATGGATCTTCGTTTTGTTTCATTATTTTTTGCAATAGAGAGATAAGATCTTCTGTGGCAAACATATCGCTAAAGTTTTCCACTTCGTTGGATTTCGCAAGGAAGGGCAAGAGACCATCTGTGAATATGCCTCGTTCTATAACGTCGATTCCGGTGTTGTTTGACGGAACATCAAAATATTTAACTGTAAGCACAGATCGGGTAAAAATTTGCGGGCTGGTCATCTTTTCCAATTCGGCCTTATTGTCTTTGCACCACTTGATGGCAGCCTCTGTTCCATCGCCCATCAGCGCATACGCCGGGTCTCTATCCATTATCAGCAGTTTGCTGTTATTCGTATAGCGGCTTAACAATGAGTCCAACTCCCCGGTTTCAAACTCTTTTATATGTGCCTTGATAAATAAGATAATACTCGCCGTGTTGGCCAACGCTTCTTCCATCATGCCCAATTTTGACAAGGCAACATGGTTATTGGTATCAGACAACGCCTGCTGGTCTTCTTTTGGGAGATAAGCCTCCATCAAACCCTCGGGGTAACCTGCCGCATGTCCAACGAAAAAGCTCATGGCGTGCGTCAATTCATGTAGTCTCGCTATCTCAACGAGGTATTTCTGATCGGCATCGTTGAACATAGGAGGCGTTAACACTTGAACGCCATCTGACGGCAAGTGTAATATTGCCAAAGGCGTGCCGTTCGTTAATTTGAGGTAGCTCATAGAAGCCACAGAGTCGGGCAATCCATGATTTTTTGAGACAATTTTCCGAATTTCCTCTCTTGTCGCATCATCTCCTATGTGTGCTGTTTCTCTGTTCGCAACATGCTCCTTATTCCCTTTGTCTTCGCTTGGAATCAAAACCGTCCTGTAGCATATGGTCGGGTAGATACCACATGCCCAATCCCTGAGTTTCTCTGCCCTCTCGTCTCGCTTGGGATCATAATTCTTGGGTGTGCTGACCGTCTTCGATGGACGGGATGTTGCGCTGGCCGCTTGCGCTTGCCGATCATAATCAGCCGTGAACGACGTAACGGCTGTAATACAGGCCAATAGCATCTTTCTTATAGAATGTTTACTCATCAAATTATCTCTAAATAATATATACACAACCACAGGTGGCTATAGTTTCACACTGATGTTAATAAGTTATTAAACGCTCAGGCTGCACGCGAAGATGTTGCGGGTTTTCCGGTGGAATAGCGGTCAAAGGCGTGGCTTATGACGCGGATGGCCATGCGGTGCGGGGAAGATAGCGTTATGCGGCTTCCTTCCACGGAGATCACTCCGGCGTCGCTAAACTGTCGCAACGCTTCCAATTCGGGCGCGAAGGTATCGGCGGGAAAACCGTGGGCGCGGCATATAGCGTCGAGATCGCACCCCATATAGCACATCATCTGTTCGATGACCGCAGCTCGCAACTTGTCCTCTTTTGACAAGACTAGCCCGCGCGCCGTGGCTAGACGGCCGGAATCGACGATGCTTTCGTAAGTTCGCACGTCGCGCTCGTTCTGGAAAAACGCGCCTGACGCGCATCCTATGGAAGAGGCTCCGGTTCCCAAAAGGACGTCGGCGGTGTCGTCGGTATAGCCTTGGAAATTGCGCCGCAGCCTGCCCTCTTGCAGGGCTATGGCCATGCCGTCGTCCGGTTTGGCGAAGTGATCCATGCCTATTTCAGCATACCCGTTTCCGGCCAGAACGCTCCGCGCCGCGCTTTCCATTTCCAGCAAGGCGTAGCGATCCGGCAGTCCGTATTGCTCCAACGCCTGCTGATGCCGCTTGAACTGCGGCACATGGGCATAGGAGAAGATGGCCACGCGCGAGGGCGAAAGATTCAGCGTCTTGGTTGCCGTATCGGCAACCGTTTGCCGCGTTTGCAACGGCAACCCGTACATGAGATCGAAGTTTATGGCGTTTATACCCGCGCCGCGCAGCCAATCGCAAACCTCGGCCACCATCGCGTAGGGCTGCTCGCGCTGCACCGCAACTTGCACTTCGTGGTTGAAATCCTGAACGCCTAAGCTGACGCGGGTCACGCCGCATTCGGCCAATACTGCGGTTTGTTCGCGGGTGACGACGCGAGGATCAAGCTCCATCGCCGCCTCGCGGCAATCGGAGAAATCGAACAGCCGATGCATGGCGGCGAACAGTCCGGCCATATCCTTGGCGGACATGATGTTGGGCGTGCCGCCTCCGAAATGCAGGTGGCTGACGCGCGGCCTTCGCCCCAGCACGGCGGTAAGGGTTTCCATTTCTTTGATCAGAACGTCCAGATAGCGTTCCACTAATTCGGGACGTTTGGTCACGCTGGTATGGCAGCCGCAGTAAAGGCACAGCTTGTGGCAAAAGGGGACGTGGACGTAAAGCGACACCCGTTCGTCCGCGCCAAGGCTGGACAAGGCGGCGGCATAGCTGTTCGCGTTAATCCCGTCGTGGAAGGCCGGAGCCGGAGGATAGCTGGTATAACGTGGAACCGGCTTGGCCAGCCAAAGCTCCAGCGCGGCCGTTTCCCTATCGTTTTTATCTCCGTTTCGCATAGAGCCGACCTATTCCCCTTTTTGTCATATAGAACTCCGCGATTATAGACGCGCAAGCCGCTTTTTCCTATCGCCGGAAACAAAACGGCGGAAGGAAAACCTTCCGCCGTTATCGTCTTTACGACAATCGGAAAGATTACTTCTTTCCGCCGCCGTTGACGTGGTCCTTAAGCTGCTTGCCGGCGCGGAACTTCGGCAGCTTGGAGGCCTTGATGTTGATCGTTTCGCCGGTGCGGGGATTGCGACCCTTGGCGGCGGCGCGCTTGGAGACGTAGAAGTTGCCGAAACCTACGAGGCGGACTTCTTCGCCCTTCTTCAGGCTGGCTTCGATCGTTCCCAGCACGGCGTCGATCACGTTGGCAACCATCGCCTTGGAAATATCGACCTTGGCCAGAACCTTGCTGTCGGCGACAGCGGCGACGAATTCATTCTTGTTCACGAGAGAATCTCCTCAAGTTTGGGTTCCGAGATCGGCCATCCATCCGTGCGACCCGCACGAATCCGCCGATCACCGGCCAGTCTATGCACCGTTATTTCCGCCTGTCAATCGCGGAAATGGCGGAAATCGGCGGATAGTTAATGTGAAATCGCGCCGCGCCCGTTTATACTGCCGGAATTGGCAAGCTGAATCGCCGGAGGGAAACGATGGCAAGAGAGATCGTGTTGGACACCGAAACCACCGGATTAAGCCCGTTGCAGGGCGATCGCGTGGTGGAGATAGGCTGCGTCGAGCTGTTGAACCGCTTGCCTTCCGGCAACGTCTATCACGTTTATGTCAATCCCGAACGCGGCGTTCCGCAGGAGGCGACGCGGGTTCACGGGATAACCGACGAATTTCTGGCCGACAAGCCCATATTTTCTTCGGTGGTCGGGGATTTTCTGGATTTCATCGCCGACGCGCCGTTGGTGATTCATAACGCTTCGTTCGATATGGGATTCCTTAACGCCGAACTGGGGCGGGTGGGATTTCCGTTGTTGCCGCCGGCGCGGGCGGTCGACACATTGGCGATGGCCAAAAGGAAATTTCCCGGGGCTCCGGCGTCTTTGGACGCTTTATGTAAGCGTTTCGAAATAGACGCTTCAAACCGGCAATTGCATGGGGCGTTGCTGGACGCCAGATTGCTCGCCGACGTGTATCTCGAGCTGTGCGGCGGCAGACAGCCGGATCTTAACATGGCCACGGTAGACAAGGCCGTTTCGGAAGCCGCCGTTTTTAAATCCCGCCGCGAAAGGCGGGAGCCTCGTATTCATGTTGTCGACGTGTCCGAGGCCGAGGCGCACGAGGCGTTCATAGGGGGGATAAAAAATCCGCTATGGAAACGCGGATAACGGTTTCTTAACCATGTTTAGAAAAACCTAACGTTTTGGCAATTTTATTGCGCCATTAACAATGGGATGGCGGGAAGGGTTGAAGGAGGGGAAAAAATCAAATATCCTGAATCGGTCGCGCCGGAATACTCCTAATAACAGCGCAATTTCCTAGGGAAAACAGCGGTTTTCCCAGCCAAAAGCCCAAGGACAGCGTTCGTGAACATTGGAATCATAGTGAATGCCAGAGGCAAAGTCTGTCTTGTCCATGACGAGGCCTTTGTCGCTACGCCCCTATGGATTGGTTACCATACCGATAAAAAACAGCTGGAGATTATATTTGACACCGGAGAAACCCTCCCCATAGAATGGGAGGCAACAGATGATATGGATAATTACTTGCTTAAAATTAACAAGATCCTAATAGTTAGGATGGAGAATAGGAAGCCTGCGGAAGGATATGACGTTACATTCATAAGACTGAGGGGTGGGCGGGTTACGACCTGACCAGACGATGTCGGAGGAGGATGTATGGTTGCAGAAGATAACGACGGCAAACCGTTGAGCGATGCCGCCGCAGAAACCGGAAAAGGCAAGTCCGGCAAAGGCGAAGGGGCGATGGGGCGCGGCAAGCCGCAGGCCACCGCCGCGCTGGTTGACGCGATGAAGCGTTTCGGGATGCCGGTCGAACAGATAATGGAAGTTATTCGTAATTGGTCGCATCTTAACGGCAAGGCTTTGGCCGAACGGTTGGCCGATTTCTTTGACAATACCGCCCGCGCTTCGGCGCACATGGTGGTGCAGTTCAGCAATAAGGGGTTTGACCTTATTTCTCGTTTCCTCAGCTATGGGCGGGCGAAGGATCCTGTGCCCATAGTCGCGGCGCGCCCGGACGCTAAGGGGCCGTCCCCGGTCTAGCTGGTTGTATTGAGCGGTTCCATCGGGAACAGCGATTGGTTTGCAAACAGGTGACGCAGTCCGCGTCGCCTGTCTTGTCCGTTGGCGATCAAGGCGGAAAACCACCTTGATGGTTATACGCCATTTTTGAAAATCGGCAGAGAATCACATTAACTTGAACTAGCCTAGAGCATTTCCCGATTGGGTTGGTGGGCTTCTCTCGTCGCAAGTTGAGGGTTTCGTATATCAACTAAAGCGGGAAATGCCTTAGGATATGCTCTGGTGGCGAGCGAGAATAATCTTCCGACCGGATTGCTGGTTTCAGCCCAAACTTTGGTGGCCGCGCAAAGCGGGATTCCGATCGTAGTCCGCAAGCGCGGCGACAACGACAGCGGAACCGTATTCCTGAAAGTGTCGACGCTTGACGGTTTTGCCCGCGTTTTTTCGCAGATCAGCGACGGCGATACGCAGGCTTGGATATGCGCTACCGGCGAGGCGGCGGTCACGGAATCCGAGGCCGACGCCTATTTGAACAACCAGTCGTCGTTCGATCCCGACGCATGGTTGATAGAAGTCGAAGACAAACAAGGCCGCCTGTGGTTTCCGGGAAAAATCGTGAAAATGTAAGGTTCGCGTCAGCGAGCGCGTAGGCTATACTCTCTCGCCGGTTACGGTTGAGAGAGATTGCGCTATGGCGAATGTTGCGGAAAACAGGCTGGTTGACGCGAAACAGGCGGCGGGCGAGACGCCGGACGTGGCCTTGCGTCCGCAAACGCTCGCCGATTTCGTGGGACAGGCGGCGTTGCGCGCCAATCTCGAAGTTTTCATACAAGCCGCCAAACAGCGCGGGCAGCCGCTCGACCACATATTGTTCTTCGGCCCCCCGGGGCTGGGCAAGACCACTCTGGCGCAGATAGTGGCGCGAGAGCTGGGAGTGGGGTTTCGCGGCACATCCGGCCCCGTCATCGCGCGGGCGGGGGATTTGGCTGCCCTTTTGACCAACCTGCAACCGCACGACGTTCTGTTCATCGACGAAATCCATCGCCTCTCGCCCGCCGTTGAGGAGATACTCTATCCGGCGATGGAGGATTTCCAGCTTGATCTGGTGATAGGCGAAGGCCCCTCGGCGCGGTCGGTCAAGATAGACTTGCCGCCGTTCACGCTTATCGGAGCCACTACTCGCAGCGGCTTGATAACCCGCCCGTTGCGCGAGAGGTTCGGGATTCCTTTGCGGTTGCAGTTTTACACGCCCGAAGAGCTGCAAAGCATAATCGGCCGCGCGGCTGGCAAGCTGGGCATGGGGCTGTCGCCCGACGGCGCGGGGGAAATAGCGCGGCGTTCGCGTGGCACTCCGCGTGTGGCGGGGCGGCTGTTGCGCCGCGTTCGCGATTTCGCCGCCGTGGCGGGCAACGCGCTGACCGACGCCGCGCTGGCCGACGCCGCGCTTAATCGTCTGGAAGTGGATTCCAAGGGCTTCGACGCGATGGATCGCCGCTATCTTGCCATGATTGCCGATAATTATGGCGGGGGGCCGGTGGGGGTGGAGACTTTGGCCGCCGCGTTGTCGGAACAGCGCGACGTGATAGAAGAAGTGATCGAACCCTACCTGCTGCAACAAGGCATGATCCAGCGCACCCCGCGCGGGAGAATGTTGACGGAAACCGGATACCGGCACATCGGCAAGACGGCTCCGGTCGGAAGAAATTCGGTCGAGGCGAATACGTTATTCGAAACGATCGACGAAGAGATGGACGATTAGGCGATGTTTTTCCGCGTTTATTACGAAGACACCGACGCTGGCGGGGTGATGTACCACGGCGGCTATTTGCGTTTCGCCGAACGGGCGCGGACGGAATGGCTGCGCGGTCTGGGTATCGAGCAAAGCCGTCTGCGCGAGGAACACGGCGTTCTTTTCGCGGTAAGGCGGTTGGAGGTCGATTATCTTTCTCCGGCGCGATTGGACGATCTGCTTGAGGTCACGGCGGAAACCGTGAAAGTAGGCGCTGCCACGCTGGACATGGAGCAATCCATCCGCCATGAAGGTAAGATGTTGGCGGGAATCGCCGTGAGAATCGCGGCGGTGAATCTCGAAGGGCGGGCGGCGCGGATGCCGGAGTGGTTGCGGAACAAGCTCTTGAACGGACGGGGATAAGGAAACATGGACGCGCAAATAGTTGATCAAGTTCGTTTGGCCGGCTCGGTGGCCGCCACCGATCTTTCGATATTCGGCCTTTTCGGGCATTCGGATTTTATCGGCAAGATCGTCATGATCGGTCTTCTGGGTGTGTCGATATTCACTTGGGGACTTATTTTCGACAAGATCGCCCGCATTTCCCGTTTGAAAAGCCGCGCCGGATTCTTCGAGGAGCGTTTTTGGTCCAGCGGTTCGCTCGACGCGCTTTACGACAAGATACGCCGCCCCGCCGATCCTATGCAGGCGGTGTTCGTCGCCGGAATGAAGGAATGGCGCAGCGCGAGCGAAAAGGGGTTGTTATCGACGCCCCAAGGCCGCGCCAGCGTGCAGGCGCGCATCGACCGCGTGTTGCAGGTGACAATAGGCCGCGAGATGGCTCTTATTGAAACATGGATGACGTTTCTGGCCTCGGTCAGCTCGGTGGCTCCGTTCATCGGCCTGTTCGGCACGGTTTGGGGCATCATGCGCAGCTTCATCGGCATCGCGCAGGCGCAGAACACCAGCCTCGCCGTCGTCGCCCCGGGCATAGCCGAGGCCTTGCTGGCGACTGCCGTGGGATTGATAGCCGCCATTCCCGCCACGGCGGCTTACAACAAATTCTCGACCGAGATCGGACGTTATGGGGCGCGGTTGGAAAACTTCGCCAACGACTTCATCGCGACGCTGTCGCGCAACATAGAAGACCGCTGACATGGCAGGATCCTTGATGTCATCAGGAGGGGGGGCGCGGCGCGGCAGGCGCGGCGCGTACCGCCCCGTGGCCGATATAAACGTCACGCCTTTGGTGGACGTGATGCTGGTTTTGTTGATCGTGTTCATGGTCACCGCGCCGCTGTTGACGGTGGCCGTGCCGATAGACCTGCCGAAAACGCAGGCGAGGTCGCTCAATCAGGATAAAGAGCCTCTGGTTATAACCGTGGACGCCAAGGGCAAGGTGTACCTGCAGGAATCTCCGACCGATCTGGACAGTCTGGTAGCCAAACTCCGCGCTATCACCGGAGCCAACCCGGACGCCAGAGTGTTCGTGCGCGGCGACAAGGGCGTGCCTTATGGCCGCGTGCTGGAGGTGATGGGAACCATCAGTTCGGCCGGATACAACAAGGTGGCGTTGGTGGCCGAGTTGCCTCCGCCTTCCGCAGCGCCGCCCAAAGACGCCGGAGCCGACAAGGGGAAAAACGTCAGGAAATAGGATGATTGGCCGATGTCGAACGGACGAGCCATTGTTGCGGACAGAGGCGACCTTTTTGATCCTCCGGTGGTCAATCAGACGATCCCCGCCTCCGTGGAGAGAGTCTTTCCTGAGGCGTTGGCTTTATCGGAGTTGAGCAAGAATCCGCCTGAAGACATTGATGCCGTAACCAACAGGTTGATATGTGGCGACAGTCTGACAGCGATGAAGCTGTTGCCATCGGAAAGCGTTGATTTATTTGTAACCTCGCCCCCATATAATCTTAAAAATTCTACCGGCAACGGAATGAAGGACGGGCGGGGCGGCAAATGGGCCAACGCCATGTTGGTCAACGGGTACGAGGATCACGACGATTGCATGCCGCATGACGAATATGCCGCATGGCAACGCGAGTGCTTGAATGAAATGATGCGGCTACTTAAAAACGATGGAGCGATTTTTTATAACCATAAATGGCGGGTGCAAAACGGCCTGTTGCAGGATAGGCAGGATATTGTGGCCGGACTGCCAGTTCGTCAGATAATAATTTGGCGGCGCAAGGGGGGGATAAATTTCAATCCGGGATATTTTCTTCCAACCTATGAAGTCATTTATTTGATAGCGAAACCGGATTTTCGTTTGGCTGAAAAAGCCAATGCCTTAGGGGATGTATGGGAAGTGGGACAGGAATTGAACAACCCGCATCCAGCCCCGTTTCCTTTGCCGCTGATAGAAAGAATCATTGGTTCAACCAATGCGGAAATTATCGTCGATCCGTTCATGGGAAGCGGAACCACCGCTAAAGCTGCTCTTAATTTGGGTAGGAAGTTCATCGGCATAGAATTGTCACAAACGTATTGTGATATGGCTATCAGCAGGTTGAATGGCGGGGAATGGCAGAAGCGAAACGGTGACAAATGCAAGGGGTGAAAACGCACACGAAAAAAAGCCTTTCCGAAATGCTTGTCGCTATTCGCGAAAGAGGATGGATACCTAATGCACGACACGGCAACGATGGTGGGATTGGAAACACGCTGGAGGATTTGCTCGGCATACAGGAAAACAACCTTCCCATACCGAATGCGGCTGAATGGGAATTGAAATGCCAGCGGGCAAAGACTGCTTCCCTGACCACGCTGTTGCATACCGAACCTTCGCCCCGGGCGATGAAATTGGTGCCATCCATGCTTTTGCCCCTTTATGGTTGGCCACATAAAGAGGCGGGGCGCAAATATCCCGAAAACGAGGTTAGCTTTCGGCAAACCATTAATGTTCCCAACAAAACCGATCGTGGATTTGGGATAAAAATCAATCAAGCGGAGCGCAAGATAGAAACAACGTTTGACGCTAACGCTGTGGATAAACGCCATTCCGCATGGTTGACGGAGGTGAAAAAAAAGGTCGGTTTGGGCGAGTTGTCACCTCAGCCGTACTGGGGATTTGACGATGTCTTTCATGCCGTTGCCGCCAAGCTGCATAACTGTTTTTACGTGAAAGCGGATGTCAAAAAAGAAGGCGGGCGGGAATTGTATCATTATAAAGATATAAAAATCCTAAGTCGTGTTTCGCTGGAAAAATTTTTGGCCGCTCTTGAAAACGGCTTGATATTGGTAGATTTCGATGCGCGCTCTGGCCACAATCATGGAACTAAATTTAGGATCAGGCAAAACGCTTTTGACGAACTTTACGACGAAGTTACGGAAATCTGAGAAGGGTAAGAGCTACGGTTATGGCGAGAAACAGGCCCCAGACGACAGGCGTTGGAGAGTTGCGGAACAGCTTGGCGGTTTCGGCGACGTTGCATCTGGCCGCCTTGTTGCTGCTGTATTTCGGGCTGCCCAAGTTGTTCAAGCCGTTGCCCCCTATCTCGCGCCCGATACCGTTCGAGATCGTCGACATAGCCGCCATCACCAACACGCGCATTAAGGATCAGATGGAGGAGCCGGACAAGCAAGCCGCTCCGCCGCCCAAGCCGACGCCGCAGGTAAAGGCCGAGGTCAAGCCACCGGAGCCGCCGCAACAGCAGCAGGAGAAGCAACCTGCGCCGCCCGTGCCGGATAAGCCGTCCGAGGCGTTGATTCCTAAGGAAAAACCCAAGCCTCCGCCCAAGCCGCCTGAACCCCCTAAACCCAAACCGCAGCAGACGGATCAGCTTTCCAGCGTGTTGAAGAACGTCGCCAAGTTGAAGCCAACTCCGCAAAAGACAGAGCAGACCGAGGAGAACGACAACAAGACGCACGAAGAATCCTCGCAGAAAAGCATGGCCCCGTCGCTTTCCGATCGTCTCACCATCAGCGAGGACGATTTGCTGCGCCGCCAGATAAGCCAATGCTGGAACATGCCCGTCGGGGCGCGCAACGCCGAAGATTTAATCGTCGAGGTCTTGATAGAAGTTAATCAAGACCGTACTGTGCGTTCGGCGGAAGTCGTCGACACCATGAGGATGGCGTCGGATCCCTTCTTTCGCGCCGCCGCCGAATCCGCTTTGCGGGCTTTGCGTCATCCGCGCTGCTCTCCGTTGGAGCTGCCGCCGGATAAATACGAACAATGGAAGACCATACGCTTCAACTTCGATCCGAGGGACATGCTATGAAAAAACTCGCCGCCCTGCTGTGTTTAGTTTGCGTCCTGATTTTCCCGTCCTTGGCCAAGGCAGAGGTCAAGGTGGACATCACTCGCGGAACGGTGGAGCCGATACCGGTAGCCATTCCGGCGTTTCGCGGCAACAGCGGAGCCGAAGCGAAGTTCGGTCGCGACATCGCGCAAGTTATCGGCAACGATCTGGTGCGCTCCGGTCTGTTTTCGATGATAGATCCGGGGTCGTTCATTCAGGACATGGATTCTTTGCAGGTAGCTCCGCGATTTGCGGATTGGCGCGTGCTTAATTCCCAAGGACTGGTGGTGGGACGGGTGGAGACGCAGCCAGATGGCAGGCTGAAGGTCGAATTCCGCCTGTGGGACGTGTTCGGCGAAAAGCAGATGGAAGGCAAGGCGTTTTTCAGCGTGCCCAACAACTGGCGGCGCGTGGCTCATATCATCTCCGACGCTATTTACAAGCGCATCACCGGCGAGGACGGATACTTCGACACCCGCATCGTCTATGTGGCAGAAAGCGGCCCGGGAACGGCTCGCGTCAAGCGTTTGGCCATCATGGATCAGGACGGAGAAAACCATCGCATCCTCAGCGACGGGAGGGCTTTGGTGTTGACGCCGCGCTTCTCCCCGGCCATGCAGGAAATCACCTATATGGCTTACTACAACAATCGTCCGCGCGTGTATTTGTTCAACATCGACAGCGGTAGGCAGGAGGTGTTGGGCGATTTCCCACGCATGACCTTCGCGCCGCGCTTTTCCCCCGACGGCAATAAGGTGATATTCAGCTTGTCGGAAGGCGGAAATTCCAGCATCTACACGATGGATCTCCGCACCCGCCGCACCAGCAGGCTGACCGAGCATCCGTCGATCAACACCGCGCCCAGCTTCTCCCCCGACGGCAAAAGAATCACATTCGAGTCCGATCGCGGCGGATCGCAACAGGTCTATACGATGTCGGCCAGCGGCGACAACGTGCAGCGCATCAGCTTCGGCGACGGGCGTTACGCCACTCCGGTGTGGTCGCCGCGCGGCGATCTGATCGCCTTCACCAAGCAGCACGGCGGAAGGTTTTATATCGGCGTCATGCGCCCCGACGGAACCGGAGAACGCTTGTTGACCGAGGCCTATCACGTCGAGGGGCCGACGTGGGCTCCCAACGGGCGCGTGCTGATGTACTTCAAGGAATCCCCCAGCGGGGCCGGAGGCAGGCAGCGTTCAGCCCGCATGTATTCCATCGATCTGACGGGGCATAACGAGAGGGAAGTTCCCACGCCGATGGACGCTTCCGATCCGGCATGGTCGCCGCTGATACCCTGAGGCGGTTCGCGGAAAGGGCGATACGCTCTACAGGTAGAGATACCTGAACAGCGTTCGCCCTACCGCTTCTAGGCTTGCGGCGGAGCATTTGTCGGGGGTGTCGTGGGCGGTGTTGTACCAGCGGTAATCGAAATCGATCACCAGAAACGCCGGTATTCCTTTCGACAACAACGCGAAGTGATCGTCGCCGATTCCATAGGGAAGGGGTTTGGCGTCATAGGCGCGGGGAAAAAATTTACTTCCCTCTTTCCAGAATTTCTCAGCTTCCTCGCGGCTTTTTTTCATTTTCAGCGAGTTAGGCTCCGGCCTCAGCAAAAGATCCTTGTCGCACACCATGTCTAAAACCACCGCCTTTTCCGGCAGTTTGTCGGGATAGGCGTAGCGGATGCGTTTCGCGTACCATTCCGAGCCTATCGCCGACCAATCGGGATCGGATGCGCCAAGAGACAGCGATCCTTCCTCGGCGTCGAAGAAAAGGAAATCTATCCCCAAGGGCGGCGGAACGTCGGCCATGGCCAATGCCCTAGCTGTTTCCAGCAGCACGGCGACGCCGGATGCGGAGTTATTGGCTCCGGGCATCTCGGCTTCGGGGTTTTCCTTGTCGTTCCATGCGCGGATTATGCTGTCGTAGTGGGTAGCCACTATGACGCGGCGGGGATTGTCGGGATCGAAGCGGGCGATGATGTTGAACAACGGCATTTTTTCGCCATCGGGCTTTCCTCCCTTGTGATAGTGGCCGGGTTGAACGTCAACGACCGTCGATGGCAATTCGCGCATAAAGGAAATTATGAAATCAGCAGCCTTTTTATGCCCTTCAGCTCCGACGAAGCGCGGGCCGAAGCCTACAAGGCGGGAGACGTGCCGCATGGCGTTGTCGCCGTTCCAAACCGCATCTATGTCGGGCTCTGCCGCTTGCGCGGTGGAGGGCAGGAGCGCGGAAACTGCGGCCAGAGCCAGAAGAGGGTAAGCGCGGTTCATTTTCCGATTTTATGCGTTCCCGCCGCCATCCAGTTTTGCCGGATGAAGATTGCGGCGACGACGTAGGACGAAAGCGCTCCTACTGCTGCTCCCGCCACCACGTCGGAGAGGTAATGCGCGTTTATGACCACGCGGCTGGCGGCCAAAGCGATGCCCAGCAGAATCCACAAGACGCGCAAATTAGGAAAAAGGATAAAAAGCGCGGCGGCCACGGTGAACGCGGTGGTGCTGTGTCCCGAAGGCATGGAGTTCCAATCGTGCTTGAAGGTGACGGGGTTGAATTGGTAGATGTCGGCTTCGAGCAGTTTGGGACGCGCCCGCCCGATGGCGGTTTTAAGAATTTTGGTGGCGATGCCGGAGAAAGCCACCGCAGCGAACACGAAGGAAAAGGCGCGGGCGGCGAACAAGGCCGTGGTTGCGTTCTTGCCTTCGGCTTTGCGGACGCGCCACCAGACGAAGCAGGCCAACGCTCCCAACGCCGAAGGAACCAGCGACACGATGCCTTTGCCGACGTCGGTATAGGCGCGGAAGAAGGACACTATTTCGGGGCTGGCCTCGCCGAGTTCGCTGAACCACAGGGAAACCGGACGATCCACGAATAGGAAAAGCGCGCATTCCAATCCTAAAAACGCTGCGACGCCGAGCGTCCACCGGATAAGCGTTGACTTGGAAAGAAGTTTTTGGGTTTTGCGGCTATTTCTTCCCTTCATCAGATTTCTCCGTTCGCTTGTTCGAGGATACATAAAACGTCAATTCCTTGCCGCGCATTTTGCCGAGGCTAAAGCCTCCAAGCCGCGCCACTTCGAGCGAATGTTGTCCCAACAGGCGCGAAGTGTCCAGAAAATCGTCCCTTCGTTTATCGTCCACCGCCGCGACGATGCATTTGTCCCATGCCATATCCTCGGCGGCGGCGCGGCCGCTGATCTCCGACAGAGTGGAGCGTCCGGCGAGAAAGACCAACCCGGGTTCGGCGTACGAGGCTGTCACCAATTTCAGTTTGGAGCAAGGCTTGACGCTTTGCGCCAGGCGTTCGATCCGCCGCGACATCCATAAAGACTCCGTGGCGGGCAGCAGATGCCCGAAGGTTCCCGCGGCCGCGATTATCGCTCCGGCGCACAGGACGACTACCGCGTCCGCCGCCCGCCTTTTCAGCAAAAGCCAAGCGGCGGCGGGGATGATAATCATGACGGCAACGCCTATGGAAAGGGAGGCCGCTCTCCACGTTCCGCCCAAGGCTATCGGCAACGATAGGGCGGCCACGGCCAGTCCGGCTCCGGTGGCCGACCACGCCCCGAAAGCGAGGGGGGGCAAAAACCTTTGCGTCCATGTTCGCGGGATTTCCTCGCCGCCGTTTCTTTCCTCCGTTCCCGCCAAGGCCGGAAAACCCCGTAAGGCGGCGCGGGCGGCCAGCATCGTCAAGGCCGGATACAAGGGAAGCGTGTAGTGCGGAAGTTTCGTCAGCGGCAACTCGAACATTATCCACGCCGGAACCAACCAAGCCAGACAGAAGGCCACCGCCCGATCGTCGCGGTCGCGCCAAGTGTCGGGAATGGCCAGCAAAACCAGAAGCGACGCCGGAAACAACAGCGGCAGCATCATCGCCATATGCGCCCCGGGCGGTATTATCCCGCGATTTTGCCCCTGCCAGATTTTGGCTAGAAAATCGCTTCCGGCCGAAGCGGCGATGAAGTCTCCGCCGCTTTGCAAGGCGATGGTCACGAACCACGGAGCCGCCATCGCCAGCGTCCACGCCGCGCCGGATTTCGGGCGCAGCGCGGCGAACCACTCGAGGTTGCCCTGCTTTATCCGCAACGCGGCCAACGTGGCCACGGTTATCAACGACAACACGGGGCCTTTGATCAACAGCGCGGCTCCCTCCGCCGTCCAGAAGGCAAGCCGCAGCCCGAAAGAGAGCTTTTCTCCCATATAGGCTTTGGCCAAGGCGTAGTAGGCGAACATAGCGCAGGCCAGCAACGCCGCGTCGGTCTTGGCCAGCCGCGCTTCCACGTTCAGCAGCAGGCAGGACGCCAGCATAATCGCGGCCAACAGCCCCGCCATCGGTCCGAACAAAAGGGAACCCGTTGCCGCGGTCATAACGACCGCCGCAGTCGCTCCGGCCAGCGAGGGCAGGCGGTAGACCCATATCTCCCCCGCTTTATCCTCGCCGGCCAGACGCAAGGCGGCGGCTTGCAGCCAATAGATGCCGATGGGCTTTTGATAGCGCGGCCTGTCTTGGAAGCGGATGTCGAAGTAATCGCCGTCATCCACCATTTGGCGCGTCGCTTGCGCGAACAGCGGCTCGTCGCGGTCGACCGGAGGAATGGCCGAAAACCCGGGCAGGAACAAGGCCAGACACAGCAATCCCAGCGTCAAATACGCTCGCCAGGTCAATCGCGTTCCATCGCCCGAGAAAAAGCCGCGAGGAACGAAAAGGGAAGAATCAGGGAGAAGAGGAATCATTTAGTTTTCGCGTTTTAACCGTTACTTGCCGGATTTTCGCAGCGCATCGACATCCGCCAAGTCCTGAGGACGACCTGACGCCAGTTTGGATGCGATCAAATCCTCGCATGATATAAACGGAACCGTAATCCCCTCCGATTCATTGATCGATACCATCACCCGTTTCGACCAAGCGGAGTCGAAATCGATGCCGACCACATTCGGAAGTATGTCGATCATCGTGGGCGGACACCCCATGCGGAAAAACGCGTCTTTCTCGATTAAGTCTTTTTCATTCAAACCGGCAACCGGCGCGCCGAATTTGATCAAGGCCGAATAAACGGCCATGGCGTTATCGGGACTGGCTTTGATGAAGATGTCGAGGTCCTTTGTGGCTCGCGGTTGCGCGTGCAAAGAAACCGCATATCCGCCTATGACGAGGTATTTAGCCCCCGCCTCGTTTAACGCGGACAAAAGATCTTCGAAGTCCCGAAGCATCTGCAGGAGTTCCCTTCAACGCGTATGCCGCCAAGGTAAGCTCGGCCACCGCGCGCATTTTCTCCCATGGCGGCCTGCCTTGCCAATAGGCGTATTCCGCCGCCTTCATGTCGTCAAGGCGGGAAAACTTCTGAAACTGAAAGCGATGGTCGTCTTCCATCCGACCATTGTAGCATATCGCCGTCCGGCGTCACAAGCCGACGACATGGCCGCGCCTGCGTTTTCTCCAAATAAGCTGGATGTTGCGAAGGTATATGAACGATCCCAGACCTTGGCTGATGATGAACACCAGATCGCGTTGATGGATGGCGTAGGCCAGCACGATAAGCCCGCCGCCGAGGCTCAAGTACCAAAAGACTTCCGGAACCACGCTTTCTCCGGCGCGTTCGCTGCTTATCCACTGGCAAAGAAAGCGCATCATGAACAGGGTTTGCCCGAACAGCCCTATGGCCACCCACAGCGTCATTTGCGAGGAAAGCCAAGCTGCCAGATCGTTGAATAGCGTTTCCATAAGAATTTCCTAACCTGTTGAATTATAGTGATGTCACACTATCCCCTTTTCGCCCGCGGATGGGCGGCGCGATAGGTGTTCGCCAATCCCGCATCCTCTATCTTAGTGTACAACTGGGTGGTGGAAAGCGAGCTATGCCCCAACAATTCCTGCAGCGCGCGCAGATCCGCTCCGTCCGCCAGCATATGGGTGGCGAAGCTGTGGCGCAACGCGTGAGGCGTGGCGGTTTCAGGCAATCCCAAGCCGCGCCGCAGCTTCCGCATCTGGCGTTCGGCTACCGCCGGATTAAGCCGCCCCCCTCTCGCTCCCAAAAACAGCGGGCGTTTACCGTCGTCGTCTTTTGTCGGCCACGGGCAGGCGGCGAGATAACCGTCGACGGCGCGGCGCACCTCCGGCAATATCGGCACTATCCGTTGCTTTTGGCCTTTGCCGGACACGGTTATCGTCTCGCGTCCGGCGATGTCGCGGTGGTTCAGGGACAACGCTTCGCCCAACCGCAAGCCTCCGCCGTAAAGCAGCGTCAGCAACGCCGCGTCGCGCCTGCGGATCCATTCCGTTTCGGGTTCGCTTTCGGCCTCGGCGATGAGGTCGTCCGCGTTCTTTTCCGTGACCGGACGCGGCAACCGACGCGCCAGCTTGGGCGAGCGCAGCAATCCGATGGCGGGATTGTGGGCTATTTCGTTCCGATCCAGCCAACGGAACAGGCCGCGCACCGCCGAGGCGGCGCGAGCGCGAGAAGCCGCGTCCTGTCCGCGCCCCGCCTCATGCGCCAGCCAAGCGCGGAAATCCGACAAAGACAGCGACGATAAAACGGCAAGGGATGGCGTTTTCCCGATGTGGCCGGCCACGAAACGCAGAAACCCGTCGATGTCGGAGCGATAGGCTTCGACGGTGCGGCGGGCGGAACGCCGCTCTTCGTCTAGCCAATTCAGCCATCTTTCCGCCGCCTCGCGCAGCTCCCCGTTCATCGGAAGAAGCGGGGAAAATCCGCAACGGGATGCCGGTTGTTGTTTCAGGGATTTCCCAGCCATTTTCTCAGGCAGCGTTCCACCACCGCCGACAGGAACTCGACCTGTTCGGTGGCGATGCAGGTGGCGTAGCGCGAGGGATCGCAGTGGCCGAGCGCGAGCATTCCATAGGGCGCGCCGCCGTCGGAAAAGCACAGGCGGGCGAGCGCGCGCGAGTTTACGGCTCCGGCCGCCTCTCCGAACAGATCGGGCTCCGGCGAGGGTTGTTCATCGAGGCGCACGTCGCGCCCGTCCATCCATTTTTCGACGAAGCCGTCTTCGACCACCATAGCTCCGCCATAGTTTCCCGTGGCCAACAAGCCGCCGGATTCGACGAACAAGGCCACGGCCTCGTTGTCCAGCACATTGGCCATGTCGTTGGAGATGAACGCCAGAGTGGATTCGAAGTCCTTGGCGTCCAGCAATGCCAAAACCGCCGCGTTGATGCGGTTCTGGCATTGCAGGTGTTCTTGCATCAACTGCGTCAGATCGTCGTTTTCCCCGCGAATCGACGATAAATGCCCCTGCAGCCGCGTCAGCATGTAACGCTGGAAATCTTCCACCCCGTCGCCGCGTCTTTGTTCTGGCGGAACTATCTCGGACAGGATATCTCCGTTGTCGCCGAAGAAATCGGGGTGCTCCAGCAAATAGCCGCGCACGTCCTCCGGCTTGAGAGCCGCGTTTTCAGAAGCTGAATGGAACGCGCTGGCCATGGCGACCTCTTGTTTGCCCGCGTTAGTTGCCTGTGTGAGACTTGAAGGGTTGGATGTTTTCCGCGGTGGGAATCTTCTGTCCGGTCTTTTGCCAGTCGGCGACGAATTGCGCCAGTCCTTTTTCTGTGAGCGGGTGATTATACATTTGCCTGATGGTGGCCGGAGGTATGGTGGCGACGTGCGCCCCCATTTTGGCCGCTTCCACGACGTGGATGGGGTTGCGCACCGAGGCCACCAGCACTTCGGTGGTGAAATCGGGCTGGGCGGCGTAGATGGCGCAAATGTCGGAAATGAGGTTCAGGCCGTTTTCTCCCACGTCGTCCAATCGTCCGACGAACGGGGAAACGAAAGTCGCTCCGGCCTTGGCGGCCAATATCGCCTGCGCCGCCGAAAAGCACAGCGTCACGTTGACCATCGTGCCTTGTTTGGACAAAGCGCGGCAGACTTTCAGCCCCGCCGGAGTAAGGGGAACTTTAACCGCCACGTTGCGGGCGATTTTGGCGAGATACTGGCCTTCGGCCAACATAGTGTCATAATCGGTGGCTGCGACCTCCGCGCTGACGGGGCCGGAGACTACGGCGGCGATTTCGCGGATCAGCGACACGAAATCGGAGTGGCCGGATTTGGCGACCAGCGAGGGGTTGGTGGTGACGCCGTCCAGCATTCCGGTCGCGGCCAGATCTTTGATCTCGGAGAGATCGGCGGTATCTACGAAGAACTTCATGGCGCGCTTACCCTTTTTATCGCGTTGACACGGAAATACAGATGACAGACAGCGACGCATCCACCGTCAGGGTCATATTGCCGCTTCCGGTGGGCGATGGCTACGACTATCTAGCACCCGACGACGCTATTTTGCCAGAAGGTTCCGTTGTCGAGGTTCCGTTAGCCAATCGCCGCGTATTCGGAGTGGTATGGGGAAAAGGCGGCGGAGAAATCGAGCGGCAAAAACTCAAAAAGATTAACCGGATAATCGACGTGTCTCCATTGTCTCCGGTGTCGCGGAGGTTCGTCGATTGGGTGTCGGCCTATACTCTCGCGCCCAAGGGGCAGGTTCTGAAGATGGTTTTGGGCGGCAAGCTCCAGCTTGCCAAAGATGGCGATTCCCGCCCCGCAGGCGATCCAAAAACTCGCGGAGCGCGCTTGCCGCCGCCGCCGGATCCCGACCATTTGCCGCCAAAGCTCGCCGTCGAGCAGGCCGCCGCTGCCGCCATGCTGGTGGACAAGGTAAGACGGCGCGGTTTTTCCGTCACGCTTTTGGACGGAGTGACGGGATCCGGCAAGACGGAGGTGTACGCCGAAGCTGTGGCCGAAGCCTTGCGGCAGGGGCGGCAGGCTTTGGTGCTGTTGCCGGAAATAGCCATGACCGCCGCCCTTATCGATCGCCTGACGGCGCGGTTCGGGGCGCGGCCTGTGGCGTGGCACTCCGAGCTGACGGACCGGCAACGCCGCCTGCACTGGAACGGCATCGTAGACGGCCAAGCGCGTTTCGTGCTGGGGGCGCGGTCTGCGCTTTTCCTGCCCTATGCCGATCTCGGCGTCATCGTGGTCGACGAGGAGCACGAGGGAGCATACAAGCAGGAGGAGGGCGTAATCTATCATGGCCGCGACATGGCCGTGGTGCGGGCGCGGATGGGCAACATTCCTGTCGTGCTGGCTTCGGCCACTCCGTCGCTGGAGAGCGTCAACAACGTCAATTCCGGAAAATACGCCCACGCCGTCATGCGTAAACGCTATGGCGGGGCGGAGATGCCTTATATCGAGTTGGTGGACATGAGGCGCGAAACCTTGGCTCCGCAGCAATTCCTCAGCGCGCCGCTTTTGGCCGCGCTGAGGCAGGCCAAGGCCGACGGCAAGCAATCGCTGTTGTTCCTCAACCGCCGCGGCTACGCGCCGCTGACGCTGTGCCGTCCGTGCGGACACCGGATGCAATGCCCCAATTGCACCAGTTGGCTGATCGAGCACAAGCGCACGGGTCGTCTGCATTGCCACTATTGCGGACACGCCGAAAGGATTCCGACGCTTTGCCCGTCGTGCGGAGCCGATGGGGCGATGGCCGCCTGCGGCCCGGGCATCGAGCGGATTTTAGAGGAGGTGAAACAGCGATTCCCCGAGGCGCGATCCATGGTGGCGGCCAGCGACACTTTGACCGGACCGCAAGCGGCGCAGGAGCTGGTCGACCTGATGAAGGGCGACGACATCGACATCCTGATAGGAACCCAGATAATGGCCAAGGGCTACCACTTTCCGCGACTGGCCGCGGTGGGAGTGGTGGACGCGGATCTCGGTCTTTACGGGGCCGATCCCCGCGCCAGCGAACGCACGTTCCAGTTGCTGCAGCAGGTGGCGGGGCGCAGCGGAAGGGAGGGCGCTATGGGAAGGGTTTTATTGCAAACCACCGCCCCCGATCATCCGGTTATGAGGGCGATAAAAGACGGCGACCGCGACGGCTTCATAAAAGCCGAGATGCAGGAGAGGGAGTTGTATTTCCTTCCGCCCTTCAGCCGCATGGCGACGATAACCGTGTCCGGCTCTAACGCCGACCAAGTGGCGACGGCGGCGAAGGTTCTGGCCTCTTTCGCCCCCCAGCATGAGGGCGTGCGGGTGCTAGGCCCAGCCCCCGCGCCGGTGACGGTGCTGCGCGGGCGCACGCGCCACCGCATGATGATCCGTTGCCGCCGCAATTTTGATCTGCCGGAGATAATAAGACGCTGGCTGGCCGCCATCCCGCCGCCGCCGCGAACATTGCGGATAATCGTGGACATGGATCCGCAGAGCTTTTCGTGACGGCCTTTGGCTGTAACAGGGTAGATGACAGTGCGCTTGGTCAGCCTTGCAAATTCTTGGCTAAAAACTCTTCGGTTCTGCCGTTGGCCAAAGCGGCGGCGGTAGCGTCGAAGTTCTTGCCGTCCGGTCTGGCGAAGGCATGGTTGACGTTCGGATATATCTGGCAGTTTATGATAGGGTTGCGGGAGAACGATGCCAGCGTTTTACGGCGTTTTTCTTCGCTTACATATTCGTCGTTTTCCGCCATGTGCAGCAAAAGCGGCATGCGGATGTCATGCACTTCGTCCAAAAGCTCGTCCAAGCCGACGCCGTAATATCCGACGGCGCAATCGACGTCGCTGCGCGAGGCCATGAGATAGGCCAGCTTGCCGCCCAAGCAATAGCCCACCGCCCCGACCTTGCCGCTGCATCCCTTCATCCGCCGGACGCAGGCGAGGGTGGACAGGAGATCCCGAACCCCTGCCTCCACGTCGAAGCCGTTGTACAACGCGAAGGCGCGTTGCCATTCTGCGTCGGTTTTGTCGGTCAGTTGCACGCCGCGTTCCTGCCGCCAGAAAATGTCCGGACACACGGCGATATAGCCCTTTTCCGCCAAGTTGTCGCATATCCGGCGCATTCCGGCGTTGACGCCGAAAATTTCCTGTATCACCACCACGCCCGGGCCTATTCCGCCCTTGGGGATGGCCGAGTACGCGCCGAACTCGTCTCCGGCGAGCGATTTTATTGCTATGTCGGGCATTTGCTTCCCCTGTTTTACTTATGAATCCGAAAAAGCGGATGAGAAACTATATCCCCAAACTCCCGCCCACGCCAATGGGGATGGATCGGGACACGGCGGAATTATGCATAAAATGCGGAAACATTCGGACGGCAATGCAAAGCAGGATTGAGCCAAGGCATGTATCCATTTCCATCTTTTTCCTGTTCGATATGTTCGAACGGCGCGGATGGTCGATGCGCCAAATTTGATAATCCCTCCGGCAAATTATCAAAGTTTACGGTCACAGGCGCAAGTTTATGCGCCCCCAGCATACGATTGCGCGCACCCATGCTTTTCAACGCGGACGCTAAAATCGGCTCGTTAACGACATGTATTTTTATCGACGACATAGCGTGTCGTAAATTTATGGGATCGTAAAACCAAAATCTGTTAAGAATTTCATCTCGACCAGCGGACAGTAATGCTCCCAAAATGTTCCGCGCGAGCATCTCCGAAGGGCAGCCGCCTCTGCTGGTAAGTTGAACCCTCACGATTGGTTTGCCGGAGAAAGTGGATATTGCTTCGGTAAAGGTAGCAACGATCTGTTGTCCGGTACGAAGGTTTTTCCAGCTTGTCATGAAGATGTGTGGCTGGAACACAGGCGCTTCGGAATGTGGGCGGAAAAAGAAATCTTCCGTTTTAACCGGAACATCGTCCCATCCCGTTTGTTGAGCAAACATATTCTCGTTTATTTCCAATACGGCACTTTCGTTTTCCGTCCACACAACGCCGCCAATTTTTTTCAGAATGTTGGCCATCCTGATGTTGTCTAAGGCGGTTTCAGATATTCTGGCTGCCGGAAAGGAGCGCGGGGTCAATACTGAAGTTTCTGCAACAAACGCATGTTTTATCCGCTGTTGTATGAAATACCCGCCCAACCCCGTGTTAGTTATGGCGCGAAATCTTGTAGAATAAACGTTTGAGACGTACGTATCCTCGCAATAAATGGCGGGATAGTGAGCGAATCCATCGCCATGACGTTTAGTGAAGACCGTTGGAAATTCTATAGCACCTCCGGCAAAATGGAATTTGCCGTTGCCGAAATCCACTTTTAAATAGCAAGCGTTGATGCTTCCAGCCTCTATCGCTTTGGCAATTCGTTGAATATTGTTTTCGTCCGTCTGATTATCGTGAACACCCGCGACGCCGTTTATGATTTCGCGCAAATGACGCCAGTCTTCTGTTTCAGGAGCAATCGCTGCGCGTCCTTGGTACTCCACCCCTACCCTAATATCACTTATAGTCTCTATATTTGTAGAATAATAATCCATAGTGCTATCTTTCGGTTGGTGGAATGATGGCTGTATCCCAGAATAGGTCAAATTGCTCGATATATCTTTCTGACAATAGTTTGGATTGTATAGAAAATATCTCTATGTTGGTGCTGCTTTTGTAAAACGACATTGATACACAATCCCCGTATACATAGTATGGCATAAGTATTTTGTTATCTTTTTTTAGCCATCTATATGTGCAATATTTTGCTTTAAAATTAAAATCCCCTTCTATAGTGAGAACTTTAGCGTCCAATTGCGGTATTTTCCCCATTCTTTCAAGGTGAACCTTAGCGTACTCGTCGGCATAATGAAGATTTCCTCCATCGCTGAGATTAAATTGACGTATCAATCCACCATTTTCTTTTAATGTGTCATATACATGATCTAGAAAGAGTTTATATTCAATTATGCCGCTGAAAATCCTTATTTGATTTTTGCGTATTCGTACACCTTCATTTTCAGTAAATTCCACACCATGAAGATCAAATGCCCGCAATATTCTGGAGATGGTCTTCTCTTGCGGCTGTACCGCTCCAGATTCTATGCGTCCTACGGTTTCCCTTGTCACGTCTGCCTTTTCGGCAAGGACGGTTGCATCCCAGTCCAGAAGTCCTCTGGCTGCGCGTATTTGGCGTCCCGAGATCATATCACACCTCACACAAAATGACTTTATAGCTATCTTGTAGCATCTTTTTGGTTAATAAGAAACGGCCAAACAACTACCAATAAATGGTAATAAGTTACATATATATAGCAATTGTCCTTTTTTCAAGGGGAAAATCTCTTTTTAAGAGACTTTTTTTATCTCTTAAAGAGATTTATTTGTTGCTTTCCCACCATTCGCTGTATACGATGCCTTCATCGGAATTTGGGGTGATCATTTTCAAGGGAGAATAAGATGTCGAGCTTTAACGATTACCTATTGCGCCATAGCGAACACTGGCTGCGCTGCGTCATAGAGGAGATTGAGCGCGTAAACGGGATAGTTCCCTCCATCCATTCCTCGCTGGAAGAACGTTGGGACACAGTCATGCGCGACGTCCCCAATCGGGCGAGAACCATTTTCGTCGGCGCGGAATAAATCGGCAATTTAAACGGAGCGGGGGATTATTATGGTTAACATCGATTTGAAATCTCTTTCCGTCGCGCTCGGCGTGGCGATAGTCATGGCTAACGATGGTGGCAAGATCGGCAACGGCAGGCTGGCGATAGAGATCGCCGATATTATCGAGCAAATTTGCAATCCCTGCGCGATCGAAGACCAAATGGCCGATAGCGGTGATAGCGAGGCGATAGCGCAAACGCTTCCTTGGTCGTTCACCCATTTCGGCGATAAATCGGAAATAGAAACCTATTCGGAAAGCACCAAAACGTGGAACACCGTGGCCGAAACCCACAAGTTGGGAGAGATCGACGCGGAAGACTTCGCGGAATTCATAGTAAATTCGGTAAATCGCCGTAAAGCGATGGCGGGATAACAAGCTTTTACGACAATTCGGCGCGGCGTCATGCCGCCGAGATTTTTGCGCCCATTTCGTTCATCAGATCTACGAACCTTGGGAAGCTGGTGGAGATCATGTCGCCGTCGTCGATTGCTATCGGCGCGGCGGAGGCTCCGCCCAGCACCAGAAAGCTCATGGCGATGCGGTGATCCATGGCCGTGGCGATTTTGCCCCCCCCTTGCGGCGGCTTGCCTTTGCCGCGCACGATCAGGTCGTCGCCTTCTATCCTGACCTCGGCTCCGCAAGCGTGAAGCCCCTCGGCCACCAGCGACAGGCGGTCGCTTTCCTTGACGCGCAGCTCGCCCAAGCCGCACATGCGGGTTTCCCCATCGGCGCAGGCGGCGGCCATGGCCAAAACCGGATATTCGTCGATCATGCGCGGGGCGCGGTGGGCGGGAACCACTACGCCTTTTAAGGCGGAGCGTTTCACGACCAGATCCGCCACCGGTTCCCCGCTGACTTCGCGGCGGTTGTCGAGGCGGATGCTCGCCCCCATTTCCTGCAACGTCTCGATGATGCCGTCGCGGCGGGGATTGATGCCGACGTTGATCAGCTTTATCTCGGATTCGGGATAGAGCGTCGCGGCGACGATAAGAAACGCCGCCGAGCTTATGTCGGCGGGGACTTCGATTTCGCGCCCCGAAAGTTTGGAGCCGCCTTTTACCGTTATGGCTTCGGCATTTTCGAAGGTTTTCTTCACCTTTATGTCGGCTCCGAAGTAGCGCAGCATCCTCTCAGAATGGTCGCGGGTCGGAACTTTTTCGATGACGGTGGTTTCGCCTTCGGCGCGCAAACCCGCCAGCAGCACGGCTGATTTCACCTGAGCCGAGGCCACGGGAAGGGCGTAGGTTATGGCTTGGGGATGCGCCGCGCCGGTGACGGCCAGAGGCAGCCTGCCGCCGGAGCGGCTGAGGAACGTAGCCCCCATCTGGGACAACGGCTCCATCACGCGCTTCATCGGGCGTTTGCACAGCGAAGCGTCGCCGGTGAAAAAGGTGGTGAACGGCGAGGTTCCCAGCAATCCGGTCAACAGCCGCGCCGACGTGCCGCTGTTGCCCATGTCCAGCACTTGCGCCGCTTCGCGCAGCCCCTCGCCGCCGCATCCCGTTATGCGCCACAGGTCGCTGCTCCGCTCCGCCTTCGCCCCCAAGGCCGACAGCGCGGCTATGGTTCTAAGGACGTCTTCGCCTTCCAGCAATCCGCTTATGATCGTGGTTCCTTCGGCGACGCCGCCCAGCATGACGGCGCGGTGCGAGATGCTTTTGTCCCCGGGCGGTATGGCCGAACCGAGCAACGGGGAGGACTTCGACGATTTCAAGGCGGGCATGGCTGACGATTTCCTTAAATAATCCTGAGACACGCCATCCACTTTGTAACGGATTTTTCCAAAGAACAAGCCGTTTTCCCGCGGACACGGGCGCGTTATTTTCCGCCCAGTATTTGCGCCAGCCTTTCGTAGCCGTCGCCCAAGGCGGCGCGTTCTTCGCGGCCTTGGCGGATGAAATCCTCTAGGGTAGCGTAGTATCCCATCGCCTCGTCGACCTCGCGGTTGGCCCCCTTGCGATAGGCTCCCAGCCTTATCATCTCGGCCATGTTTTCGTAAGCCGCCAGATAGCGTCTGGCGCGGTTGACGACTTCGTTTTCCTGATCCGTGTTGCAGGCCGGCATGGTGCGCGACACGCTGCGAAGGATGTTGATGGCCGGAAACCGTCCGCGTTCGGCGATGGCGCGATCCAGCACGATGTGGCCGTCCAGTATGCCGCGAGCCGCGTCGGCAATAGGTTCGTTGTGGTCGTCGCCGTCCACCAGCACGGTGAACAATCCGGTTATGCTGCCTTTGCCGCTTTCGCCCGGTCCGGCGCGTTCCAGCAGACGCGGCAGTTCGGCGAAGGTGGTGGGGGGATAGCCTTTGGTGGTGGGAGGCTCGCCCGCCGCCAACCCTATCTCGCGCTGCGCCATGGCGAAGCGGGTCAGGCTGTCCATCAGGCACAACACGTCTTTGCCAAGATCCCGAAAATACTCGGCCACAGCCAGCGTCATATAGGCCGCTTGGCGGCGCATCAGAGGGGCTTCGTCCGATGTGGCCACGATCACCACGCTGCGCGCCAAGCCCTCCGGCCCCAGATCGTCGTGGATGAATTCCTGCACCTCGCGGCCACGCTCGCCCACCAGCCCGATGACGGACACGTCCGCCGCCGTGTAACGCGCCACCATCGACATCAGAATGGATTTTCCTACGCCCGATCCGGCGAATATCCCCATGCGTTGGCCGCGGCAACAGGTGAGAAACGTGTTGATAGCCCGCACGCCCAAATCCAGTTTTCCGCTGACGCGTTGGCGCAAATTGGCGGGCGGAGGGGCGTTGCGGACGGGATGGGGAACGTCGCCGCGCGGCAACGGGGGGCCGCCGTCCACCGGTTCTCCCAGCGCGTTGACGATCCGCCCCAGCCACGCCGGAGACGGGGATATGGTCGGGCGAGAGGCCAGCACCTCCGCCTGACATCCCAACCCCACGCCTTCCAAGGATCCGAAAGGCAATGCCAGGGCCTTGCCGTCGCGGAATCCCACCACTTCGCATTTTACGCCGCGCCCGCCGCGAGCCTGAACTTCGCACCGTCCGCCTACCGTCAAGTGCCTCTCGACGCCGGATATTTCCACCAGCAAGCCCTGCACCCCCGTCACCCGCCCGAAAATTCTTACGGACGGCAGGTCGTCTATTTCTCCGACGACTATATGGCTGGTTTCTTCGGTCATGGGAAACATCTCCGGATGGGGGGAGAAATCAGTTGTATATCAAACAAAATCGCTTTGTCCAAATCGCTTTGGTCTGCGTATTATTTTATAAAGAAATAAGCAGGACAGTATTTTAGTAATTTATGCCCTCTTGACATATAAGGCAGTAAAAAGCCATAAACTGCCGTCCAGTTCCAAGTGAACTGCGTCGAGTGGCGTGAAGCGCGCCGAACAAAACCGAGGGAGTTTTTATACAATGTCCAAGAAAATCGAAAATGACGAAGTAGAAATGGAAAACATGATCGACGGATTGGCCGCCGACCTGACCGCCCAGATGGTATCGGCTTACGTTTCCAACAACAAGGTGGAAGCCGCTCAGCTTCCCGAATTGATAGAGACAGTATATCAGTCCGTTTCCGGCATTTGTTCGGGGCGTTGCGGCAAGGGGCAGCGTCCGGATCCGGCGGTTCCTGTGGATAAGTCGGTTACTCCCGAGTACATTGTGTGCTTGGAAGACGGACGCAAGCTCAAGATGCTGAAGCGTCACTTGAAGTCTTCGTACAACATGTCTCCCGACGAGTACCGCGAACGTTGGGGCCTGCGCTCGGATTATCCGATGGTCGCGCCCAACTACACCAAACAGCGCAGCAAGCTGGCCAAGCAGATCGGCCTCGGCACTTCGCGCAAGGGATCGAAGAAGGCGGCCTGATAG
>JAYRGC010000065.1:0-17931 GCA_041908065.1 Alphaproteobacteria bacterium | reverse complement strand
GTTGATCCATGACTCTGGATTGCTTCGCGTCGCAAGGGCGACGCTCGCAATGACGGCCTTTGGCCGTATACTTAACAAGACGGCCTTTGGCCGTATGCTCAACAAGACAGCCTTTGGCCGTATGCTTAGTAACAACAGCCTTTGGCTGTGACAGGGCAGGTGACGGCATTTTGGGGGAGGCAATACCCCCCCGTTTTTCTCAAATCTTAGGCCGCAGTTTTCGCCAACAGCGGCTTGGTCACTTCCATCAGGTCGCGCACCGCCTTGACCGAGGCGTCGAACATCGCCTTTTCCTCGGCGTTTAGCTGCATCTCGATCACGCGCTCCACACCTCCTCGACCGATCACGACCGGCACGCCGACATACATGCCGCGCACGCCGTATTGGCCGTCAAGATACGCGGCGCATGGCAGGATGCGCTTTTTGTCTTTCAGATAGCTTTCCGCCATTTCGATGGCCGAAGCGGCGGGAGCGTAAAACGCCGATCCGGTTTTCAGCAGCTTGACGATCTCCGCGCCGCCGTCGCGGGTGCGTTGAACGATGGCGTCGAGCTTTTCTTGGGTCGTCCAACCCATCTTTATCAAATCCGGCAACGGAATTCCGGCGACTGTCGAATAACGAGCCAGAGGAACCATGCTGTCGCCGTGGCCGCCCATGACGCAGGCGTAGACGTCCTCGACCGAGACGTTGAATTCCATCGCCAAAAAGGCGCGGAAACGCGCGCTGTCCAAAACTCCGGCCATGCCGACGACGCGCGAGGCCGGAAATCCTGTCGTTTGCTGCATCACCCACACCATCACGTCGAGCGGATTGGTGACGACGATCACGAACGCATGAGGGGCGTGCTGGCGGATATTTTCGCCCACGGCCTTTATGACTCCGGTGTTGATGCCGATCAGATCGTCGCGGCTCATCCCTGGCTTGCGAGGGACTCCGGCGGTTACGATAACCACGTCGGCCCCGGCCATCAGGGAATAATCGGTTCCGCCGGACAGCTTGGCGTTAAAGCCTTCGACCGGAGCCGTTTGGCATAAATCCAAAGCCTTGCCTTCGGGAACGCCTTCGGCGACGTCCAAAAGCACGACATCGCCGAGTTCCTTGATTCCCGCCAGCAAAGCCAGCGTTCCGCCGATTTGTCCGGCTCCGACGAGGGCGATTTTCTTTCTCTGCGACATGGGAATTTCTCCGGTCTGATGGTTGCGCTGCGGCTGTTCTGCACGGCCTCGGACAGATTCGGGGCTGACCAGCGTATAAGAACACAAAACGGCGCGAGGTTAAACCCCGCAGGTTCCGCCTGCGCGAACCGGCCTTTCCGCGAAGGAGCCGAGGCTGATCATGCGGTCGTATATAGTGATGGCTCCGGCCACGCCGACGTTGACGCAGAACTTGGTGGGGATTTTCACCACATGGCGGCAACGCGCGATCATTTCCGGCGAAAGGCTGCCCTTTTCCGGTCCTAAAACATAGGCGGCGCGCAGGGGATGGCGAAACGAGGGAAGGTCTACGGCGTCGTCGGTAAGCTCCACTCCGACGAGCGAGCAGTCGCGGGGCAAATCCATCGCCTCGACGCCGGAATACTCGTAAAACGGCATATGAACTTCGGCGTGCGAAGTGTCGGAAGTCATCACTTCGCGGCGGTTCACGAACGAGTTTACTGTGAAGAAAAAGCTGGCTCCGAAGGCGTGCGAAGTCCGCACCAGATTGCCGAGATTGAAGGACTTGCTGATGCCTTCCACTCCGACCCCGAAATATCCTCGCATCGGCTTAATTCCTGCTCTGGAAGGCATCTGCCCTTAATCTATGGCTTCGGCCATTTCCATCAACTCGCTGGCCTTGACCTTCTTTTCCGAGACTTTCGCCTTGGTCAGGATGAAGGAAACCACCTTGGATTCCAGTATTTCCATGCTGAGCTGGCGCATCATGTCTTCGCGCTTGAAGTAGTGCTTGGCGATGCTTTCGGCGTCCATCCCGAACCGCTTGGCGCGATCCTTGATGGCGTCCATCAGCTCGTCGCGCTTCACCTCGATCTTGTTGTCTTCGACGATTCTGCCGAAAATCAGGGAAAGACGGATGCGTCTCTCGGCTATCTGGCGGTATTCCTTACGCAGCTGCTCTTCGCTTTTGCCGGAATCCTCCGACGACATGCCGTTCTTTTTCCACATGTCCTGAACGCCGCTCCAGATGGAGTTGAACTCTCCGTCCACCAAAGTCTGCGGCAATTGGAAATCGTAGGAATCGCAAAGCTGATCGAACAGCCTGCGCTTGAGTATCGATTCCGATACGCGGGAATATTCCGACTTCAAGTCGTTCGCCATCTCCTTCTTCATCGCTTCCAGAGAAGGCATCCGGTATTTCTTGGCCAGATCTTCGTCAATGGCGTGGGGAACCTTGACCTTTACCGCCTTGACCTTGACGGAAAACACGCCGGTTTTTCCCCGCATGTTCTGATCCCGATGGGTTTCGGGGAACTTGATGGCGACTTCCTTGACGTCGCCGCCCTTGACGCCCACCAGCTGTTCTTCGAAGCTATCCAGCATTTCTCCCGAGCCTAGCTCGACGCTCATGTCCTCGGTGGCCAGTTCCTTCGCGTCCTTGCCGTCGATGGAGCAGGTGAACGACATCTCCACCACGTCGCCCATGCGGGAGGGACGGGCTTCCGGCAAATCGCCTAGCGTTCCGGCGTGCTTGGCCAAGGCGGCGAGCTTTTCTTCCACCAGATGATCTTCGACTTCAACCTCGGTGCGTTCGCACGACAGCGAGGAAAAATCGCGCACCTTTATTTCTGGGAAAATTTCCAGAAAAACGCGGAATCCCAAATCCTTGGTGTCGGCGAATTGCAAATCCTTGACCGTGGGCGGGGCGACAGGATGCAGCTTGCGTTCTGTCACTATTTCCGAAACGGCGTCATTGATGGATTTTTCGATAACCTCTGAGGACGCGCTAGCCCCAAAACGCTGCTTCAACAGGCTTTTGGGCGGGATCTTGCCCGGGCGGAAACCGTTGATGTGAACCGAGCGGCCTATTTCGTCCAGCTTGGCATCCACGGCGGAATCGATCGCGGCGCGGGGTATCGAGACCGAAAACTCGCGCTTCAAGCCCTCGTTCATAGTTTCAGCAACCTGTATATCGCTCATTTTCTCCATCCTGATGATCAATGGTTTCGGCAGCTTTCCACTCAATTACGCACTGCAGCTTTTGTGGTGCGGGCGAAGGGAGTTGAACCCATACGACACTAGGTCACTGGAACCTAAATCCAGCGCGTCTACCAGTTCCGCCACGCCCGCCCGACAACACAAAAACGCGCCTATCTCCCCCAAGAGCTTCGGCAGGCGCGCCATGGCAGGCGAGTTTGTAGGGCTAATCCGGCAAAAGAGCAACCAGTTAATAAAAACAGGAAAAAGCTGGAAAAAGTCATTGTGTTTTTTATAAGGAGATATAGGATTCGCCCTGCGGCGATTCGCGTCTGGGGGCTTTGCCTTAATCCCTCGTTTTTTGCCGAGCCGATCGAGTTTACCAGCTACATCCCAGCCCTTAAAAATAACCGAGGCCGGAGCCCTGATAAAATGACAGCAACCGCATCATCCCCGTCCGCAGGAACCTCGCCGCGTTACGACGACGGCGTTATCCGCTTGTTTACCGTGGCCGCGATATTCTGGGGCGTGGTGGGAATGGCCGTAGGCCTATATCTGGCTTTGGAAATGGCATGGCCGCAGCTTAATTTCATAGAATATCTGAACTTTGGCCGCTTACGCCCCGTACATACTTCCGGCGTCATCTTCGCCTTCGGGGGCAGCGTGCTGTTCGCGACCAGCTATTACGTCGTTCAACGCACATGCCAGACCAGAATATGGGGCGGATGGCTGCCTTATTTCACCTTCTGGGGTTATCAGGCATTCATCGTAATGGCGGCTTTGGGCTATGTCCTCGGCGTCACGCAAGGCAGGGAATACGCCGAGCCGGAATGGTACGCCGATCTTTGGTTGACCGTGGTTTGGGTCGCCTATCTGCTGGTTTACCTGATGACGCTGAAAAACCGCAAGGAGCCGCATATATATGTGGCGAACTGGTTCTACCTCGGCTTCATAGTCACCGTGGCGATATTGCACTTGGTCAACAACGTATCTTTGCCGGTATCGTGGACGGAGGCAAAAAGCTATTCGGCTTGGGCTGGCGTGCAGAGCGCGTTGATACAATGGTGGTACGGGCATAACGCGGTCGGGTTCTTCCTTACCGCCGGATTCTTGGGCATTATGTACTACTTCATCCCCAAGCAGGCCAACCGCCCGATATACTCCTATCGCCTGTCGATACTCCACTTCTGGTCGCTCATCTTCATCTACATATGGGCGGGGCCGCACCACCTGCACTACACTTCGTTGCCGGATTGGGCGCAAACCTTGGGGATGACCTTCTCTATCATGCTGTGGATGCCCAGCTGGGGCGGCATGATAAACGGCGTGATGACGCTGTCGGGGGCATGGAATAAACTGCGCGACGATCCGATACTCCAATTCATGATAATCGCGCTGGCGTTCTATGGCATGAGCACTTTCGAAGGGCCTCTCATGTCGATCAAGGAAGTGAACGCCCTCAGCCACTACACCAACTGGACTGTGGGGCACGTCCATTCGGGGGCGTTGGGGTGGGTCGCCTATATCAGCTTCGGGGCGATCTATTATCTGGTTCCGCGCCTGTGGAATCGTCCGGCCATGCACTCGATTGGCCTGATACGCGCCCACTTGTGGATTTCCACTATCGGCATCGTCCTCTACATATCGTCGATGTGGGTTGCTGGCATCATGCAAGGCTTGATGTGGCGTTCGTATGACGATCAGGGCTTTCTGCAATACTCGTTCAGCGAAGTGGTTCAGGCGCAGCATCCCTATTATATCATGCGCGCCTTGGGCGGGGCGTTGTTCCTCTTGGGGACGTTGATAATGGTCTACAACGCGATCAAGACGATTAAGGGCAACGGCGAGGTCGCGCAAAGCGGCGTGGCCGTGGCGGCGGCGCGTTGAAAGCAATGGCGAGGGGGAGGACAAGATGCTAAGGCATCACGCTAAACTGGAAAAGAACTCCATACTGTTTTTGATCGCCGTCGCCGTGGTGGTTTCCATCGGCGGATTGGTCGAGATAGTTCCGCTGTTTCGCATGGAAACGACCATCGAGAAAGTGCAGGGAATGCGCCCCTATACTCCGCTGGAGCTGGCGGGACAGAACATCTATATCCGCGAGGGCTGCTATCTTTGCCATAGCCAGCAGGTGCGTCCGTTGCGCGACGAGGTGGAGCGTTACGGCCATTATTCGTTGGCGGCGGAAAGCATGTACGATCGCCCGTTTCAATGGGGATCGGCGCGCACCGGCCCCGATCTCGCTCGCATCGGCGGCAAATATTCCGACGCTTGGCACGTTTCGCATTTGATCGATCCGCGTCAAGTCGTGCCGGAATCCATAATGCCTCCTTACGCGTTCCTGCGCGATCGCACCGTGGATATGCATAATATCTCCGAGCATTTGCGCGCCTTGCAGATCGTGGGCGTTCCGTACACCGACGAGATGATCTCCAAAGCCTTGGACGACGCCAAGGCGCAGGCCGCGATCGCCGGAACCGAAACCTCCGGCCTAGAGGCGCGTTACGGCAAGAAGGTCGCCTCGCGCTCCTTTGACGGAAAGCCGGAGACGATATCGGAAATGGACGCTTTGGTGGCCTATTTGCAGGTTTTGGGAACCATGGTCGATTTCGCCAAATACGATCCCGACGTCGACATGGCCGCCCGTGGCGTGACCGCCGGAAAGGGCAACTGATCATGTGGACGCAAGCGTTGGATGTTTTGGCCAAACACGGGCCGTCCGCGATAACCGTGTTCTTCTTCGCGGTCTTTGTCGGCATCGCCTTGTGGTCTTGGTCGCCGAGAAACCGCGAACGTTTCGAATCTTACGGGAAAATCCCGTTTTGTGACGGAGACGGCGCGAAGTAAGTTTTAAAACATTCACCTAAGAGGCGGCATCGCTGAAGGGGAGTTTCGCTATGAACGACGATAAGAATCAGCCCAAGGAACGTGACAGTCTCAGCGGCGTAGAGACCACCGGCCACGAATGGGACGGCATCAAGGAGCTTAACCATCCGGCTCCGCGTTGGTGGCTGTGGGTATTTTATCTTTGCGTGATATTCTCGGTCGGCTATTGGGTGGTTTATCCCGCTTGGCCGACGGCCTCCGACAACACCAAGGGCATGTGGGGCTGGACGCAATACGCCCAGTTAAAGGAGCAGCAATCCGAAATCGCCGCCATGAAGTCGAAGTTCGAACCGAAATTCGACGCGGCCAGCCTCGAAGAAATTCGCAATAATCGCGAGCTTTACGCCTTTGGCCGCGCCGGAGGAGCCGTCGCTTTCAAGGATAACTGCGCGGCTTGCCACGGTTCCGGTGCTATGGGCGGCAACGGCTATCCCAATCTAAACGACGACGACTGGCTATGGGGCGGAACGCTTGAGCAGATATATACGACCATACGTTACGGCGTGCGTTCGGGTCATCCGCAGATGCGCGACAACCAAATGCCGGCCTTCGGAAAAGACGGGATATTGCAACCGGCTGAGGTTGAACAGGTGGCGGAATACGTCGCCAATCTCCACCAAGGCGACAAAGCGGCGCAGACCGAGGCTTTCAGCAAGGGCAAGGAGCTGTTCGCCCAAAACTGCGTCGCCTGCCATGGCGATAACGGCGAAGGAAATCCGGAAATGGGCGCACCGCGCCTGAGCGACAATATATGGCTTTATGGCGGAGACAAAGCGTCGATAATCGCAACCGTCGCCAATTCCCGCGCCGGAGTGATGCCGACTTGGGAAGGCAGGCTTAGCGATAGAACCGTTCGCCAACTGGCGGTCTATGTCCACTCGCTGGGCGGAGGAAAATAGATCCCTCTACTGCGTTTAGCATCTGGCATATTGCGGATTCTTACGCAAAACAGGAGGGTGTTTTTGCATCCAAACGCAACAGCAAGCGTCGTCATTTTCGAAGTTACGGCCAAAGGCCGTAACTTCGTAATGAAGGCAATTTTAGAAAAGCCTGCCAATACGTTTTGCGGAAGAGACCATATTTTGTGTAATAGCAATTTCTGGCTTATTTACTCCCGTCGGAAGATAGCCTCGCTTCCAAGTCCGCTAGACGCCGCATCAGGGTTTTGATGCGTTTGACGTTCAACAGGTTTTCAGCGGCCTGTTCGCGGGGGATCGCCGGAATTCCGGCAACTAGCGTCTTGGGCTTTATGTTGTTGCCGATGCCGCTTAACGCCATCGCCACCACATCGTCGCCGACGCTGACGTGATCCGCAACTCCGGTTCCGCCGCCCAAGACGACGCGATCGCCGATCACGGCGCTTCCGGCTATTCCCGTGCGGCCGCAAATCAAACAGCCTTTGCCGATGACGACGTTGTGGGCTATTTGCACCTGATTGTCTATCTTAGTGCCGTCGCCGATGCGGGTCGCGCTTACGGTTCCGCGATCTATGGAGGTATTGGCTCCTATTTCCACGTCGTTTCCGATCTCCACCGTTCCCAGCGAGGCGATGCGTATCAAGGCGGTGTTGGTGGCCGTGATCCCGCCACCGCTTTTGGCCGCTTCGACGCTTCCTATTTCGGGTGTGACAAAGCTGAAGCCGTCCGATCCTATGGAAGCGTTGAAATGCGCGATGCAGCGTTCGCCGATATGAACCCTCGCGCCGATTCTGACGCCGGAATAAATCACGCTGTCCGCGCCTATTTTCGCCTCCGCCCCTATATAGGCCTGCGGATGGATGGCGCAGTTGTCGCCTATCTTGGCTCCGGCTGCGACATAGGCCATCGCCCCTATCCGCACTCCGTCGCCCAAAACCGCGCCGGATTCGACGATGGCCGAGGGATGCACGCCTTTGGCTATTTGCGCAGGCCTTTCGAAAATGGCGGTTATGCGCGCCATCGCCAGACGAGGGCGTTCGACTTTGATATAGGATTCCAAAAATCCCAAAACCTTATCGTCGGTTTTCGCGCCAACCACCGCCGCTTTGGCCGGAGAATCCTTCAGAATAGGCAAGAGATTTTCGTCGAAGGCGAGCGCGAGACAGGCATCGTCCGTGATGTCAGCCGGATGGGAAACGCGACATACGGCGAGATTGCCGTTTCCGTGCAGCTTCCCGCCTATGGCCAACGCCAGTTCGGCCATAGTCATATTTTGTTTGCTATTGCTGTGCGACATTTTTTCCGCTTTTCCCAAAACAATTGTCCTGCGAAGTCTAATGATGACGCTTTCCACGGACACTAGCAAAAAAGGGCTGTCATTGCGAGCCGCCTTCTTCAGGCGGCGAAGCAATCCATAGCCGTTGCTCCCATGACTAGATTGCTTCGCCGCCCGACAGCGTTCAACGCTGTCCAAACTACAGTGTGGCGGCTCGCAATGACGCCCAATTTTTGGAAGTGTTGGTTCCTTCCCATTTTTGGCATTAGGAAATTTTGCGCGTATATTCGCCTTGCATCAAGGCCGCAAGCAGGATTCAAGCATGTTATCAGGGCTGAGGATTTTAGGACTTTTGGGAATGTTGGCGTTGTCGGCCTGCGCCGCCGGACCGGATTTCGTTCCGCCGCCGCCGCCAGAGGCCGCCGCCTACTCCCCGTCGGGATTCCCGCAAACCACCGCAAGCGCGGACGTCGCAGGCGGCGTGGCGCAGAAATTCCTGCCCAACGGCAAGGTTCCAGCCGAGTGGTGGAATCTTTTCGGTTCTTCCCCCTTGAACGCCCTTGTCGCGTCCGGTCTGCAATCCAACCCCACCGCCAAGGAGGCCGAGGCGTCGTTGAAAGCTGCGAAAGAGCGCGTTTTTGCCATGCGCGGATCGCTGTTTCCGTCGGTCGACTTGTCGGGAAATATCACCAGCCAGCGTTCGGTCATGGCGGGCGGAGGCGGGTTCGTCGATCCCACTTTCACCCTTTACAACGCTTCGGTGAACGTCAGCTACGCTATCGACTTTTTCGGATTGACGCGCCGCGCCTTGGAAAAAAGCCAAGCCGCCGAGGATTATCAGCGTTTTTATCTGGACGCCGCCCGTTCCTCCGTGGCCGCGAACATAGTGACTGCGGCCATCTCCCGCGCCGCGTTTTTGGCGCAAATCGACGCCGCGCGGGAAAACGTGGCCGCGTCGGAAAAGCAGCTGGAGATGCTGCGCGCCCAGTTCGAGGCCGGAGCCGTCTCCAAATCGGCCACGTTGTCGCAGGAAGCCGCTTTGGCGGCGACGCGGGCGACGCTTCCCGATCTGGAGCGCAAAGCCTCCGAGGCCGGAAATCTGTTGGCGGCGTTGACAGGCCGGATGCCGCACGAAGGCTTGGGCGAGGACATCGGCTTGGATTCCCTGAAACTGCCGGAAGAATTGCCGGTCACGCTCCCGTCGGATCTGGTCAAAAACAGGCCGGACATACGCGCGGCGGAATCCCAGCTGCGCGCCGCCAGCGCGGCGATTGGCATCGCCACGGCCAATATGCTTCCGCGCTTTCCCCTCAGCGCGAGCTATGGTTCGCAGTCATATAACATCGATGCCTTCGCTTCTCCCGCTTCCGCCATCTGGAGCGTGGGGGAGGGTGTGCTGCAACCGCTTTTTCGCGGCGGGGAATTGCTGCACAAACGCCGCGCCGCCGAAGCCGACTATGAAGCAGCCTTGGCGGCGTATCGCGGAGCGGTTTTGACGGCTTTGCGGGAAGTAGCCGACGTTCTCCGCGCCTTGCAATTCGACGCCGAGGCGTTAAAAACCCAAACCGAGGCGGAAAAGGCCGCCGCCGCCAGCATGGAAATGGCGCGGATGCAATTCGACGCCGGAGCGATAAGCTATCTGGCCTTGCTCGACGCCGAACAAGCTCTGCAAAAGGCCAAGATCGCCGCAGTCCAAGCCCGTGCCCGCCGCTACGCCGATACGGCGGCATTGTTCCATGCCTTGGGAAACAGCTATTCGCAATGATATGATATAGGAATACGAAAAAGAGGAATCCATGCCGCAGGGAACCGCCAAATACATGATGAGAATGCTCGCCGCCGTGGCCTTCGTCGCCGCCATTGTGGCAGGCTTCGGCGTTTTCAAAAACATGATGATTAAAAAAGCGATATTGGAAACCCCGAAAGTCTTCACCGTTTCCACAGCCAAGACGGAAAGAGGGCAATGGCAGGACGAGATAACCGCCTTGGGCACTCTCAAGGCGGTTAAGGGGGCGGAGCTGGCGGTCGAAACCGGCGGAGTGGTCGACGCCGTTTACCTGCAATCCGGCGCCGAGGTCGAGGAGGGAACGCTTTTAGTCCAGTTGAAAACAGCCGAGGATATGGCTCGTCTGCGAGCTTTGCAGGCCGAAGCCAAATTGGCCGAGGTGACGCTGGAACGCGACCGCAAGCAGTTGAACGTCCAAGCCATAAGCCAAGCCGCGGTGGACGCCGCCAGCGCGCGCTTGGAACAGGCCAAGGCGCAGGTAGCCCAGCAGCGTGCCGCGATTGAGAAAAAGGTTATCCTAGCCCCGTTTTCAGGCCGCGTCGGGATAATCAAAGCCGACGTGGGGCAATATGTAGCCGCCGGATCTCCCGTCGTTACCCTGCAGCAGGTCGATCCATTGCACGTCGATTTCATATTGCCGCAGCAGGAAATTTCCAAATTGGCGGTCGGAGGAAGAATCTCCGTGACTTCCGACGCTTTTCCTTCGTCCGAATTCGTCGGCGAGATAACCATCATAAATCCCAAGGTGGACGCCGACACTCGCAACGTTTCCGTCCGCGCCTCTCTGTCCAATCCCGACAAAACCCTTCTGCCCGGGATGTACGTCACGGCCAAGGTTCTGGCGGGCGAACCTAAGGACGTGCTGCTAGTTCCCCGCACCGCCATCACCAAGAACCCTTACGGCAGCACAGTCTACGTGGTCGAAGAAAGCGGCAACGGCGAAAGCGGCGAAGATGAAAAAGATAAGGCGAAACCGAAACTGATCGCCGCTCAGAGATTCGTGGAAACCGGAGCTTCCAGAAAAGACATGATCGTCATAACCTCCGGCCTCAAGGAAGGCGAAACCGTCGTGACCGCAGGCCAGATAAAACTGCGTAACGGGGTTGAGGTGGCAATAAACAACGAAGTAGCTCCAAAGGTCGCGCCTTATGTTCCCTGATTTAGTTCGTTGATAGGCGTTAAAGGCCTCTTACACAAAACTGGTGGGTGCTTTCTTGCAAAAAGGGCGTTACAGCCAAAGGCCGTCACGCGAAGTTACAGCCAAAGGCCGTCATTGCGAGCCGCCGCCCTTTGGTTTGGACAGCGTTAACGCTGTCGGGCGGCGAAGCAATCCAGTGCTGTTGCTCCATGACGCTGGATTGCTTCGCGTCGCAAGGGCGACGCTCGCAATGACGGCCTTTGGCTGTAACTTCGCAAATGACAGCTTTTGGATCGTGCTTTTGTCCGCAATCACTCTCTGCTAAAGTCGCGCCGCTGTCGAATTCGGTTGCAGGGGATAGGTTAGGTATGGAACACAGAAGCGGAGCCGTATTGGACGAAATAGCGCGCACGGTCATCTTCGCCGGAGTGGTCGCGCTGATCTTCCGCGTCTTGTTGTTCGCGCCGTTCAACATTCCGTCCAGCTCGATGTTTCCCGGGCTTTTGGTCGGCGATTTCCTTTTCGTGTCAAAATACTCGTACGGCTACAGCAGCCTTTCAGTCTCCATGGGGATGTTGCCGTTCAACGGGCGAATCTTCGGCGGAGAACCCGAAAGGGGCGACGTCATAGTCTTTAAACTTCCCCGCGACGACAGCACCGACTATATCAAGCGGCTGGTGGGATTGCCCGGGGACAGGATACAGGTTCGCCACGGATTGCTGCATATCAACGGCGTGGCCGTTGCACGCACCAAGCTCGATTCCCTAGCGCAAGAGTCCGAAACCAATCCTCCCGAAGGAGCTGTGGACTATATCGAAACCTTTCCCGACGGGCACAGCCACGTCATCCGCGAAGACGGCGACGATTACAAGCTCGACAACACGCCGGAATTCGAGGTTCCCGAAGGGCACTATTTCATGATGGGCGACAATCGCGACAATTCCTCCGACAGCAGGACGCCGGTGGTTGGTTTCGTGCCCAGAGAAAATCTGGTCGGACGCGCCGAGATCCTGTTTTTCTCAATCGGCGACGGGGCTAGCTTTCTCCAATTCTGGAAATGGCCTAAATCGGTGCGTTGGAGCCGAATGTTCGGGAAAATAAAATGACGATGACCAGAAAGCCGAGCGAGCTTGAAAATTCTTTGCAGCACACCTTCGCCGACGTCGCTTTGCTGGACGCCGCGCTGACCCACCCTTCGTTGCGCGATTCCAAGCGCGGAGTGGCCGAATACGAACGGCTGGAGTTTTTGGGCGACAGGGTTTTGGGGCTGATAATGGCCGAGCGGCTTTATCGTCAACTCCCCTTGTCGACCGAAGGGGATTTGTCCAAACGCCACGCCGCTCTGGTCAACCGCGACGCCTTGCGCGGCATCGCCTTGGCCATGGGGTTGGATCGCTATTTGCGTTTGGCCAAAGGGGAAAGCGTCATGGCCGATCGCCGCAATCTGGCGGTTCTGTCGGACGCGGTGGAAGCCATCATCGGCGCGTTGTATATCGACGGTGGCTTGGAAGTGGCCAGACGCTTTATCAATTCCCGTTGGAAGGACATCGGCGACGCCCGCCCTGCGCCCAAAGAATCCAAAACCGAATTGCAGGAATGGGCGCAAGGAAAGGGCTTGCCCTTGCCGGTTTATCGCGTAATAGAGCGTTCCGGCCCCGCCCACGCGCCGGAGTTCATGGTAGAGCTGTCGGTGATGGGGCAAAAGGACGTGATCTCCCGAGGAGCGTCCCGCCGCGCCGCCGAAAAATCCGCCGCCTTCGCCATGTTGGAACAGATAGGAAATAAGCGATAGGGGAATCGGCCTACACGCTTTTGCTAAACGAGCAAAGCTTTACCCTGCCGGTTTACAGCCTTTTCTTCCATTTTCGCGCTTGCGCTAAAACCAGATCCGGCGCGGTTCCGCCGATGCTGCGGCGGGAGGAAATGGCTTTTTCCGGTTTCAGGCAAGCATAGACCTCGGCCGATATTCCGCGCTCCACGCCCCGCATTTCGGCCAAAGACAAATCCTCTAAACGGCAGCCTTTGCCCTCGGCTATTTTCACCAGCTTGCCCACCGTGTGATGAGCTTGGCGGAACGGCATCCCCAAGGCGCGCACCAGCCAATCCGCCAGATCCGTCGCGGTGATAAATCCCTCTCCGGCGGCTTCGCGCATGTTGTCGGGGATGGCGCGCATGTCGGCCACCATTCCCGCCATCGCCTCCAGCGACATCATCAGCTCGTCGGCGGCGCGCATCAAGGGCGGCTTAGTGTCTTGGAGATCCTTGTTGTACGCCAAGGGCAATCCCTTGACCAGCATCGCCATATGGGTGAAGGCTCCCGCCAAAGCCGCCGCTTTCGCACGTATCAGTTCGGCGGCGTCGGGGTTGCGTTTCTGCGGCATTATCGAGCTGCCGGTGGTGAAGGCTTCGGAGAGGGCGACGAAGCGGAATCCCGCGCTCATCCAGATGATTATTTCTTCGGCCAGGCGCGAGAGATGGATTCCGGTTATGCTGGCGGCGGACAGGAATTCCAGCGCGAAGTCGCGATCCGAAACTGCGTCCATCGAGTTGGCCATCGGGCGATCAAAACCCAATTCCCGCGCCGTCATGGCGCGGTCGATGGGGAACGATGTTCCGGCCAAGGCGGCCGCGCCCAGCGGGGATTCGTTCATCCTTGCCCGCGCGTCGGCGAAACGCCCGCGATCGCGAGCGAACATTTCGACGTAGGCCAATAGATGGTGGCCGAAGGTGACGGGCTGGGCGGTTTGCAGATGGGTGAACCCGGGCATCAACGTTGCGGAGTGAATCTCGGCTTGCGCCACCAAAGCCTTTTGCAAGGCCAAAAGCCCCGCGTCCGCCGCGTCGACGGCGTTGCGCGTCCACAGCCGCAGATCCACGGCCACCTGATCGTTGCGCGAGCGTCCGGTGTGCAACCGTCCGGCGGCGTCGCCTATCAGCGCGGCCAGACGGGATTCGACGTTCATATGGATGTCTTCCAGTTCGGCGGAAAAGACGAACTTCCCGCTTTCGATCTCCCGTTGTATCGCGTCCAGCCCGCGCCTTATGTCCTCGGCGTCCTTGCGGGAGATTATTCCGCGAGCGGCCAGCATGGCGGCGTGAGCCTTCGACGCGGCGATGTCCTCGGCGTACAGCCGTTTGTCGGCGTCTAGGCATTCGTTGATCCGCGCCATCGCCTCGGCGGGGCCGCGCGTGAAATGGCCGCCCCACATGCTGTTGGCGGAGGATTGCGCCGATTGCGCCGAACCTTTTTTCTTTTTGGCGGCCATAACCTGTCTCCCGATCAATAACGCAGGCATTCGCAGGCGGCGAAACCAGCCGTAGCAACGCCCTATGCCTTATAAACGCCACATAATATAGTGATATATTGCTCCGATGTCGCGTGCCACTTTCAAGCCAGAGGTAAGATATGAACAACTCCGCCCAAGCCCATGCCTTTGATCCGGTTATTTTACGCGAATACGACGTGCGCGGAACCGTGGGGAAAAACCTCCATCAAGCCGATGCCCGCGCCTTGGGGCTGGCGTTCGGAACCAAAGTCGTCCGCGCCGGAGGCAAGCGGATACGGGTCGGATACGACGGGCGGACGCATTCCCCCGCCTTGGAATCCGCCTTGGTCGAGGGGCTGCTCGCCACCGGATTGAAGGTCGAAAGGATAGGCTTGGGGCCGACGCCGATGCTTTATTTCGCCACTTTTCAGGGTGACGTCGACGCCGGAATAATGGTGACAGGATCGCATAATCCCCCCGACCAGAACGGCTTTAAGATGCTGATGTCCAAGCGTTTGGAGGGCGGAGGGCCTATATACGGCGCGGCCATACAAGGGTTGGGAAAAATAGCCGCTAAGGCCGATTTCGTTTCCGGCGAAGGCAGCGTTTCCAACCTCGATGTGCGGGAGGAATACGTCAAAAGGCTGCTGGCCGACTATCGCGGAAAGCGCAAGCTGAAAATCGCATGGGACATCGGCAACGGCGCGGCGGGCGAGATAGCCCAGCGTCTGGTCAAATCGTTGCCGGGCGAGCATATACTGCTTTTCCCTGACATCGACGGACGCTTTCCCAACCATCACCCCGATCCGACGGTTGCCGCGAACCTTAAAGATCTTCAAGAGGCCGTGAAACGCCACGGCTGCGATTTCGGCGTGGCCTTCGACGGCGACGCCGATCGCATCGGCGCGGTCGACGGGCAGGGGAGAATTCTGGCCGGAGACCAGTTGTTGGCGATATACTCCGGCGAGGTGCTGAAGGAAAACCCCGGGGCGGCCATCATCGCCGACGTCAAGGCTTCGCAGGTGTTGTTCGACTTCATCGCCAAGCGCGGCGGCAAGCCCGTCATGTGGAAGACCGGACATTCGCTGATAAAGGTGAAAATGGCCGAGACCAAATCCCCTTTGGCGGGAGAGATGAGCGGCCATATCTTTTTCGCCGATCGCTATTACGGCTTCGACGACGCGGTTTATTGCGCGGTGCGGCTGATTTCGCTGGTGGCGTCGTCCGACGGCTCCCTCGGCGATCTGCTTGACGAATTGCCGGTCACCGTCAGCACGCCGGAGCTGCGCTTCGAGGTGGAGGAACAGCGCAAGTTCGCAATCGTCGAGGAAATAAAATCCCGCCTGAAAAGCGAAGGTGCGGAATACGGCGACATGGACGGCGTGCGGGTCAAGACGGCGGACGGCTGGTGGCTGTTGCGTGCGTCCAACACTCAGGCGGTTTTGGTGGCTCGCGCCGAAGCGTCGAATGCGGCTGGTTTGGAGCGGTTGAAAAAGCAGCTTGTCGACCAGCTTGCGGCCAGCGGCATCGCTCCGCCGGCTTTCGACAAGCCTGCGGCGCATTGAGAACCCATCGTTCCCTGAGTCCGCGTTCCCTGAGCCTGTGTTCCCTGAGCTTGTCGAAGGGAACTTACGCGAGCAAGGTTCCGCAATCCCTCGCGGTCGCTTCGACAAGCTCAGCGACCGCTACCAGTGTTCCCTGAGCTGCCACCGTGAGCCTGTCGAACGGCTGTCGAAGGGAACTTACGCGAGCAAGGCGCGGCAATCCCTCCTCTCCCAGAGGGAGAGGAGTCGCTGCTGCTCCACATTGCGGTGATGGGCAATGGATGATACCTATATCCACCATGAAAACAGGTATTATAAGGCCATGACAAATCCCAAAACGCTCTACGACAAGATATGGGAATCCCACGTTGTGCGCGATGGCGGCGACGGGGAGAGTCTGGTTTATATAGATCGCCATCTGGTGCACGAAGTAACTTCGCCCCAAGCCTTCGAGGGCTTGCGCGCGGCGGGGCGCAAGGCGCGCCGCCCCGAATTGACGCTGGCCGTTGCGGATCACAACGTGCCAACCTCGGCCAATCGGGCGCAGGGAATCCGCGACGAAGAATCCCGCGCTCAGGTCGAAGCGTTGGAGCGCAACGTCCGAGAATTCGGCATCGAATATTTCTCCATGCTGGACGTTCGCCAAGGCATCGTCCACGTCGTGGGGCCGGAACAGGGATTTACCTTGCCCGGGACTACCGTGGTGTGCGGCGACAGCCACACATCCACCCACGGAGCTTTCGGAGCCTTGGCCTTCGGCATCGGCACGTCGGAGGTCGAGCACGTTCTGGCGACGCAAACCTTGGCCATGCGGAAATCGCGCAATCTGCGCGTGGCGGTCGAGGGCGGTTTGCCGTTCGGAGTGACCGCCAAGGACGTGGCTTTGGCGATTATCGGAACCTTGGGAACCGCCGGAGGAACCGGACACGTCATAGAATATTCCGGCGCGGCCATTCGCGAATTGTCGATGGAAGGCCGCATGACCGTTTGCAACATGTCGATAGAGGCGGGGGCTAGGGCGGGGCTGATCGCTCCCGACGATAAGACCTTCGCGTGGCTGCGCGGCCGCCCTAAGGCTCCGGCAGGGGAAATGTGGGACAAGGCCGTAGCCAAATGGCGGCTTTTGGTCAGCGACGCGGGGGCGGTTTACGACCGCGAGGTCAGGTTGGACGCCGCCGCGATCGCGCCGATGGTGACTTGGGGAACTTCGCCCGAAGACGTGTTGCCGATAACGGCCTCGGTTCCCGATCCGGCGACCGCCAAGGACGCCGGAAAAAGACAGGCCATGCAAAGGGCATTGGAGTACATGGGATTGAAGGCGGGCGAGCGGTTGGAGGACATCAGGATAGACAAGGCGTTCATCGGTTCCTGCACCAACGGGCGGATAGAGGATTTGCGCGCGGCGGCGGCGGTGGCCAAAGGCCGCCATGTCGCCGCCGGAGTCTATGCCATGGTCGTGCCCGGGTCGGGGCTGGTCAAAAGACAGGCCGAAGCCGAGGGGCTGGATAAGATATTCCGCGATGCCGGTTTCGATTGGCGCGAGGCGGGATGTTCCATGTGTTTGGCCATGAACGACGACAGGCTGGCCGAAGGCGAGCGTTGCGCCTCTACCTCCAATCGCAATTTCGAAGGCAGGCAGGGCAGGGGAGGCCGCACCCATCTTCTCAGCCCCGCAATGGCCGCCGCCGCCGCCGTTACCGGAAAACTCACAGATGTGAGAAAGTTATAACTAAACTAATCCATCCCGCGTTCCCTGAAGCCAGTGTTCCCTGAGCCTGTCGAAGGGAACTTACGCGAGTAAGGTTCAGCGATCCCCCTCTCCCTCTGGGAGAGGATAGGTTTGCCCGAATTTTCGCCTTCGAAAATTCGTGGCAATACCTTGGTGAGGGTTCTTTTGAAACCCCAACTGGGCAACCCACACCAAGCTGCGGCTAAGGATTTTCGCTACGGGGCGAAAAACCAAGCCGCGCTATCCTCTCCCAGAGGG
>JAYRGC010000064.1:0-18410 GCA_041908065.1 Alphaproteobacteria bacterium | reverse complement strand
TCGGTGAGATTCTCTTGCCGCTTGCTACGGTGCAGTTCCTCCCCCTTCTTAGGGGGAGGAACTCCACAGTCGCAAGTTGCGGGTTTCATACATCAACCAAAGCAATAAATGCCCTAAAGCCTCTGCAAAGCTATGGCTACTTCCTGCTTCAGGTTTTCCCACGGATATTCAGCCGTAACGGCGCGGGCTATCAGGACGTAATCTTTACCCGCCTTGGCGTGCAAGGGCAAAAGCTCCTCGGCCAAAGCGCGCATCCGGCGGCGGGCGCGGTTGCGAACGACTGCCCCGCCCACGCGCTTGGTGGCGGTAAGTCCGTAACGAACCGTGCCCTCCACCCCATTGCCTATTTGCACGATTACGCCCTTGGCCACCCATTTCCTGCCGCTGGCGGCCACGGATAGAAACTCGGAGCGTTTCCTTAAAACGGAAGAACGGATCACAGGCAGGGCGAACTAATTACGCGCTCAGCCGCTTGCGGCCTTGGGCGCGGCGGCGGGCGATCACCTTCTGTCCGCCCTTGGTGGCCATGCGGGCGCGATAGCCGTGGCGACGCTTGCGAACCAGCTTGCTGGGTTGATATGTGCGCTTCACCTTAATTCTCCTCTACTTACCCTAACCGCTTGCGCGGGCGAAATGCGAACGGGGTACATACCCCACCAAGCGGCACGATGTCAAATATCTAGCATTTCGCACCATTTTAGCTCTAATTTCGAATTTCTCAAACCTTCCGAAAATGCCGTCTAAAGTTAATAAAAAGTAAAAGACCTCGTGGCAATATGGGACGTTCGCCGAACCTTGGGGGAAGCGGGAATGAAGTTTATGCGTAACATAGGCCATATGGCTGTCTGTTTTGGCCGCCGCCATAAGCGGGGCGAGCGCGGAGCCACGGCCTTGGAAATGGCCTTGGTTGCCCCCGTGTTCTTCCTGCTGTTCATCGGCATCGTGGAGATTTCCCTCATCGCTCTGACGCAGCATTTATTGGAAAACTCCACCTTCAATTCCTCGCGGCTGGCCAAGACCGGATACGTCGCCGAAGGCAAGACTCAGCTCGACACCATCATGGAAGCCCTAAACAAGGAAATGAGCAGCCTCGCCCCGCTGGTCGACGTCACCAAGCTGTCCGTCACCTCGACCTCCTACGGCAACCTCAGCAACATCGGCCAACCCGAGCAGGGAACGGCGGGATTGGGAACGTCGGGACAAGTGGTGGTCTATACCGTCAGCTATCCGTGGAAAATGTTCACCCCCATGATAGGCAACCTGATAGGCGACGAGAACGGAATGGTGAATATAACTTCCAGAATAGTGGTGAAGAATGAGCCTTATTAAAACCATCCGCCTGCGCGGAATTGGATCAAGCGCGAAAGATCGCCTGCGGCGCGGCATCGCCGCGGTCGAGCTGGCTTTGACGATGCCGATCTGGATAGCCATCTTCCTCGGCTGCGCCGACGCCGCCTATATGATGCTGGTAAGCCAACGCGCCGATCGCATAGCCTACGGCGTGACCGATATTGTCACTCAATCCAAGACCGTGACCAAAGCGGATCTCGACAACATACTGTTGGCGGCCGGACAATTGATGAATCCGTTCGAGTTCGGCGATAAAGGAATCGTCATCTTAACCTCGTTGTACAAACCCGCCGGACAAGCGACGCAGATAAGCTGGCAGCACAGCGGCGGCGGCGGATTGGCGCGGGAAAGCAAGATCGGCAAATTCGGCCTGCCGCCGACGATGCCGCCCAACCTGACGCTGAACGATCAGGAAAACGTCATCGTGGCCGAGGTTTACTACGCCTTCAAGCCGATGTTTATCAATGCTTCGATATTGTCCGAAGGGGATTTCTATCGCGTGGCCATATACAAGCCGCGCCTTAGCCCCCTTATAACTCCGCCCTTATGAGGTGAAAGCATGTCGAACGACCGCATATCCGAAAACAACAAGGGCATTCTTTCCCTGCTGAAAGATTTCGGCAACGATCAGTCGGGCATGACGCTTCCCATGCTCGCGCTTTCTTTTATGACCATGATCGGCTTCGTCGGCTCGGCGGTCGACGTGGCGCGCGTTCAGCTGGTGCAATCGCGGCTTTCCTATGCGCTCGACGCCGCCGGACTGGCGGCGGGATCGACGCTGAACACCGCCAACGCCTCGGCGGAAGTGGCTAAATACGTCGGAGCCAACTTCCCCACCGGATACATGGGATCCTCGGCTCCGGCATCGGGGATAACCCTCACGAACAACAACATGGTCATCAACCTGTCGGCCAGCACGACCGTGCCGACCGCCTTCATGCGGGTTTTCGGCATCAAGGACGTCACCGTGACCGCGAACGCGCAAATCACCCGAACCGCCTCGGGGCTGGAATTGGTGATGGTGTTGGACAACACCGGATCTATGTCGGGAACCCGCCTCAGCAACCTTAAGTCCGCGGCGACTAATCTGGTCAATATCCTCTATGGCGGACAAGCGACGGTTAAGGATCTGTGGATAGGATTGGTTCCGTTTTCGCAGGCGGTGAACGTTGGAGCATCGCGCACGGCATGGATAGATTCGGCCTACGGAGCCACCCTAAATTGGGGACCGACGACGTGGATGGGCTGCGTGGAAGCCCGCGAGACCGACGGACGCGACGTCACCGACGACACGCCGTCGGTGACCAAATTCAAGCAATATTACTGGCCGGATCACAACGACTACAACAACTGGATAACCGGAACCAGCCCGTTAACATACGCCAGCGGCCTCGGCACTTCCAAGGGTCCTAATAAGTATTGCTCGCAACAAGTCACCCCGATGACCGGAAATAAAACGACGGTGCTGAACGCCGTCAACGCCATGACTGCGGTAGGCAACACCCATATCGTGACGGGTGCTGCATGGGGATGGCGCATGTTGTCGCCCAACTGGAAGAATCTCTGGGGAGGCGATATGGACGCGAACGGCCTGCCTTTGGATTACGGCACGCCGCATATGAACAAAGCCATTATAATCCTGACCGACGGCGAAAACACCATCAGCAGCTCCAGCCGCGGCGCGTACGGATACCTCAGCGAAGGGCGGCTGGGAACCACCAATAGCGGCGCGGCGGTGACGCAGCTGAACACCCGCCTTAGCAACGTATGTTCGTCGCTGAAAACCAAAGGTGTATACGTCTACACCATCGCGTTCGGCAGCCCGGGAACGTCGATCGAAAACCTGCTGAGAGACTGCGCGACGGCGGACAATTACTACTTTAATTCGCCGTCGGGCGCGGATCTGCAAAACGCCTTCAGCGCGATCGCGGATTCGCTTTCCAACCTGCGGGTCAGCAAATAAGGCGACGTTCTGCCCGCAATCACGATCTGTTCCTCCCCCTTCTTAGGGGGAGGTTAGGTGGGGGTTGGCGCAGCAAACCTCAAACTTGGGTGAATGCGTCACCTAACCTCCCCCTAAGCAGGGGGAGGGACAGACCGCGATCTATGAAAGAGCGATTCTTTATCCGCCCGTATTCAGAAATGGCCTACTTCACCGGCCTATCAACCATTCGACCAAAGGCTTCCATACCAAACGCGGGGCCGCCGCGCTGGCTAGCAACCCTATATGCCCCAACGGCGGCTCGCGCAAAGTGACGTCCTGCATCATCTCGGCCAACGGCAAGGCGGATTCCGGCGGAACTATACGGTCGCGCTGCGGCACGACGACGAAGGCCGGAATCCCGAACGAAGACGGATCCACCGCCTGCCCTTCCACTGTCCACAGCCCGTTTCCGGTCAGGTTCTGGCCATACCACCCGCCCAGACATTCCCTCGCCACCCTTGACGCCAAAGGAACTCCGTCGTTGAGCCAATCTTCCGCCAACACGAACCTTCTGGCTTCTTCGCCGCCGTGGTCTATGTTGGCAAAGCTGGAAAACTTCCGCATCGCCTGTGTAGGTTGCAAAAACGCGAACAACGCCTGCATCGCTTCGACCGGCAAATGTCCGCAATCCTCCAGACACGGCTCCATCTCGGTGGCCATGTGGATGAACATCTCCGGCGGCAAAATGCCGGCGGCGTGAAAATCCCACGGAACCGCCAGCAACGCCAAAGCGTTCACCCGCCCCCGCGTCTCCTGTCGCCCCGACAACAGTTGTTGCAACGCCAAGGCCAGCAATCCGCCCATGCAGTATCCCAATACGGAGTGGAGGGGCGATATGTCGGCGGCGATGAAATCCGATATTGGCTCAAGCCTGCGCTTTAAATAATCCGAGATGGAAAAAGCCTTTTCCTCCTCCCCGGGCTCTCCCCAATCGACGACCAGCGGACGCAATCCGGCCTCGGCCATGAAACGCAACAGCGAATGCCTCTCGTCCAAATCGAGTATCCAATAACGGTTGATGAGAGACGGGATGACCAGAACCACGGGCGCGTCTGGTTCGGCCTCGGGCGCGTAATCCAAAAGCCGCGTCGTTCCGCTCTGCCATAAAACCGGAGCCTTTGCCATATCCTCCGCCGCCCGCTTCGCGCCGTGGCGGCGATAGGCGGCTATGCCGGAGACGAAATCGCGGGAACGCAGAAGGGATTCGTCAATTAACGCCTTTGCGAGGGCGGCGGCCGCTTCCTTGTCCGAAGGCGGCGGAAGCCTCTCCTTCAGCGGCTCCAGCCACTCCGTCATCCTCCGCAACGCCGAAGAGGCCTGACCGGAGTTCCTCAAGCTGGCGTTCAAGAGCGGCCAAACGAAGGGCAATCCTATCCACGCCGCCATCGCCATCTGGAGATGCAACCCCAACGGCCTCGGGCTGTGCGGTCGCGGATTCCTCAGGCGCAGGCTGTGGTTCAGGTTCAGGCTGGGTTGGTCGGGAGAAATCTCCTCCGGCGAAAGGTTGTCCGGTTCCGTTTTTGGCAGCGTTGAAACCATGTTGCATCACCGCAGACCATTCCGAGAAAGCCTTGCCCATCGGGGCCATCATCTTGGCCATGTCTTCTCTGGCGCGAGGATCCGAAGCCAACGCGGCCAGATGCTCCTGCCAGAGATCCAAAACCTCCTTGGCCAGCTCGCCCCATTCCGAACCGTCCGGCATTCGCCTTTCAGACATTCAAGACACTCCAAGATTCCAATGGCCCGCCTCAAGCACAAGCCACGCCAGTGCCGAGGTTAAGCCGAACCTGCGGCATTATGCCATATATTTTGTAACCGCCAAAATAGACTGGCTCTTACTCAAAACGGGGGGCATTATCTTCCAAAAATAGCCGTTATTTGCGAAGTTACGGCCACTTAAGCATCGCAATCCAGACGCGATCACCTCGCGACCGCAGTCGAAGGCAACGCGCCGGATTCTTGGGCTACGCGGTATTTTTCCAACGCCAGCGTCATCATATCGCGCACGAAATCCGGCGGAAGGCTGCCGTCCGAAGCCTGCAATCCCGAGGCAGCCGCCGCTCCATCGGCTCCGGCGATTATTCCTCCGCGACCTATGGGATTAGTATCCATCACGCCGCCGAAAGCCGAGCGTCTAACCTCGGTTCCCCGTTCCGCCGCGTACTGCGCCGCCAAAACGGCTTGGGCGTCATCGATCGCATGTCCGTCTCCGCCGTCCGCAATCGGGATTTCCCCGTCATACGCCGCCGGCATCGGTGGAGGAGGGGGCGCAACTGGGGACGCTTCCGGATAATCGGCGAACGTCGGGCGGAGGTTGTCGGCCATCATAAATCCCAAATCCGGCCACACGCTGCCGTCGTTTCCCGAAGCTCCGTCGGAGGAACCGGAATCCATCGCCGGATCCGGCAACGCTCCTTCCATAGAGGAACTCGCCGCCGGAGCTTGCGCTACCTTCACGTTGTCGAGATCGTTGGGTATCAACGGCTTGTCGCCCAACACCGCCTCGGCCACGCGCCCCATGGGATCCACGCCGGTATATTGCTCTAACATCACTCCGGCCAAAGAAATCGCGCCGCTTACAACTGCGGTTCCGGTCAAGGCTCCGTATAGAACATCCCCCACCACCCGCGCGACAGGCTTTATGGTGTCGCCGGTGGCCTCGCGGTAAAAAGATCCCAATATTGGTATGTGTTGCAACGGATTAACTATGTCCAGCAGGTCATAAAAAGAAAACTCGCTGTCGTCGCCGAAATTTTCAGTCCCGTCGAGGTTCGGAATATCCGGCGCGGTCGAAACCGGAGTGGCCGGAGCCGCCAACGGCGCAGGAGCCATATCGCCATCCGGAATTTGCGCCATGGGGGACGCCGCGCCGTCCACCTTCCCGCTCAACTGCAACGAAGCCAGCTGCGCGGCGAAATTCGCGTCTTTCGCCGACGTGGCAGCTGCTGAACCCGCCGCCTCCGCGACTTTTTCAGGACGAGCGAAATTCTTTCTCTGTAGCGATAACGCGTACAAAGATTCCCCTTCATCCCTAACAAGCGGGCTTATTTCCATTACCATTAGCCGCAACCATAGGTTTTCGCTGTTGGCTACCTTAGATACTCCGATGCGAAAGCTACAAAGCAAATCTCGTGCCATTATCGCGAGAAAACATCAAAAGCCCTTCGATCAGCATAAGCGTATGGCTCGAAGAAACGATTTATCGTAATCTGCGTCAGGCCGCCTTGGCCATCTACAATCCCCACTTCTAAAAGCCAGCGAAAAAACGATGTCCGTCGCAGAATCCCCGTCTCACGAATACTCCGGAAATTCCCTGTTGTTAGGCAGTCGGGTGGAGGTATATCCCGATTCCCCCACCCCCAATTTCAACAGCGCGGGTGGAACGGCCTACGCCGCGAGAATGCGCGGCGACTTGCGCCAAGATCTTATGGCCATCGTGTGCACCAGCGGCCTTCCGGCGCGTCTGGACGCCGTAAACGCCATGCGCACCATAGATCACCCCAGCCTTCTGCGCCTGCGCGAAAGCGGGGTTTTATACTGGCCGCCGTCGCACTCCAGTCATTACGTCTTGGCCTACGATCATCCCTTGGCCCCTCGCTACCAGATGTCTGCGGACGATCCGCAGCCCCTGATACGCGAAGACACCCTCAACCACTATTTCGTCACCCCCATGATAGGGGCTTTGCTGGAGCTGCAGCGCACCGGCATAGTTCACGGAGCCATAAGGTCCAACAACATATTCTGGCGTTTCGGCGGAGTGACCCCTCCGCAGCTGGGAGAGTGCCTTTCCGCGCCTACGGGCATAGGGCAACCGGTGTTGTTCGAAACCATAGAACGCGGAATGTGCAATCCGTCAGGACGCGGCCCCGGCATCCACACCGATGATTGCTATGCGTTCGGCATCACTCTGGCCTTGGCTGTATTAGGACACAACCCGCTGAAAGGGCTGAGCGATCGCGAGATTATCCATGCCAAGCTGGAACGCGGAACCTTCGGGGCTATCGTGGGAACGAAACGCCTCGCCACTTCGCATATAGAAATTTTACGCGGCTTGTTGACCGACGAAGCGCGTCAACGCTGGACTGCCGCCGATTTGGAACAGTGGTTAAGCGGCAGAAGGCTGACGCCGAAAAACGTGGATTCGGGTCGGCGCGCCAGCCGCCATTTCACCCACGCCGGAAAGGATTATTGGCAGATACGCCCGTTGGCGGCCTCGTTCAGCGAACATGTGGGCGAAGCCGTCAAACTGATAGAAAACAGCTCGCTGGAAAAATGGCTTCTGCGCTCGCTTGGCGACGAGGATAGGTCCAAGGAAATAAACGAAGCCATCTCTCAGCTGAAGGAAAGCGGGCGGAGCGCGCATTACGACGACCAGCTCGTGACGCGGGTCTGCATAGCGCTGGATCCCGGCGCGCCAATCAGGTATCGCGGCGTCTCCGTCATGCCATCCGGCATATCCACCGCCTTGGCCGAAGCCATGATAACCGGCGGCTCCAATGCCCAGATTCTAGCCGAAATAATCAACAGCCAATTCGTGACGCTTTGGGTCAACACCCAAAACGACATAAAAACCGAGCTGGTTCCCTTAGCCCAGCAACTGGAACGGATGCGCGGAATCATAAGCAAAACTTCGCTAGGAAACGGGCTGGAACGCGCCGCGTACGAGCTTAATCCCACGCTTCCCTGCATCAGCCCGATGCTGAAAGCCCACTACGTCACCAATGCCAAGCAGCTGCTTCCGGCCTTGGAGGCAGCGGCGGCGCAACCCGGACGCCCGCGCGAACCCATGGATCGCCATCTGGCCGCATTCCTAGTCGTTCGCGACCGTCGGGGAGACAGGCTCTTCGAGGCCATGTCCGCGCCGGAAGGATCCACCAAACGCGGATTGGCTCTTTTGACGCTTTTCGGCGAGCTGCAATACCGCCACGGCCCCGAAAAACTTCCAGCTCTGGCCGGATGGCTCGCCCCCATGATAGAGCCTTGCGTGAAGGACTTCATCAGCAAGTCGATGCAGGAAAAATTGAAAAAGCAGGTGAAGGAGGCCGTGGAAAAAGGGGATCTGAGCGCGGTATTGCGTCTGGTCGACGATCCCAAACGCGTCGAGCACGACACCAGCGAGTTTGTCATGGCCCGCAGATTGTACAACGACATCCAACGCGAAATCGCCGAAATAGAATCCCACCTCGCCGACCGCGAGAACCTCGCCCGCAGCGTAGGCGGCCCCATCGCCGCCACCATGGCCAGCGCGATAGCCATAATATTGATAACCTTCACCATCGGAAAAGCGATCTTACGAAGCCTGTGAAGACGGCGTTGGATTTATATCTGGCTCTTTCCCAAAACGGTTGGGTATTGCCTTTCCAAAAGGGCTGTCATTGCGAGCCGCCACCCTTTGGTTTGGACAGCGTTAAACGCTGTCGGGCGGCGAAGCAATCCAGAGCCTTTGCTCCATAAGGTATGGATTGCTTCGCCGCCTGAAGAAGGCGGCTCGCAATGACAGCCCTTTGGCCGTAACTTTATGCTTGCTGCTACGTTTGGCTACAAAATTACCCACCAGTTTTGCGTAACAAGAGCCTCATATCCTTTCCGCCGCCGCTATGACCTCGGCCACGTGCCCGCTCACGCCGACCTTGCGCCATGCAACCCGCACCACGCCCTTGCCGTCGATTAAAAAAGTGGAACGCTCTATGCCCATGTACTTCTTCCCGTACATGCTTTTTTCTATCCACACCCCGTATTTTTGACAAATCTCTCCCGATACGTCCGCAGCCAAACGAAACCCCAGATCGTATTTGGCGGCGAATTTCGCGTGGCTGGCCGCGCTGTCGCGCGAAACGCCGATGACGGAAAAGCCCAGCTTAGCCAACCGCGCCATATTGTCGCGGAAATCGCAAGCCTCCGCCGTGCAGCCGGAAGTGTTGTCCTTGGGATAAAAATAAAGAACGAACTTCTCGCCCTTCATTTTGGCCGAAGAGACCGCACCGCCGTCGCCGTCCGGCAGAGAAAACGCCGGAGCCTTGTCCCCGACGGCGGGAAATCTCGGTTTATCGGAAATGATCGGCATGGCTAAATCCTGTGATTAGAGCATTTCCAGATTCGATTGATGGGCTTCTATTGCCGCTTGCGACGGTGTAGTTCCTCCCCCTTCTTAGGGGGAGGAACAGACCGAGATTGCCGAAAAAGCGATTCTTTAACCAACTCGCTTTGGGCAAAAGCCCAAGATTCTGGATGCGTCCTAATGCACCGTCCTGCTCTCGCACCCCTGAGCGCGATCTTCCTCGGCCATGTCCAGACGGCTGGCCATGGCGACCATGTCTATGCGCAGCTTGAGATTGGATCCGACGAGAGACTGCACCTGTTGCTCTTGCAGTTTCTGCTGTTTCTGCATTCTTCCTATTTCCTCGTGCAACCGATTGAGGGAGGAAAGCTGCTGGGCTGTCGCCTCCTCGACGGAGCGGAACACCCCGTCGCGCAACCTGCGTAGCCACAAGACGGCGATCGCCGCGAAGCAGACCGCCGCCAGCGCGGAAAAAGAAGAAACGAAGAGGAGCAGGCTTCCGTCCATCAAGCCGCCTTTTTCTCGCGCGTCAGAACGCCCTCCAGCTTTTGCGTGGCCTTGTCCTGATCTATCTTTTCCACCGCCGCCAGCTCGCGCGCCAAACGCTCCAAGGCGGCCTGATATATCTGGCGTTCGCTGTAGGAATGCTCCGGCTGATCCGCGCCGCGATGCAGATCGCGGACGACCTCGGCGATGGAAACCGGATCGCCGGAATTGATCTTGGATTCGTATTCCTGAGCGCGGCGGCTCCACATCACGCGGCGGACGCGAGACTTGCCCTGCAAAGTAGTCAAAGCCTCGCGGATGCGATCGCGGGAGCTTAAGCGGCGAAGACCGGAATTCTTGGCCTTTTCAACCGGAACCTTTAATCTCATGCGATCGTGCTCGAAGGTTATCGAGTACAACAAGATGCTCTGCCCGCCGATGGAATAGCTATCCACACCATCGACCCGACCAACGCCATGAGCCGGATAAACAACGAAATCGCCTTTTTTGAATTCAAGTTTCTCGGCCATGTCAGCCACCCTCCCGCTGCGAAAAAGTTAATGCAGATTATTCAGGACCACGGAGGGAGTATATCATTTATTAATGGGTTTTACAAAACTTTCATGCATCCACTATACAAATACCAATAACATCAAACAGTTGTCCGCAAAAATTACACGGCCACGCATTAATATTGGTTAATAAAACCGAGCGCATTTGGACTCTAATGCAAAATTGGGGGATGCCGCAGGGAATGACGCATTGTCATCAGACCTCCTGCATAACCGCCGTCATTTGCGAAGTCACAGCCAAAGGCCGTCATTGCGAGCCGCCTCTTGGCGGCGAAGCAATCCAGTGCCGTTGCTCCATAAGGTCTGGATTGCTTCGCCGCCTGAAGAAGGCGGCTCGCAATGACGACCCTTTTAAGGCAATACCCACCCGTTTTACGCAAGAACATTAATAAAAGACAGCCTTTGGTTGTTGCGCTAATTAGGCAATTACCCCATACCGCGCATCATGTCGTCGAAGGCTATGTTCGGCTGTTCTTGCGATCCCACATCGGCGGATGACTCCGCAGACACGTTTTCCTCAAGCGGCCCCAGCCCTTGCGCCTTGCGCTCGCGATTAATGCGACGCTTGGCCTTGGCCAACGCCGCGTCCAGATCCGATTGCTGGCACAATCCAATCAAAACCGGATTGCGCGGCTTGATATTGGAAGCGTTCCAGTGCGACTTGTCGCGCACCTTGGCGATGGTGTCCTTGGTGGTTCCTATCAACCGCGCCACCTGCGCGTCCATAAGTTCGGGATGGTTTTTGACCAGATAGGCTATGCCGTCCGGCTTGTCTGCGCGCTTTGAAACGGGGGTATAACGCGGCCCTCCGGTGCGGGTGGCCGGCTTGGGCAGATCGCTTTTGACTATCTTCAGCCGCGCGGTCGCGGTCTTTTCGCAACGCGCCACTTCCTCGGCGGAAAGCTGTCCGTTGGTTATGGGATCTATGCCTATTATGCCGTGGGCGACCTCGCCATCGGCTATCGCCTGCACTTCCAAGCGATGCAGGCCGCAAAACTCCCCTATCTGTTCAAAAGTCAAAGCGGTGTTTTCCACCAGCCATACGGCTGTGGCTTTGGGCATAAGCGGCAAACTCATATAATCAACTCCCTAAAGTTCAGGCTACTTCAAGGGCTATCTTACCAATAAGTTCGCCGGATTCCATCATTTTATGCGCTAAAGCAGCCTCCTTCATGGGAAAAGTCGCGCCGAGCGTCGGACGAACCGCATTTTTGGCCACTAGCGGCCAAATATTGGCCTCCACCAGACCGCAAATGCGGGCTTTTTCCAAGGGAGCCCTGTTCCTGAGCGTGGATCCAGTCAAGACCAGCCGCCGCCGCATGATCTGCAATAGGTCGATCTCGGCCTTCTTTCCCCCCTGAACCGCTATGCTGACATGCCGACCGCCTTCGGCCAGAATCCCCAGATTGCGCCCGACGTATTCGCCTCCCACAACGTCCCAAACCACGTCAACCCCGCGCCCGCCGGTCATTTCCGTTATTGCGGCGACAAAATCGGTTGAACGGTAATTGATGGCCTTTGCCGCGCCCAGCCTCAAGCAAAACGCCGCCTTTTCGTCGCTGCCCGCCGTGGCGAAAACCTTGCATCCTCCGGCTGCAGCTATCTGCACAGCGAACGATCCCATCCCTCCGGCCCCGCCGTGAATAAGAACCGCCTCGCCGCCTTTCAGCCCTCCGGCTTCGAACAAATTAGCCCATGCCGTAAACGCGGCTTCCGGCAAAGATGCGGCCTCGGCGAACGACAGGCCGGACGGCATGGGCAAACACTGCCCATCTGGCGCGCAAACGTATTCGGCGTATCCGCCGCCGCCGAGCAAAGCGCAGACGCGATCCCCCGCGCGCCAGCGCGAAACGCCGCCGCCCACGCCGACGACTTCTCCGGCCACTTCCAAACCCAAAATATCGCTGGCTCCGGCGGGCGGGGGATACTTGCCCATGCGCTGCAGAACGTCGGCGCGATTAACCCCCGCCGCCCGAACCCGAAGCAGAACCTCGCCCTCCGCCGGCTCGGAACAAGGCACTTCCGCCTCGCGCATCGCTCCGGCATCGCCGAAGTCGTCGCAAATCATGGCCTTCATCGCGTCGGCTTAGTCCTTCTTTGCTACGGAACCACAACCGCAATTGGCGTTTTCGCAGCGCATTTTAGGCGCAACCATGCCCGGAGCGCGGCGGGGTTGCGGCTGAAGCCGAGCTTCGGCTTCGGTATTGCTCGTACTTTGCGGCCTGTGAGAACCGAAGCCTGTGGGATATTCGTCCTCCACCGCGGCATAGGGTTTATCTTCCGCGGCGTCCTTTTCCGAAGCCATGGCCATGGCAAACGTCGGATAGAACGCGGAAGCCGCCGCGACCGCAGCCAGAACGGCGCAAAAAACCACAAACAGAATATTGGATGGGACGCTTTTCATGGTAACCTCCTCGCGCCGGAATTTGAACGAACCGAAGCCGTACGATACCATCGGCGCGAAATCGTGGCTACGGCGAAAAAGGTACAAGCGTTGAACTAAAAACTGGCTCTTACGCAAAACGGGTTGGTATTGCCTTTCCAAAAGGACCGTCATTGCGAGCCGCCCCTTGGCGTCGAAGCAATCCAGACCTTATGGAGCAACGGCACTGGATTGCTTCGCCGCCCGACAGCGTTTAACGCTGTCCAAACCAAAGAGAGGCGGCTCGCAATGACAGCCTTTGGCTGTAACTAGGGCAGATGACAGTGATTGTCATTCCGTTTGAATGTAAAATTACCCACCCGTTTTGCGTAAGAGCCAAAAACATTATCGAGTATGAAGGAGCACGGCATGGACACGGACGATCTTGAACCGCCCCGACCGATATTGAAGCCTTTGGATATGCAGCAAATGTCGGTGGAGGAGTTGCGAGCATACATAGCGTCGCTCGACGCGGAAAAAGAGCGGGCGAAACTGATGATCGCCAAAAAACAGGATCATCTGAACGCCGCCGCCGGACTATTCAGAACCGCGCAGTGATCCGACGGCTTTACGGAGATGGCGCAACACCATAAGCCTTAACTCGCTCGAAAGGTTGCCTTGGCGGACGGAATCGGCCTCAGCCACCAACGCCGATACCGGTTTCCCCTTTTCCCGCGCCATCTTCTCCAACTCGCCCCAAAATTCCGGCTCCAGCGATACGCTGGTGCGGTGGCCTGAAATCCTTACTGAACGCTTTATTGGACTGTTTTTGTTCATTATTTATCCTTAAATTCAACCGATTTCATCCCATAGTAATGGTTTTTTATAAATTTTCGTATAACATCTTAAAACTTGTGCGAATCGCACTCAGATTCACGCTACCGCGCTGACAGGCAACGAAGGACATGCAACCCTCCAAAACCGCTAGTTTGCAGGCCCTTGTCATAGACGATCAAAAAACTATGCGTTCTGTCGTCCGAGGGCTGCTGCGTAACGTCGGCATCACCAATGTTCACGAAGCTGAAAGCGGCCAAAAAGCTCTGGAAATGCTCAACAATCCTCGGCTCAAAGTCCAGCCTGATTTCATACTGTGCGATCTGCATATGGAAAAAGGCGGCGGCATCGACTTCATCAATCACCTGCGCCGCGAAAAATCCCCGAAACTGGCGCAAATACCGGTGGTCGTCCTGACCGGCGACGACGATCCCATGATGTTGGACGTGGCAATACAAGTCGGAGCGGCTGACATAGTCAACAAACCCTGCTCGGCGCAAGATCTGGCGAAGTCGATCAGCAAGGCGGTCGGCTTCAAGGTATGCCGCGGGTGTCCGTGACCGCCGCTATCGTGACTTTATCCCCAATCTCGAACCGATGCGACGACGCCAAGGATCCCTTGTTACGAGCCATGGTGACGCGGCCATAGTCGTCCTTGAGTATCATATCTTCGCCCGCCGGCACGTCGGAAAACACCCGCGCCGTCCGCAGAACGAACGGGGCGCCGCGTTCGGATTCCACGCGGACAAAGCCGTGTTCCGAAAAACGCATCTCGTCCCATTGCGAATGCAGCATGTTGGTGTGAACCGATCCGAAGCGGTTGATCTGTATCACCTGCGCGTGAACCTTGCCGCCGCCTATTCTGGCGTCTTCATATGCCGGAGGTTTCAATGTCGACGGATCTATCTCCGGCCCGAAGTCGGCCAAATCCCGTCCCAAGGCCAGATGCGCCGCCGCCGGAGCGAAAACGTCGCGACCATGGAAAGTCGGGGAAACCGGCAACTTCATATATTTGGGATTGGATATTTCGCGAACGGATACTATGCCTCCGAAACGCTTGGCCGCCGGAAGCAAAACTCCGTTGTCCGGCCCTACCAGAAAATCCCCGCGCCGCGTTCGAACGGCCAAAGGCTTGCGCTCCGACCCCACGCCCGGATCGCAAACGCACACATGGGAGCCGATGGGAAGATATATCGCGGTTTCCAAAGTCCGCGCCGCCGCCACGATGTCGAAGGGCGGCAAGCCGTGCATAAGATGAATTACGTTGGCGTCCGGAGCTACCTCCAGCGCAGCCCCCATCATCAGCCCCACGCCTTGGGATTGCGCGCCGAAATCGCTGGTAAGGCTGATAAAGGGTTTCGTCATGGCCAAAACCCCGCGAACGGCTTAATAGCCTTCGCGCTCCTTGCGCTTGCGCTCGACCTTGCGGGCGCGGCGAACGGCCTCGGCCTTTTCGCGGGCGCGGCGTTCGGACGGCTTCTCATAATTGCGGCGCAGCTTCATCTCGCGAAACACGCCCTCGCGTTGCAACTTTTTCTTCAGAACGCGGAGCGCCTGATCGACATTGTTGTCCCTGACCAATACCTGCACGAAAACCACTCCTTGAGTCTTCAAAACGCGGCGAAAACCCGACGAACGCCCCACGCGCCCGCCTCTCCGGCTCGCATCGCCTGCGCGGGTTACTAGCACAGTCCTCGCCCAACTGGAAGCCAAAATTACCCCCTCACCGCTTCCGGCGATCCGCCTCTTTAACCTTCTTATCCTTGGCCGGATCCGCCCACCACAAGGAAACCGCGTCCAAGCCGTATTTCGGAGTTATGTCAGGCATCCCGAACATGTCCCAATAGGCCACGCGCCACACGCCGATATGCCAATGGGGGATCACATAATGACCTGCCAGCAAAATCCTGTCCAATGCGCGGCACAAAGCTACAAGCATGGGACGATCTGGCGCGGCCACGATTCTGTCCACCAGATCGTCAACGACCGGATCGCTGATGCCGGCCAGATTGCGGCTGCCTTTTTGCGATGCCCGCGACGACGACCAGAAATCGCGCTGCTCGTTGCCCGGGGAAAGCGATTGTCCGAAGGAGCTTACGATCATATCGAAATCAAAGTCGTTGACCATGTTCTGATGCTGCGCCGTGTCGGCGATGCGGAAATCAGCCTGAATGCCAAGGCGTTCGAGATTGCGTAAAAACGGCTGTATCCAACGCTCGAACATCGGAGACTCGTCCATTATGGAAAAACGGAACTGTCTCCCCTTGGCGTCGACCAGCTTGCCGTTCTTGAGCGTCCACCCCGCCTCCTTCAACAGCGCGGCGGCGCGGCGAAGATTTTCCCGCGCGTCGCCGCTGCCGTCGGTCACGGGGGGCTTGAATTCGGCGGTAAAAACCTCGTCTGGGATCTTGCCGCGATACCTCTCCAATATCTCCAGCTCCTTGCCTGCGGGAAGCCCTCGCGCCGCCAGCTCGGAATTGGCGAAATAACTGGAAGTGCGGCGGTACGCGCCATAAGCCAGATTGCGGTTCGACCATTCGAAGTCAAAGGCGTAGGACAAAGCCTCGCGCACCCGTTTGTCCTTGAACGCCTCCCGCCGCGTGTTGAACACGAAGCCCTGCATTCCGGCGGGAAGCTCGTTGGCGATCTCGCGCTTGACCACCCGCCCCTGCTTGACCGCCGGAGTGTCGTAGGCCACAGCCCAGTTGCGCGCCACGTTTTCCAGCCTCCAGTCGTAGCGTCCGGCGAAGAACGCCTCCAAAGCCACCGCCGCGTCGCGGTAATAGTCATAGCGCACGACGTCGAAGTTATAGCGTCCGCGATTCACGGGCAGATTCTCGCCCCACCAGCTGGACACGCGGCGGTACGCCACGTCGCGTCCCGCGTTCAGGCTTTCCACGCGATAAGGTCCGCTACCCACTATCGGCTCCAACGTAGTGGCGGAAAAATCCCTCCCCTCCCACCATTTCTTCGACAAGACCGGCAATTGCCCCATGACCAAGGGCAGCTCGGTATTGCTGCCGCCCTTGAAAGTGAACTTGACCTCGTTTTCCGAGATCTTCTCGGCCTTGGCCACGTCGCGGTAATAGCTGCGATAAAAAGGATGTCCCTTGTCGCGCAAGGTTTCAAAGGAGAATATGACATCCTCCGGCGCGACCTTGCCGCCGTCGCTGAACCGCGCCTGAGGCCGCAACCGGTATGACACCCAGCTTTTGTCCTTGGCCACAGCCACTCTTTCCGCCAACTGGCCGTACTGGCTGAACGGCTCGTCCAACGATGGCTCCATCAAGGTGGAAAAAACCATCGCCGCGCCCGCAGCCGGAACGCCCTTGAGGATAAATGGGTTAAGGCTGTCGAAAGTCCCCAGCGACGACAGCTTGATCTCTCCGCCCTTAGGTGCGTCCGGTCTGGCGTAATCGAAATGCTCAAAATCTGCGGAATACTTGGGCGCGCCGTGCAAGGCCAAGCCGTGCCGCGCCTCCGCTCCCACCGCGCCGGACGAAGACGCGCAAAGAACGGCGGCGGACAAAACCACGCGCAGGCAATCCCGAACTGAAAGACAAGGCTTGATGGCCATTTTCATGCTCCGCTCCGTATGAAAAAATTGGTTACGCAAAACTGGTGGGTAATTTTGCATCCAAACGCAACAGCAAGCGTCGTCATTGCTAAGTATACGGCCAAAGGCCGTAGACTTAGCGTGACGGCCTTTGGCCGTATACTTAGCAATGACGACGCTTGCTGAAGGCAGTACCAACCCGTTTTGCGTAAGAGCCGGATTCTACTTCTTCATCGCCATTATGGCCAAGGCCTGCCAGCGGTTCATCGACATCAGGTGGGCGTATATCTGTCCGATCCAGCCGTTGCGCCGCCACGCCAAAAATATGTTGTCGGGCAAGGCCTCGAATTTCTTCTGGTCGATGACCAAAAATCCTCCCATCTGCATCCTAGACCCGCCCGGCATCTCGATCGTCGCGTCGTTGGGAACCAAAAGCTCATACTCCTGCAACGCCTTGACGAACTTCTCGGTCTCCTCGCCGTGGTGGCGCAACGAGCCGCAGAACTCCATCACGTCGCGGGTAAACTTGCTCGGCTGGTCGCCGTCGAAAAGCGCGAATTCGCCCTGCTCACCCACCAATTCGCAGCCGTCGTCGACGCACAAGACCATCTGATCGTTTTCCGGCGTCTCCATCAATATGAACGGATAGCGGCGAAGATAGGCCGGCAAATAACCGCCGTCTTTCCATTGCCCCTTTTCATCCACGAAAAGATTGGAGTCGTTCTTCAATCCCACCACGGCGGCGGGAACCGGAGTCTCGGAAGCCGAGAACACGGTGGGATACCAAGCGGCTGCCGCGCCCAGCTCGGCGGCCAGCAAAGGTATGGCATTGGTCTTGGAAGCGAAGAAAAAATCCTTGGGCGGAGAAACTCTCAACTTGGCGTCGGTAGCCGCGCTAAGCGGGCGGGGAGAAGCGTAAAACAGCGGCATCTGCTCGCCGCCGCGTCCCGGACTGGAGGAAACGCCGTTATCGGAAACGCTGGCCATGTTGAAAACCCCTCTTCATCTATGCAAAAACGCGGACAATAAACGACCCCCGACAAACTACACGCGACGCCGAGGCGGTCAATGGAAATAATCTGATACTATCCGAAACAAGCTGGCACTCCCCAAAAAAGGCATCGTCATCTACCCTGTATACAGCCCAAAGGTTGTCATTGCGGGCCGCTACCTTGGGTTTGAGCGTCATTGCGAGCCGCCCCTTGGCG
>JAYRGC010000063.1:0-18468 GCA_041908065.1 Alphaproteobacteria bacterium | reverse complement strand
TACGGCCAAAGGCCGTCATTGCGAGCCGCCCCTTGGCGGCGAAGCAATCCAGAGTCATAGGGCAACGGCACTGGATTGCTTCGCCGCCAAGGGGCGGCTCGCAATGACGGCTCTTTTTCCCACTCGTTTTGCGCAAGAGCCAAAATGCCTCTGTACCGCTATCGTGCCGCATCGGATTCAGGGGAAGTTCGCAAAGGCGAGATGAGCGCGGCGAACGAAGCCGACCTGTCGCGCGCGCTGAAAGCGTCGGCGTTAGAGCTTCTGGAAGCCAAGGAAACCGTTTCTAAAAATTCCAGAGCGGGCTGGAAGCTGTTCAAAACAAGCCGCAAGCGCGACGCCCGCGCCTTGGCCTCCGCCTGTTCCGGCTTGTCGGATATGCTGCGCGCCGGCGTCCCTCTTCTGGAAGCCATAAGCGAAACGGCAGCCTCTTCGCCTTCGCCAATGTTGCGCGACGGATTGAACGCCGCGGCGGCGGCGATAGGACGGGGCGAGACGGTGGCTGCCTCCTTCGCGCCGCTTTCCTCGGTTTCGGGAACGGTTCCGATCGCCCTGCTGTCCGCCGGAGAAAAAAGCGGCGACCTGTCTTCAGCCTTCTCGGCCTTGTCGCGCAGCCTGAAATGGCAAACCGACATGCGCGAAAAACTGGCGCGCGCCTTTCGCTATCCCTTGTTCCTGCTGGCGGTGACGTTCGGCGTCGCCGCCTTCATGATGGCGGCGGTGGTTCCGCAAATAAGCTCGTTCATCGCCTCGCTGGATATGGAAATGCCGTGGCATACCCGCCTCTTGACGGCTGTAGCATCGGCCTTCTCAGCCCTATGGTGGCTGCCCCCCTCGCTGTTGGCGGCGGCTATGGCCTTTTTCTCGCTGGCGCGGCGGGGACCGCCGCCCTTGGCCGCGCTCGCCGACCGCTGGAAACTCGCCCTGCCGTGGGCAGGAGGGCTGTCGCGCATGGCCGCAGCGGCTCGCTTCGCCGACGCTTTGGCCGCGACGATGAAAGGCGGAGCCGACCTGCCGCTGGGAATGCAGGCCGCCGCTTCCACCTTGGGCAACCGCGCCTTGGAATCCGAAGCCGAAGCCGCGAGGCGCATGGTGTTGGCCGGACATCCGGCATCCCAAGCCTTGGCCGGATTGCTTCCCCCCTTCGCCATAAGCATGTTAAAAGCCGGAGAACGCAGCGGCGACATAACCGCCTCGTTGAACGAGACCGCCGCCCATTGCGACCGCGAAGTCGCGGCGGCGGTGGAACGGCTGGCCGCCGTGGCCGAACCCGCTCTTACCGTCGCGTCCGGATTCTTGCTGGCTTGGATCGTGCTGGCAGTCATCGGGCCGCTTTATTCGGGATTGGGACAAATGGGGTGGACGCAATGAGCGATATGGCCATCCTGCTTTTGGAAGAACGCAAAGCCACGTTGTTCCCTTCCGCCCAACGCCCTTCGCGCCGCGTCGAGGCGAACGGCCACGACGATAACTCCGCCGCGCCCTTGCTTAAAGCCATCTCGGATCTGAAAAACGCTTCCTTAATCCTCTTAATCGACACCACGGATCTCGAAATCGCGCCGTGGCGAATGCCTCCACGCCTGAACGCGGCGGATAAAAGAAAGTTGGCGACACGGCGGGCAGCCGAAACATTTCCCGACGTCCGCGTCTCCTCGCTTATGGAAGGCGCGTCCTTTTCCGCTTCCTGTTGCCTGCACGATTCCAAAACCGGAGCGGCCGGAGAATGGCTGCGGCGCGTCGAAAACCTGCCTAACTTTTCAGGCCTGATCTGCTTCGCCCCCTTCGAGGCCGCCGATATGATCCGCGCTTTGTCCCCTCCCGCCGCCTCCGGCTGGAGCTTTTTGCTGACGTGGCAGGAAAACGGCTGCTATCTGCGGCAAACGGCGACGTTCGACGGATTGCCCGTGTTCACCAGACTAAGCCGAGAAAGCTTGGAAGAAATACCCGCCTGCCTGACGGCCTCCTCCGATTATCTCGCGCGGCACGGTCTGAAAGGCATAAGCGACACAAGAATCGTCGCCGTCCTGCCCGACATCCAACTAGCGAAAATAAAGGAACTGCCGTGGAAGGAAGCCGCGCTCTTCTCGCCCGCCGCCGCCGCCGAAAAACTGGGCGTGCCGCCGTCTCCTTCCTCGTTGCCGGCTCTATGGCTGACGCGAAAACGCAAGCCGCAGGCCGCCGCTTCCCTTCCCCGCGTAACGGCGTTCAGGCGCGAAACCGCGACAGCGCGGCGCAACCGCAATCTGGCCGCCGCCGCTTGGGTCATGGCCTTGGCGGCTATGGCTTGGCATGGATACGCGGCGGCGACGACATGGGAGGATCTCCGCGCCGTAAAGGAGCTATCCGCCGCCATGAAGGCGACGCTTGAGGCGGAGCAAACGACCCTCGCGTCGGCCAGCGCGCCTTTGGACAAACTGCGCTTGGCCGTCGCCAGACGCCGCGTTTTCTCCGAACAGGTAGCATCGCCGTGGCCGCTGGTGGAAAAGCTGGCAAAAGAACCCCTCGAAGGCCGCCGCGTCTCCGGCTTCGAATGGAAAAAGGACGACGCTTTCAGGTTGCGGGCTGAAATCGCCGCCGCCGCCGGAGAGGAAAATCGCAGCGTTCTGACCATCGAAGGGGACGCGCCGCGATGATATTAACGCCCCCCCCTCGAAAGCCATCGACGTTTTGGCTAGCCGTCCTGCTGGCCGCCATCGCCGTCGGTTGCGGCTCGGCCTTTCTGCTGGAACGGATCGTTTCATCCATGCAAGCGGAGATGCTGAGCGTGAACGCGGCGACGCGAAAAGCCGAGGCAGGCCTTCGACAGTTGCGCGACGACGCGGCTTTGGCGCAAAAACTGGCCGCCGAGGTGGTCGAGTGGCGCGAAGAGGCGGCACGGTATCTAGAAGCGGCGGACGAAAAACGCGCCTTGGCCGGATTGAAAAAGCTGGCGGCAGCCGCATGGCTGAGCGATGTTTCCTATGATCTGAGCCAATGGAAGCCTGAACCGGACGGCCTCGCCTCGGCCACGCTGACAGTCCGCGCCGCCGCCCCTCACGACGAACGAATCTACGGCTTCGCCGAACGCCTGCGCCGCAGCCTCGGCGGACGCGCCGAGATCTCCGAACTTAAGATCGATCGCGTCGCGACCGCCCCCGACGCTGACTTGAGCGCGGCCAATCTGCGAATGACGCTGAAAATCTACTGGCTGGCCAATCCCCCCTCGGCGGATCCGGCAAAGCCGCGTTCCGCCGCCGCAACCGCAGCCCCGCCGCAGTCGTTCGCGTATTCGCGCTTGCCTAAGTCGGCGTTCTTCTCTCCCGCCGAGGTGGAAGAGATCAACTCCGTTTCCGGTAGAAACGCCAAGGACGGGGAACGCCCGCTCCGCCTTGACGCCGTCATGTACGCCAATCCACGCGAATGGACGGCGTGGATAGGTGGCAGGCGCGTCACTCCCGCGAACGAACATCCCGACTTCCGCATCCTCGGCGCGTCGCCCGACAGCGTGCGGCTGTCGTTGTCGCCGTTGCCCGGGGACGCGACGATAACCGCCACGTTGCGCCTGCGCGAGACGCTGGATCCTTTGACCGGAAAAGCCGCGCCATGAAGATGATGGCGGAAATAGACTTCCCTTTGGGGGATGGAAAAAGGCTGCGGCGGAGCTTTGGCGAACCCGCCGAAATGCTGACGGCCTGTTGCCTCGAGGAAGTTCCGGAAACCATACGCAAGGCCGAGGACGCGGCGCGGCGCGGGTTTATAGTTCTGGGCATGGTGGCGTACGAAGCCGCCCCCGCCTTCGACGCGGCCTTGCCCGCCTTGCCGCCCATGGACGGATTGCCTTTGGCCGCCTTCGCGGCGTTTGACGTCACCACAAAAAGCTCGGAAGAGGCGGAGGAAAAAACCGCGAAAGCCGATGTCGGCGATTTCCGTTGCTCGGCATGGCACGCCGAACCCTCTCCCGCCGATTTCCGCGCCCAAGTGGCGGCGGCGCGAGAAGCCATCGCGGCGGGCGATTATTGCCAGACCAATCTTTCCCTCCGCTTTCGCTCTCAATTCAAAGGCGACGCGGCGGCTTTGCATAGCGCGTTGAAAAAGGCGCAACCGGACGGCTTCTCGTTGTTTTTGGATTGGGACGATTGGCAGATTTGCTCGGCGTCGCCGGAGCTGTTCTTCGATTTCGATCCCCAATCGCGCCGCATAACCGCCCGCCCGATGAAGGGAACCGCCGCGGCGGACGAGAAGGACGGAGCGGAAAAACTGAAGGCTTCGGAGAAAGATCGCGCCGAAAACCTGATGATCGTGGATCTGATGCGGAACGACCTGTCGCGCGTCTGCGAAATCGGATCTGTCAAAACTCCGCGCCTGTTCGAAGTGGAACGCCTGCCCACCGCGCTGCAAATGACCTCGACCATCATCGGAAAAGTCTCCGCCGAAGCCGGTTTGGCGGAGATATTCGCCGCGCTGTTTCCCTGCGGCTCCGTCACCGGCGCGCCTAAACGCGCCGCCATGCAAGCGATAGCGAACAGCGAGAAATCCCCGCGCGGGACTTACTGCGGAGCGTTGGGAGCCATTCTTCCATCCGGTCGCGCCCTGTTCAACGTCGGCATCCGCACGGCGTTGATAAAAAACGGCGTGGCCGAATGCGGCATCGGATCCGGCATAACTTGGCACTCCACTCCCGAAGGCGAATGGGATGAATGTCTGGTGAAAAGGCGGTTTTTGCTGCGCGCTTCCGCCGATTTTTCCCTATTGGAATCCATATTGTTGGAAAACGGCGAGATATTCCTCTTCGACCGTCATATGGATCGGTTGCAGCGCGGCGCGTCGCACTTCGGATTTCCGCTAAACCTCGGCGAAGCGAAAAAAGCTTTGGCGGACTTGGCCGCCGCCCATCCCACAGGCCGCAGCATGGCGCGGCTGATGTTGGACAGAAACGGCGGCGTGTCGGTCGAGAACCGCCCTCTCCCCGCCGCTCCGGCCACGGCCAAAGTCGTCCTCGCCGCCCGCCCCGTCGACGAAGAAGACGAGTTCCTGCGCCATAAAACCACCAACCGCGCTTTGTACGAGGATTTGTCCCCGAAAAATCCCGACATTTTCGACGCGCTGCTGTTCAATCGGCGCGGCGAGATAACCGAGTTCACCCGCGCCAATGTCGCGGTAGAGCTTGACGGGAAAATAGTGACCCCGCCCCTGTCGTGCGGACTTCTAGGCGGCACGATGCGCGCCCATCTGCTGGATGCCGGATGGATGGCCGAAAAAGCGATAAAGCTGGAAGACCTTCCCCGCGCCTCCCGCATATGGTTCATCAACAGCGTGCGGGGAAAAATACCGGTAGAATTGGCGCAAGAAGTCGAAGTGACCACATGCTGAGGAAAAGGCCGGAGAAGATCGTGTTCTCCGGCCATCCCACAGCCCCTCCTCGCGTCACGCCGAGTAATACATGTCGTATTCGACCGGATGCGGCGCGGTGCGGAAACGATCCCACTCCTCGCGCTTGAGATCCAGATACGCCTCGATCATGTCGTCGGTGAAGACCCCTCCCTCCAAAAGGAAGGCCTTGTCTTTCTCCAGCGCGTGGATGGCCTGCTCCAGCGATCCGCACACCGTGGGAACCCTCGCCAACTCGCGCGGCGGCAGATCGTAAAGGTTCTTGTCCATCGCCTCGCCCGGGTTGATCTTGTTGCGAATGCCGTCCAACCCAGCCATCAGCATCGCGGCATAAGCCAGATAAGGATTGGCGCAAGGATCGGGGAAACGCACCTCCACCCGCTTGCCCTTGGGGCTGTTGCAGAACGGAATGCGGCATGAAGCCGAACGGTTGCGCGAGGAATAGGCCAAAAGCACCGGAGCCTCGTACCCGGGCACGAGCCGCTTGTAGCTGTTGGTGGTGGGGTTGGTAATAGCGTTCAACGCCTTGGCGTGGCGAATGATGCCGCCGATGTACCACAGCGCGGTGTCGGACAATCCGGCATATCCCTTGCCGGCGAACAATGGCTTGCCGCCCTTCCAAACCGACTGGTGGCAATGCATACCAGAACCGTTGTCGCCGAATATCGGCTTGGGCATGAACGTCGCCGTTTTGCCATAGGTGGCGGCGACGTTGTGGACGACGTATTTGTAGATCTGCATGTTGTCGGCGCAACGCGTCAGCGTGGCGAATTTAATCCCCAATTCGTGCTGGGCGGCAGCCACCTCGTGATGGTGCTTCTCCACCGGCACTCCCATCTGGGCTATCATCGTCACCATCTCGGTGCGGAGATCCTGCGCCGAATCCACCGGATTGACGGGGAAATATCCGCCCTTCACCCGCGGGCGGTGTCCGAGATTGCCCTCCATGTAGTCGCGGCCGCTGTTGTGCGGGCTTTCGATCGAATCAACGCGGAAAAACGTGTGGCCGTGTTCGTTGCCGAAACGCACGTCGTCAAAAACGAAAAACTCCGCCTCAGGACCGAAATAAGCGGAGTCGCCAAGGCCGGATTTTACCAGATAACTCTCGGCCTTCTTGGCGATCGATCTCGGGCAGCGTTCGTAAGGCTGTCCGGTAACAGGATCTTCAATGTGGCAAAACAACGCCAACGTCGGCTCGGCGTAGAACGGATCCACCACGGCGGTATCGGGATCGGGAATCAGCGTCATGTCGGATTCGTTGATCTTCTTCCATCCGGCGATAGAGGAGCCGTCGAACATTATCCCTTCGGAAAAAGCCGCCTCGTCCATCATGCCGACATGCATGGTCAAATGCTGGAGCTTCCCTCGTGGGTCTGTAAAGCGCAGGTCAACGTATTTGATGTCATGTTTTTTAATAATATCGAATACCGGTTTTGTGCTGCTGGGCATGGCGTTGGTCCTCCTCGTCTTGCTCTGCGGGAAAGAACGGCTAAAAATTAACTCCGTCCTTGGATGGCCAAGCTAATGGCATCATTTACCCATATTGACAACTTTGACGGATTTACCAGATAATAGGCGCACGTAGTGCTGTCCGCTCTGCTTGTTTTACGCAGCCCCCCCTCTTCTCACGCTTGTATCGCCGTCGGGCAGACACAAACATGAAAAGATGGACTTGCTTTGTAAAATTAAGTTTTTCCCTTCGAGGCTCGCTTCGGCGCGCATGATTAAGCGCAACCGGATGCGGCTAGCCACCCAGAGAAAATCGCGGCGGTGAATCTGCGGAGATTAACTCGCGACGGGCGCATTTCGCCCTCGCAGCAGTGGGGAAGTTTATGAGCCTGTTGGAATTGGCCGACGCCTTAAGGCGCGGCGAAATGCGTAGTTCTAGCGGAAACGTCACTTATTTATCGGCGGGAAGAAATTTGTCCTCAGGACTATTCCCGCAAGAACCGCCGGATTGCCGTTGGTGGGAAAAAGTAAACTGTGACGAGTGTTATCCTGATCCTGAGGCTCCTACCAATGCGTTGGAATCTCGCGGCCCTATCTGGACTAGGAATAACGTCTTGGATTCGCCGAAAATCGTGATTCCCCCAAATCCGTTCGGCGCGCTCGCTATTTTCCTACTGCCCTATGGAACTTCACAACCGCGTCGCCCTCCGTCGCAAGTGCCTCCACAACTATCCGAAAAACGCTTTCATGCGCCTTGGCTGCGATGATTAATGACTTTCGGTCGTTCTTCCACGCTTGGCGGACGGCATGGCTTAATTCGAACTTGGCCGCGCCGTCGAGATTGTCATACAGCATCCCCCCCAACTCCACCCGCTTGGCGGCCATGCGAGGTTCGTAAGGGTCGACGGCCAATGACATGGCGAGCGATCGCGCCGCTGCCCCCTTGTCGCCCAAGGCCAGCTCGGCGTAGGCCAGCTGCCCCCAGCCATAGCTCGACGCCGGAGCCTGTCCCAAGGCCATCCTTTGCCACGCCGCCGCGCGGGAAACTTCGGCGGATACTCCCCTGTCGCCGTTGCCGGATCTCCGCGCCCTTTCCAACGAAACCGTGGCCAGATCCGTGGCTGCGAAGGACCAATCCCCGCGCCAACGCACCGCCAAAGTCCGGCTGCGAGCCATAATTTCCAGATCGTCTGGAGAAACTTCGCGTCCGCTCAACAATTTTTCCCTTATGGGATCGCCGGATAAAAGAGCTATTCGCGACGGCAACGGGGGCAAAGCCGAGAGCTGCAACAAAGCCGCCAACAACGCCAGAGGAGCTATCAGTTTCGCTCTGCTTATGGCCTCGCCGCGCTTTGACGTCTTAATTGTGGTAATACTCATGGTAACCGCGATGGTAATAGCCGTCGCCGTACTTGGCGTGCTCTACGGTGTCGACCTGAGACAATACGATTCCGGCGATATGGCACCCCAAACTTCCAAGCTGCTTCAAGGCGCGCATGACGGTTTCGCGTGGCGTCTCCGACCATTTTATCAGAAAAATTGTCGTGTCCACCGCGTGCGACACCATGGCGGCGTCGGCGACGGCCAATATGGGCGGAGTATCAAGGATTATCAGGTCGTAGCGTTTGGAAACGTCCTGCAACAGCTCCAGCATATGTTGCGAACCCAGCATGTCTTGAGAATTAGGGGCAGTCCCGCTGGCCGGAAGAATATGCAAATTGGGTATTTCCTTATCCGGACGCAAAGCATCCTTAAGATTCTTATCCCCCGCCAAAACCGCCGCCAAACCGCCGTTCGTCTCCTTGATTCCCAAGGCTTGGGCTATGCGCGGCTTACGCAAATCGGCGTCTATCAACAAAACCTTATTGCCGGCCTTGGCCACGGAACGCGCCAATGACATGCAAAACGCCGTCTTGCCTTCCGCCGGACCGGAGCTGGTGACCATGACAGTCTTAGGCGGATTATCAACGTTAGAGAAGTGTATCGCCGTGCGAACAGTGCGAAGCGACTCGCTGTAGGCCGAAAGCGGCTTGCTGATGACATATCCCTCGGGCTGGAGATCGCTCACTCCTGCCAAACTTGGGATCATTCCTATCACCGGCAATCCGGTGGCCTCCTCCACGCCATCGGAGCGACGGAAACCCCTGTCAAAATACTCGACCAGATAGGCGGCCATCACGCCCAACACGGAACCTATTATCAACCCCACCAGCATGAACAGCAACTTGTTGGGAAACGCCGGTTTCACCGGAGCGTCCGCCGGAGCGATAATGCGGGCGTCGGCGACCTTCATCTCCTGCTGCTCGCCGGTTTCCTTGAATCTGGTCAGAAAGTTTTCGTAAAGCGTGCGGTTGGAATCCGCCTCGCGCTGAAGCTGCCGCAATGCCACGCTATCCTTCATCTCCACTCCGGCGCGGCTTTCCAGATTATGCAGATCCTTCTCTATCTGGCGTTCCTTGGCGCGAGCTATCTCCACCTCGTTTTCCATGCTTTGGACGATCTTGCGAACTTCCTCCGAAATCTTGTTTTGCAGATCGCGGTATTCGGCGCGGGTATTTATCATCTTGGGATGCATTTCCCCATAGCGCGAGGCCATTTCGGCCTCGCGGCGGCGCACTTCCGTTTCTTGCTCGCGCAACCGCTGTATCAACGGCGAAGCCAAAACGTCCGCCGCGCCTTCCAGCCCGCCCTTCGAATGGATCATGCCCTGAATGCTACGCAACTTGGCCTCGGCCTGCGACGTTCCTACCCGAGCATCGGTAAGCTGGCGGTTTATTTCCTGCATCTGCCTCGCGGCTACGGTGGATCCGTCTATCTCTATCAACCCGCTTTTGCGCCTAAATTCTTCGACTGTGTTTTCGGATTCTTCCACCTTGGCCTTAAGGTTGCCCAGCCTCTCCTCTATCCATTTGTTGGCGCGGGCGGTGGCCTCGTACTTCGCCTCCAGCTGATCGACGAGATATTCGGAAACGAAAGCGTTGGCTATGGCCGAAGCCTTTTTAGGATCCTTGGAATCGAAGCTGATGCCTATCCCGAACGAACGCCCGTCGTTGGTCACGTTCAATCTTTTGCCGACGTTGCTGGCAACTATCGTGCGCTTGCGGGAGATATCCTCGTCGGATTCGGATGCGCCGAACGGGTTTATCTTGGAAAGCAGCCCATACCCCGAAAACTCTTCGTCGCTCATCAAGTTAAGCTTGTCTATGACGCGATCTATGACGGCGCGGGAGGAAATAATGTCCATTTCGCTACGAACCGCCACGTTATCCATGGGAAGGCCGGAAACGACCGATCCCAGATCTATGACGTTGGTGCGTCTGGAATCCAGCATTATCTGGGTGACGGCGCGATATTGCGGCGTCATCAACAGCGCGGATAGCACGGCGAGAAAAGAGCAAGCCACTGTTATCGCCGCGATCAACCTCCACCGTCTTTGCAAAAGACGTACGGCGTCTCGCAAATCCATGCCCTTGGCCAGACCCTCGGTATCGGAAACGAGTTGATTATGCCCCCTGCCGTTTTCGAGCGTCACGGAACTATGTCTAGCGACCAGCATTTTCTACCTTCCTCTTGTTTTATTTTTGTCCTAGGCCATAGGAAACGTCTGGGAGAACGCGGAACCCTTAGGCTTAAAAGAACCTTTCCGGCACTCTGATTATATCCCCGGGCATCACCGTAGCGTCTTCCTTGGCCTTCTGTTCCGCCTTTTCCGGATCGTTGGCGTGAACCACCACCACGCCGCCGGAATTGGCGCGATAGGTGTATCCTCCGGCCAAAGCTACCGCGTTAAGAACCGTCATGCCGTTGACGTACGGATAACTTCCGGGTTTAGCCACCTCGCCCAGAATGAAAAACGGGCGGTAGTTTATCACCTGCACATTGACGCGGGGATCGCGCAGGTATCCCGAGGACAGCTTCGTCCGCACCGCGCCCTCAAACTCCCTGACAGTCAGCGACGAAGCCGGAATCTCCCCTATCAAAGGCATGGCGACGACGCCGGTGCTGCCGACCTCGTACTCGCCGGAAAGATCGTCTTCCCCGTAAACCGTCATCTTGATCTTGTCGCCAGTGCCGAGAACGTATTCCGCCGCGCTCCCCGAGGGAACGGCGGCCTGCGACGCGGCCATGGCTGCGGCCATTTCCTGCGATTTCTGTATCTCGGCCTGACGCGCGCCATCGCCAGAAACCGCGCGGCGCGCCGCCAAAGGAACCTGCCCCGCCTCGGCCACGACGACCGCCGGAGAAATCGCTATAGGAAAGCACACGGCCAAACAGGCCGCGAACAAAAGCGGAAGCCTCATCGTCATGAATCCTTTGCTCTCAACAAATTGGCGTCGCGACCGCCCGGAAACATCCCAGAGACGCGACGCCGAGGGCAGGCATGATATCACATCTGCACGCCGACGCGTATACCGGCAATGTGCTTGTCGTACTCGATAGCGCTGACAGTGGAAGAACGGTCAGCCCACTTGTAGTTGATATCCGCGTAGATGGTGCGGTTTATGAGCCATCTGGCACCCAAGCCGGCCGACAACACTTCGTTCTGGCGATCGCCGTTGCCGTTGTAGTCGTATCTGGTCAAAGACACGTCGCCCTCGACCAAAAGGTTACGCAACAACTCGTGCGTCAAAGTGGCGGATCCGCCGGAAGCCGTCATGCTGCTGTACGCGGCCAAAGTGGTCTCCTCCAACGTGCGGTCTACTTCCAAAACCAAAGAGGTCAAACCGGTCACGTTCCATTCCACCCGACCGCCGAACTTCACGGCTCCGTTGGATTCGCTGATGCCGAAATTGTCATAGTCCTGCTGCATCCAACCGACGTAAGCGTCCGCCGAAGTGATGCCGCCGAAATCAGCGGTCACGCCCGCTACCGCGTCAAAACCATCGGAATCGCGGCTGTTGTTGCTTTCGTAGTCGCGGAAATTGCCATTGGCCTTAACGTACGGTTTGAAGTTTTCGCTAAGATCGTAGGAAACGCGCCCGCCGATAACGTGTTCGTTCCGATCGCGCCCAGATTGATTTATGCGCCCCGAAGACGCCGGAGTGTCTTCATAACGCAGCCCCATCATATTATAGTCCAAACCGGCCTTGACGACGCCCACGCCGCGATAACCGGACACGCCGGCCTTATAGACATTGACCTTGGTTGGCTCGCTGCCGCCAGCGTTATCAGGCGAAGAGCGCGGCTCGGAAATATACTGGTATCCCCCCTTGGTAGACAGCCACGTCTGAGCCTGAACGTCGTACCTTCCCTGAGCTTCGATCACGAAATCCTTGTAGTTTTCGTTGTCGTACTCTTGATGAAAATTGAGGTCGCCGAAAGTAGTCAACGAAACGGCGTGGCGATTCCAATTCGAGAATGCCGTCAAAGCCGGACGAGCGTTAAAAGTTTCATCGTCCTTTTCGTGATTTACAGCCGAATAGATGTTGGAGTCGAAAAGAAGGCCGGCTTCCAGCAAAGGGAAAAAATCGAACGAGCCTACCGACCACGGAACCTGATCGTAATCGGGGCGAGGATGTTGAACGACCGACTGGGCGCGCTGAGGGCGTTCTTCCATCTGCTGGATCTGCGAAACCAAAGCCACAGTGTTGTCCGGCCTGCCTCTGCCGCCGAATATTCCTTCGGAACCGTAAGCGAAAGCAGCGTCGCTATGCCCCAAAACCGCTCCGGCGGACAACAAAGCCACCGATGCCACAGCCAACCTTGACGAAAAACTTGAAGCCATATCGAAGAACTCCTACGCGCAAAAAAGATTAAAACCGATCAGGGCGAATTCCCTGCAAACAACTATTCACGACACTGCGAAGATCACTCCTCGCTGGCCGAAGATCCCAAAGGTCCCGGGTAAGACGGCCCAAGCCCGGGCAATTCGGCCAACAACGGATCCTCCGTGCCGCCCACAGCCCCCGGGAACATGGAACTTATGTCGATGAACAACCTCGGCATGACCTCGAGAATAGCGGGAAGCTGCGCCATATTGGCGATATGCTGGATTATGCTTTTCACCAGCTGGTTATCCTTTGTGTAAAGCCCGCCGTTCTTGATGGCTTCGGCGATGGCCAACAGTTTTTCGGCAATTCCCTTGGCAGCGTCCGGACTTATCCCACCTTTCGACAGGTTGTCGGCGGCAGCGGCGGCGGCCTCGGACAAGGCTTGGTTGCCGGAAAGATTGGACTGCACTCCATCCAACAAAGCGGCGATTGCGGCGTCAACCTCGGCGGCTGAAGAGCCCGTCCCGTTCAACGCGGCCAAAGCAGGCAAATCGCCAGACGATAGAGCCGAGCTAACCTGCCCGGCCAAGCTGCCTGCGGCCAAGGCCGAGTTAGCCCCGCCGATAATGCACAAAACAGCGACGAACACCGCCAGCACTTTTTTCATGTATGTCTCCAAATCAACCGATCGAACCCCGCATCCGCCCGACAACCATCGCCGGAAACAAAACGTCGCCCGATATAGTACAAAAAACGTAACATCTTTTTACCGCAATGTTTACGCAACATCAACGATAAAAAACGGCCTATTTTAAGACAAGAAAACAATGGGATATTAAAAAATCCTCCCATTAACCATGAATATCGGTTTCATCGTAAAGCGAACGACAAAGACAAGTTGACGATCCTTGATCTTCCGCACCCCGTTTTTATGGCTTCGTCGCCAAGGAGCTTCGCCTCGGCATGAAGCGGGGGCGTTCCGTCGATGGAATAAATGTTTCTCCACAAAAACGGCGGTTGCTCGTCTCGCGCATCCACCTTTAAAACCCCTATGTTCCCAATATCGCGCGCCAACGACATCAACAGGCGACGGCACGCCGATGCCGGCATCGGGGAAACCATCTTCAGTTGCCTCGCAGACGGAAACACCGCGAACGCAGCCAATTTTCCCCATGGATTTTCATATCCCCAAAGCTGCGCCCCTGCGTTCGGAAACGCTTCCTGCGCCACAGCGCGTATCGGAAGCGAACGCGACAATTTCTCGGACAGCCTCATGGTCGCGGCCTCGGGCTTCAACTCGGGCTCGAAATCCATTTCCCGCGCCGCGGCGACGGTGGACAAAACCTGCTCGGTGGCGTTGGCCAACCTGATATTGTGCCATGCCGCCGCGAAAGCGATCAACACTCCGGCTGCGATGCCGCCGACGACGATCGGGGTTACGGAAAAATCGCTCCAAACCGGACGCCACTTCATGGTTTTTTCCTCCGACGACAAGTCTGCTAGAGCATTTTCCGATTAGGTTTGCTCATAAACTTTTGATGGAAAATGCTCTAATTTTTTGGTTGTAGAGCAGATTCACGCGAACAGTTTGCGCCAAGGCGCGCAAACCTTATCGCGATCTGCTCTAAGGATAAGTCGGATCTTCTCGCCGCACAATCTCCGCTTCGACAGCCGACAAGACGGAAGAATCGTCCTTACCGGCCAATCCGTAATGCGCGGAAAGAATTTCCAAACCGCGTTCCAGCAGCCTCAGTCCTGCTCCGTCTTCCGGCATGATGTCGTAGCAAGAGGACGTGATGACCACGTCCCGTTGGTCGGCGCGAACCGCCAAAACCGCAGACCGCCACCGCGCGTAAGCCCTCTCCTTGGCGTCGTCCGCGTGATCCAAAAACGGGCTGTATTTTCCACGCACGAAGTCGTATCCGCAGGTCGTTCGCGCCGCCAGTCCGGCCGCCGAGAAATCGCGGCGCATCCGCAAAGCCGCTTCGCGGTGAACGTCCTTTATGTCGCCGCGCAAAACCAGAACGTCCAAGGCGCGTTCCTCCAAGGCGCGAGCGGCCAAGGCTCCGCCGAAGTCCACTATCTCCATCACGCGCCCCGAGTGGTTCCAGCGTTCCCGCGTCCCGTAATCGGGCGCGTTTCCCCGATTGGCGCGCAATCTGCGATCCGAAGCGACCGGCCTTCTGCGAAATCCCATGGTTTTCCCTCCCTTATGGTATCCATTTTGGATACTGTATCCATTTTGGATACCAATGTCCATACGGGCGGAGGCGATTTGCGCGCGGAGGGTTTTCGTATTAAAAAGACGCTTATGGTTCGACGCGGGGACTGACATGGACGGAAACAAGATTCGCGAATGGCGGCAAAAGCGCGGCTGGAGCCTGCAACGCCTCGCCGACGCGGCCAAGACCACCAAAGGGCAGGTGGACAAGCTGGAAAAAGGACATCGCCGCCTTACCGTCGATTGGATGGTGCGGTTGGCCAAGCCCTTGGGCTGCGATCCCCGCGAGTTCATGCCGCAAAAGGACGCGAGCGAATCCGCCAAGCCGCGCAAACCGCCGAAGAACGAAGAGCCTTTGGCGATAAGGATCATCGGCAAGGGCGGCGCGTTGTCCAAAATAGCCCGCCCCGTCTTCCTCGAAGGATCCGCCGACGCTTACGCCGTCAAGGTGTCGAACAAGGAAATGGATCCCATGTACAGAAACGGCCAGATACTTTTCGTCGATCCGCGCAAAAAGGCGGCGAAAGGATCTGGCGTGGTGGTTTCCCTGCGCGACGGAACCGTCATGGCGCGAGAGTTGGCCGGAACCACGGCTAAAGCGGTAAAGCTGAAAAAATACTCCCCGCTCCCGTCCGTCCACGAAATCCCCAAGGCGAAAATACTTTCTATCCACGCTATCGCCGGAACCTTGGAACCATGAACCGGCAGCTTAACCATCCGGCAAAGCATCTCGACATGTTGAGCCGCCGCCGAGGAACGAAAGAGATGGACGTGTTGCTGGGCGCGTTCGCCGACGCCCATTTACAATCCTTCGAAGCGGCGCAGCTATCTGAATACCAAAAGCTGCTGGAATGCGACGACAACGACATCACGGATTGGGTGACGGGACGGACGGACATTCCCGCCGAACTGCGCGGGGAAATATCCTCCCTGTTGCTGAGGTTCGCGGCGGGACGAATCGCGGTATAGTCCGCGACTGAAGTGCATCGGAGCGTTTCGCCATGCCGACAGAAGCATCCGCAGACCTCGCCGCGAAGTGGCTGGAATACGTATTTCGCGGCGCGGCCTTGCCCGCCGACCTTCCCTCTCGCGCCGCTTTCGGGCTGGAAAACGTCGCCGCCGCCTTGCGGCAATCGCTGTCGGCCTACAGCGTAGCCGTCCTCGTTCTGGCCGGAGCGGTTCTTCTGTACCAAGTAGCGGCCATGGTAGCGGAAACCGCGCACCAAGGGGTTCCGCTAGGCCGCCGCGTCAATCGCCTGTGGACGCCCATCAGGTTCGTTCTGGCTTTTTGCCTTCTGGTTCCGATAAGCGGCGGGCTTAACGCCGGACAATACCTGATGGTCGAGCTCGCCTCGTCAGGATCGTCCTTGGCCAGCGGGATATGGGGCAAAGCGGCGCAAACCATGCCCGGAGGGTTCTTCTCCAATCCGCAACCGCGCTCGCCCGATCCTTCGCGCCTCGTCGCCACGGCGTTGGAGATGGAAATCTGCCGCACCGTGTACCGCAAGCATTTCGCCGCCCTTTCCCCGTACGACGCCTTCGCGCAGCTGGCCGGAAATATTTCGGAAACCTCGAAAATCCCCTCTCCCAAGTTCGGCGACGAGACATGGCGTTACAGCAATTTCCTCAACCGCGAGGCCCCGCTGTGCGGAGAATACCGCTTTTCCGGCGGTGGCATGAACGGATCGCCCGCCGCCGAACTGGCCGCGTTTTCCCGCGCCGACGCCGAGCGTCTCATCCTGAAAGCCCGCGCCGTGGCCGAACAGGTCTCGGGCGCGTTGTCGCTCTCTCCCCCCCAAGCTCCTTCGGCTGACGCCCGCTCCGCCATCGCTTCGGTGCTGGAGGAGCAAAGACAAACGATAGCTGCCAAGATCGAAGGTTTGGCCAAAGGCGACCGCAATCTCGCCAACGCGGCTTTGGGCGAAAGCGCGTCCCAAGGATGGGTGGCAGGCGGGCTGCTTTTTCTCGAAATAATGAAGACGCAGTCAGTCCACGCCGCCATAGCCGCCAATCTGCTGCCCAAGACGCAGGCTCCGGTGTTCGGACATTGGAAAACCGCGCAGGAAACGCTGAACGACGCGCTAGAGGAATCCTTTGCCTTTCGCGGCATCCCCTCGGCGCAGGCGGAGAGCATCCGCGCCGTGTACGAAAAAACCTCAGCCGGAATGGAGGAAGCCAGAATCTGGCTCTATGGCGGACAAATGGCCGGAGCCGCCGTGCCTCCCGACCAGTTCGACCTGCGCGACCGCGCCGGAAAAACGGCGGATTTCGACGGGGTTTTCTCGGCCCTATCGCAATCGCTCAACAGGGCGGCGACGGCGGAGGGAATATGGAACAACGGCAACGCCGCCGCCAAAACCGCGGGACAATCTTCGGAGGAAAGTTTTTCGCCGCTATGGCTCGGCGCAAAAACCAATCCCATATCCGCCTTGGCCGAGGCCGGATGGAGGTATTTCAACCTCGGCTCATATCTGTTCGGCATGGCCGGAGAAGCCTTCGGGGGAGACAGCGTTGGCGGAAGCGCGGGGGCGGCCATTCTTTTTTCCCTTCTGGCCGCCGCTTTCGTCCTGTGCGGCATAGCGTTGGCGGCGGTTCTGCCGCTGTTGCCGTTCTTGCGGTTCGCCAAAGGGATAATCGTTTGGCTGGTGGAGGTGTTCGCTGCGGTTATCGCTATGCCATTGGTCGCCCTTTTGCATCTCACCGTATCGGGAGACGGCATCGGCGGAGACGCGGCGCGGCGGGCTTATTGGCTGTGGTTCGGCGTGTTCGCCCGTCCGGCTTTGACGGTGCTGGGCTTGATCTGCGGGATAATCGCCATGGGATTGGCCGTTCCCCTGCTGGAGTGGCTGTTTTCAAGCGTCAACGCGGCGATACAAGGCTATGAAGGGGGAGCCTTCACGTCGGCGAGAGCGGTTCTTGCCCTCGCCTTCGCCGCCTCGGTTTACGCCATCGTCAACGTGATATTCCGCGCCGCCTGCGCCATGCCCGAGGGATTCATGCGATGGGTTGGCGAAGGTTTCTCTTCCTTGAGCGGCGGAGAAGCCGCGCCATATCCGACCGCTGCGACCGGCGGCGGCAATGGCGGTTCGGCGTCTTCGTTGCCGACTCCTTCGGCCTCGGGAGAAGCGCGGTTTTCCGCCGGAAACGGCGTGGTTTCCCGCCAAAGCTCCGCCGGAGCCGGAACCGCAGCAGCCGCCAACCCGCATCGCCTGAAATCGTCGCTCTTCCCTTCCTATTCCCCCGATTCCAAAGGGGCGGATACGGCAGCGGAAAGCCTGCATAAAACGAACGTGAACGCCGCAAGTGCTGCCTCCGGAGCGCAAGGCTCCTCGACGGCCAGCTCTTCCGGCGGCAACGCCACCGCCTCGGCCAACGCTACGGCGGCGGCCACGGCGCGAGTGGAAATAGCCGCAGCCCCTAAAACCCTCCCCGTCGTCAACGAAACCGACAGGAAAGAAGAACCGCCTGACATCGCCAAGGCGGTGGAGCGTCTGGCCGAAATGGTCGAGAAAAACTCTAAAAACCGCGACGAAAAAAAGAAAGACGGCGAAGAATAGAGAGCGAACAACGGGCAGGGACTCCGCTCCCTATGGGAGAAGAGGGATTGCGGCATGTTGGTCGCTCAAGGAACACAAATTTTCGGATTCATGGACAGGCGGCGCAGCGGGGATTCCTCTCACTCTGGGAAAGGATAGCGCGGCTCGGATTTTCGTCTTCGAAAAT
>JAYRGC010000062.1:0-12444 GCA_041908065.1 Alphaproteobacteria bacterium | reverse complement strand
TGGCGCCCCCCCCCTGGGCCGGCCCCCAACTCCGGCGCGGTGCCTCATTCCGGGGGTTTGGGGCCCCCCCCCGGGGGCGGCTCGAAATGACGGCCTTTGGCCGTAGACCTAACAATGACGGCCTTTGGCTGTGACTTCGCAAATGACGTCTCACTGTTGCAGAAAATCCCCACACTCCCAAAGTAATGACGTAAACGCATAAACGCCCTTGCCACAAAAAAGCCCAAGACCTAGCCTGCCTGACGGTGGCCGTGGAATCTCCGCGGCGGCTATAGTTCGATATGGTGCTTGGTTACTTCTACTTCAACCCTAGTCCACAACCACAGGAGAACACGCAATGATAAGCACGAGAGGCGTTCGCGCCCTGCTTATGGCCACCACGGCTATGGGCGTTATGCTGGCCGGACCGGCTAACGCCGCCGATCAGAAAATGATGGACATGATCAAGTCCATGCAAAGCCAGATAGAGGCTTTGAAAAAGCAGGTGGACGAAGTCCAAACCCAAGCCAAACCAGCCTCCAAGTCCGCCGATTCCTCCGCCAAAGAATCCTCGGGCGGCAAGGAAGTCCTGCCGGGCGTCAAGGTAAAGCTGGGCGGTTTCATCGAAACCGGCGCGGTCTATCGCGACAAGAACCAGACCACCGACATGAACTCCAACTTCAACACGTCGATTCCCTTCAAGAACTCCACGAACAGCGAGCAATCGGAGTTCCGCGGCAGCGCGCGCCAAACTCGGCTTTCGTTGTTGGCCGAAGGCGATGTCGATCAGGACATGAAGCTCACCGGCTATCTGGAAGGCGATTTGATGGGCGCGGGCGTCACCTCTAACTCCGTCAATTCCAACAGCTACATGCCGCGCATGCGTCAGGCCTTTGTTGCCGTTGATCGCAACGACTGGGGTCTTCACCTGATCGCTGGTCAAACCTTCAGCTTGCTGGCGATGAACAAGTCCGGCATGGCTCGCAAGGAAAACGGCCTCTCGGTCATAGACGCCCAAAACGTCCCGGGTTACATGCGTATCCGCAACCCGCAGGTCAGCTTGGTCAAGGACGTCATCGACAAAAAGATGTGGGTGGGTATCGCCGCCGACAGCCCGCAGGCCAGCTTGACGGGCGTGCCGACTTCCGATGCGACGGCCACCGCGGCCTCGGGCATCGACTACACCAACCCTGGTGTGTCGCCGATGAACACCGGCGCCAACTACTCCTCCGACGTCGCTCCGGACGTGACGGTAAAGGTCGCGTTCGAGCCGGGCTGGGGTCACTACGAAGTGTACGGTTTGATGCGCTTCTTCCACGACAGCCTCGTGGCCTCGCGTCATAACAACTATGCCGCCACCTTCGCGGGCGGCGTGCACGCTTCGTTGCCGGTCGTGAAAGACATGCTGACGTTGCGCGGCAGCTTCGCCGCCGGCGAATCCATCGGCCGCTACGGCGCGGCGTCGATGCCCGACATAGCCTTCGCGTCCAACGGCGACATCGATCCGTTGACGGGATACAGCTTCTTGGTCGGGGCGAACTTCACTCCGGATCCGACGTGGGACATCTATGCCTACTTTGGCCGCGAGTGGGTGGAGCGCGTGAATTCCTCCAGCGCGTCCTACGGTTACGGCAGCCGCGCCGTCAACAACAGCCTCTGCTACAACGTAGGCGGAACCTGCAGCGCTATGACTTCCAGCGTATGGCAAGTCACCGGCGGCGTATGGAAACAGCTGTACAAGGGCAACTACGGACAGCTGAAACTGGGCGTGCAGGATTCGTTGACCCGTCGCGATACCTTCAGCGACTCGAACAACGTGGATCCCCATGCCTACGAAAACGTCGTAATGGGTTCTTTCCGTTACTTCCCGTTTGACTGACGTTAAGTGCCTGCGGCGACCGGAATGCCGATTTTTCCGGTCGCCGTTTTTCTTCAGAGCTTGTTTATAAAGCCGCTGCGGCTAAGGATTTTCGGCTCTTACGCAAAACGGGTGGGTATTGCCTTTCCAAAATGGCCATCATGCGAGGTCTACGGCCCAAGGCCGTCATTGCGAGCCGCCCCTTGGCGGCGAAGCAATCCAGTGCCGTTGTTCCATAAGGTCTGGATTGCTTCGCCGCCCGACAGCGTTAACGCTGTCCAAACCAAAGGATGGCGGCTCGCAGACAGCCTTTGGCTGTAAAACCTCGCAATGACGGTGCTTGCTGTTGCGTTTGGCTACAAAATTACCCACACGTTTCGCGTAAGAGCCGGATTTTCGTGGTTTTCGAGAACCGGAAAGCAAGCGTATATGGACATACGTGCGTACCGGAAGCGCAGAAAACCGAGAAAAGCCAACTCCGCAGTCGAGCTTTGTAAACAGGCTCTCAGATTATCCACCGTTTTTTCGTTGCGTCCGCTTCGAAACTGTTGATTTAGGTGGATGTTGGACTTAGCATAGGTCAATCGATTCCTTATCTCTCGTCTCTAAACTTTCATCCACTCCTCTAAGATTCGCGAGTCCTTCGCGGATTCTCCAACCACAAACGACCAACAAACCAAAGGGGGCTACACTCATGAAAAAGGTTCTTGGTATCGCCGCAGTCGTCGCCGCGCAGTTCTTGGCATCCGCCGCTTTCGCCGGTGACGTTTCCGTCCACGGCTCGACCACCTTCTCCGCCGCCATCATGGACGCCAACAAGGCCGCGATCGAAAAAGACGCCGGCGTAAAGCTGAACGTCGTCGGCAACGGCTCCGGCAACGGTCTGTCCGATCTGGCCGCCGGAAAAGCCGAAATCGCCATGCTGTCCGCCAAGGTTGAGGACGTGGCCGCCAAACTGAACGCCAAACTCCCCGGGTCCGTGGATTTCTCCACCATCAAGCAGTTTGAAATCGGCAAAACCAGCGTTGCGTTCGCGGTAAATCCCGCCAATCCGGTCAAGGAACTGACGCAGGCGCAGGTTGCCGACATCCTGAAGGGAACCACCACCAACTGGAAACAGGTCGGCGGCGAGGATAAAAACATTCTGGTCGTCACCGAAGTCACCGGCGGCGGCATGCGTACGGAAGTCGAAAAGGCCCTGCTGGGCGGTTCGGCTATCGCCGGCAACAAGCGCGAAATGGTCAACGGCTCGATGATCTCCAAGATCGTCGCGCAGCTGCCCGAAGCCATGGGTATCATGCCCAGCGGCGCGGTATCTTCTTCGGTTCGCGCCCTGAAGCTCGACAAGGAAGAATCGATCGAGCTGTATATGGCGACCAAGGGCAGCCCCTCGGGCGACGCCCAAAAAGTGATCGACGCGGCTAAGAAATACGCCGCTGGCAAGTAATCCCTACCCTTTCCCCGCTTGCCTCTAGGCAAGCGGGGAAAGAAATAAAGTGGGTTTTTACGCAAAGTGGGATAAAGGGTTGTTCTTTCGGCGATAACAGTCTGCTCCTGTTGATGTGACGACACCTTGCCTTCCCGCCTTGCGTAAGTACCGATAAAATATGGTTTGCTTGGTTGTTTTGGTTAAGCCCCGTCATTGCCAGCCGTTTCACTTTGGTTTTGACAGTGGTGAACTATATCCCTCCCTCCTAATCTATGGCCGTCCGGCCTCGTTATCCCTATCCAGTCGTCTTCCTCTTAACCCCACTGTCCTGAGGTTTCACCCATGTCCGGCTTAAAACTCAACATATCCACCAAACTTTACATCCTTGTGGCTCTCGGCGTGATTATGCCGGTGATCCTATGTTTCTCTGCTCTCTGGGGAGCAAGCAAAATGTCCGAAGCCGGACACGACATCTACACGGTCGGTTTGCTTGGCGAGGAGCGGGCTGCCCTCTATCGCCTTCAATTCGAGCAATCCATAGGGCTGGTGACCGTTGTCGCCTCTGAAATGGATCTCGATAAACAAAAGGCTGCAATCAAAGAGTATCGTAAAATAATGGACGATAACATCGCCGATGTCGAAAAGGGCATGGCCCCCGAGCTCGCGGGATATCAGCTAGCTGCCCAGCTCAAGGAACAGTTGGCTCTCGTGGACAGCGTGACCAAAAAGGTTTTCGAGTATTCCGCGCTGTTCGCTCAGGACGATGCGACTAAAACGATGAATGAAAAGCTGAGGCCTGAAGCAGCGGTTACCAACGCTTTGATCGAGGAATACTCGGAAATTCAGAAAAAAGAAGCCGAAGATCACGTCGAAGAAATGGAGAACGCCAGCTCGCATATGATCTGGCTGATCGTCGTCATCGGCGCATTGGCGGCCTTGACCATCGCCGGAGTCGGTATCACCACCGCCATCGGCATTTCCCGCCGCGTCAACGGGCTGACCTTTGCCATGACCGAGCTGGCCGGAAACAAGCTAGAGACTGTTGTTCCCGACGTTGAAAAGGAAGACGAAATCGGCGACATGGCTCGTGCGGTCGAGATATTCAAGACCAACGCGGTCGAACGCAGGCAGCTGCAACGCCAAAGCGACTCCGAAAGCGCGTCGCGCGTTGCCCGCGCCCAGCGCATGGCCGAACACGTCCAGAACTTCCGTTCCCGCATCGGGGCCATCGCCGATTCTCTCGCCAAGGCGTCGAGCGAACTGGAAGGAACTGCCGGAGTGTTGACTTCGGCGGCTGACGTATCGAGCGACAAGGCGGCGGCGGCGGCCATGTCCGCCGACACCTCCAGCCAGAACGTTGGTCTGGTCGCTTCGGCGGGCGAGGAAATGGCGGCTTCGATCAACGAGATCAAGAGCCAGATCGAGTACTCGCGCAACGTGACGGTCACCGCCACCCAACAGGCTAATACGGCGGTCGATCTGATCGACAACGTGGACAAGATAAGCGTGGAAGTGGCCAAGGTGCTGGGCATGATCTCCAGCATCGCGCGGCAAACCAATCTGTTGGCTTTGAACGCCACCATCGAATCCGCCCGCGCCAGCGAGGCCGGAAAGGGTTTCGCGGTGGTCGCGCACGAAGTCAAGCAGTTGGCCAACCAAACCGGAGCTGCGGCCAGCAGCGTGTCGTCGCAAATATCCGCGATGCGCGAACGCATAACCAGTTCGGTCGAATCGATACGGGTGATCAGCCAAACGATCAACGATGTCGATAAATCTTCCGAAGCCATCTCGTCGGCGATCGAGCAACAGCACATCGCTTCCGCCGAGATCGGCAAGAACGCGCTGCACGCCGCCGAAAACACCCGCGACGTCAGCCGCAGCGTCAAAGATTTGACGGAATCCGCGAAAACGGTGCGTGAAGAATCCTCGCGGGTTCTCTCTGCCGCCAAATCGCTTTCCGGCCAAGTGTCTGGGATGCGCGACACGATCAACAGCTTCTTGGCCTCGGTTCAAGCCGACAGCTAAGAGCATACAACCAAGGTCGTAAACCACTGCGGTCACTGAACCGTCGCCGTGAGCTTGTCGAACGGTTGTCGAAGTGACCGCAGTGGAAACTGCCAATAATTCCGAGGCTATTCCCCAAAACTGGTTGATAATTTTGCCGCCCGTATTGGCAGCAAGTGCTTTTATTTTTGAAGTCTACAGCCAAAATAGAGCGTCATTGCGAGCCGCCACCTTCAGGCGGCGAAGCAATCCAGTGCCACAGGCGCAACGGCTCTGGATTGCTTCGCGTCGCAAGGACGACGCTCGCAATGACATCGCTCCACGGCCAAAGGCAGCGCGTCATTGCGAGCCGCCTCCTTCAGGCGGCGAAGCAATCCAGTTCCACAGGCGCAACGGCTCTGGATTGCTTCGCGTCGCAAGGACGACGCTCGCAATGACATCGCTCCACGGCCAAAGGCCGTAACTTCAAAAATGACAACCAACGCCTAAAGAGCCAATCCAGCCTTATTTCGCGCCGAACAGGCTTGCGAACACCCCTGCTCCGTCGCAACAACCGTGCAAAGTTTCGGCGGCGCGTTCGGGATGCGGCATCATGCCCAGCACGTTGCCATTTTCGTTGATTATTCCGGCGATGTCGTTAGCCGAACCGTTGGGGTTATCCAGATACCGGAAAGCCACCCGCCCGTCGTCCTCCAGTTTTTTCAAGGTTTCGGGAGAGGCGAAGTAGTTGCCTTCGCCGTGGGCGATGGGAATGCTCACTTCCTGTCCGGCGGAATAAGCCTTGGTAAAAGCGGTATCGCTCTTTTCCACCCGCAGCCTCACCGGCTTGCAAATAAATTTCAGGCTGGAATTGCGTAACAATACGCCGGGCAGCAATCCGGATTCGCACAGTATCTGGAAACCGTTGCAAACTCCCAGCACGCGCGCCCCTTTTGCCGCCGCCGCCACAACCTCTCGCATCACCGGAGACTGCGCGGCCATAGCGCCGGTACGCAGATAATCGCCGTAGGAAAATCCCCCGGGCAAAGCTATCAGTTCGACTTTAGGCAGTTCGGTATCGGTGTGCCAAACCATATGCGGCTTTTTGCCGGTGGCCTTCTTCAAAGCCGCCGCCATTTCGCGGTCGCAATTCGAACCCGGAAAAACGATTACCGCAGTTTGCATGGCTCTATCCCTATAAAACGGCGTTTCCCAAACGCGCCCATAACTTATTGACATCGCAGCCGGTCTGCAAGTGCCGCGACGTCCCGTTTTTCTCGCTATAATAAAAAGTTGCCCGGAACCCGTCTTCAAGCCATTATTCCCCACCTTCGTAACGTAGCGCAATGCGCAGGAGAGCGAGGCATGACGACGCAACCTTTCGACGACCGCGACGGGACCATATGGCTGGACGGGAAGCTGATTCCTTGGCGCGAAGCCAAAATCCACGTCCTGACCCACGCCTTGCACTACGCCAGCTCGGTGTTCGAAGGCGAACGCGCCTACAACGGCAAAATCTTTAAGCTGCGCGAGCATTCGGCGCGGCTTATGCGTTCCGCCGAGCTGCTGGATTTCAAAATCCCCTATTCGGTCGAGGAAATAGACGCGGCCACCGAGGCGACGCTGAAAGCCAGCAAACTCTCGAACGCCTATATCCGCCCCATAGCGTGGCGCGGCAGCGAAGTGATGGGAGTATCGGCGCAAAAAAGCCGCATCCATCTGGCCATAGCTTGCTGGGAATGGCCGTCGTATTTCTCGCCGGAAATGCGCGCCAAAGGCATCAGCATGATAATCAGCAATTGGGCGCGTCCTGCGCCCAACACCGCTCCGGTAGAAGCCAAGGCGGCAGGACTTTACATGATCTGCACCCTCAGCAAGCACAAGGCCGAGCTTATGGGCTGCCAAGACGCTTTAATGCTGGATTGGCGCGGCCAAGTTGCCGAGGCCACGGGGGCCAATATTTTCCTGCTAATAGACGGCAAGCTGCACACCCCCAAGCCGGAATGCATCTTGAACGGCATCACCCGCCTTACCGCGATTGAAATAGCTCGCAGCCTAGGCTTAGAAGTTGTCGAACGCGCCATCTGGCCTGATGATCTCAAAAAGGCCACGGAAGTTTTCGTCACCGGCACGGCGGCGGAAATCACCCCCGTGGGACGCATAGGGGATATTTCCTATACACCCGCGCAGGTTTGCCAAAAAATAGCGGAGGAGTACACCAAAAAAGTGCTAGTTTGACCGACTGAAAGCCTATCGTGTAAAACTTCACATGGAATCGATATTCGGAGGTTATTTATGCCAGTTCCTTCTACCCCTCTCACCGGCAAATTGCTGGAAGGCAAGCGCGGCCTTGTCATGGGCGTCGCCAACGGCATGTCCATCGCATGGGGCATCGCTTCGGTCGCGGCGGCGCATGGAGCCGAGCTGGCCTTCACCTATCAGGGCGAGCCGCTGCTCAAGCGCGTCACGCCTTTGGCCGAATCCGTGGGATCGAAGATGCTGCTGCCCTGCGACGTCAGCGACGAAGCCAGCATCGACGCCGCGTTCTCCACGATAGAAAAAGAATGGGGAGGCTTGGATTTCGTCGTCCACTGCATCGCGTTTTCCGACAAGAACGAGCTGGACGGCCACTACGTCGACACCACTCGCGCCAATTTCCTGCGGACGATGGACATCTCCTGCTATTCCTTCACCGCAGTGTGCCGCCGCGCCGTCGCGCTGATGAAGAACGGCGGCAGCCTGTTGACGCTAAGCTATCTGGGCGCCGAGCGCGTCATGCCGCACTACAACGTAATGGGCGTGGCCAAGGCCGCGCTGGAGGCCAGCGTGCGCTATCTGGCTGTCGATTTGGGCGACAAGGGAATCCGCGTCAACGCCATATCCGCCGGTCCCATAAAGACCCTTGCGGCCAGCGGCATCGGCGACTTCCGCTATATCCTGCGCTGGAACGAGATAAACGCCCCGCTTAAGCGCAACATCACCACCAACGAAGTCGGACACGGCGCGTTGTATCTCCTTAGCGATCTCGGCTCCGGCGTGACCGGCGAAGTCATGCACATAGACGCCGGATACCACGCCGTCGGCATGATGGCGGTGGACGAGGCGCAGCAAATTTCCGACCTGATGGGCAACTTCGTCGCCACCCACAAAGGCAGTTAAGGCGGTAACTCCATGGCCAGCAACGGGTTCGGGAATTCGTTCCGCTTCACGACTTGGGGCGAAAGCCACGGTCCGGCCATCGGCGTCGTCATCGACGGCTGCCCTTCCCTTTTGCCGTTGTCGGAATCCGACATCCAGCCGTGGCTGGACAAACGCCGCCCCGGGCAATCGCGCTTCACCACCCAAAGGCAAGAATCCGACGCGGCGCGGATAATGTCCGGCGTGTTCGAAGGCAAGACCACCGGCGCGCCGATATGCCTTATGATCGAAAATTCGGATCAACGCTCCAAGGACTACGACGACATCAAGGACAAATTCCGCCCCGGGCACGCCGATTACGCCTATATGGCCAAATACGGCATCCGCGACTGGCGGGGCGGCGGACGCTCCTCGGCGCGGGAAACCGCCTGCCGCGTCGCGGCCGGAGCCGTCGCCCGCAAAATACTGGGCGACAAAGTAACCATCCGCGGAGCGGTGATCCAGATAGGCCCGCACATGGTGGATCGCGCCGGCTGGGATTGGGCGGAGGTCGAGCGCAACCCGCTGTTCGCGCCCAACGCGAACGCCGCGAAGTTCTGGGGCGAATATCTGGATCAAATCCGGCTCGAAGGATCCTCCGTAGGCGCGGTCGTAGAGGTGGTGGCGTCAGGCGTTCCGGCGGGCTGGGGCGACCCGATATACTCCAAGCTGGACGGCAATCTGGCCTCCGCGCTCATGTCCGTCAACGCCGTCAAGGGCGTTGAAATCGGCGACGGCTTCGCGGCGGCGGGCATGACCGGACTTAACGGCTCGGACGAAATGCGTAGGGGCGCGGACGGCAAGCCCGTCTTCCTGTCCAACCACGCCGGAGGAATACTGGGCGGCATATCGACAGGGCAAGAGATCGTGGCAAGGTTCGCGGTCAAGCCCACCAGCTCCATCCTGCAACCTCGCCGCACCGTGGACGTCAACGGCAACGAAACCGATATAGTCACCAAAGGCCGCCACGATCCTTGCGTTGGCATCCGCGCCGTCCCCGTAGGCGAGGCCATGATGGCCTGCGTCCTGGCCGACGCGATGTTGGGGCAAAAAGCTGGCGGCAGAGTAGCTTAATATTGTGGAACAATCCATCGTGCAGGAAGAATAAAATGAATATAGAAATCGGCTTAGCATCAAAGTCTGATGTTGCAAAAGCACTTCCGTTTATAAAAGAAATAATAGCTGTCGGAGAGACTTATGCGTTGCCACGCAATATGGGCGACGAAGATATCGGCGAGTATTTTTTCCGCAAAGGCAATCAGGTTTTCAAAGCTACCTTAGGCGGTGAAGTCGTTGGGATTTGCTACCTCAGACCCAATCAAGACGGAGGCGGCCAACACGTCGCAAACGCCGGATTTATGGTTTCCCAATCCTGCCGTGGCAAGGGCGTCGCACGGAGCATGGCGGAATACGTGATAAAAACGGCGAAAAATTCAGGTTTTTCAGCTATGCAATTCAATTTTGTCGTCAGCACAAACGTTATCGCGGTAAAATTATGGAAAAGCCTCGGCTTCAAGATCGTAGGCAAAATCCCCGAAGCGTTCGAACACCCTGCAAAAGGCAAGGTAGACACGTTCGTTATGCATAGATTTCTCTAGAGCACTTCCCGAAAAGGTTGGGGAAAGGCTTTTGACGGGTCCATCGGAGCCGGACTGCGACTATCGCATCGACAACATACAAGAAATCGATTGGCCGATTTTGTTTGGGCAAGCGGAGGTCAAGGGCAGTAAGAAAACAGCGGGAGGCACTGCATGAAAAGCACGCAAGATATGAAATGGATCATGATCGCGGGGCCATATTCCTCCGGCGGGGCGGATACCGCATAGAGGCAAAAGAATCTCGACGTTCTTAATCAGGCCGCTTTGGCGGTCTTTGAAAAAGGATTTGTTCCTGTCACCGGGGTCAACTGCGCTTTGCCCCTCATACTTCTTGAGGGCAAAGAGGATTCTTTTGATCGGATCATGATGCCCTTGTCGTTAGCCATGAGCGAACGCTGCGACGCTTGTCTGCGCGTCGGCGGCCCATCCAAAGGCGCAGATCAGGAAGTCGAACGCTTCCGAGCCGAAGGAAAGCCCGTTTTCTTTTCTTTGGAAGAAATACCAAACAAAGAACCCATCGGAAAGTAAGTGTAATACAGCCACCTATGTAACCGCCCAACGTCCTAGCCGTCCGCGCCCGCTCACTTCTGCGCGTAGCGCACGTACTTCTGTCTGGGAATATCCGCTACCGTCGGCTGGCGGGCGGGGCGCGCGCTCATCCCGCCGTCGCGGCGGATAAGCCCTTTTCTCTCCAGCACCGACACCACCTTGGCGGCATACTTATGCCCCCGCCACGGAGTGGCCGAGTGGTAATGGGCTATGCCGCCGTAAAGCGATCCGGTGGATTCTATCTTCTGCTTCAGTATCCACGCCGCCACCTTCACGTTCAGGCATCCGTCGTCGCGCAACGCCGTCTTGGCGCGGCGGTAATCAACCCGCCACGCGCTGGCCAGTTGCGGAACCCATATGGTGTTGACCTGCATCGGCCCTAAATCATAGGAACCGTTGGTGTTGCGGACTTCCTGCCCGATGCGTCCGCCCTCGACGTTCAGAATGCCGATCATCACGGCGGGCGGGACGTTATAGGTGCTGGAAGCCAGCATGATGCACGCGGCCAACGCCTGAGAACTAATCATAAAAATCCCCTTTCGACTATGCGGGGCAAGGCTCTCACGGCCATCCCTGCCTGTCAAGTTGGGCGGATTCCGGCACTTCCAGATAAGCCGCCAAAGTCGCCAGCATAGCCATGCGCTGATTAAAGGCCTGCCACACCTGAACCATCGGGATTACCCCGCCATGCTGCCCAAAATAGGCGGCGCGCTCGTCGGCATCCATGTAAAGCAACCGGTCGGCCTCGGCGTAGTGGCATTCGGTGTAAATCTGGCCGCTGGAGCGCAATATGTTCCAGCACAGCATCCGCCATTCCTCCGGCGTCGCCCCGGACGGAGCCAAAGCCCTGGTCACCTGATCGGCGGTCTTTATCAACCGCTCGGATATTTCCGCCAACAATGCGTGTTCAGCCCGCCCGAAGGAATACTGCGAAACCGCACCTATGACGGGAACCATGGCCTCCATCATGCGGGAACGGAACGCCGCCAAAGTGTTGGGCAGGGAATCCCCGCCGGCAGGGATCTGAACCTTGAATTTTTCCTGCAGCTTTTCGGTCATGGCGGAAAAAGCCGCAGCCTCGTCCGCCGTCATGGCGTGGCCGGAGGCGCGGTAATGCGCCGCGACCACTTGGCTGGCCGGCCCCACTAATTCCCAACGCAAGGATGCGTCATCGGCCTCGCCTTGCGAGCTGTCCTTGATTCCCGACGCGATGGCGGAACTCAGGGCTACCGCGCTATCGATCAATTCGGCGAAGCGATCCGAAGAACCAGCGGTTTCCCCCGCCTCCTCCGCCGATTTAGAGGATCCCTCCGCAGCCGAGGCCGCAGCCTCGGCCATAGCCTGCATCAACGGCACGCCGACAAGGCGAAAAGCCACCAGAAGCGAGGGCAGCTTGGCGCGTTCGCGCCGCTGTCCCGCATCTTCAGATTGTTGAGAAGCCACCACATCCGCCATGCGAAAATCCATCCCCAAAGATGATTACGCCCGTCCAATCGCCAAATCCGGCCAAGGCGGGCATCCTGCCACTCCTACACCTAAACGTATACCCCCAAGAGGTTTAAACTGTGTGAAAACAGGGGCAAAGGTTAATCCATGTTAATATCTTAAAATAAATCAGTTACAGCCAAAGGTCGTCATTGCGAGCCGCCCCTTGGCGGGGCCGCAAAACACCCCCCGGGGGCCAAAAAGGCTGGGGTTGTTAGCCCCCCCCCCCCCGTAAAACACTGCCAAACAAAAAGGGGGGGGACGCCCAAAACGCCCCCCCCCATTAACTGAGCCAGGCAAGCCGACGCCCGGCCGCAAGCCGGCCGACGTCAGCGGATCGCCTTGTCCGGCAAGGCCTGTTTGACGCCCTCGTCGAGCGGCATCCG
>JAYRGC010000061.1:0-2761 GCA_041908065.1 Alphaproteobacteria bacterium | reverse complement strand
GAAGCAATCCAGAATCGTTACTCCATGACTCTGGATTGCTTCGCCGCCAAGGGGCGGCTCGCAATGACGGCGCTGGCTGTTGTTATCGGCTGTTAAATTACCATCTCGTTTTGGGCAATGGCCGAAAAGGTTTAAGCGAAGGAAAGGCGTGAGAGAGTTATTAGGCTAAACGTTGAAAACAACCGGTGAAGAGAAAAAAGGAGAGTGAACTATGTTGGTAATTCGCATGTCGCGCCACGGCGCGAAAAAGAGGCCGTTCTATCATATAGTGGTGGCCGACAGCCGCGCTCCGCGCGACGGTCGCTTCGTGGAAAAGGTGGGAACCTATAACCCCATGCTGCCGCGCGAAGACGCCAAGCGCGTGGTCTTGGAGATCGAGCGCGTGAAGCATTGGCTGGGCGTCGGCGCGCAGCCGAGCGAACGCGTGGCGCGTTTCCTGCACGTCGCCGGATTGGGCGAAAAGCCGACGGTACGCGAGACGCCCAAGAAGTCCGCTCCACGCGCCAAGACGCAAGAACGCTTGAAGCTCGAGGCCGAAAAGGCCAAGACGGCGGAAGCTCCGGCGGCGTGAACGCGGCTAGCGCAGGGTAGATGACCAAAGAAAAGCTGCTATGCGTGGCCGTAGTGCTGGCTCCCCACGGAGTGCGCGGGGCGGTGAAGGTGCGCGGGTTGATGACCTCGCCCGAGGATATATTCGCGCTGTCCGCCCTTACCGACGAAAAGGGCGAGCGCGAGTTTAAGCTGGCTAAGCTGGGCGCGGGCAAGGATTGCTTCGTCGTTTCAATATCCGGCATCAATACCCGCGAAGAAGCCGAAGCGGCGAAAGGCTTGCGCCTGTTCGCGCCGCGTTCGCGCTTGCCGCCGCCGCGCGATGGCGAATACTATGAAGCCGATCTGAAGGGGTTGGCCGTGTACGATGCGAAAGACGGCAAGCCGCTGGGGAAAGTGCTGATGTTGCACGACTACGGAGCGGGGGCGTTTCTGGAGATAGGCCGCGACGCCAAGGACAGCTTTATGCTTCCCTTCTCCGATGCTTGCGTGCCGGAAATAGACGTGAAAGCCGGAAAAGCGATCGCCGTCGTGCCGGAGGAATGGCTGAATGACGAATAAGCCTTTGTGGTCGGCGCGGGTGCTGACGCTGTTTCCGGAAATGTTTCCCGGGCCTTTGGGGCATAGCTTGGCCGGAAAAGCCTTGGAAAACGGCATATGGCGGCTTGACGTGGCGAATATCCGCGATTTCGCCGCGGACAAGCATCGCACCGTGGACGATACGCCTTACGGCGGCGGGGCGGGGATGGTGATGAAGCCCGACGTGGCGGCTGCGGCTATCGACGGCGTGGACGCGAAATACGGACGAGCGGCGCGGCGGGTTTTCTTGTCGCCGCGCGGCAGGCCGTTCGACCAGAAAATGGCGCAGGAGCTGGCGGAGGCGGGCTCGGCGATGCTGCTGTGCGGCCGCTATGAAGGGCTGGATCAGCGCGTCATTGAAGCCCGCGAGCTGGAGGAAGTAAGCGTCGGCGATTTCGTTCTGGCGGGCGGCGAGGTGGCCGCCATGGCCATGATCGAGGCTTGCGCGCGGCTTTTGCCCGGGGTCATGGGCAATGCCGAAACCGTCGAGGAGGAAAGTTTCAACTCCGGCCTGCTCGAATATCCGCATTACACTCGCCCGCCGTCGTGGGAAGGCCGCGATGTTCCGGAAATACTGCTGTCGGGCGATCACGAAAAAGTGCGGCAATGGCGCAGGCGGCAGGCGGAGGCGTTGACCCGCGCCCGCCGTCCCGATTTATGGGAAAAGATGGGAAAGACCCTGCGCAACGTTGACGGCGGAGAAGCTTAGGCATAGCCTTAAAGCAGTCCTGCGCTGGATAGTTCACCAAACGGAAAGACCGCCATGGAACGATTGAAGATCGCGCTTGAAAATTTGGATGAGGAAATATCGGCCTTGGAAGACAAGGTAGGCGTGGACGCCGAAGTTCGTCGCGAGCAACGCAAACGTCAGGCCGAGTCCATCAAGGCGGCGCGCGCGCGGGAGGCCGGCGTTATGGCCATCGCGCAGAAGGTGGCTTCGCGCCTCGACTGGACAATCGAGCGCGTCGAGCGCGTGTTGAAGGAATGAACGCCATGGGCAGGACGGACGCATTTTCGGCGGCGCAGAATCAGGAAACTTCGGGATCTTCCCGCGTGACCATCAATCTTTTGGGGCGCGAATACTCCATCGTTTGCGGGGACGGGGAGGAGGAGAGGCTGGAAGAGATAATCGGCATGGTCGAAGACGTGCTGAAGGAGATCGCCGATAAGAACGTCGGGGCTTCCGAAACCCGCATGTTCATGCTGGCCTGCCTGATGCTGGCCGACAACATCATAGACGCTCGCCAAGAGGCCAGAGAAGACAGGATTTATACGGAGGATCTTATGGTGGCGGCGGTCGAGCATTTGCAGCAGCGGATAAAATCCATTTCGTCCTGCGTCGGCGAGCAGCAGCAGGATTGATGCCTAGGGCTTCGCCGTAATTAACGTCGATCTCTATGGCCATTACATGCGGAGTCTACGTCCAAAGGCCGTCATCTGCGAAGTTACAGCCAAAGGCCGTCATTGCGAGCCGCCACACTGTTGGTTTGGACAGCGTTGAACGCTGTGGGGCGGCGAAGCATTCCATAGTCTTGTCTCAACGGCACGGGTGTGCTTCGCCGCCAAGGGGCGGCTCGCAATGACGGCGCTTGCTGGAAGGCAGTACCCACCCGTTCCGGGTGAGAGCCATCTT
>JAYRGC010000060.1:0-14837 GCA_041908065.1 Alphaproteobacteria bacterium | reverse complement strand
CCCGCCCCCCCCCCCCACCCCCCCCTGGCCACCCACGCTTCCCACACACCCCGCCCTCCGCAACCAAACGGTTCCCCCCCAACGGGGCGGCTCGCAATGACGGCTCTTTTTCCCACCCGTTTTGCGTAAGAGCCACAAAAGAAAACCACCCGTTTTCAGAAAGAGCCAAATGATGAAACACAGATCGATCGCCATCGCCTCCTTTTTGGTTTTCACGTCGCTGGCGTATTCGTCGGCCATGGCCGATGAAATTCGCGCCTCGACCAAGGTAAGCGCGGCGACGATTTATATGGATCGCGCCGAGATAACTCGGCAGGGGATGGCCTCGATACCCGTCGGAGACCATGTGCTGACCATAGACGGATTGCCGGACGGCTTCGATCAATCGTCGTTGCGTATCGGCGGCAAGGCGGCGACAGCAGTCAAAATCGGGGCGATCGAGGTCAGGCGCGTCCATTCCGCCGCCTTGGTGGTGGCGGGAGAGAGGGAAAAAGCGGCGGCATTACAGGCCAAGCGCGACGAAAAATCCATGTTGGATGCCGAAGTTCAGGCGTTGATTTTGCGACAAAAGTTTATCGAGCGTTTGGCCATAGGCGGCGCGGATGATTTTTACCGCCTATCGCAACCAATGCCTTCGTCGTCCGAAACGTCCGGAAAGATGGGGGCGTCGATTCTTCCGCCGCCCAGAAAAGGTTCGGATTTGCCCTTCGAAACTTGGGAAAAGGCTTGGAATTCCGTGCAATCCGGCATGGCCGACACCAGAAAAGAAATCATAAAACGCCAAATAATGGCGCGCGCTCTGGACGAGGAAATCGCCAAGCTGGAGCAGGAATACCAAAAAATACGCACTTCCCAACGATCCCAGAACCAAGTGCGGGTAAGCGTCGGGGCCAAGGAAAACGCCGAATTCCGTTTTTCCGTCACCTATCAAACGATGGGCGCGTCGTGGACTTCCGTATATGACGCCCGCCTGAACACCGATAAGGCAGGAGAAAACGGCAAGGATTCCGCCGCTTCGGCGGAAATAAAGCTGGAACAGTACGGACAGGCCATGCAAACGACCGGTGAGGATTGGAACGACGTCGAGCTTACGCTGTCCACCGCCCGCCCCGATATCGGCGCGGAAATGCCGCAACCTTCGGAATGGTATATCGGCGCCGCCCGTCAACAAATGGCCAACCGCCGCGCCATGACTATGGCTTTGTCCAAAGCCGCTTCGGCTGAAATGGACGAAAACGCCGCCGGAGCAGGATACGGCGCGGTTCCGGCAGCGGCTCCGGTCGCGGCGGAGATGGAACAAGCCGAGGTTTCCGTAGGCGATTACATGGCCGAGTTTCGCATAAGCGGCAAGGTAGACCTTAAATCGGTTGCCGAAACTTCGCGCTTTTTCATCGGCGACCACTCGCTTAAGGCCGCGTTGGAAGCTCAAGCAGTTCCCAGACTGTCGCAAGCCGCGTACTTGATCGCGGTGGCGACCAACGACGGCAAGACCCCGATTATGTCGGGACCGGTTTCCAAATACCGCGACGGCGCGTTCGTCGGAAACTCCTCGCTCGGATTGCTGCGCCCGGGGGAAAAAACCTCCATGGCGTTCGGGATCGACGACCGCATCAAGGTCACCTACCAAAAGATCAAGCATGAGCAAAGCAATCCGGCCTTGGTTTACGTCGGCGACGCGACGGCGGAACGCGGGTACCGCAGCGTGATAAAGAACATGCACCAGCGTCCGATAAGGATGACGGTAATAGGGCAGTATCCGGTTTCCATCGACGCCGACGTCAAAGTCCGCCTCCTCGGGCAGCCTTCCACCACCAAGGGCTTCGTCGACGACGAGCAAGGCAGGCCGGGTATGATAAGCTGGAAAACCGATCTGCAACCGCAGGAGGAAAAGACCTTCGACATCGGCTTTTCCGTGTCCGCGCCCAAGGGGCGGCAACTGCCGGATTTCTGATAGCGCGTTTATAAAGGCTCTTACGCAAAACTGGTGGATAATTTTATATCCAAACGCAACGACAATCACCGTCATTGCGAGCCGCCACGCTTTGGTTTGGACGTCATTGCGAGCCGCCTCTTGGCGGCGAAGCAATCCAGAGCCGTTGCGCCCGTGGCACTGGATTGCTTCGCCGCCTGACAGCGTTAACGCTGTCCAAACCAAAGTGTGGCGGCTCGCAATGACGGCCTTTGGCCGTAACATGGTATATGACGGCACCCTACGGCCAAAGGCCGTGGACTTCGCAATGAGATCTTGTTTACAAATCTCGGCTGCCGCTTAGATTCAGGAAATTTTTCAGCAGCTCGCGCCCCCATTCGGACGCGACGCTTTCGGGATGGAACTGGACTCCGTGGATAGGCAGGGTTTTATGGCGCAATCCCATTGCCAGCCCGTCTTCCGACAGCGCGTCGGCTTCTAAAGCCTCCGGCAAAGAATCCTTTTCCACGATCAAGGAATGGTAACGGGTGGCCATGAACGGCGACGGAATTCCCGCGAACACGCCATCGCCCTTATGGATTATCCGGCATGCTATGCCGTGTACTGGCTGCGGGGCGCGGATTATCCTTCCCCCGAAGAATTGCCCTATGGCTTGATGGCCCAGGCACACGCCCAGCAAAGGCGTCGCCGTATCCGCCGCCATTTTTATGATCTCGAGGCACGCCCCCGCCCGCTCTGGCGAAAACGGCCCGGGGGATAAAACGATGTGCCGAGGGCGCATGGCCAAGGCTTCGGAGGCGGAAATCGCGTCGTTGCGGCGCGTCTCGACCGCAGCCCCCAGCTCGGCCAGATAATGAACCAGATTGTGGGTAAAGCTGTCGTAATTATCGATGAGAAGCAGCATTGCCGCCCGCCGCTGTTACGACCGATTGATTTTGCTGATGGAGCGGGCGACGAGGCTCGAACTCGCGACCCCGACCTTGGCAAGGTCGTGCTCTACCACTGAGCTACGCCCGCGCTCCCCTTCGCGCCGAGTAATGGCCGAAAGCGGAGGGCATAATACATGGCTGTCCGGCGTTTGCAAGTCGGTTTTAGGAAAATCGCAAAAGCCTTACGATAATGTCCGGCACAAGGTTTCCCATGGCAAAACCCCATTTTCCGGTTTTAACCTCGGGCAAAATGCTTTAGCATCAGCGGACTTTATGGCGGGGCGTAGCGCAGTCTGGTAGCGCGCAAGTTTTGGGTACTTGAGGCCCCGAGTTCGAATCTCGGCGCCCCGACCATTTTTTCCTCGCCCGCCTGCGGCATTATCCGCAGGATAACCGCCCCAAGCCTATTGAACGCCGGACAACATCGTCACCGCGTCTATGATCTTCTTGCTGGCTTCCGACACCAACAGAACGTCCTTGTCGACCATAGCATAGAACGTTCCCGCCGGAGGAACGCCGAGAACGTCCAGAAGACCGCGCGACGGACGGGTGTAGCCGCTGGGCAGCATTCCTCCGATGGCGTATTTCTTGGCTTGTCCGGGGGGCAGGCAGCCGTTTTTCTTCTTGGCTAAGCCCGGGGGACAGTCGCGCCGGTGTTCTTCTTCCATGAACAGGCGCACGCTTTTCGCCTTGTCGTCGCTGAAGAACTTGGCGACTCTTTCTTCGTGGCCTCCCTCTGAGGAATGGCCGCCGGATTGCGCCGGTCTTTCGTTATGTTGGCCGCCCCGCCCTCCTTCGGCAAAGTCGGGCTTTTTGGCGAACGCCGGAGCGTTGGCAAGGCAAATCGCGGCGAACCCCAGTAAAAAGAATAAGCGGTTGAACATGGCCATCCTCCATCGACAGACTGGTTGCGAACCTGACAGTTCTTATGACTCCGAATATAGACCGGAATAAGGCGTCAATCCTCCTCCGAATAATGGGAGGGCATGGCGATTTGCCGAACTTCGGCCACTTCGGGAACATAGTGCTTCAACATCCCCTCTATTCCCATTTTCAGGGTGGCGGTAGAGCGCGGGCAACCCGAACACGCGCCGCGCATCGCCAGATACACCACGCCGTTCTTGAAGCTGTGGAAGGTTATGTCCCCTCCGTCGCGAGCCACCGCTGGACGCACGCGGTCGTCCAAAAGATCCTTTATTTGCGCGACTATCTCGGCGTCTTTTTCGTCGTAAGACGCTGGCGGCGGCGATGACGGCTGAGGTTCGACCGCTTTCGCGGTCGGGATTTCCAACAGCATCGGCATGCCGGAGGCGAAGTGATCCAACATCGCCGAAATAACCTGCGGCTTTAACGTGTCCCAACTTACGCCTTGGCCGCAAACCACGGTTATAAAATCGCTCCCCAGCAGCACGCCGCGCACGCCGGAGATGCCGAACAACGCTTCGGCCAACGGAGAAACCGCGGCTTGGGCAGCCGAGGCGATGTGCATCGGTCCGCCGCTTCCCGCGCCGAGGATCTCGCGCGAAGGAAGGAACTTCAATGCCGCCGGATTAGGCGTTTCTTCGGTTTGGATGAACATGATAGATCCTAAAACATTTGGGATCAGGGTTTAATCTTGCTTCCCATGCCGAGATACTTGGTATGACGTTGCGCCAGAAGCGATCCGGCGTCCAGAGACGATAATTCCTCGACATGGCGGCGCAGGGCTTTGCCGACGCTTTCGATGGCGGCGGAAGGATTGCGGTGCGCGCCGCCCAAAGGCTCGTCCACTATCTCGTCGATGATCCCGTAACGCAAAAGATCCTGAGCCGTAAGTTTCAAGGCCGCCGCAGCGTCGGCGGCGTTCGACGAGCTGCGCCACAGGATGGACGCGCAGCCTTCGGGAGAAATGACAGAATAAATAGCGTGTTCCAGCATCAACACGCGGTCTCCGGCGGCGATGGCTATCGCACCGCCCGATCCGCCTTCGCCTATCACGCAAGAGACCAACGGGACTTCGACCGACAGGCAGACATCTATGCCCATGGCGATGGCCTCGGCTTGCCCGCGCGCCTCGGCCTCCACGCCCGGGAACGCGCCCGCCGTGTCGACCAACGTCACTATGGGCAATCCGAAATGTGAGGCCATTCGCATCAGCCGTTGCGCCTTGCGATAGCCCTCGGGCTTGGCCATGCCGAAATTGTGCTTGATGCGGCTGTCGGTGTCGTGGCCGCGCTCCTGACCGATGAACACGCAGGAGCGTCCGCCCAGCCGCCCAAGCCCGCCGATTATAGCCTGATCCTCGGCGAAACTGCGGTCTCCGGCCAAGGGGGTGAAATCTTCCGCCATCTCCCTGATATAATCTAGGCAATGCGGGCGTTCGGGATGCCTCGCCACTTGAACCTTCTGGGCGGGAGAGAGCTTGCCGTAGATGCCGCGCAGGTGGCGATCAACCTTCTCCTGCAGCTTGCCTATTTCCTCGGCGATGCTGACGCGCCCGTCGTCGGAAAGATGGCGCAACTCCTCTATTTTGGCTTCCAGATCGGCCACCGATTTTTCGAAGTCCAAGGTTCGCATATTCTCACTTTTCGCCGTTTAACCATTGCTCGGGCGAGGCTACCACGCAAAGCGGTTTTGCCGCAAACCGGAAACTTTTCCGGTTATGGCTCTAGAGCAGATCGCGATAAGGTTTGCGCGCCTTGGCGCAAACTGTTCGCGTGAATCTGCTATACAACCAAAAAGTTAGAGCATTTTCCGTCAAAAGTTTATGAGCAAACCTAATCGGAAAATGCTCTAAACCAGAAAGTTGAACATAAATCCCACCAACAGTATCCCCAAGGCCACGATGCCGAAAAACGCCGCCAAAAGGCGCGGCTTCATCACCCGCCTCAGGATTATGGCTTCGGGCAGCGACAAGGCCGTGACCGCCATCATAAACGCCAGAACCGTGCCCAACGCCGCCCCCTTGCCGAGCAGCGCGTCCACGATAGGGATTATTCCGGCGGCGTTGGAGTAGATCGGCACGCCCATTGCGACCGCCGCCATGGGCGACCACCAAGCGTCTTTGCCCATCACGGCGGCCAAGGTTTCAGAAGGAACGTACCCGTGTATCGCCGCCCCCACGGCGATGCCTGTCAGCATCCACGGCCAGACGTTGCCCACTATGTCGGCCATGGCCGTCCAGCCCGCCACGGCTACGGCTTTTGCTGTCGGTTTCGCGGCCTTGGGCGTCGCGGCTTCCGAGCGGGCGCGCAGCACCCAATCCTCCAAGAAACGCTCCGGCTTCATCGCGCCTATCGCCGCGCCTGCGGCGGTGGCCACGGCAAGTCCGAACGCCAGATAAATCGCGGCCACCTTCCACCCCACCAGACCAAACAACAGGCCAAGGGCGACCTCGTTGATCATGGGCGCGGCGACGAGAAACGAGAAGGTCGCGCCCAAAGGCACGCCCGCCGATACGAATCCGGTGAAAAGCGAAACCGCCGAGCACGAGCAGAACGGCGTGAATATGCCTAAGCAGGCGGCGAGAAAGTTTCCGGCTCCGGCGTATTTGTTCGTCAGGTGTTTTCGCATGATTTCCGGCGGCAGCAGGCGACGCGCCATGCCCATGACAAAAACCACGATAGCCAACAGCATGAACACTTTAGGCGTATCGTAGATGAAGAAATGCGCGGCTTCGGCGAAGCGGCTGTCCTGCGGCACGGGAAGCGCGGAAACTACCAGCTCCGATGCCGTTTCTAATTGGCTGTAAGTCGCCGCCCACGCGACCATGCCTAGAATTATGATGGCTATCCACATGAACGAGCGGCCTCCGATCCAGCGCAAGAGCCGTTCTCTTTTAGCGAACTATCTGGAATCTTCCTCGGACTGGGATTCCACGTCAAGCACTTCCTCGACATCCACGTCCTCGCCAAGTTCGTCGGTGTCCTCGATGACCGCGTTGTCGGCCTCGTCGTCCCCGGAGATGGCTATGTCGGCCTCGTCGACGGGCGGCATAGAAGGCTTGTTCTTTTCCTCAGCGATGCGGCTGCGGCGGGATTTCACAGCGGATTCGACGCTGAAAACGGCTCCGCACTTAGGGCAAACGGGGGGATTTTTCTTCATGTCGTAATAGCTCGCCCCGCAGGACGGACAGACGCGTTTGCGACCCCATTCAGCTTTCGCCATGATGCAACCTCCGACACACGACAGAAAAACGCACGCCAAACCACCTAACCGGACGCCTAACCCCTTGCGCGACGGCAAGGGTTAGACTTTCTAAGGGGCAGACCTCTGCCATGAATTTTTGCCCTTGTCAAACGCTTACGAAGGCCGGTTAGACGGCAAACGCATCAGGTACTGATTGCGCTGCGCCTCTCGGATCGCTATAACGACCGCGTTCCCCCTGTCCGCGGAGTCGAAAATTGGCGCGGCGAGGGTGACGAAACGGAGAGTAGCTCAGCCCGGTAGAGCACTGCCTTCGGGAGGCAGGGGCCGGAGGTTCGAATCCTCTCTCTCCGACCATAGTCCCCCATTAAGCGTGGATGACACAATCCGGCGAAAAGTTACTATTCGGTTAACACGAATCATTGCCAACGCTTTCGTCTCCGAACAACATGCCGATACAGATTCGCCGTTCGGAGATTCCCCCATGTCAGCCAAACCGCTTTTCGTCTTATTCCTTTCCACCGGAAACGCCGCTCGCAGCCTGATCGCCGAGGCCATAATGAACGGCAAGGGCAGCGACCGCTTCATCGCCCGCAGCGCGGGTTATCAACCGGCTTCCGCCGCGCACCCCGAGACCTTGCGGCTGTTGGATTCCGCCGGATTGAAGACGCATGGCTTGCATTCCAAGGGATGGGGGGAATTTTTGGCCGCGTCCAACGTGTTGCAAGTGGATGTGATAATCACGTTGTCCGAGGACGCCCGCCTTAACTGTCCGGCATGGCTGGGCGATCCGGTGAGATGCCATTGGACCGTCGACGATCCCTTGGGGGCGGAACGCGAAGACGTTCGCGAATGGAAGTTCCGCAAATGCTTTTCCACCCTTGACGCCCGTATAACCGCGCTTATCCGCGAACGCGCAGCATCCACCCCGGGCGAGCTTTTCATGCAGATAAAGAACATCGGAATGGTGGTGTAACACCAAGAGCAAACTTGCCAAAGGCCGTCACGATGGGTCTACGGCAAAGAACGTCATTACGAGCCGCCACCCTTCGGTTTGGACAGCGTTAAACGCTGTCGGGCGGCGAAGCAATCCAGAGTCATGGAGCAACGGCACTGGATTGCTTCGCCGCCAAGGGGCGGCTCGCAATGACGTCCAAATCCAAGAACGACGGTCGGAATGACGGCGGTTATGCAAGAGATCTATTTCATCGCTATAATCTGACCATCGTCGCTGACCAGATACATGGCGCGTCCGGCCACCACCGGAGGCATGAAAAACGGCAGTTCGATTTCCTGATCGTAAAGTGGGCTGCCGTCGTTGACGCTGACAGCAATTAAACGCCCCAGCGAGCTTACCATCCATAACCTTCCGCCCGCCAAAACCGGACCGTTCCAGAACACGCGTTCGGAATCCTTGTTGGAAACGTCTTTGAAGCGTTGCAGCTGCTTGACCCACGACACGCGACCGCTTTCCTTGACCAAGGCCGCCAGCTCGTTGTCGTTGCTAAGCACGAAAACGGCGTCGCCCGCCACCGCAGGAGTGTTGGTTCCCCCTATTTCGTTTTCCCAAGCGCGGCCTCCGGTTCGCATATCCACCGCCGCCATGCGTCCGCTGTGGCTGACGGCAAAGGCCAATCCGCCGTCTATGACCGGCAATCCCCTGATGTCGGCTATAGCGGGCAAGGCTCCGACGTGGGTTGGAACCGCCAACACTTCGGTCCACGCCATGCGTCCGTTTTGCGAGCGCAGGCTGAACATCTCGCCCGAGCTGTAGGCGACGATCACGCTGTCGCCGCCTATGGCCGGACTTGCCGCCCCCATCAACGCCGCGCTTTCGGAAATGCCGTTATGCTTCCACAGCATTTCCCCCTTTTCCACCGACAAGGCGTGGGTTTCGTTGTCGATGGTGACCGCGAACACCCGCCCGTCGGAGATAGACGGAGCGGCGCGCAGCGGCTTGCCGATGGTTTTGCGCCAAATAACGCTGCCATCTTCAGGCCGCAAGGCCAAAACCTCGCCGAAGCCGGTGGTGGCGAATATCTTGCCGTCGCCGTATCCGATGCCGCCGCCGTTGGTGTCGCCGTCGCTTTTCTCGGGGTTGGTCTTTCTTTTCCACAACAGGCTTCCGTCGGAATCCGAGAAAGCCCGAACCTCGCCGCGAGCGTCCATGGTGAACACTTTGCCGCCCGCTACTATCGGACGCGCCAACAGCTTGTACCCGCCGCCCGAACCGCTGCCGATGTCGGATTTCCACGCCTTTTCCGGCACGGGGGCAAGCTCGGGGTTAAGGGAAACGTGGGTCGGGCTGCCGCCTTCCTGCGGCCATTCCGATCCCGTCAATTCCTCCGGCAACGCCGGAGAAAAATCCTCCACGCCCGGGTCTTTTTCTATCTTGCGGGTTTTGTTGCCTATGACAGGGATGCGTTCGCCGTCGCTCACGACCGCGCCCTTTTTTCCGCCGCCGAATATCGAATCGCAACCGGACAAAGACAGGACGATTCCGGCCGCAGCCAAAGCCAAACCGCAAGATTTTGCCAGACGCGACGACGACGATTTCATGGGGATTATTCTCCGTTGTTCAGCCACCTTAGCATATCGGCGGCGCGGCGCGACATGGCCGGGGAAGAATCTTCGCCGTTATCATGTTCCAAAATCGCGAAGAGCCGCTTGGCTTCGGCCTTGTCGCCGGATCTCAAGGCCAGATGCGCCGCCATTTCGGTGGCGGACAAACGCCATATCCCATCGGGCTTCATCAAGGGTTCGAGCTTGGCGCGCAACTCGGTCGCGTCGCCGTCGTCCAAACGGACGTTGACAGCTAGCAACGCCGCCAACTGGCGCAAATCGGCGGCGGCGTCATTGTCTTCCGCTACCGATCCGTAAATCTCTCCCGCCTTAGCCGTTTCGCCCTTCGCCGCGGCCAGAGACGCCGCCTTCAAACGCGCCAAAGCGGCTTGGTTGGTGGAACCGTGCGCCGCCGCGAATCCCTCCATCGCCTCCAAACGCTTGTTGATGTCCTTCTCGCCGCTGTAAGCAAGCTCGACGAGGCCGCTGGTGGCTTCCCTGCGAACGTCGGAGCGATGGTTTTTCCAAGCCGTGACGGCGGCGGTGGCCAAAACTATGGCTATGGCCGCGCTGACGACGGTCAAGCCGTATTTCTTCCACAACGCCTCGAAACGCTGGCGTTGGATGTCTTCCTCTATTTCCCTGAACAAACCGTTATCGTTCATAATTATACCTTCCGTTGGGGTGGTCTTGCATGGCGTCGGACAGTATATATGGTCTTAGAACGGAGTGCCAACCGGCGCAAGAAAAAGGGAAAGCGAATGAACGCGAAATATCCGATGCTCGCCTTAACCGCCGAAGCCATATTCACCGGCGAGGAGTTCGTCGAAGGGCATTCGTTGGTGGTGGCGCAAGGCTGCGTGCGCGACATAATCAGGAATTCCGGAGTTCCTGCGGGAATGAAGACCGTCAGGGTCGAGGATTCCATCCTGTGCGCCGGTTTCATCGACTGCCAAGTAAACGGCGGCGGCGGGGTTTTGCTGAACTCGTCCGCCGATGCCGCCTCCGTCATCAAAATTGCCGAAGCCCATGCGGCTTGGGGAACGACGCGGCTGCTTCCCACCTGCATCAGCGACGCGCCAGACATTACCCGCCGCGCCATGGCCGCCGTCCGCGAGGCGCGGAAAACCCGTCCCGCCATCTTAGGTCTGCACATCGAAGGGCCGCACATCAGCCGCGAGCGGCGCGGGGCGCATCAGGCCGATTTCCTGCGTCCAATGACGGCGGAGGACATGGCCGATTACCGCCCCAACGACGGCGAGATCGTGATGATAACCGTAGCCCCCGAGATGGTCTCTCCTGACGGTATAGCGGCCTTGCGGAAGCAGGGAAACATAGTCGCCCTAGGCCATACCGCCGCGTCCGCCGCGCAGGTAAGAGCGGCGTTGGCGGCGGGAGCCAGCGGCTTTACCCATTTGTTCAACGCGATGGGCGGAATAAATGGCCGCGATATAGGAGCGGCGGGAGTGGCGTTGGACGACGACGCGAGCTGGTGCGGCGTAATCGCCGACGGTCACCACTTGGACGACGCCACGTTGCGTTTGATCGTAAAAGCCAAGCCAAAGGGAAAGGTGGTTCTGGTCAGCGACGCCATGCCGCCCGCCGCCACCGAGGAAAAACCGCCGTTCACGCTTTACGGGCAGAGCATAACGGTTAAGGATGGCCGATGCGTCAATCCCGAAGGCGCGTTGGCAGGATCGGCGGCGACGCTGGGAGAATGCGTGCGGCATTGCGTCGCAAACGCCAAGGTTCCGTTGGACGTGGCGATCCGCATGGCGACCGTGGCTCCGGCGGAGTTTTTAGGGTTGGGCAAAAGGTTGGGGAAGCTTTTACCCAACTATCCCGCCGACGTAATAGGGATTAACGCCAAAACCCTGCGAGCGTTCAGGCTGGAGATTTAACGGTTTTTCCGCTTCTTATGTAGTTTTCGGCAATTTCCGCTTGCTTTTTGGCGATTTTAGCCTATGAAATACCCCTTCGCGCGGCCAAAGGGGGCGCGCGGCTTGTTATAATGCAGAGTATTAGCCATGGCCGTACCTAAAAGAAAAACCTCGAAATCAGTCCGCAATATGCGGCGTTCCCATCATGCCTTGAAGCCCACCGGAGTGGTGGAGTGCCCCAACTGCGGCGAGCCGAGACGTCCCCATAACGTGTGCAAGGCTTGCGGTTATTACGATGGCCGCAGGGTGGAAAGAAAAAAGAGCAAGTCGTCTGTCTGAAATCGGCGTCAACGCCGGAATTCTAGTTCTGTTGGTTAAGTTGTCTTGTTCGGTGTCGCGATTGCCCCGAAACGTCTATAAAGGCATTTGAGGGAGCGCGACGCCAACTTGCCGCGCGTCTCGCGTGAAACTTTCGATATCCAACTGTTTCTTAGAAAGAACCGAGATTATGAACAGGCTTCCGGGGCTTAAATCATGGCAGATCGCGCCGTAATCGCTCTGGATGCGATGGGCGGCGACGCCGCTCCCGAGGTGGTGGTGGACGGCGCCGCCCTTGCCCGTGAGCGTTATCCCTCCGTCTATTTCATGTTTTACGGCGACGAAAGCCGCGTCAAAGCGTTGCTGGATCGCAAGCCGATATTGGCGGGATGCAGCGAGGTTCGCCATTCCCCCGACGTCATAAGCGGCGACGCCAAGCCGTCGATAGCCCTGCGGCAGGGCCGCAATTCCAGCATGAGGATGGCGATAAACGCCGTCGCGGCGGGCGAAGCCGCCAGCGTCGTGTCGGCGGGCAACACCGGCGCGTTGATGGCTATGGCCAAGATGGTTTTCAAGACCATGCCCGGCATAGACCGTCCTGCTATTGCCAGCCTTTTTCCGACGCGAACCGGCGAATGCGTGATGCTGGACATGGGGGCTAACGTCGAGTGCGACGCCGAAAATCTGGTTCAATTCGCCATGATGGGTTCGATATTCTGCCGCACTGTGCTTGGCATAACCGAGCCTTCGATAGGGCTTTTGAACATAGGCGCGGAGGAAATGAAGGGGCACGACGAATTGCGCGCCGCCGCTTCCATTCTCCGCGAACGCCGGATCCCGGGCAAGTTCAAGGGCTTTATAGAGGGCGACGACATAACCGCCGGAACCGTGGATGTGGTGGTAACCGACGGCTTTAGCGGCAACATAGCCCTGAAAACGGCTGAAGGGACGGCGCGCCTGATGGCGCATTTCCTGCGGCAATCGTTCGCCTCGTCGCTTCCGGCCAAGCTGGGATATTTTCTGGCGCGGGGGGCGTTGCGCCGCCTCAAAGCCCGCGCCGATCCGCGCCGCTATAACGGGGCGATGTTCTTAGGTCTTCAGGGATTGTGCGTGAAAAGCCACGGCGGCACGGACGCCGAGGGTTTTGCCAACGCCGTCGGCGTGGCGTATGACTTGATAGACAAAAGATTCAGCCAGCGCATTCTTGAGGAGCTGGCCGTCCACTATGGCGCAGAAGATGCGGACGGCGATTGCAGGTTGGCCATAACGGCGGCTCCCTCGGTTTGCTGCGACGATAAAGAAACGGGACAAAAATAATGCCTGTCAGATCTGTAATAACCGGTTGCGGCAGCTATTTGCCGGAAATGGTAGTGTCGAACGACGAGCTGGTGCGGCGCGGCGTGGACACCTCGGACGAATGGATCGTCCAACGCACCGGCATTCGCGCCCGCCATATGGCCGCCGAAGGGGAATGCACCTCGGATCTGGCTGTGGCGGCGGCGCGGGCGGCCATGAAGGACGCCGGAGTGGAGATCTCCGACGTCGACGCGATAATAATCGCCACTACCACGCCAGACCGCGTGTTTCCGGCCACGGCGGCGCGGGCGCAGGCCAAATTGGGGATGGAACGCGGCTTCGCCTTCGACGTGCAGGCCGTGTGTTCTGGATTTATCTACGGGCTGTCCATCGCCGATAATTTCATCAAGGCCGGACAGGCTAAAACCATCATCGTTATCGGGGCCGAGTCTTTGACCCGCCTTTTGGACTGGGGCGATCGCTCGACCTGCGTGCTGTTCGGCGACGGGGCGGGCGCGGTCGTGTTGCAGGCCGCCGAAGGCAAGGGCGATACGTCGGATCGGGGAGTGCTTTCGACGCATCTACACTGCGACGGGCGGCATTTCGATCTGCTTTGCACCGACGGCGGCCCAGGCAGCACCGGCACTTTGGGGCGCGTACGCATGGAAGGGCAAGAGGTGTTCCGCCACGCCGTGCAACGCCTGTCGGAGGTGGTCGACGAAGCCCTTGGAGCGAACGGATTGCAGCCCAAGGACATAGACTGGCTGGTTCCGCATCAGGCCAACCAGAGAATAATCGAAAGCACCGCCAAGAAACTGCAAATGCCGTCCGAACGGGTGGTTTTAACGGTGGACAGGCACGCCAACACCTCCGCCGCGTCGATACCTTTGGCCTTGGCGGCGGCGAAGGCCGACGGACGCATCAAGCGCGGCCAGCTTTTGTTGCTGGAGGCGATGGGCGGCGGTTTCACTTGGGGCGCGGCGATGGTGAGATTTTAGGGCATTTTTCCTATATCAGGGGGACGAACTATGGCAAAGGCCGGAACTGGAGAAAACGCCGACAACGGCATTGTCGATGTCGGCACTCTGAAAAAATCCGAACGCTTGTTGGAAAGGCTGTTTTTCTCCAGCCGCTGGATAACCTTGCCGTGCTATCTTGGATTCATCGTGGTTCTGGCAATGATCGCGGTCAAGTTCTGGCAGGAGCTTGTACACGCGGTTCCGCAGACGCTTGATCTAAAGCCCGCAGAATTGATCGTGATAGTCCTTAACCTCGTCGACATGGTTCTTTTGGCCAATCTGGTGATCATGGTGGCCTTTTCCAGCTATGAAAACTTCGTCTCCCGCATTCATACCGGAGAATCCAAGGAACGCCTGCAATGGATGGGAAAGGTCGGCTTCGGGGCGATAAAACTAAAACTGGTGGCCTCCATCGTCGCCATATCCGGCATCCATTTGCTCAAGGTGTTTATGAACGTCGAGCGGTACGACACCACGGAAATGACCTACATGATCGCCATACATATGGCGTTCGTTTTGTCCGGCGTGCTTTTGGCGGCCATGGACAAGATTTCCGGAACCAAGAACGAGATCAGCTAGCCGCAGCGGCTTTCTGAACGCGCTCCGAGGGATGGCCAAAAAGTGGCTCTTTCTTAAAGCGGGCGGGTAATTTTGTAGCCGCCTGCATCGGCAAGCAAGGCCGTCATGCGAGGTTACAGCCAAAGGCTGTCTGCGAGCCGCCCCCTTTGGTTTGGACAGCGTTAACGCTGTCGGGCGGCGAAGCAATCCAGAGCCGTTG
>JAYRGC010000059.1:0-9999 GCA_041908065.1 Alphaproteobacteria bacterium | reverse complement strand
CCTTTGCTCCATGACTCTGGATTGCTTCGCCGCCAAGGGGCGGCTCGCAATGACGGCCTTTGGCTGTAACTTCGCAAAGGACGGCCGTTGACCATATGCTTCGCGCTTTTGGGGAGGCAATACCCACCCGTTTTGGGCAAGAGCCGGAAAATAACGGTCGCGGTTTTCCCCCTGAGCTGCCACCGTGAGCCTGTCGAACGGCTGTCGAAGGGAACTTACGCAGCCAAGGTTCGGCGATCCTCCAAGGTCGCTTCGATAGGCTCAGCGACCGCCGCTATCCCCCGCATCCCTCGATCACTTTCGCCATGACCGCCGCCCAATCCCCGCTTTTGGGTTGGCGGAATAAAGTCATGGTGGGATACCACGGCGTATGGGCGCGTTCCGTCATCCACCGCCAATCGGGCGAGAAGGGCAGAAGTGTCCATACTCTTCTGCCCATGCCGCCCGCCAAATGCGCGGTGGCGGTGTCGCAGGTGACGATCAAATCCATCGCGGCCATGAACTTGGCGGCGTCCATGAAATCGGATATTCGCGGCGACAGATCCGTTACACCGCAACGGGATAGAATCTCGGCGTCGCCTTCGCGCATGTCGCGGTTGAAGCTGAAGAAATCTATGCCCTTGACCGAAAACAGCGCGGAGAAATCCCGCAACGGAATGCTGCGGGCGGCGTCGTGCTTGTGTTTGGGCGCGCCCGCCCATGCCACGCCGACGCGACGCTTGAAGCCGCCGCTTTCGGGAATGGCCATCGGCTTGGGCGTCGGCAAATATGGAACGCGATCCGGCACGGTGGCCAAGGAAGTGCCGAAGCAATAGGGCAGATCGAACACCGAGGCGTGGAAATCGAAACCGCCGATGGCCGCCGCCGCGTCCTGCTTCGTCGCCGCCCGCGATATGACGTTGTCCGCGCCCTCCCAGTGGCGGAACAAAGGCTCCAACGCCGGTTGCACCAGAAACTTCACCACCGCGCCGCGTTCGCGCAGCAATTGCAAATAACGGCACAGCATCAGGCAGTCGCCCATGCCCTGTTCGTCGTAAACCAGTATGGTCTTGCCGCGTATCTCCTCGCCGTTCCACGGCGGCGCGCCGAGATCCCGTCGCCGCAGCCCCTCCACCTCGCCGAAGCGGGAGCGGTAACGCGCGAATCCGCGTTTGTAATCGCCCTTTAACAGCTCCAACAACGCCAAATGCCAGTGGCGGTTGCCGTATTCTTTTTCCGGCACATGGCGGGAATCCTCGTCCGGTATCTCTTGTCCGGCGACGGAGACGGCCTTGCGAAAGGCTTTTTCGGCGTCGTCCAAACGGTTCATGTATTGGCAAGTCTGCCCCAGATTGTCCCATAAATCGGCGCGTTCGGGTTCTATGGCCAACGCCCTTTTGTAGGCCACCATGGCCTCGTCGTGACGTTCCAGCCGATTGAGGGCGACGCCCAGCCCCTGCCAAGCCGCCGCGTTGCGCGGAGCCAAGGCTGTGGCCTGCATCGCCGCGTCCAAAGCGGCGGCGAAGTCGCCGCTTTTTTCCAGCAACCCGCACAGGTTTATCCAACCTTCGGCGTAATCGGGGCGGATTGCGACGGCGCGGCGCAGCTCGGCTGCGGCGGCCGAGAGATCTCCCGCCCGTTCCCGCATGAGGGCGAGATTGTTCGCGGCTTCGGCGTGCGCCGGAGAAAGCCCCGTCGTTCGCCGCCAAGCCGCTTCGGCTTCGTCACACCGCTCCAAAGCCTTCAGCGCGTTACCCAGATTGTAATGCGCTTCGGAGAAGTCGGGTTTCAGGCGAACGGCCTCGCGGTATTCGGTTACGGCTTTTTCGCGGTCGCCCGATTCCGCTAAAACATTGGCGAAATAAAAACGGAATAACGCCGAAAGCGGATCCGCTTCCACAGCCCTTCGGACAGCATCCACCGCTTCCTCGTGCCGTCCGCAGGCCGACAACGCCACGCCCAGCAAAGCCCAAGCGTCGCCGTCGCGGGGATTTTCCGCCAACGCCGATCTGTAAAGACTTTCCGCCAGAGACAGATTGCCGACGCGATGCGCGGCAATGGCGGACGCTAGGGGAGATTCCGAAACCATGCGGCATTCTCTCCATTGCCGCTTCGCGAAGCAATGGGAAAACTGCGTCCGGTGATTGCTCGGACAAAATCAAACAACCGTTGCGGGGCGGATCGGATCGCGATAGGGTTTGAACGCTTTGCGCGGCGCGGATGTCACGAGGATAAAATGGGCGAAAAAACCGTATTCATAGCTTCGGATCATCGCGGTTTTCGGCTGAAGGCGCGGTATGTGGAATGGATGAAATCCCACGGCTTCGATCCGGTCGATCTGGGCACTAACGACGAAACCCGTTGCGACGCCATGGACTACGCGACCGAACTGGCGTCCCATCTCGCCGCCCATCCCGAATGCCAAGGCGTCTTGATCTGCGGCAGCGGCAACGGCATGGCGATGGTGGCCAACCGCTACCGCTCGGTTCGCGCCGCGCTGGTGACAGACGTCACGACGGCCAAGTTCTGCCGCCAGCACAACGACGCCAACGTCATGGCCATAGGTTCGGACATAACCGGATCCGAGGTGGCCATGGCGTGCCTCGAGGTTTTCCTGAACACCGATTGTCTGGGCGGCAGATACGCCGAAAGGCGCGACAAGCTGACGGCCTTGGGGGGGCTGTGATATGACCGCAGAGCCGATGCGGTTCAAAGACGCCGCCGCCGCCTTGCGCCGCGTCGCCGAGATATACGAGGCCAACACTCTGGCGTTGCGCCGCCGCCTGCTCAAGCTGGCCTCGGGAGAACCGATAGACGACAAGCCGTTGGCGGGATACCCCTATGTCGCGGTGACCACCTCCCGTCCGGCGCGGATAGACACAAGGCTTTCCTATGGCTTCGTGCACGGCAATGGCCGCTATTCGACCACGCTTACCCGCCCCGATTTGTTCGCGAAATACTACGAAAAGCAGTTCGAGCTTTTGCTGAACAACCACGGGGAGCCGCTGGAGGTGGGAGAAAGCCTCGTTCCCATACCTCTCCACTTCGCCTTCCACGACGGCGAGCATGTGGAAGGAAGGCTGGACGCCGAGCAGGCCGATGCGTTGCGCCAAGCCTTCCATCTTCCCGACCTGTCGATGATGGACGATTCCGTGGCCAACGGCGTCCATAGGCCTCGGCAAGGCGGCGATTGGCCACTGTCGCTGTTCACGGCTCCGCGCGTGGATTATTCGTTGCACCGATTGCGGCATTACACCGGCTCCGATCCGGCGCAATTCCAGAAGTTCGTTATATTCACCAACTACCAGTTCTATGTGGACGAGTTTATCCGCATGGGCAAGGAAATGCTGGCGGACAAGGAAAGAGGCTATGTCGATCTGGTGGAACCCGCCGGAGCCGAAGGCAACGGCCAACAACCGCGCCGGATGCCGCAGATGCCAGCCTATCACCTGACCCGCGCGGGCGGCGACGGCATAACCATGATCAACATCGGCGTAGGCCCCAGCAACGCCCGCAACATATCCGACCATGTGGCGGTGTTGCGGCCGGACGCGTGGATAATGTTGGGGCATTGCGCGGGGCTGCGCGAAACCCAGCGTCTGGGGGATTACGTTCTGGCGCACGGATACGTCCGCGACGATCACGCCTTGGACGACGAGTTGCCGTTGTGGGTTCCGGTTCCCGCCTTGGCCGAGGTGCAACGCGCCTTGGAATCCGCGGTGGCGGAGGTTACCGGACGTTCGGGATACGGCCTGAAATCGGTGATGCGAACCGGAACGGTGGTCAGCACCGACAACCGCAACTGGGAAATATCAGGCTATTCGCGTTTGGTGCAGCGTTTCAGCCAAAGCCGCGCCATCGCCTTGGACATGGAATCCGCCGTGTTGGCCGCCAACGGATTCCGCTTTCGCGTCCCCTACGGGACGCTTTTATGCGTGTCGGATCGCCCGCTGCACGGAGAAATAAAGCTCCCCGGCATGGCCAACCGCTTTTACCGCCAACAGATAGACCAGCATCTCAAGATAGGGGTGAAGGCGATGGAGCTTCTGCGCCAACGCGGCATGGAAACTCTCCACAGCCGCAAACTGCGCGGCTTCGCCGAAACGGCGTTTCAATAACCCACGCCACCGCCCCTCGTGCCGAAAATCAGTTCGGTTGATTGCGGTTGGCGCGGTTATATCGCCGCAACGCCTCAGGAACCTTCTCAAGAGCCCATGTTTTCAGGTTCAGCAAAGCCCCATTGCCTACGTTTAACGCGGCAACCCCAGCAGCGGCGGCGGCTTTACGGAAGGCATCAATCAACATCAGGCTGGAACCGGCATGATGCACGTCAGCGTACAGTTTAAACGTTTCCTGTAATGTGGGATCGCCGACCTTTGCTCCGACTATATTATCCGCAATGGCCTTACCCATATCCGTTCCCACAGCCACGCCGTGGCCGCCGAACGTGCTTGCGTACATTATCCGATTGTTATCTCCGGCAACGCCGGCTGACGGCAACAGATTGCCGGTAAATAGCAACTTCTCGTTCTGTTCAACAGCGAAAGAACTTCCTCGCAGATCCGGCATCAACTCAACCAAGGAATCGAAGATTTTCTGAGGGTTTACGCCGGATTCGCGAGCGGTTATGCGCGTGCCGGTTAAAAGTTCGTATTTTCCTTCGCCGGACGGGTACACGCTCCACCATTGGACATTTCTCGCGTCGTCGCAGCCCGACAACGGCTTGCCTTCCGCCGCCGGCATTATGCGACGCAGCATTTCTTCGTCTATGGGAATCCTTATGGTTACAATGCTCAACTCGACGGTTTGCTTTACCAGATTCCTGACTTCCTTCAATTGTCTCGCCATGCCATAACCTCCGGCGGCGATGACGTGACCGGCCTTTATGGGGCCTTGGCTCGTATTGACGATACAGTAATCGGGATTGGTTGAGTCCACGCCGGTTACCTTGACGCCCTCGTATATCTTAGCCCCCTTATCAGAAGCCGCCTTGGCCAAGCCCATAAGATACTTATACGGCTCTATGGCATAAGACGATCCGTCGTCTATAAGTTCCTGCTGTTTATCCTTCCTTGTGACCCATATGTAACCGTCTCTTTCTTCAAGGCCGCAATTTATTCCTTCCCGCGCCACGAGCTCTCGCACGCCATCTACTATGACGGGATTGCGGTCAAGCAATTGTTGGCCTAGCCCCTTGCCGCAGTGCGCCAATATCTCGCGTTCTTCGGCCTGAAAACCGCAGATATGCCCGCCGCTTTTGCCGGAAGGACTATCGCCTATCGTTTTGGCCTCAAGCACGATTACGTTGGTTTTAAGCCCCTTTTCCTTGTTTTGATTCACAAGCTCAAGAGCGGCTGACAAACCGGCATAACTGGCACCGATTACAACCACGGTTTCCCGATGACCGATATTGCCGACATTGCCGACAAAGCCACCGGCAGGAACGGGAGACCATTCGGGCGGCTTAAAACCCGCCCATTGACCTTGGCCTATGTCGGAAAACCGCGAAGGAACATTATTTGTCATATCCACCACCTTTGTTTCAACTATGCCAAACTTACTTTTACATTTTCAGATCCATTGCCACTTTTTTCTTATGGGCAGCAGCAATATTGCAGCCAAGTCGCTTCAGAAATTCTCCATAGGGTTTCGTTTGCTTTTTAAGATCTGCCCAATTATGGCAAGCCGCTACGGCCTGTTCTATATATTTTGCGGCCGCAGCAAATGTCGCTTCGCTTCCGGACGGCACCGCCGGGGTTATCGGCACCAACTTTATATTGCCTTCGGCATCCATGTTTTTGGCCAAACTTCTCCGATTGGCTTGAAAATAGATATCAGTTCCCGCAAGAGCATATGGATCCTTTTTGGCCAATTTTTCATCGGCTTTGCTGAAATAGCAGAAAGTATCCTGAGCATAGGCTTGCTCGGTTGTTCTTCGCACCTGCTCAGCGTTTACCGTCGTTTGCCCGCTTTCCACCAGTGCAACAAGATCATATCTATACCCGCCCTCGCCATTGCCTATGGCTTTGTTGAGAGTTTTCTTGGCAGCAGCGCGTTGTTCTTTTGTTAATGACGGGTCATCGTTGAGATAAGCGGCGACGTCTTCACGATTTTTTCCCGATACGGAGGTTATTTCGCGCAAACTTGGCGACCAGTAGGTCACGCCAGAGAGCTTGAAGCCGCCCAATTTACCCCATACACGGTCTCTTTCCGTTTCTACCATCGCTCCGGATTTTGAAAAATCATCGCCTTGGCGGGGTGGTTTGCCGTCAGCTGGTATGCCAGTCGTATCCAGAAAAATGTCTTTGATAGTCATATCGGTCACAGGAAGGGCTTCTATGAGAAGCAGGGGATCTCCGCTATATTTGGGTACTCCATTACTTGCCGTGTAATCCGCAACAGCAGCCTTAACGTCAGCTTTCACTTTTTCGACGATTTTTCTTGACAGCCCAAAGCCGCGAAACTGAGGATCGATAAAGGCATAAAACAAAATCGCAGAATTGTTTTCCGGCTGTAACGTGTTGTTAAATCCGCCTATGGTCGTTCCTGTAAATGGACAACGCAAGATATGGGCGGTTTCATTAAACCCGTTCGGGCGACGCCCTTCTTGAAGTATCTCGTCGAATTCTCCCTTGGACATTTGTTCTTCGGGGATAGAGAACCCCCTCATGTACGATGCATGAAAATCTCTTAGATCTTGTTTATATTCTTTCTTATTTTCTGGTTCCAGCTTTTTAATGCCATAGAGCATGACTAATTCGGCATAAGCCATCCTAGACGCTTTAGCGTCATCGTGTTGTTTCAGTTTTAGGGCATCAAACTTCCTCCTAAATTCGTCTACATGCGACTGCTTAAACTTCGCTGTCGCAAACGCCCCCTGCTTTTGACCCGTTTGGGCCAAATGAAGGACATCGTTCTGAAAAGAAGCAGCCGCAACTTCCTTATGTCTTATGGATTGGGTATAGGCTTCGATCGGGGTGAGATAGTCCATTTTATTATTGCTCATAATACCATTCCTCCGAAATACGAGTTTCAACCCAAACGCATATGAACACGGGCAGAAGCGTAGCATGAAACTATAGTGAAAACAATTTAAGAATTGCTTTCGACGCATGTTTTTTTGGTGGGGGGGCAACAAAAAACTTATTTAAAACAACATCATATTGGCAGGTAGAGCGGCGGAACATTAATGACTTTGGATGCAATGCCGGAACTTTTGTTGTGAAACGACAACAAATACCCCATCCCCCCATGCCGCGCATGGCGGGCATGGGAGGATGGCTGGGCTATGTTCGGGTTACTTTCCTTTCACCTCTATCTTTTTCGCCTTGGACTGCGCCTCGGGCTGTTTGGGCAACAACACTGTTAAGACGCCTTTGTCGAACTTCGCCTCTATCGCCTCGGCGTTGACGTTGGCGGGAAGCGAGAGCTGGCGGGCGAAGCTGCCCCATGAACGCTCCACGACGTGCCATGTGTCCTTTTTCTCGTCGCGTTCGAACCTGCGCTCGCCTCGGATGGTGAGCAGGCCATCGTCGAACGTCACCTCGACGTCTTTTTCCTCCATCCCCGGCATGTCGGCGGTGACGTGGAAAGCCTTGTCGTCTTCCTTCACGTCCAGCTTCAGCACGTTGGCGGCCGCCGGCATCGAGGCCGCTCCGGCGCGCCCCGAATAAGCCTCGTCGAACACGCGGTTAAGCTCCCGCTGCAAAGCCGAGAACGGATCCGCTCCGCCTTGCGCCAAAGAACGCCCCGAAAAAGGAGTCAAAAGTCCCCATGTCATTTTGTCCCTCCGTCTTTGCGTTGAAGTTGCTACAAAGCCTGTCCTAAACAGTCATATGGTGCTGCCTTGGGCATTTTCCAAGAGGGCAAAACAACTTCTTGCGCCGACGGCGTAATTTGGGCAATTTGCCACCGTTGTTGGATGGACGCGAAAGGAAACCCCATGTCGTCATCGGCGCAAGTTTTAGCCAAGAACTCCGGTCAACCCGCAGCGGACGCCATGCACGTCCGCATGGCCAACGCCGTCCGCGCTCTCAGCATGGACGCGGTGGAAAAGGCCAAGTCGGGGCACCCGGGAATGCCGATGGGCATCGCCGACGTGGCGACGGTGTTGTGGCGCGAGTTTCTGCGCTTTGATCCCCAAAATCCCGTCTGGCCGGATCGCGACAGGTTCATCCTTTCGGCGGGACACGGTTCCATGCTGATGTACGCGCTGGCCTATCTGACCGGATACGAAAAGATAACCATCGAGCAGATAAAGCAATTCCGCCAGTTGGGCAGCCACACCCCCGGGCATCCCGAGCGCGACGTGGCGGCGGGGATCGAAACCACGACCGGACCTTTGGGGCAGGGCATCGCCAATTCCGTCGGCTTCGCCTTGGCGGAAAGGATGCTGAATGCGCGGTTTAGCGATAATCTGGTCGATCACCGCACCTTCGTCATCGCCTCGGACGGCGATCTGATGGAGGGCATATCGCACGAAGCCGCCTCGCTGGCCGGACACTTGGGGTTGGGGCGGCTGGTGGTGTTTTACGACGACAACCGCATTTCCATCGACGGCCCCACCTCGCTGTCGTTCACCGAGGACACCGCCGCCCGCTTCGCCGCCTATGGCTGGCACGTCCAAGCGATAGACGGCCACGATCCCCAAGCCATTCGCGCCGCGACAGAGGCGGCCTTGCGGGAGACGGGCAAGCCTTCGCTGATAGCCTGCCGCACCCTCATCGGCTATGGCTCGCCCAACAAACAGAACACTTCCTCGTGCCACGGCTCGCCGTTGGGCGCGGACGAAGTGGCGGCCACCCGCAAGGCCATCGGTTGGGACAGCCCGCCGTTCGTCGTGCCGGAAGACATTCTGGCCGAGTGGCGCAAGGCCGGAAAGCGCGGCGCGGAGGCTTGCGCTGAATGGCAAAAACGTTACGGCAAATCCCCCATGCGCGAGGATTTCGAGCGCGCGGTCGTGCGCGGCGATGTGCCGCAGGCGGCGCGGGCGGCATTGGAAGCCTTGAAAGGCAAAATCGTTGCCGAAAAGCCCAAGCACGCCACCCGCCAATCCTCCGGCGCGGTGCTGGAGGCCATCGCGTCGGCCATGCCGGAGCTTATCGGCGGCTCGGCAGACCTCAGCCCATCCAACAACACCAAGACCAAAGCTCGGGGAGCCATCGCGGCGGGAAAATACGAAGGCGGGTATATTCACTTCGGCGTGCGCGAACACGCCATGGCTGCGGCCATGAACGGCATGGCCTTGCACGGCGGCATCGTGCCTTACGGCGGCACGTTCATGCAGTTCGCGGATTATTGCCGCCCTTCCATCCGCTTGGCCGCCTTGATGCGCCAGCGCGTCGTGTTCGTGATGACCCACGACAGCATAGGCTTGGGCGAGGACGGCCCCACCCACCAGCCGGTCGAGCATCTGGCGGCATTGCGGGCTATCCCCGACCTGCTGGTGTTCCGCCCCTGCGATGGCCTCGAGACCGCCGAGTGCTGGCAAATCGCGCTTGAAAGCCGCGATCGCCCCAGCCTTTTGGCCTTGTCGCGGCAGAGCTTGCCGACCTTGCGGACAGACGGCGGCGATGAAAACAAATGCGCGCGCGGCGGCTACGTTCTGGCCGAGGCTATGGGAGGAGCGAAAAAACGCGCCGCCACCATCATAGCCACCGGCTCGGAAGTCGCGCTGGCGATGGCGGCGCGGGAGACGCTGGCGCAGTCCGGCATCGACGTCGCCGTGGTATCCATGCCGTGTTGCAGATTGTTCGACGAGCAGGAAAAATCTTGGCGAGACAGCGTGTTGGGCGCGGCTCCTCGCGTGGCGGTCGAAGCCGGTATCGCCATGGGGTGGGAGAAATACCTCGGCGAAAACGGCGCGTTCATCGGCATGTCCGGCTTCGGAGCCTCGGCTCCGGCGGAAGTCCTGTACGAACACTTCGGCATCACCACAGCCGCAGTCGTCGCGGCGGTGAAGGGCAGGGGCGTTTGATTTTCAGCGGCAGGTAATAGATCTCTTGCATAACCGCCGTCATT
>JAYRGC010000058.1:0-8429 GCA_041908065.1 Alphaproteobacteria bacterium | reverse complement strand
CTTCATCAGCAAGCAAGGCCGTCATTGCGAGCCGCCACCCTTTGGGTTGGACGGCGTTAACGCTGTCGGGCGGCGAAGCAAACCAGACCATATGGAGTAACGGCACTGGATTGCATCGCCCCCCAGGGGCGGCTCGCAATGACGGTGCTTGCTGGAAGACAGTGCCCACCTGTTTTGGGCAAGTGCCTGTTATTTGATATTGCCAAAACCATGGCAAACATGCTCTCAATGAACGCGGTTTTCACTCGCGAGCAGGGAAATATGCACTACGGGGATCAGACATTCGAAAGCCGATCCGAAGACGGCAGGAGCATCGCCATCCACGGCCCCGAGGGTTTCGAGGGGATGCGGCGGGCGGGGCGGCTGGCGGCGGAGGTTTTGGATTTCATCACTCCCTATGTCGTGCACGGGGCGGTTACGGCGGAGTTGGACGAGCTGTGCGACCGTTTCACCCGCGACCATGGCGCGGTCTCCGCGCCCATCGGCTATCGCGGCTATCCCAAGGCGACGTGCATTTCTCCTAACCATGTGGTCTGCCACGGCATTCCAAGCGACAAGAGGCTGGAAAACGGCGACATAGTGAACATCGACGTGACGGTGATATTGGAAGGCTGGTACGGCGACACCAGCCGCATGTTCTACGTCGGCGACGGCATCGGGGTAAAAGCCCGCCGCTTGGTGGAGACTACATATGAAGCCATGATGCGCGGCATAAAGGTGGTTCGTCCCGGGGCTACCTTCGGCGACATCGGACACGCCATCCAGACCTTCGCCGAGGAAGCCGGATTTTCCGTGGTGCGCGATTTCTGCGGCCACGGCATCGGTAGGGAGTTCCATTCCGCGCCCTCCGTCATGCACTATGGCGAGGTCGGCAGGGGGCAGGTAATCCGCCCAGGCATGTTTTTCACGGTCGAGCCGATGATAAACGCCGGAAAATTCGCGGTTAAGGTGCTGGGCGACGGATGGACGGCGGTAACCCGTGATAAATCGCTCTCGGCGCAGTTCGAGCATTCGGTAGGCGTGACCGAAAGCGGCGCGGAAATTTTCACTTTATCGCCCAAGGGATATACTCTGCCGCCGTACGGTTGAAGAACGCCATGTCAGAAACCAACGACGACGCAGCCCCCGAACCTCATTACTCCGGCCATCGCGGTCGGTTGAGAGAGCGTTTTTTCCGGAACGGCGGAGATTCTTTTCAGGATTACGAGCTGTTGGAGCTTTTGCTGTTTTCCGCCATTCCTCGCCGCGACGTGAAGCCTTTGGCCAAGGATCTATTGGCAAAATTCGGAGACCTGTGGGGCGTCATTAACGCGAAACGCGAAGCGTTGGCCGATTTCGGCCTCAGCGACGCCGCCGTGGCCGCGCTGATGGTCACGGGGGCTGCCGCCTTGCGGGCGCATCGCGGGGCGGTGATGAACAAGCCCCTTTTGAACTCTTGGCAGCGCATAGTAGATTATTGCCGCGCCGCCATGTCGCGCGAGGCCAAGGAGCAATTCCGTTTGTTGTTTCTCGACCGCCGCAACCGCTTGATCGCGGAGGAGGTTCATCAGCGCGGAACGATAGACCATACTCCGGTTTATCCCCGCGAGGTGGTGCAACGCGCGTTAGAGGTGGGGGCCGGAGCGTTAGTTCTGGTTCACAACCATCCCAGCGGCGACGTGACCCCCAGCAAGGACGACATAGAAATGACCCGCGCCATAGTGGCCGCCTGCAAAACCATGGATATATCCGTTCACGACCACATGATAATCGGCCGTAAGGACGTGGCGAGCTTCAAAACTTTAGGGTTGTTGGCCTAGCCCGTCGCAACTGATTGTTACGCGCGGAATTTTCCATGCTTGCCCCAGATTTTTTGACAATTTCTATTACCGTATGCAAGGGACAATCCATGTTTGTAATTGGCATTTTAATCAGCCTCAAAAATATCTTTATATTGTATGAAGTGGGCATAGTTATGCTGTAGTGATCGGAAAGATTTTCGACGGCAATTCTGAGCATATCGCCTGATTTTCTTCCTCCATTGGAATTTATATCTTTGATTATATCTTCATCAATCCCATTAACAGTTATAAAACCTATTTTTTTTATCACTTTACGGCCATTATGATCTCCCGATGCCCAAACAATGGTGCGGTTATTGGGAAACTTCGCGAAACCGTTTCCGATTGTTATGTCATAACAATACAGTTCCGCGCCAGCTTGTTCTATCTTATCAAGAAAAATCTGAGATGACATCGGCGGGGATTTTTTAAAGTTCCTATTGTTATTCATTTTTATACCTCTTAAATCCATTAATTGGATACAATTCATCGATGCAAACAGCAAATTAAGCATTCATACCCTTGTCTAAATTAACATAAAGCAGATAACGCATACAACCCATATCTCGCATGACGTATTTTAATGGACAACTCTTTGATGGCTTTTACGCAAAACGGGTGGGAAAAAGCACCGTCATTGCGAGCCGCCTCTTGGCGGCGAAGCAATCCAGTGCCGTTGCCCCATAAGGTCTGGATTGCTTCGCCGCCCGACAGCGTTAACGCTGTCCAAACCAAAGTGGGGCGGCTCGCAATGACGGTGCTTGCTGTTGCGTTTGGATGCAAAATTACCCACCCGTTTTGCGTAAGAGCCTCTTTGATGTTTATCAAAAAAACACTCTTTATAAAAATGCCTTGGCGATTGGCGAGGGGAGCGAATATCCTCCGTCCGTGCCGGATTTGTGGCCGTTGACCATATAGGAAACATCTTGAACCCCACTAAACCCGAACTCTCCATCGTCATGCCTTGTCTGGACGAAGCGGCCACGCTGGCTGATTGCATCGCCAAAGCGCAGGGATTCTTGCGCGAATACGGCGTGGACGGCGAGGTTGTGGTGGCGGACAATGGCAGCCGCGACGGATCCCCCGCCATCGCCTCGGCCATGGGGGCGAGGTTGATAAGCGTGCCGGAAAAAGGCTACGGCGCGGCCTTGTCCGGCGGGATAGCGGAAGCGGCGGGAAAATACGTCATCATGGGCGACGCCGACGGCAGTTACGATTTCTCGGCCATCATGCCGATGCTGGAGCGACTGCGCGGCGGCGCGGACATGGTGGTAGGCGACCGCTTTAAGGGCGGGATAAAGCGCGGGGCGATGCCGTGGATGAACCGCTTTATCGGCAATCCGGCGTTAAGTTGGCTTGGGCGGTTGTTTTTTCACGTGAAGTTGCGCGATTTCCATTGCGGGTTGCGCGGTTTCCGCCGCGATGCTTTGCTGTCGTTGGATCTCCGCGCCAGCGGCATGGAATACGCCAGCGAGATGATAGTGCTGGCCGCCCTGAACGGCCTGAAGATAGACGAGGTTCCGGTGACTTTGTGGCAGGACGGACGCGATCGCAAGCCCCATCTGCGGCCTTGGCGCGACGGCTGGCGGCATTTGCGTTTCCTGCTTTTGCACTCTCCGCGTTGGCTGTACCTGTACCCAAGTCTGGCGATGATCGTTTTCGGCTTGCTGATAGCGGCGTTGCTGTTGCCCGGGCCGGTGATGATAGCCGACGGAGTGGGGCTGGACGTCCATACCCTGCTGATAGCATCCATGAGCGTTTTGGTGGGGGTGCAAGGGGTAACTTTCGGTTTCATAGCCCGTTCTTACGCGGCGCGTCACGGGATAATACCGAACGGCTCCGGCGGATCGCGCTATTCGCGCCTGTTCGCGGAAATCACGTTGGAGAGGTTGCTGCTTTTGGCCGGAGGCTTGGTCGCGTCTGGCGGAATCGGCGTGCTTTTCGCGGCGGCGCGGTGGACGGAAGCCGATTTCGGAGCCTTGGATTACCGCGACGTGATGAGAATCCTGATAGTCTCGGTCACGGCCATAGTCGCAGGGATCCAGATGGGATTCGCGGCTTTCTTTGTGGGAGTGATGAGGATAAAGTTCAAGGAATAGGGCAGGGATAATGCGGCTCTATGACTAAGCGAAGGAGGCGGACATGGACGCGCTTATCTATCTGATTCCTATCGCGCTTATGATGGGCTTGGCCGGACTGGCGGCTTTCTTTTGGGCGTTGAAAAACGGCCAGTTCGACGATCCCGAGGGCGCGGCCAGCAGGATATTAGAGGACGGCGACGACACCCCCCGCCAGCCGCTTTGATGCGTTCTCGGGGCGATTCACGACGATTGATGTTTTCGGCGATTGGTGATAGCATAGCCGTTAAGTTTTTCCCGTAATGTCTCTTGAGGAAATCCCGTGAGCGGCGGCGAAACGAAAAAGCCTTCTTGCGACGATTGGCTGAGATGGACGCAGGTCGTGGTTGATCGCTTGACTGCGGTCGTTCACACCTACAACAGCCAATCGCCTGATATGGGCTTTATCCCCCAAAAAGAACGCCAGTTTAAATCGGCGCAGACTTTGGAGCTGTTGCGAAAATTATATTCGCTGGCGGATTCCATCGCCAACATCGCTCCCGGCCCCGCCGCCTCCGAGGAAGAGGAGCGATTGATAAAATCCGTCATGTTTTTAATCCCCGAGGTCTTGCGGCGTCTGCCCGCCATATCGTCGGATATGCAGATAATCCTAAAATCGCCGTGGTACAGCGATTTTCCCACCCGCGCCGCCGGCGATTTGTTTTTCGGTCCCGAAGGACGCGAGGCCGAGGGCATAGGCAGCGGACATATCGAACACGGAAGATTGCCGGAAAAACTGAACTCGCTGTTGGAGGCGGAGGAGATCGGAACCGCCCGTTCTTCCCGCGGCGACATGGCGGGAAGCGGCGACCGGAGGCGGGAGGTGGCGCGTCGTTGGTCGGACAGAAACTCCTCTTTCATGCGTTCCGCCGGAAGCGTAAACTGAGACGTGGCGTATGCGACGGATATGGATGGATTGCCTTTTACGCAAAACGGGTGGGTAATTTGGCTGCAAATAACAGCAGCAAATGCCGTCGTTGTTATGTCTACGGCCAAAGGCCGTAATTGTTAGGTCTACGGCCAAAGGCCGTCATTGCGAGCCGCCTTCTTCAGGCGGCGAAGCAATCCAGAGTCATGGAGCAACGGCTCTGGATTGCTTCGCCGCCAAGAGGCGGCTCGCAATGACGGCACTAGAGCCAATGAGTTATAGATTTGACCCCATAAGGGAGACGTATAAATGGCCACTACTTACAGTCAACGCGCGCCTTTCAACGATTGGTGGTATTGGTCGGAATGTCTGGTCAAGCGTTTCCGCGCCATAGCCGACATTTATCGCGAAAACGGAGAAATGGAACGGGCAGATCAAGCCTCGGAATGGTCGAAAAAGCTCAAAGACAACTGCATGGTTCCGGTCATGGCCGCCCGCAAGGGCATGAAGACCGACGAGGAAAAGGCCGAGATAAGCCGCCTCGAGGAAACCGCGATTTTCAACGCCGCCATGATGTTTCGCGAGTTGCTTGCCAACTTGCCGTTTATTTCCAGCGCGATACAGGATTTTCTTTATTTGGATTGGGAAGAATGCCGCTGGGAATCCCCCGAAGAATCCAAGGACGAGATAGACGAGGTTACCGGACTGCCGATACAGAAGAAAAAAAGGAAAAAGGCCGGAGATTCCAGAACCTCGGAGCTTTTCTGGGGGCCTAAGGAAAGGCAGGACGAGGGCATTCGCAGCGGCAAGGTGGAAGACGGCGGATTGCCCGGTATACTCTTCAACCTGTTGGCGGCGGAAAACAGTTCATCCAATCGCTCGCCCACGGATTACGGCCAGTTGATGCAATCATCCGCCGCCCAGCAGTATATCGCCACCACCAACCAGAAATGGGAAAAGGCCGGAGTGGTGATGAACCTCAAACCCCCGGGATCGATTTGATGGTTTGCGGGCACTAATGCCGTCATTGCTAAGTTACGGCCAAAGGCCGTCATTGCGAGCCGCCTCTTGGTTTTGAGCGTCATTGCGAGCCGCCTTCTTCAGGCGGCGAAGCAATCCATGGCCGTTGCGCTTGTGGCTCTGGATTGCTTCGGGGCGTGAAGAACGCCCCTCGCAATGACGCCAAAATTCAAAAGGCGGTGCTCGCAATGGCGGCCTTTGGCCGTATACCTCGCAATGACAGTGTTTTCGTTGCGTTTAGATGTAAAACTCCCAACCCGTTTTGCGTAAGAGCCGAATCTTTCTTTCAGCAATCACGGTCTGTTCCTCCCCCTAAGAAGGGGGAGGAACAAACCGCGCCGGCTGGTAGTACATCGCTTCAAACCCTGACAAAAACCAACTACCGCCGTCTTCGCGTAACAGCTCTACTTCCCTATGCAGAACTCGCGGAAGATTTTGTCCAGCAGATCGTCGGGGCTGACGCTGCCGGTTATGCGCCCCAAGGCGCGCATGGCTTGGCGCAGGTCTTCCGTCATCAGCTCAGCCTTATCGGCGGCCAAGGCGCGGCGCAGGCACAGTGCGCATTCCTCCAGACAAGCGCGATGGCGGGCGCGGGTCAAAGGCGGATCGGCGTTGGCGGGAAACATCGCCTCTATCTTGCGTCTGATCGCCGTCTCTATCTCTTTCAACCCTTCTCCGGTCTTGGCCGAAACGAACAGGACTTTCGCGCCGTCTTTATCTTTCGGTTTCTTGTCCGACAGCAGATCGGATTTGTTGACGACTATCAAAGAAGATTCGTTTTTCAGATCCATCGTCGCCTTGTCCGCTTCCGGCCACTTTTGCCCGTCCAGCACCAAAATCCTGATGTCGGCGGCCTCCGCTCTGGCCTTGGCGCGTTTTATGCCCTCGCTTTCCACTTCGTCCGAGGAATCTTCCCGCAGTCCGGCGGTATCCGCCACCAGCACAGCGTGCCCGCCGAAATCGAGATGCACGTCTATGACGTCGCGGGTGGTTCCCGCGCGAGGCGAGACGATGGCCGCGTCGCGTCCGGCCAGCGCGTTCAGCAGGCTGGATTTTCCGGCGTTAGGCTCCCCCAGTATGGCGATCGAAACTCCGTCGCGCAGGCGTTCGCCGCGCCTTCCGTCGTTCAAATGCGCGGTTATCCGTTCCAGCAACGCGGATACGGCGGAAAGATTTTTGGCGGCTAAATCGGGCGGCAATTCCTCCTCGGAAAAATCGATGTCGGCTTCGGCCATGGCCAGAACCCGTTTGAGAGCCTCCGCCCATCCGTCGTAAAGCCGCCCCAGTTCGCCTTCCATTTGCCGCATCGCTTGCCGCTTTTGGGCTGCGGTTTCGGCGTCTATCAGATCGGCCATAGCCTCGGCGGCGGTCAGATCCATCCGGCCATTGTGGAAGGCGCGGCGGGAAAATTCTCCGGCCTCGGCGGGACGGCATTCGGGAAAGGCCGCCAAAGCCTCGATCAAGGCCTCGACGACGGCCTTGCCTCCATGCACATGGAACTCCGCCACATCCTCTCCGGTAAAGCTGCGTGGAGCAGGAAACCATATGACGATGGCATGATCTATGGTTTCCCCGCCCGAGGGAGCAAAGGCCGGAGCGACCAATTTTCGCAGCGAAGCCGCGCGGGGTTTGAGCGGGGCGGAGGATGGGGCAATGTCAGCCAGTATCCGTCCGGCCTTTGGGCCGGACAGGCGCACCACGGCGACGCCAGCCCTTCCGGCGGCGGAGGCCAGCGCGAAAATAGTGTCGGAAAAATGGTTAACGAACGCGGCGGCCAGCTTACCCTCCATTTTGAAAACAACGCGCAATACCATAGCGCATAAGCCATAGAAAAGCTCCTTTCGTCGCGGGAAGGTTTGAGATAGAATGGGCAAGGAAGGTTTCTGCGTGGTTCGATAGGCAGCGACATCCCCGGGGCCGATATTGAAGTACTCCCGGGAGCTGTCCCTGTCGGGGGTCGTGGCCCTCGGCATATGGCACCCACCTGCTTTGTGCAGGCCGCGGAGGATAGCAGGCCAACGGCCAAGGTGGGGCCTTCCAATACGGGCAAGCGAATATGGGATCACGCGGTCTTTCCACCCTCGTAAAACTGGCGAAAACCCGCTTAGACGAACAGCGGCAGATCCTCGCCACGCTTCAAGACCAGCTGGATAGAATCGAAAACGAAATAGTAGGGTTGGAAACCAGACGCCTGCTGGAGCAGGATGCCGTGGATAAAAATCCGGAAATTTCATACACCTATGGGGATTTTTTAAGGTCTTATATCGTAAAATCCCGCGATCTTGCCAAAAAGCGCGACGCGGCGGCGGCGGCGGTGGAAATCGCTCGCGGCAGGCTGTCCGCGCTTTTCGAGGAACAAAAGCGGTATGAAATAGCCGAAGCCAATCGCCGCGCCGAGGAATTGCGCGAGGAACTGCGCCGCGAAACCGCCGAACTTGACGAAACCGGAAGCGTGGGTTTTCAGCGCAATAAAAATAACAACTGATGGAAAATGCCGCCCCCCCCTTTTTTTGGCTCTTACGCAAAACGGGTTGGTATTGCCTTTCCAAAAGGACCGTCATCTACCCTGTTACAGTCGGAGTCCGTCATTGCGAGCCGCCCCTT
>JAYRGC010000057.1:0-2146 GCA_041908065.1 Alphaproteobacteria bacterium | reverse complement strand
GGGTGGCGGCTCGCAGACAGCCTTTGGCTGTAACCTCGCAATGCCGCCTTTTGGAAGGTAATGCCCACCAGTTTTGCGTAAAATCCTTTTTTCACGGCGGAGAACGGAACGATGCAGGAAGAGTGGACTATGCTTTTCTTCGTGGTCGGCTATGGATTAGGCAGCGTGCCTTTCGGGCTGATTTTGACGCGCTTGGCGGGTATGGGGGACATACGCTCTATCGGCTCCGGCAATATCGGCGCGACCAACGTCCTCCGAACCGGCAACAAGCGATTGGCTTTAGCCACCTTGTTGCTGGACGGCGTAAAAGGTTTGGCGGCTGTGGTTCTGGCGGCCATCTTTATGCCGGAGGCCGGAGACGCGGCGGCTATGGCCATGGCCGCCGCCGGAATCGGCGCGGTTTTAGGGCATGTGTTTCCGGTCTGGCTGGGATTTAAGGGCGGCAAGGGCGTGGCCACGGCGTTCGGGGTCATGCTGGGGTTCGATTGGCTGGCGGGATTGGCGGGGATAGCCCTGTGGATGGCGGTGGCCGCCGCGTTCCGCTATTCCTCCTTCGCCGCGCTGGTGGCCATGGCCACGGCTCCGCTGTTGTTATTGACGGACAAAATCGTTTTAGAACGGGGCGAGTTCGTTTTTTCCCTCGCCGTCGCGCTGTCCTCGGCTTTGGTAATCGCTAGACACCACGCCAACATCGTGCGTTTGATAAAAGGAACCGAGCCGCAGATAGGAAAAAAGGACAATGCAGCAAACTCCAAAACGCCAACTTGACGCGGCGGAACGTTCGGAATGGCTGCGCTTGACGCGGACGGAGAACGTCGGTCCCATAACCTTCAGGCAGCTTCTTAAAGCCTACGGAGGCATCTCGCGCGCCATCGACGCCTTGCCGGATTTGGCGCGGCGCGGCGGCAAGAAGCGGCTGGAAGCTCCGCCCAAACGCGCCGTCGAGGAAGAGATTGAGAAACTCGCCAAGCTCGGCGGGCGTTTTATCGCCATGTGCGAACCGGATTATCCCGAAGCCTTGGCGGCGGTGGAGGACGCTCCGCCTGTCTTGGCGGTCTTGGGACACGTTTCGCTGTTGGCGCGGAAAACCATAGGCATAGTGGGGGCGCGCAACGCTTCTTTGAACGGTCGCAAGATGGCGGAGAAACTGGCGCGTGATTTGGGGGCGCAAGGATTTTCCATAGCCTCCGGCATGGCAAGGGGCATAGACGCGGCGGCGCATTCGGCCAGCGTGGAAACCGGAACCGTGGCCGTTTTGGCTGGCGGGGCGGACGTGGTGTATCCCGAGGAAAATCGCCGTCTTTACGCCCAGATTGTCGAAAGCGGAGCGGTGGTATCGGATCAGCCGATGGGCAGCGAGCCTCGCGCCCAAATGTTTCCTCGCCGCAATCGCATTATCTCCGGCCTGAGTTTGGGAGTGATAGTAGTAGAGGCGGCCAAACAATCGGGATCGCTGATAACCGCCCGCATGGCCTTGGAGCAGGGAAGGGAGGTGTTCGCCGTTCCCGGGTCGCCTTTGGATCCCCGCGCCGGAGGATCGAACGATCTGCTGCGGCAGGGCGCGGTTCTGGTCGAGGAGGCCGAGGACGTTTTGCGCCACATAGCCCAAGCCGCGTCCTCGCGCATCGGGCAATCTCAAAGACAATCAAATCTGTTTTTCGAAACCGCTCCGCCGTTCGGAGACGCGCCCGAGGCCGAGCCGAGCGAGGCCGAATTGAACGCCGCGAGGGAATTGATAATCGAGCATCTGGGGTATTCTCCCACGGCCATCGACGAGATAATCCGAAGAACCGGAATCCCCCCGCAAGTAGTTATGACGGTGTTGCTGGAGCTGGAGTTGGCGGGGCGGGTCGAAAGGCAATCCGGAGGAATGGCGGTTCTGGTGGGATAATCTCGCCCATGAAATTCTTAAGGCCATTCCAAATAATTGGCTCTTACGCAAAACGTGTGGGTAATTTCTCATCCAAACGCAACAGAAGCGACGTCATTGCGAGCCGCCCCTCCTTAGTTTGGACAGCGTTGAACGCTGTCGGGCGGCGAAGCAATCCAGACCTTATGGAGCAACGGCTCTGGATTGCTTCGCCGCCTGAAGAAGGCGGCTCGCAATGACGGCCTTTGGCCGTAGACCTAACAATTACGGCCTTTG
>JAYRGC010000056.1:0-28650 GCA_041908065.1 Alphaproteobacteria bacterium | reverse complement strand
TCTGCCCCCCAAAACCAAACACCTTTCGGCTCTTCTCGGCGGGGGGCGGGGGGGGGTTCGCCCCCCGGGGTTTTCCGGTGCGGGGGGGCCTTTTTTACGCCCCCACACCCCCCCCCCCCCCGCTTGGTGAGGGTTATCAAGTTGGGTTTGAGAAAAGAACCCTCACCAAGGTATTGCCGCGAATTTTCGAAGGCGAAAATTCGGGCAAACCTATCCTCTCCCAGAGGGAGAGGAGGGATTACGGCGCGTTGATCGCGGAAGTTCCCTTCGACAAGCTCAGGGAACACAAACCTTGGGAACGCGGACTCAGAGGACATTAGCCCTCTTGCATAACTTCCGTCATACGAACATCAACCTTGGATTCGCACGTCATTGCGAGCCGCCCCTTGGCGGCGAAGCAATCCAGTGCCGTTGCTCCATGAATCTGGATTGCTTCGCGTCGCAATGGCGACGCTCGCAATGACGGCAGTGGCGAACTCCGCCTATTCCGTCATCTTCCCGCCCGCTCGTAATGGCGCATGTAGCTTCCGGTTATAAGCTCGGTTTTCGCGATTATAAGGACGTCTGTGGTGTTGAACTGATCGTCCACCACCGCCCCGTCCCCGATATATCCCCCGACGCGCAGATAGCCCTTTATCAACGGCGGCAGGCTGTTGCCGCCGCTGCGCGGATCCATCTTCATGTTGTCGAAAGCCTTGTCAGGATCGAACGCTTCACGCGGCAGGATTTGCATATCCACATACCTCTCCGGCAAAGCCCGCGCCCGCAAAGCCGGAGGAGCCAAATGATGGTGGTAAAGGTACGACAACGCCACGGCGTGGGCTTGCGGATCCGTCCCGGGCAGGCTGGCGCAACCGAACATCAAAGCTATTTCGTGGCGATTGATATAGGCGGCCAAGCCGCGCCACAGCGTCTGCATCACTGTGACCGAGCGATGGGACGCGGCGATGCAGGAACGCCCCAACTCCATGATTTCTCCGGAATAATTCAGCAACGGCGTTATGTCGTATTCGCCCTCTGAATAAAACGCGCCGTTGGCGGCGGCGGCGGCGCGCCGTATCAGACGGTAAGTGCCGACCACTTGCCCGCCGTCAATGGCGTTGTCGACCAAAAGCAGATGGTCGCAATGCGCGTCCATGGAATCGAAATCGCGCCCGCGCAACCGCATCTCAGGCGTCGGTTTCGCGCCCATTTCCTCGTAGAACACGCGATAGCGCAAGGCCTGCACGGCGTCCACGTCGGCCTCGCTGGCGGCCAGCCTGACCTCTAGGCTGCCGGTGGTCGCGTTGACCAGCAGGGGGGAAGAACTGGAAGCATCGAACATTGGGAAAGCTCCCATTTAGTGGTTGTCGGCCTTTTCTGACTCGTCGGGTTCAATTTCGATTACTTTGCCGTCCCTCCATACCACCAGCTTGGTTTTTGTCTGCCGCGCTTTTTCGATGGCGGCCTTGATGACCGCAGGGATCCCCTCATCGATTTTACGGATGGTTTCATTAGTGGAAGGATGAATCATGCATTTTCTCTGCCTATGATGTAGATGTGAGGTTTCATGAATCACCGAATTACCTGACCATGCCTTTGACGCGAACGAAGCTGTCGGGGACTTTTTCATATTTATCCAGAACGGCGTCTATGAACCCGCTAGCGTGCAATTCAACAATCGCCGCGTTCAGCATGGTCAAAAGATCGTGTTCACCTTTGCCAATGGCAAAAGAATGCCCGTTTATCCTCAATGGCACCTTGGTTTTTATCTTCTTCAAAGCATCAGGCTTTGAAAGCATGTAGGGCATAACCACCAAGGGATTTGCAAAAGCCACATCGGCCTTTTTGAGAGCGACGGATTCCAGCATCATGGACAAATCGGTGCTTTGTGGCATGGAAAGCGTCTTGGCTTGCGGAAAATCCTCATCGTGGATAGCCGTCGATGCCTCGCCATCTATAGTGGCCACGGTAATAGATGGAGAGTTTATATTGGCTATTTCACCGTTAAAACGCTTGTCGTTTTTGCGAACATAAATGCTTGTGGTGCTATAGAACAGCGGATCGGTAAACTCCATAGCGCGTGCGGACGGAAGCCATCTATAGGTCGAAAAACATAACGCATCGTAACGTCCGGTTTTGAAGCCTTCCGCCATGGTCGCGAAGTTCACTTCCTCGGTCCATTCAACTTTCAAACCCAACCTTTTGGCTACCTCCACTATTATGTCGTGAGAAACGCCGGAAATTTCCTTGGTATTGGGATCGCGTGACAACTCTGGCGGTAGGACCACGTATCCGCACCTCAAGATATTGGTGCGCACGACTCTGTCGAAGGCCGTCTCTTTTTGCGCTGCGCTTGCGGACGTAGTTAGAACCATCAGCATGGCAATCGCCAACAAAACAATCCTCATTACGTCCCCCCCTGATTTGTTTGCCTCCCACAAGGCGATTCTAGGTCATCCCACCGCCCCGTGGCAATGCTTGTACTTTTTCCCCGATCCGCACGGACAGGGAGAATTGCGCGGGGTATCGCCCCATGTTTCGGGATTTCCGGCGTCGAAGCTGTTGCGGGCCGGAAAGTGGCGCAGCGGCGGCGAAGCGGAACGAACCGGAGCGTCGCCGGAGGAAGATTCCCCTCCGCCGAATTGCGACGCCTCGTCAGGGTTGAGCCTCCGCATTTCCTCCATCTCGCGGCGGCGGCGTTCGACGTATTCCTCCAACGTCGGCATCCGCGCCTCGACCATCATCAGCACGCGCGTCGTCTGCTCCCGCACATGATCCAGCATCTGGCGGAACATGTCGAAAGCCTCGCGGCTGTATTCGTTGAGCGGATCGCGTTGGCCATAGCCGCGCAAATGGATGCCTTGGCGCAAATGATCCAACGCCAAAAGATGATCCTTCCACGATTGGTCGAGGATTCCCAACAGCGCGGCCTTTTCGGCGCGACGCATGTTCTCCGCCCCGATGGCCGCCTCTTTCTCCGCCATCTTGGCGTCGGCGGCCTTGCGGATATCCTCCTCGATCTCGGATTCGGCGACGCCCTCCTTGCGGCTCCATTCGTCGATCGGAAGTTGCATCCCCAAAAGATATTCGGCCTGCTTTTTCAGGCCTTCTATGTCCCATTGCTCGGGGTAGGAGTTGGCGGGGATATAGCGGACGACCGTGGAGGCGATAACGTCGCGGCGCAGCTCGGCGATCGTCGCGTTGATGTCGTCCGCAGCCATTATCTCCCTGCGCTGGTCATAGATCACCCGCCGCTGGTTGTTCATTATGTTGTCGAACTTCAGCAGGTTCTTGCGGATGTCGAAGTTCCGCGCCTCCACCTTGTGCTGGGCTTTCTTCAGCAACGTGCTGACCCACGGATGGGCGATCTTTTCGCCGTCGCGCAACCCCAACTTGGCCAACATCCCTTCGGCGCGCTCCATGCCGAAGATACGCATCAGGTCGTCTTCCAGCGACAAATAAAACTTGGAAGCCCCGGGATCGCCCTGCCGCCCCGAACGGCCGCGCAGCTGGTTGTCGATGCGGCGGGATTCGTGGCGTTCGGTTCCTATGATGAAAAGCCCTCCGGCGCGGCGCGCCTTGTCGCGATCCGCCTCCACCTCCTTGCGGATGGCGGCGGCGCGGGATTCCCGCGCCGTTTCGTCGGTTATGTCCTTAAGCTCCTCCTCCAGACGCATCTCCAGATTGCCGCCCAACTGGATGTCCGTGCCGCGTCCCGCCATGTTGGTGGCGATGGTGATGGCTCCCGAGCGTCCGGCCTGCGCGATGATCGCCGCCTCCTGCTCGTGATAGCGGGCGTTCAGGACGTTGTGCGGAATCTTGCGCTTCTTCAGCATTTCCGCCAAAGCCTCGGATTTTTCGATCGAAACCGTGCCGACCAAAACCGGTTGCTCGCGGCGGCGGCAATCCTCTATCGCCTCCACGATGGCGTCGTACTTCTCCTTCATCGAGCCATATATCTCGTCGTCCATATCGACGCGGGACACCGGCCTGTTGGTGGGAATGTCGACCACCTCTAGGCTGTATATCTCCGCGAACTCCGCCGCCTCGGTCAGCGCGGTTCCGGTCATGCCCGCCAGCTTGGGATAAAGGCGGAAATAGTTCTGGAAAGTGATGGACGCCAACGTCTGGTTTTCGCGCTGCACCTCGACTTTTTCCTTGGCCTCCAAAGCCTGATGCAGGCCGTCGGAATAGCGGCGGCCTTCCATCATGCGTCCGGTGAACTCGTCGATGATGACGACCTTGCCGCCCTTGACGATGTAGTCCACGTCGCGAGAGAACATCTTGTGGGCGCGCAACGCCTGATTGGTGTGATGCACGGCGGCCATGTTGTGGCTGTCGTACATGGAGGATCCCTCGGCCAGCAATCCGGCCTCGGCCAACAGCTTTTCCATCTTGTCGTTGCCGGATTCGGTCAGCGAGATGGTCTTGTTCTTTTCGTCCTTTTCATAGTCCTCCGCCGAAAGATTGGGGATCAGCGCGTTGACCTTGATGTAAAGCTCGGAGGAATCCTCGGCAGGACCGGAGATTATAAGCGGCGTCCGCGCCTCGTCGATCAGGATGCTGTCCACCTCGTCCACGATGGCGTAATTGAAAGCCCTTTGGCACATGTCGGCGAGCGAAAACTTCATGTTGTCGCGCAAGTAGTCGAATCCGAACTCGTTGTTGGTTCCATAGGTGATGTCGCAGGCGTAGGCGGCGCGGCGTTCGTCGTCGTCAAGCCCGTGGACGATGCATCCTGCCGTCATGCCGAGGAAACCGTAAACCCTGCCCATCCACGCGCTGTCGCGCTTGGCCAAATAATCGTTTACCGTCACGACATGAACGCCCTTGCCGGACAAGGCGTTCAGGTAAACCGGCAAGGTGGCGACCAAGGTTTTTCCTTCGCCGGTTCGCATCTCGGCGATTCGTCCCTGATGCAAAACCATGCCGCCGCGCAGCTGGACGTCGAAATGCCGCTGCCCCAGCACCCGCCGCGCCGCTTCGCGCACCGTGGCGAAGGCCTCGGGCAAAAGGCTGTCCAGCCCCTCCCCGTTCTCCAACCGCTTGCGGTATTCCGCCGTCTTGCCGCGCAAGGCGTCGTCCGACAACCGCGTAAAATCAGGTTCGATGGCGTTTATGCGTTCCACCGTGCGGTTCTGGGAACGCAGCACTCTGTCGTTGTGCGAACCGAATACCTTGCGGGCTAACGAAGCGAGCATAATTTCCCCTTTTCCTGCTTTACCGTAAAAACCGCCTTGGGAATTTCGCCGCAGCGGAATTCCCCCCTCCATATAAGGCCTGAAATGGGCATATACAAGGCAATGCGGCTCTTTAACCTCAAACCGCCTTGTGATAGTTATGGCGAACTCGGAACCTTGCCCTGAAGTGCCATGCCCTTGTCGATCGTCAGCCTCCACCACCACCCACTCGATCCGCCCTCGCGGAGGATACGAATGGCCTTGGCCGAAAAAGGCGCGCATTGCGAATGCGTCGTGGAAAAGCCGTGGGAGCCTCGGCCTGAATACCTCGAACTTAATCCTTCGGGCGAAGTTCCGACCTTGGTGGTGCAGTCAGACAACCGAAAATCGGCTTTAGCCGACGCGACCGCCATTTGCGAATACATCGACGAAACCGTCGAAGGGCGTTCCCTGCTGGGCAAAGATCCTGTCGCCCGCGCCGAAACCCGTCGACTGGCGCAATGGTTCGAACAACGAATGTGGAGTGAAGCCGTAGCACTTATCGTAGGCGAAAAAGCCGTCAAACGGCTGAGCGGCGGCGGCGAGCCCGACAGCAAGCTGATCCGCGCCGGATGCCAAAACCTCCACCCCCACCTGGATTACATCGGCCAACTGGCAGGACGGCGCAACTGGCTGGCCGGAGACGACCTTACCTTGGCCGATCTGGCCGCCGCGGCGCAACTCTCGGTTGTGGATTATATCGGTGACGTGCCGTGGGACAAACATCAGGACGCCAAAGACTGGTACGTCCGCATAAAGTCCCGCCCCTCGTTCCGCTCTATACTGGGGGATCACATCCCGGGTCTGCCGCCGCAACGGAACTACGCCAATTTGGATTTTTGACGCCATCTGCCGCCTATGCCTGTAATCCATCCCGTTCAAATAACGCCACAATCTCTTGATAATAAAAGAATTTACCCCAAGAATCGCCTACGGATTCCATGCGGCGGCGACCGCGAAAAAAGGGCGAAAAGGAATGCTTGCTTTTCCCGCCGCATTTTTACAGAATGCGCCCCTGCTCCGGCAGGCTTCGGAGCGACGTTAACGCTGTAGGTTCGGAACCAAAAGAAAGTTTTGAAGATGAAAAAAGACGCGCACCCCGATTATCACGACATAACCGTCATAATGACCGACGGAACCGAGTTCGTAACTCGCAGCACCTACGGCAAGACGGGCGATCGCATCCAGTTGGACGTGGACAAGAAAACCCATCCGGCCTGGACGGGGCAGCATCGCATGGTAGATCGCGGCAGCCAGTTGGCCAAGTTCAACAAGCGTTTCGCCGGTCTTTCCGGAGGCGGGAAGGAATCCCCGGCTGCGGCTTCGGGCGAAAAGATCAAGATAACCACCGGCGCCACGGCCAAGAAAAAGAAGGCCTAAGGCTTCTTTAACCGGTTATTGTATCGTCGACAGCTCGACCGGACGCGGGCCTTGTATCATCCCAAAGTTGGGAACCTCTCCCGCTTCCAATCTCGAGCGAACCATCGCGTCTAACCGCTTGATGCGGATGTAAAGGCTGTGGGTGCGTTCCAACAAGCTACGCAACCCAACCGGCAATTCCAACAGCTCCGGCCCCGAAGGATTTTCGCATTCGTCTCCGCCGCCCAGCATATATTGCGGCAAAGCGAACTGCTCTGGCGAGATCTCGCCAGACAGCAACGCCTTCATGGCCAACAGCCATGTCATCACCTGTATCAGGCGCGCCGATACCCGCGTATGCTGGTATCCTACATGCAAGCAACGCTGCAAGTCGTACTCGCGCTTGTCGGCCTGTTCGTGATAAGCGATGTAGTTCCGCGCCTCCATAGTCAGCGCGACGCCTTCATCGAAGGTCTTGTCCAAAAGAGTTGTTGCCTTTGCCATTTTCATTCTCCATAACCGCTGGTATCGGTCTTGATATTCCCGTATTACGACAGCAACCCTTAAGACGAGGTGTACCCAAACTTAAGTACTGGTTAAATTTGCGCTTTTTTTGCCCCTTTTGACGATTTTTCGCCCCTATATGTGGGTTGCCCAAAGCCTCGGCAAAGGGTAATGTCTGCTCCGCCGACGGCTGGTTTTGCGTTTCAAGGCCGCTGGGTTTGGAGTTTTATTGTTGTAAATCAAATAGTTGATTGATATAAAAATCTACGGCTGGGGCGTAGCCAAGCGGTAAGGCAGCGGATTTTGATTCCGCCATTCGGAGGTTCGATCCCTCCCGCCCCAACCATGCCTTTTCTTATCCCCTCGCTGGCGGAGATTGCCTCGCATGTCGACCGTTATATCCACTCCTCGACAAACAATCGCGCCCCCCTTGTCGACCATCGGCATTTTAGGCGGCGGACAACTGGGACGCATGACAGCGATGGCGGCGGCGCGGTTGGGATACAAGTGCCATATATTCTGTCCGGAAACCGACGCTCCGGCATTGAAAGTGGCGGCAACCCATACCCAAGGCGATTTCTCCGACAAAGCGGCGTTGCGGCGTTTCGCCGAAGCCGTAGACGTGATCACCCTCGAATGGGAAAACGTGCCGACCGAAACGCTGGATTTCCTCGCCGCGCTGAAACCGACGCGCCCGAACGCCAATGTCCTGCGGATAGCGCAACATCGGGTGGCGGAAAAGGAATTCGCCCGAACGAACGGGATCGGCACTGCGGATTTTAAGGCGATAGGTTCGCTTGACGACTTGAGAAAATCATTAGACGTGTTCCCTCTACCAGCAGTGCTGAAATCAACCCGCATGGGCTATGACGGCAAGGGACAGGCTAAAATATCGACCATTGCCGAAGCCGAAGCGGCATGGCAAGCCATGGGCGCGGACGCCGGAATCCTCGAAGCGTTCGTGCCGTTCGAACGCGAAATATCCGTCGTCGTCGCTCGCGGCGCGGACGGGAAAATGGCGGCCTATCCGGCAGCAGAGAACATCCACCGCGACCATATCCTTTTTGAAACCCGCTATCCCGCCCGCATCTCGCCGGAGGTGGAAGCGGAGGCGCAAGCCGTGGCGCGAAAGCTGGCCGAAAAACTGGACGCGGTTGGATTGCTGGCGGTGGAAATGTTCGTTCTTTCGCAACCCGACAAACAAGGGCGGATGGTCTTGATGAACGAGATCGCGCCGCGCCCCCACAACTCCGGCCACTGGACTATCGACGCCTGCCGCTGCAGCCAGTTCGAGCAGCTGGTGCGGGCGGTGTGCGGTCTGCCATTGGGCGATCCAACCCCGCACAGCAAAGCCGTGATGCGCAATCTGTTGGGCGACGAGGCTGCCGCTTGGCCGAGTCTTCTGCAAGATCCCTCCGCCTGCTTGCATCTATACGGCAAGACAGAATCCCGCAAAGGGCGTAAAATGGGGCACGTGACGTATATCGGCGATAAAGTCTGAAATCCTCGACTGCTTCGCAAAAAATAGTGAGTAGTTGGTTTTCGTCGTAGTTGAGGCGATGTTCTGACATCTGACGCGGTCTGTTCCTCCCCCTAAGAAGGGGGAGGAACAGACCGCGATTGCCGAAAGAAAGATTCTTTACCCACCCGTTTCGCGTAAAGGCAAAATCCCCTTTCCTCCGACAGCAGGTGTCTTCCCATGTTCAAAAAGCTACCCACTGTTCTCGCCATAGCGCTTCTGCTCTCCGCCCAAACGGCGATCGCCTCCGAAAGTCCTGCGGGCGAGGAGCTTCGCATATACAACTGGAGCGACTATATCGGCGAAAACACTCTGCGCGATTTCACCCAAAAAACCGGCATCAAGGTCGTCTACGACACCTACAGCTCCAACGAGGAAATGGAAGCCAAGGTTTCGGCGGGACGCAGCGGCTATGACATCGTCGTGCCGACCGCCACCCCGTACTTCGCCCGCATGGCGCAAACCGGAATATTCCGCCGCTTGGACAAGGCGAAGATACCCAATCTGTCCAATCTGGACGGCGGGCTGATGCAGGCGGTGCAAAGCTCGGACGCCGGAAACAGATACGGCGTCGTGTACGCTTGGGGAACCAACGGCATCGGCCTTAACGTGGACAAAATAAAGGAAAGAATGCCGAACGCTCCGGTTCGCAGCTGGCGCATGATCTTCGATCCCGACGTGGTGAAGAAGTTCGCGAGCTGCGGGGTGACGATGCTCGATTCCGGATACGAGGTTTTTCCGTTGGCGTTGAAATATCTGGGACTGGATCCGCAAAGCCAAAATCCGGAAGATCTCCAAGCTGCGGAAGGCTTGCTGAGAAAAATCCGTCCCTATATCCGCAAATTCGACAATCGGGACTATATCAAAGACCTATCCGATGGAACCATTTGTCTGGCCTTGGGCTGGTCCGGTGACGTTCTTCAAGCTAAAAGCCGCGCCGATGGAGCGAAAAAAGGCGTGAACATAGATTACAACATTCCATCCGAAGGCAGCCTTATGTGGTTCGACATGATGAGCGTCATGCGCGACGCCCCCCATCCCGACGCGGCGCATAAATTCATCGACTTCGTTCTGGATCCGGCCAACATGGCGCATATCACCAACAACGTCGCCTACGCCAACGCGGTTCCCAAATCGCTGGAGATGATAAAGGACGAGATAAAAAACGATGAGGACGTGTTTCCGTCCCCCGCCGTCCGCGAGCGTCTGTTCACGATAAACCAGCCATCCCCCTCTTATGAACAAATGCGCCAACGGGCGTGGGAACGGGTGACGGGGAAAAATTAATTTGGCATCGTTCGCAAGTTTTATGGCCAAAAGACGTAATTGCGAAGTTACGGCCAAAGGCCGTCATTTGCGAAGCAGACAATCAAAAGCCGTCATTCCTAGCCGCCTCTTGGGTTTGGGCGTCATTGCGAGCCGCCCCTTGGCGGCGAAGCAATCCAGAGCCACAGGCGCAACTGCTATGGATTGCTTCGCGTCGCAAGAGCGACGCTCGCAATGACGGCTATAACGACAGCCTTTGACCGTAAACCCAACGAGCAGGCTCCTACACCCCGATCAACAACCGTTCGGGATTTTCGATGCACTCCTTGACGCGGAACAGGAAAGTCACCGCCTCGCGGCCATCTATTATCCGATGGTCGTAGCTGAGAGCCAGATACATCATCGGACGTATCTCTATCTTGCCGTTCACGACCATCGGCCTTTCCTTGATGGCGTGCATTCCGAGAATGCCGGATTGCGGCGGATTCAATATCGGAGTCGACATCAACGAACCGTATATGCCGCCGTTGGTGATGGTGAACGTCCCGCCCGAAAGCTCCTGCATCGACAGTTTGCCGTCGCGGGCGCGTTTGCCCATGTCGGTTATGCCCTTCTCGACCTCGGCGAAGCTTAGCCGGTCCGCGCCGCGCAAAACCGGAACCACCAGCCCCTGCGGAGTGCCTACCGCCACGCCGATGTCGTAATAGTTCTTGTAAACTATGTCCTCGCCCTCAATCTCGGCGTTGACCGCCGGTATTTCCCGCAAGGCCTCGACGCACGCCTTGACGAAGAACGACATGAATCCGAGCTTTACGCCGTGTTTCTTCTCGAAAGCATCCTTATGGACATTGCGCAAAGCCATCACGTTGCCCATGTCGGCTTCGTTGAAGGTGGTGAGCATGGCGGCGGTGTTCTGCGCCTCCTTCAGACGCTCGGCCACGCGTTGGCGCAGGCGCGTCATCTTGACCCGCTCCTCCTCTCCGGCGCGGGAACGCGCGCCGCCGGAAACCGGAGCGGAAGCCGGCTTCGCCGCAGGAGCCGCTTGCGCCGGAGCCGTATTTGCGACCTGAGCCATGACGTCCTCCTTGGTGACGCGCCCGCCGCGTCCGGTTCCGGCTATTTCATAAGGATTGACTCCGCGATCCTCCGCCGCCTTGCGGGCGGCCGGCATGACAGCGGGCTGAACGGCGGACGGCTGAGTTACCGGATGCGCCACAGACGCAGGCGGCGGAACCGCGACAGCGGCGATGGCCGCAGGAGCCGGAGACGTGGGCTGCGCCTTTGTCGGAGAAGCGGCGGCGGAACCGGATTCCGCGATGACGCCCAGCGTCGCGCCGACCATAACGACAGCCCCTTGGGGCGCGGATATTTCCGCAACTACGCCCGCCGCCGGAGCGTTGACCTCCAACGTCACCTTGTCGGTTTCAAGCTCGACCAACGGCTCGTCGGCGCGAACCTGATCGCCGACGTTCTTCAGCCATTTGGCCACGGTGGCTTCGGACACGGACTCTCCCATAGGGGGAACGACAATGCTGGTGGTCATGGAACCTCGGTTTCGGGAAAACGTAAAGTGGGAGGAACGAGACGACAAACGCGACAAGAGATGAATAGCCCAATTCTGCTTCAGGTTAAAGCCTCGTCAACCAACGCGGCCTGTTCCTTGTTGTGTTTCTTTAATGATCCCACCGCCGTGGCGGCGGATTCCGGACGTCCGACATAGCGCGGGCGGCCTGCGCGATGGGAGACGGAAGCCAAAGCGGCCTCGATGCGGCGATCCGCGAACATCCACGCCCCCATGTTTTCCGGCTCCTCCTGACACCAAACCACCTCGGCGTCCGGCCAAGCCGCCAGAATTTCTCCCAATTGCGCCGATGGGAACGGATACAGCTGTTCAAGGCGCACGATGGCCACGTCGGTTATCCGGCGTTCCGCCCGCGCCGCCGCCAGATCGTAGTATACCTTGCCGCAACACAAGACCACGCGCCGCACGTTCCGGTTTCCGGCTATGGCCGCGTCGGTTTCCCCGATAACGCGCCTGAAACAAGTGCCCTCGGCCATCTCAGCCAATTCGGAAACGCACATTTTATGGCGCAACAGCGATTTGGGAGTCATCAGCACCAGCGGCTTGCGGAAATTCCGCCGCACCTGCCGCCGCAGAATATGAAAATAATTGGCCGGAGTGGAGCAATTGGCCACCTGCCAGTTGTTTTGCCCGCACAGTTGCAAATAACGTTCCAGCCGCGCCGAGGAATGTTCCGGCCCCTGCCCTTCATAGCCGTGTGGCAACAACAGCACGAAGCCCGACATGCGAAGCCATTTCGCCTCCGCCGAGGAAATGCACTGGTCGATCATCACCTGCGCCCCGTTGGCGAAATCGCCAAACTGGCCTTCCCAACACACCAAAGCCTTAGGCTCGACCATGGAAAATCCGTAATCGAAACCCATCACCGCCGCCTCGGACAAGGGGCTGTCGTGGACTTCATAGCTGGCTTGCTGCGGGCGCAAATGGTTCAGCGGCACATGGCGTTGCTCGGTTTCCTGATCGTAAAACACGCTATGACGTTGAGAAAACGTGCCGCGCCCGCAGTCCTGACCCGACAGCCTGACGTGCGTCCCCTCCACCGCCAAGGAACCGAAAGCCAAGGCCTCGGCCGTAGCCCAGTCTATGTCGCGCCCCGTATCCATCATCGTCCGCTTAGCTTCCAGCTGGCGAGCTATCTTGGGATTGATGTTGAAGCCCTCGGGAACGCGGGCAAGGCCGTGGCCTATCTCGCGCAACGTGTCCGCGGCCACGCCGGTGTCGCCGTCTTCCTCGCCTCCCAAGGCGGCCTCCAACCCTTTCCACTTGCCTTCCAGCCAATCGGCGCGAACCGGCACATAGCTGGAGGCGGCTTGAAAATCTCGCTCCAGCTTAGCCATGAACTCGGCGTTCGCGGCATCGGATTCTTCCAACGTCATGCAGCCTTCCGCCGCCAGCTTGTTTGCGTAGATCTCCCGCGTCGTCTGTTGGGCGCGGATCTTGCGGTACATCTTCGGTTGGGTGAACGCCGGCTCGTCGCTTTCGTTGTGGCCATAGCGGCGATAGCACACCATATCGATGACCACGTCCTTAAGGAAGGTTTGGCGGAACTCGGCAGCCAAACGCGCCACCCGCACTACCGCGTCTACGTCGTCGGCGTTGACGTGGAATATCGGAGCCTGAATCATCTTGGCCACGTCGGTGCAATAAACCCCCGAACGCGAATAGCTGGGGCTGGTGGTGAAACCGACCTGATTGTTCACCACGAAATGCATGGTTCCGCCGGTGCAATACCCCTGCAGCTCCGAAAGCATGAGCGTTTCCGCCACCATGCCCTGTCCGGCGAAGGCGGCGTCCCCGTGCAACAGCAATCCCATGACTTGGGTGCGGGCAAGCGTCGAAGGAGTCATCGATCCCGACCGCTGTTGCTGCTTGGCGCGCACGCGCCCAACCACTATCGGATCCACCGCCTCCAAATGCGACGGGTTTGAGGACAGCGTCAAATGCACCATCTTGCCATCGAGTTCGCGGTCGATCGACATGCCCATGTGGTACTTGACGTCGCCCGACCCCTTGATGCTGTCGGGATAGGCCGAAACGCCTTGGAACTCGGCGAACATGGCGACGAAGGGCTTTTGCAGAAGATTGGTAAGGACGTTCAGCCTGCCGCGATGAGGCATCCCTATCGCCACCTCCTGCAAGCCTAAATCGGCTCCGCGCGAAATGATCGTCTTAAGCGCGGGCATCATGGACTCGCCGCCGTCGATCCCGAACCGCTTCGTGCCCGGAAACTTGACTTGCAGGAATTTCTCGAACGCTTCGGCCTCGGTCAGGCTTTGCAACGTCAGCCTTCTGGTTTCGGCGTCCAGAGGCGGAGCGTCGCGCCAAGCCTCCACCCTCTCTTGTATCCAAGACTTCTGGGCGGGATCTTGGATATGCATGAATTCGACGCCGACCGAACCTCCGTAGATGCGCTTCAGAGCGTCGATTATCTGCCGCACCGTGGCCTGTTCCAAACCCAGCACGCCGTCGATGAACACCGGACGGTCGATGTCGGCCTCCCCGAATCCGTAAGTCGCCGGATCCAACTCGGGGTGGCGTCCCACCGGCGTCAGACCCAAAGGATCGAGATTGGCCGCCAAATGTCCGCACACTCGCCATGCGCGGATGAGCATGATGGCGCGCAAGCTGTCTAAAATGTCCCGCTTGTTCACCGCGTCGTTCGCGGCATGATGGGCGGGTTGAGGGAACGCCACGACGTTCTGCGGCGCGTGCCCTCCGGCGATGACGCGGCTTAGCGGCGTCTCGCTCCAGCTCGCGCCGCGCATTTCGCTGATAATGCCTTTGGCGTCGTCGCGCAATCCGGAGAAAAAATCCCGCCACGACGGATCGACCGAGGTGGGATCGGCGGCGTATCTGGCGTACAGCTCGGCCACGAAATCGGCGTTCGACCCGCTTAGGAAAGACATAGCCTCGGAAGACTTCATCGCGCGACGCGGCCCCGAACGGGCGACCGCCCTCTGTTGGTTGGATTTAAGCGTGCATTTGCCGATTTCAAAGGACTGAACCGGATATTTCAGATTTTGAATAGTAGGCTAATTCTCCGACCTTCGCGAATGATAACCAAAACCTCGCCATTGTTAAGGGATTTTTTCCGACGCGGCAACGGCAAGCGCGGAAGCGACCCTTGCCACGACCTCCCCCCAATCGCCCGCATTTTTCTGGCGGAAAATTACCGAGCGCGGATACCACGGCGCGCTTTCCCCTTCCGGCTTCCACCTCCAGTCCGGCGCGTAAGGGATCAAAACCCAGACTTCCTTGCCCATGCCTCCGGCCAAATGAGCGATGGCAGTATCGCAGCAAATTATCAGATCCAAGGCGGCGACAAATCCGGCAACGTCGCGAAAATCTTTCACTTCAGGGGACAAATCGGCGACGCCCGATGCCGCCAGAATGGCTTCGTCGCCGTCGCGCTTGTCACGGTTAAGGCTGAAAAACCTCGCCCCTTTGACCGGGAACATAGTCGCGAAAACCTTCAACGGAACGCTTCGCAAGGCGTCGGTTCCGAAAGACGGCGAACCAGCCCACACCACTCCTACCTTGATTTCTTCGGCAGCATCGGCTTTTGCCGCATCCGGCAAGGCGGTCGGGAACGGCAAAGGAAGATAAGGCGTATCGGCGGGAACTTCGTCAACGGAAGTGCCAAAACCGTAAGGCAGGTCGAAAAACGAGGCGCAGAAATCGCAAGGTTCGGTTATTTCCTCGCCGCGAACGAAAACGGAGTCCGCGCCCGCCCATCCTCTCAGCAACGCCGCCAGAGGACGCGGAACCGAAATCAAGACCCTAGCACCCATCGCCTTCAGTTTAGGCAAATAGCGGCAAAACATAAGGCAATCGCCCAGCCCCTGTTCCTCGTAAACCAGAACGGTTTTGCCGGACAAATTCTCTCCGCGCCACAACGGCCACGGATAAGGCGGCCGCTTGCGCCATGCCAGAGCGTTGAAACGCGAGCGGTAACGCGCGAAACCGCGCCGGTAATCGCCGGTCAAAAGCTCGACCTGCGACAGGTGGTAGTGCCAAGCCCCGATGCGGCTTTCCTCGGCGCGGACAAGCTCGTCGTCGTCCAGCCATTGCCCCGAACGCCGCAGCAATTCATTAAACGCCGCGACAGCTTCCGGATACCGCCGCAACGCTTGCAGCGTCAGTCCTATATTGTCGAATATCTCCAGAGCGTCCGGCTGCAATTCTCCGGCTTTCCTATAGGCGGCCAAAGCCTCCTCGTGCCGTTCGGCGCGGCTTAGGCATAAACCCTGATAAAACCACGCCTTGGCATTGGCGGGCTGAAGCTCAACCGCCGTGCGTCCGGCATAGGCGGCGGAATCCAAATCACCTATGGCCAAGCTCAAGCGGCAAATATCCACCCAAGCCTCGCCATAGCGCGGTTGCAGCTCAGTCGCCCGCCGCAACGAAGCGATGGCGCGAGGAATATCGCCTAGGTTTTCCTCCACCCCCGCAAGATAGAAATGGAACAAGGCGGCGGAGGGATCCACCGCGATGGCCTGTCTGATATTGTCGGCCGCCTCCGCGTGCTTTCCGTTGGAATCCAAAGCCTTGCCGAGCAAAGCTAAAGCATCGGCATCGTTCGGAGCAACCTCCAGCGCGGCGCGGTAAAGCCGCTCGGCGGCGGCAAGGTCGCCACAATTATGCGCCGCCACGGCGCGAGCCAGCGTTTCTCCGGCTTTATCCGGCATGCAAGAACCCGACTATTCCCCTACTCTGGCGATCCGAAGCACGTTCGTGCTGCCCGGCGTGCCGAAAGGAACGCCGGCGGTTATGACCAACGCCTGCCCGTCCTTGGCCAGACCGTCGCAACTGGCTATCTGCACAGCCTTTTGCACCATCTCGCCGAAATTGGCCACGTCGGCGGTGTGAACCGCATGAACGCCGAACGACAAGACCAAACGTCTGGCGGTCTCGATCTTCGAGGTCAGTCCCACGACCGGAACTTCCGGCCTTTCGCGGGCGGCGCGCAGCGTGGTCGAACCATAGGTGGTGTAGGTGACGATGGCCACTGCCCGCACCGTTTCCGCCACCTGCCGCGCCGCCGCCGTGATGGCGTCGGCGGAAGTGTGCTGAAGATCGGGATGCTGCGCCGCCAGTCCAGTATGATAGGATGGGTCATCCTGCGTGCGACGGGCGATGCGATCCATAATCTTCACCGCTTCGGTAGGATATTCGCCGCTGGCGGTTTCCGCCGAAAGCATGACGGCGTCGGCTCCATCGTAAACCGCCGTCGCCACGTCGGAAGCCTCGGCGCGGGTAGGCGTAGGCGCGCTTATCATCGACTCCAGCATCTGGGTGGCGACGATGACCGGCTTTCCGGCGCGACGAGCCTCCCTGACGATACGGCGTTGAATGCTAGGCACGTCTTCGGGCGGCATCTCCACGCCCAAATCGCCGCGAGCCACCATTACGCCGTCGGCCAACTCTATTATCGGCGACAGGCTTTGTATGGCCGACGGCTTTTCCAACTTGGCCAGCACGGCGGCGCGGCCTTTCACCAACCGCTTGGCTTCCGCCACGTCTTCGGGTTTCTGCACGAACGACAAGGCGATCCAGTCCGCGCCAATTTCCAACGCGACTTCCAAATCGGCCAGATCCTTCTTGGTCAGAGGCGAAAGCGGCAACACCGCGTCCGGCACGTTCACGCCCTTGCGATCCGACAGCTTGCTTCCGGCCTCGACCTCGGTCACCGCGTAATCCGCGCCCTTTTCCAGAACCCGCAGCCGCACCTTGCCGTCGTCCAGCAACAACACGCTGCCCTTGTCGATGGCCGCGAATATCTCCGGATGCGGCATGTAGGCGCGAGTGCTGTCCCCGGGCTTGCTGTCCATATCGAGGCGGAATTTCTGTCCGGCCTCTATCGTCACCGGACCGTTGGCGAAAGTGCCCAACCGCAGCTTCGGCCCCTGCAAATCGGCCAACACGGCTATCGGGCGGCCTATTTCGGACTCGATCTCGCGAATGGCCTTCATGCGGGCGCGATGATCGTCAGCGGTTCCGTGGCTGAAGTTAAGACGAAAAACATCGGCTCCGGCCATATGCAATTCGCGTATCTTTTCCTTGGACGACGAGGTCGGCCCCAAAGTGGCGACGATTTTGGTCAAGCGTCCGCGGTGGCTGGCATTGTTGTCTTTCGCATTTTTGTCATTGCTCATGCTGTAGTCCTCTTCCCTTTCATTTTTCATCACGATAACAGCGTTGTCGCACGAATCCTCACGAATGCGCTAGACGCTTTTTACGAATTTAACAAAGCCGCGAGCGGATCACTCTTCAATCTTTCCCCCGCAATTCACGTAACACTCGCGGTAGTCGTCCTCGCAATCTTGGGCGCACGACAACGTCGAGCATTTCTCCGGCCTTTCAAAATCGCGTGGCAAAAGCTCGGAAGCGGCGCGGGATCTGAATTGATCGCGCATGTATTGCTCGTAATCCCTTATGGCTTGGGCTTGCATCTCTTGGTTGCATTGCTTTTCGCTGAAGCTGCAATAGGAAACGCAATGAAAGCGCGCCTTTCCGCATTGATCGGCGCACGCCTTCCCCCCTGCGGTGGAAGGCGGCACATAACGCGACTTTTCCCCCCCGCCCTTCGAAACCGAACAGGCAGAAACCGCCAACACCGCCGCAACCAACGCCACGGCGAACCATAAACGGGAATCTCTGAATGCGTTCATGGCGCGGATCTTACATCAGTTCGCTCTTACGCAAAATGGGTGGATAATTTTACATGCAAACGCAATGACAATCACCGTCATTTGCGAAGTTACAGCCAAAGGCCGTCATTGCGAGCCGCCCCTTGGCGGCGAAGCAATCCAGTGCCGTTGCTCTATAAAGTCTAGATTGCTTCGCCACCCGACAGCGCTCAACGCTGTCCAAACCAAAGGGTGGCGGCTCGCAATGACGGCCTTTTGGGAAAGTAATACCTACCCGTTTTACATAAGAGCCAAGTTTCCCCGCGCTCCGCCGCAAAAGAAAAAGGCCGACGCGCGAAACGCGTCGGCCTTTGAAACAGAACCAACCAACCTTACTGCAACAGCGGCTCGGTATAGGTGGCATCGTAATCTTCGAACATCGGCGAGGAAGCGGTCTTGATGCCCAGCTCCTTGGCGCGATGCTGACGATACACGCTACGCATCTGAGCGTAGAAGTCTATCGACCCCTGACGCAGAGCGTCCAGACCCTCGATGTTCTCCTCGCGCCTGACGAGGGCCGAAGCCGTCGTGTCGGACACGGTGAACATTGTTTCCACGGTATCGCCGCCGAAAGCCACGATGTACTTCCACGGCGACATCAGGGTGTCTACCCCCAGACCGATGGCGTCACGCACCGAGGACGGCCCGAAAAGCGGCAACACGATGTAAGGACCCGAACCCGCGCCCCAAACGTGCAACGTCTGGCCGAAGTCGCCGCGTTGGCGTTTCAGGTTGAATTCGTTGGCCACTTCGAACATACCGCCGACGCCCAAAGTGGTGTTTACGGCAAAGCGTCCGAGGGTGGTTCCGGCGCGGCTTACCTCGCCTTGCATCAAATTGTTGGCGAACACGACCGGCTCGGACATGTTCTTGATTATGCCGGCCACGCGATCGCGCAATGGAGGCGGAACGGTGATGCGATACAACTCGGCAAGCGGGCGAATCAACAGCCTGTCAAGGAAATCGTTCACGTCGAACACGGCGCGGTTGAACGGTTCGATGGGATCGTTAGTGGCCTTGTATTCGGCCTTCTCCGCCGGAGTCTGCGGCATCGAAGAACAGGCCGAAAGAGCCAAAACGGCGGAAATAGCCAAAACGGCAATAGCTGGGCGGCGCGTCATAATTTTCTTTCCTCAAGGTTTAAAGGGTAGATGCGGAATCGTCGTATCCAAGGCGAGTTTAAGCAGACAATCGTTTTTCAGGCAAGGCAGGAAATACCAGAAAAACGCATGAAAGGGAGTATAACAGCGCAATGGTTAATAATTCCCCCATGCCGCTGGTTCCAGGATGAGGAGAAAACGACAAACTGCCGAACGCGACCAGAGTCGTGGCCGCGCTGAAAAGCACCGCGCGCGCCATGCTGGACTGCAAAGGAGAACGCATTCCGGCGCGGCGATAAGCGACGAAATATACAGAATAAGACACGCCAAGACTAAGCAATAACGGTAACGATATTATGTTGGCGAAGTTCAATGGTAAATCGATTATTACCATCGTCGCCAACGTCAACGTTCCAGCAAGAAGCAGGGGTAGCAGCATAAATGCAACATCCCAAATATTTCTAAGCGCGAGCCACCCCAACGCGCCTATCGCCAGTATCGCCAAAATTCCGGCGTTGAAAAAAGCCGAGGTCACCGTGCGTCCGGATTCTTGTATCGACACCGGCGCGCCACCAGCATCAGGAGCAACCTTCCGCACTGCGTCGGTGAAAGCCGTAAGAACGGCGTGATCTCTGGCGTCCCCTTTGGGGTAGACCTCTATTTTGGCGCGTCCATCGGAGGCGATCCAATCCCGCGCCAAATCCGCAGTTATGTCGCTCTCGCTCGCCTTTTCCGCGGCCAAAGCCTCGCGCAATGTGGGCAACAGCGAACGCATCCCCGACAACAGGACGAAATCCAAGCGTCGCAGGACGTCGCCACCACGCTCCCCTTCCGCCTTAGCCAACGCCGTGTCCAAAGCCGCCGCCAACCGCCGCGCTTCGGCGCGATCGTCGCCCATCGCCCGCAATTCTCGCGCCATCTCGCGCAACGCCGCGATATTGTCGGCATCCGTGGCCGCCGCCGCATTCCCGACCGGAGACAACGTAGGCAAAAGGAGAAACGCGGCGTCGGCAATCAAAGCCAGCTTCTTGTCCTGATCTTCGGGAACGAACGAGCGCAACGTCATGGCGCGCTTCACCTCCCCCAATTCCGACAGCTTGGCCGCCAACGCGGCGGCTTCGTCCAAAGACGGACGCAATATCTCGATGGTATACGGGCTGGCGTCGGGATCGCGCATAAGGTCAAAAAGGGTCGAAACCGACTCCGTTTTCGCGTCCTTGAGATTAAGCGGATCGAAATCGAAACGCAGCTGGGACGCGGGCAACAACGCCGCCAAACCGACGACAACTGCCATCGTCAAAACCGGCTTGCGATGGCGCGCCAGAAATTTGTCGGCGGGCGCAGCCCACGCGAAGCCCACGCTCTCCGGTTCCGGCAACGGCTTGAACAGCGTCAAAAGCGCGGGCAACAAAGTGATGTTGAGAACGAAGGCGATAACCATCCCCGCCCCCGCTATCAACCCAAGCTCGGCCACGCCCCTGTAATCCGTGGGAGTAAAAGCCAGAAACCCAACCGCAGTGGACATCGCGGCCATGGCCAATGGAATGGCGACGATTCCGGCGGTGGCCAGCATGGCCTTTTTCTCGTCCGGTTCGCGGTGGCGTTGATCGCGGTACCGCACCCCGAACTGAATGCCGAAATCGACGGCGATGCCGACGAACATCACCGCGAACGCGACCGAGATAAGGTTCAGCGATCCCACGGCCAGCATGGCGAAGGCGGTAGTGGCCGCCAACCCGCAAATAAGCGTCAACAGTATGGGGATTATCAGCCGCGCCGAACGCAACGCCATGAACAGTATGAACAGCACCATAATTCCCGAAGCCGCCGTAGCCCATCCGGTTCCGTCGGCCACGCTGGCGAATTCCTCGTCGTTCAAGGCCACCTTTCCGGTCAGGCGCACGCGAACCCCGCGCTCCGGCGTCAACCCCAGCTCGGCCGCCATGGCGCGCGCGTGCTTGGACGCGGCGTGTCCGGGCGACAGCTCGCCGTAATCCAAAACCGGTCGGGTCAGGATGAACTTGCGGAGATCCCTGGGCTGCGGAGCCTCAGCCGACATCATCATCCGCCACGGCAAAATCCTGTCGTTTCCGTTTTCCACCGATTCCACCGCCGCCGCCATCAGCTCCAGCGGCTTGGCTATGGCCGCGTAATCGGCCTCGCCGCGCCGCAACCCCTCCATCATCAAGCCGAAGGTTCCCGCCAGCCCGCGCAGCGACATGTCCGCCGCCAAAGATCCTATCAAGGGCTGGGATTGCACCAAGGCCTCCAGCATCGCGCCGAGCTTTTCCTCCGATAAAAACAGCAACCCGTTTTTGCGGAAAAAATCTGCGGACTCCGGCCTTCTGACGTCACGGAAGGAATCGGAAGCCGCCGCCATCTTTTCGGCCAGCCGCGCCGCCGCGTCTTCCGCCGCGTCGGGGGTCTCGCCGTCCACCACCACCACCAGCATGTCGGTCTTATGCGGAAAAGCCTTTTCCAACTCCGCCTCCTGCCGCCGCCAATCCAAATCCTCCGACAACAGGCGGTCGACATCGGTGCTGATGGAAAAATGCGTGGCGACGTACCACCCCATTCCAGCCGTGGCCGCAGCCATGGCTAAGACGACCAAGGCGGCATGAACGCGGCAAAAGGAAACGATCGAGGTTATCGCCGGTTTAATCATAAGTTTCTTGTCCTTAGAGCCCGTTCTTAGAACCTGTTCTTAAATCTAAAGAGTCATTTCGACGATGCCGCGCCAACCGAACCGTCGTCCTGAAAGTTCAACGTATAGTCCTTGCGGTTGGAGCCGATGTCGATTCCTTGGAACATGCTGGTCTGATAGCCGCGATCCTCGCAGTTCTCGTCTCCCACTATGCGAAAAGCCTTCCCGTCCGAACAAAGCGGATATTTCCCCGCCCATGCCTTGGGCTTGCGCCCTCCGGCCGCCGGAGACGCGAGCGTGCGGGCGAAATAAAAGTAAAACCGCTGCTTCAAGGGCTTGCCGAACACCCGAGCGCACTGCCCGGGCTGGATCTGCCACCATCCCTCGCTTATCCATATGCTCTGGTCGCGATGGCCGAAAGCGGCTTCCAGCAACGATTTTGTCTGGTTGCAAAACACGAAAGCCGCATTGGCCGGAAACGGTGTAAAAACCACATAAACAGCCGCGAACAAGGCGACCGCGCCCAGCCATCCGCGCGTCGCGCGGCCTGAAAGATCGAAAAAAAGCCTGTTCGCCATAGCGTCGCAAAATCCCGCTTGAGAATCGTCGAAAATCCGCCCGCAGTTTAACCCTTGGCAGCGATGCCACAAGGGTTAACCTGTCGTCAACCAAATACATGTAAAGCATAGTGGATAAGAAATGCGCTGCGGCATTCCCGCCGCCTGCCGCAACCAACGTCTGGAGAAGCAACATGCCGATGGCCGCCGGAGTGGATTCCCTGGGAACCCGCAAATCGTTATCCGTCGATGGCGAATGGTACGACTATTTCAGCCTGAAGGAAGCCGAACGCTCCATCGGCGACGTATCCAGATTGCCCTACAGCCTCAAAGTGCTGCTGGAAAATCTTCTCCGCTTCGAAGACGGACGCTCGGTGACTGTGGACGACATCCGCGCCGTCGGCGCATGGTTGGCCGCCCGTAAGAGCGACGCCGAAGTGGCGTACCGCCCCGCCCGCGTCCTGATGCAGGATTTCACCGGAGTTCCGGCGGTGGTGGACTTGGCCGCCATGCGGCAGGCCATAATCTCGTTGGGCGGAGATCCGGCGCGCATCAACCCGCTGTGTCCGGTGGATCTGGTGATAGACCACTCGGTGATGGTGGATTACGCCGGAACCGCCGACGCCTTCGAACGCAACGTCGCGCTGGAATTCGAACGCAATTCCGAGCGTTACGCCTTCCTGCGTTGGGGACAAAAGGCGTTCAACAATTTCCGCGTCGTCCCACCCGGGACCGGCATCTGCCACCAAGTCAACCTCGAATACCTTGCCCAAGTCGTATGGGTCGACAACGACTCCACCACCGGCAAGCGCGTAGCCTACCCCGATACCCTTGTCGGAACCGACAGCCACACCACGATGATCAACGGCCTCGGCGTTCTGGGCTGGGGCGTCGGCGGCATCGAAGCCGAGGCGGCGATGCTGGGGCAACCTGTATCCATGCTTATCCCCGAAGTCGTGGGCTTCCGTCTTTACGGCAAACCCCGCGAGGGAACCACCGCCACCGATCTGGTGCTTACGGTCACCGAGATGCTGCGTAAAAAAGGCGTGGTCGGCAAATTCGTGGAGTTCTTCGGCCCGGGGCTGGACAGCCTCAGCCTCGCCGATCGCGCCACCATCGCCAACATGGCTCCGGAATACGGGGCTACCTGCGGCATCTTTCCGATCGATTCCGAAACCGTCAACTACCTGAAATTCTCAGGCCGCGATCCCGTGCGCGTCGCCTTGGTCGAAGCCTACGCCAAAGCCCAAGGAATGTGGCGCGAAAGCGGCGTGGACAATCCCCAATCCGAACCGGTGTTCACCGACACGCTGGAGCTGGACATCTCGACGGTGGAACCGTCGCTGGCGGGACCGCGCCGCCCTCAGGATCGCGTCCTGCTCTCCGCCGCCTCCGGCAAGTTCAGCGAGGATCTCCCCGCCTTCAAGTCCAAGAGCGACGCCGCGCGCGCGGTGATAGTGGAAGGCGAAGGATACAGCCTGAAACACGGCGACGTGGTCATCGCCGCCATAACTTCCTGCACCAATACCTCCAACCCCAGCGTCATGCTGGCCGCCGGCTTGCTGGCGAAAAAGGCGCGGGCAAAAGGCCTGTCGGCCAAACCTTGGGTCAAATCTTCGCTGGCCCCGGGCAGCCAGATAGTCACCGATTATCTCGCCAAAGCGGAATTGCAAGGCGATCTGGACGCTTTGGGATTCAATCTGGTCGGCTACGGATGCACCACCTGCATCGGCAATTCCGGCCCATTGCCGGATAAAATCGCGGCGGCGGTGGAAAGCGGCGATCTGGTCGTAGCCGCAGTGCTGTCCGGCAACCGCAACTTCGAAGGGCGCGTCAACCCGCACTGCAAGGCCAACTACCTCGCCTCCCCCCCCTTGGTGGTGGCCTACGCCTTGGCCGGATCCATGCGCATCGACTTCGCCTCCCAGCCTCTGGGCGTGGGCAGCGACGGCAATCCAGTCTATCTGCGCGACGTGTGGCCGTCGAACGCGGAAATCGCCGCCGCCTTGCAACAAGCCCTTACGCCGGACATGTTCCGCCGCCGCTACGCCGACGTCTTCGCCGGACCCAAGGAATGGCAATCGATAAACGTAGCCGAAGGAAACACCTACGCGTGGGAGGATTCTTCTACCTATGTCAAACTGCCTCCGTTGTTCGAAAAGATCGAAAAATCTCCCAAGCAAGTGACGGACATCAAGGATGCTCGCCTTTTGGCCGTGTTCGGGGATTCCATCACCACCGACCATATCTCTCCGGCAGGCAACATCAAGAAAAGCAGTCCGGCGGGGATATACCTGACCGAACGCGGGGTCTCGCCCGCCGATTTCAACTCCTATGGGGCGCGGCGCGGCAACCACGAAGTGATGATGCGCGGTACTTTCGCCAACATCCGCATCAAGAACGAGCTGATGGACGGAGCCGAGGGTGGCAACACCAAGCACTTCCCCTCCGGCGACGCCATGCCGATCTACGACGCCGCCATGCGCTACGCCGCCGAAGGCACGCCGCTGATCATCGTGGCTGGCAAGGAATACGGAACCGGATCCTCGCGCGACTGGGCGGCCAAAGGCACGATGCTGCTGGGCGTGCGGGCGGTGATAGCCGAGAGCTTCGAGCGCATCCACCGCTCAAATCTGGTCGGCATGGGCGTGCTTCCCTTGGAGTTCAAGGGCGGCGTCAACCGCTCCGCGTTGCGCCTTAACGGAGAGGAAACCTTCAACATCTCCGGCATCTCCGACGATCTCCGCCCGCGCATGGACGTGATCCTGACCGTGACTCGCCGCGACCGCGTAGAGCGTTTCATGCTGTTGTGCCGCATCGACACGCTGGACGAAGTGGAATACTTCCGCAACGGAGGCATCCTGCCGTACGTCCTGCGCGGTTTGGTCGGATAGGAACCTAGGGAACAAAGGATATGTCCTCAACCGAAAACAAGCCGTCGCAATTCGTCATCGGCGACGCCGAGCTTGACGAGCTGTTGCGCCGCTATACCCGCGACATCACAGCCCAAGACCGGATGGGGAAGTTCGATCCCATATCGGGGCGCGAGGCTGAATTGGATCAGATCGTCCTTATCCTCTTGCAGCGGTTGCGTAAGAACGCCGTGCTTTTGGGACCGGCTGGCGTGGGCAAAACCGCGCTGTTCATGGGACTGGCACAACGGATAAATCAGGGTCGGGTTCCCTATATGTTGGCCGGAGCGAAGCTGATAGAGCTGGAAATGTCGATGATCGGCGCGGGATCCCTCTCCCGCGCCGATCTCGAAGGCCGCCTGATACCGATCGTCAAAGGCGTGGCCGAACGCAATTCGGCCAAAGTGCTGGCCGGACGCCCGACGGCTCCGATCATCTTCTGCATCGACGAAATCCATCAATTGATGGTCTCGTTCCGCGCCTCCAGCTACAGCGGTATCGCCGATCTGCTCAAACCCTACCTTACTGCCGGAGATCTCTACGTCATCGGGGCCACCACGCGCGAGGAATATGACGACTATGTGCGCGTCGAACCCGCCATCGACCGCCGTTTCCAAAAAGTCGTTTTAGACACTCCGGATCTGGCGGCGACCTTGGCGATAATCAAAAATCTCCGCAGCCAATTCGAAAAGCACTATGGCTTCAAAATCTCCGACAATTCCTGCGAACGCATCGTCAAGCTGACGGATCGCTTCATCCGCAACCGCAACAACCCCGACAAGTCGATCATCACGCTGGATCAAGCCTGCGCCCGCGCCGTTTCCAAGGGCGTGAAGGATGAACTGGACGCGGACTCCATCGCCGCCGCCGTCGCCTCGGAAGCGGGCGTTAACCCCAAGGCGGTTATGTAAAAAATGGCTCTTTCTGAAAACGGGCGGGTAATTTTGCATCCAATCGCAGCATCAAGCACCGTCATTGCGAGCCGCCCCTTGGCGGCGAAGCAATCCAGTGCCGTTGCGCCCGTGACCATGGATTGCTTCGCCGCCCGACAGCGTTAACGCTGTCCAAACCAAAGGTGTGGCGGCTCGCAATGACGGCCTTTGGCCGTAGACCTAGTATGACGGCCTTTGACCATATGCTTCGCGCTTTTAGGGAGGCAATGCCCACCTGTTTTGCGTAAGAGTCAAAAAATCCATCGGCAACCAGCTGGAATCCTCTCCGCGCCTTGCATCGCGCAAGCTCCCTTCGACAGGCTCAGAGAACACGAACTCGGGGAACGCAACTCGGGATTACGAAATAACCCTCACGTCGCGCTGATGACCACCTTGTTGCGTCCAGTGCGCTTGGCCTCGTAAAGCGCGGCGTCGGCGCGGGATATGAACGCTTCGGTGTCCTCTCCGCCATGATATTCGGCGATGCCGATGGATATGGTTATCACGCCCAAGGTCTCGTTGCTTTCCTTGCGGCGTATCTGCTTGCTGCCTAGGCTTGTGCGGAGCTGATTGCCGACCTTTTCAGCATCCACGGCGCGGGTGTCGGGCAGGAGTATGACGAATTCCTCGCCGCCGTATCTGGCGATGACGTCGCGGCCTTTGAGGTTTTCGACCAACGTGCGGGCGACCAGCCGCAAAACCTGATCCCCGACCAGATGGCCGTGGGTATCGTTGAATTTCTTGAAATGGTCTATGTCCACGACCAGCAACGACAAATGCCCCTTGCCTTCGGTGGCTTCGGCGGTCGTTCGAATGATTTCGTTGTTGAACAGCTTGCGATTGCCCACGCCGGTCAAAGGATCGACCATCGTTTCCATTTTGACTTGGCTGAGATTATAGCGTGTCTCGGTCAATTGCTGCGTCGATTGCACTAACTGTGAATGCAGCCTTTGGTTCTGCTCGGCCATAACTCGGGTTTCGTTGGCCAGCCTCTGCATGGTAGTGCGTATTTGCTCCAACTGCTCCGGCTCGGTGTGCAAAACCCCCGAAAAGTTATGCAAAGCCTGTCCATAATGGCTGGTATCCTTGGTTGCTTGCCCCAACGAGGACATGACCTGCTTTATCTCGTTCTCTATGCTGGTGACGGTGGTGCTTAACACCTTGTGTTCGGCTTCAAGGCTCAAATGGGCGCGAAACAGGTCTTGGCACTGCGTCTGGGTCAGGCGTCCGTTTTGCTGCAACAAGGCGTCCATGGCCATCTTCAGATTGGGATCCGAAGCGGAGTAATAGTTGTAATAGAGGGAAAAATTATCCGGCGTAACGTCCAGCCCCGATGATTTAAGCCCCTCTATCGCCCGCGTCGCGACGATGCTGATAACTCCGGAGTTGCCGTTTTTATCGTTGGTGGTGACGGAAAAATCCATGACTGTCCCCTATTTCGTGATGTCCGGCACTCTGCTGAAAATCTCGAGTAATTGCTAAAACGTCCCGACGGACGGCAATATTGCGCCAAAATCGTGAAAAAATGGTAACAAGATTCTGAACAGGTTCTAACCGGCGCGGCCTAACCCAGTATTTTCCGCAAAAACGCCAGCCCCTTCGCCAAGCCGTCGTCGCTGATGCTGTGCCCCAGCCCCGGGCAAACGAGCGCGGAAACGTTGAGGTTAGCGTTGTGCAATCCCGCCTCGGCCAACGCCATCGCCTTGAAGGGAACCACGTCGTCGGCGGTTCCGTGCGCCAGCATTATGGGCGGGATGGAACGCCGCTCTCGCGGCAAGGCTTCAGCCCCAACCAACGCGCCGGAATAGCCCAAGACTCCGGCCAACGCCTGTTCCCGACGCGGCGCAACGTAAAGGCTCATCATCGAGCCTTGGGAAAACCCCGCCAACGCCACTTTTTCCGGCGGCAATCCCCTTGAGGCCATAACCTTGTCTATGAATTCGTCGAGCAGCGGCGCGGCCTTTTTCACCCCTTTCAGGATGGCGTCGGGGGAAGCGTCGAGCATGCTGAACCACTGGAACCCGAACGGAGCCATGTCGCAAGGAAACGGCGCGTCGGGGGCAATGAACTCGGTCTCGGGCAACCCTTTCGCCCACGCCTCGCCCAAGCCGATTATCCCGTCGGAGCTGTCGCCCAATCCGTGCAGTATTATGACCGCGCTTTTGGGGACGTCGCCAGAACGTGGCGGCAAGGATATGGATTGCAACATCGGCTGTGCTCCCTGAAAAAGTCTCCGCCCATGGTATACCCATAAACGCCGCATAAAAAGGTTGGCTCTTTCTGAAAACGGGTGGGTAATTTTGTAGCCGCCTGCATCGGCAAGCAAGGCCGTCATTGCGAGCCGCCCCTTGGCGGCGAAGCAATCCAGAACCGTTGCGCCTGTGG
>JAYRGC010000055.1:0-9294 GCA_041908065.1 Alphaproteobacteria bacterium | reverse complement strand
TGGCGGCGAAGCAATCCAGTGCCACAAGCGCAACGGCACTGGATTGCTTCGCCGCCAAGGGGCGGCTCGCAATGACAACCTTTGGCTGTAACTTCAATGACGGTGCTTGCTGGAAGGCAGTACCCACCCGTTTTGAGTAGGAGCCAAATCTCTTTATATCTCGTGAAGTTGCCACTCGACAGAATTACGCGCATATCTTAAAGGATGAGGCTCTTGCCTAAACAGTGACGATCGTCAACTCGTTTTCGTAGAATTGAAGAATAGCCATCACATATCGCCTACGGAGCTGAGCTTCACATGCCGGACGCCCATTCCTCCCACTCGGTAGCCCAAGAAGTCATGTTGGTGGACGCGATAAAGCGTCTCGATAAACTGCGCGCCGATCGCGCCGCCGTGCATATCCACTTGTCCGCCTTGGTTCCGTCCTATCGCCGCGACAATTACATCCGCATCGCCGCGGACACGATAGTGTCGGGTTTACGTTCGGTCGACGGACAACTGTTTATCCTAAGCAACGGGGATCTGCTGTTTCTGGCCAAAGGCGGGCAACCCGGGGTTATCGAAGGCGCGGTGGACAAGCTGAGGACACTTTTCGGTTCGGATCCTTTGGTGCAATTCCGCGAACGCCGAGGCCCCACAAGCTTTTGCACATGGTATCGGCTGGAAGAGGATTACGACGCCTTGTTGTGGGCAGCCCAACGGCTTTTGAACGATGCCGAGCAAGCTCATGCGAACGCAGCCGCCCCGACCTCCGCGCCGATCCGTCCCGACTTGCTGGCCAAGCTGGATAATTCGCTCGGCAGCACCGATATTTCAGGGATGGTTCGCCGCCAAACCGTTTGCTTTGCCGGAGGCCGCAACTCGCCTTTGGATCCCTTGTTCGACGAGCTATTCGTGTCGATCGATGATCTTCAGAACACGATTACCCCGGGGATAGATTTAATGGGAAACCGCTGGCTTTTCCAGCATCTGACCCACACGCTGGATCGTCGCATGATGAACGTGCTGATGCGCGACGGCATTCCATCGGCGCGGCCATTCAGCCTCAACCTCAACATAGCCACCGTGCTTTCTCCGGAATTCGCCCGTTTTGAGAGCATGATAGCCCCGCAACTGAGGGGAAAATTGGTGATCGAGATGGATCGGCTGGATATTTTCGCCGATATGGGCGCGTTCATATTCGCGCGGGATTATCTGCATAACCGAGGATTCCGGCTTTGTCTGGACGGGTTGACGCACCAAACCTTGCCTTTCCTCAACCGCGCCCGCCTCGGATTCGATCTGGTAAAGCTGTACTGGACCCCTGACGGCATAGACAACATGGCTCCCGAAGTTTTCCCGAGCGTTCGCGCCTTGATCGCGGAAACCGGCAAGGAATCCGTCATATTATGCCGCTGCGAGACCCCCTTAGCCTTGGAAACCGGAACCAATCTGGGGATCGTCATGTTCCAAGGCCGCCATATCGACTCGTTGTTGCTGTCGCAGAAAACGCCGAACGGGGCGCAACCTCCCGAGCCGCCGCCGCAACCGCAAGCCGCCGCTGCGCCTAATCTGCTGGTTCCGGTTCCTCCGGTCATGTCTTATGCAGGCAAAGGCGACGGCTCCGACTTGTAGCCGCCGCGCCGTTGATATAGGCTCTGTGGCGTCTTTAATCCTTCAGGCCTCATCCGCATGAAAACCAACGCCATGAAAAACGCGACCAACGACATAGCCAAGGCTTTGTCTCCGCGCTTCATGAACAAAGCTCTAGAGACATTGGATCGCGCCTCCATGATCGTGGTCGCGCTGTGCTGGGGAGGGGCTTTGGCCTTTTCGGCTTTGGCCGTATATACGATCAATTCCGCAGTCGTCGCCAGGAACGAAGCAACCCGCGTCGCCGCTTCTGAGCCGCTGCTGCCCAAGATCACAAAAAAACCGCCGGATATAAAGGATGTTCAACCCCTTATAGATAGGCTGCAAAAACGCTTTCCCGAGATTAATTTTTCCCTTTCCTCCGACAAATCGTTGACGGTTTCCTCGACCGACGGGGCGAAGTTCAGGCAATGGCTGACGGTATTGGGATATATAGATACTGCCTTGCCACAATACCGCTGGGCGATAAAGGAGTTTTGCGTCGGCGGTGCGTGCGGCGGATCGGTGTTGATGAAATCCACGCTTACGGCGGAAAAACTGACGTTTTCGTTTCCTGAAGTGGAAGGCCAATAGCATCTTATGCAAAATGGGTGGGTATTGCCTTCCAAAAAGCGCGAGGTCTATGGCCAAAGACCGTCATCTACCCTGTTAAAATCCTCAGATTACATATTTGGTTTTTTTGGGGGGAGGCGTCATTGCGAGCGTCGCCCTTGCGACGCGAAGCAATCCAGTGCAGTTGCTCCATGACTCTGGATTGCTTCGCCGCCCGACAGCGTTAACGTTGTCCAAACCAAAGTGTGGCGGCTCGCAATGACGGCCTTTGGCTGTAACTTGCAATGACGGATCTTTTCGGAAGGTAATACCCACCCGTTTTGCGTAAGAGCCTTTGTTTTGATATCAACCACGAAGAAAAGCCCTTGAAACATGATCAAATGTCATCCTTTAAGCCGTTTGGTGATGGCCACGCATAACGCTGGCAAGGCGCGGGAGTTCGCCGTTTTGCTTTCCGGCCTCGTCGGAGAAGTCGTCGCCGCCGGAGCTTTGGGACTATCCGCGCCGGAGGAAACCGGAACAACGTTCGTCGAAAACGCTCTTTTGAAAGCCCGCTATGCCGCCTCGGCTTCGGGATGCGCGGCGTTGGCCGACGACAGCGGCCTGTGCGTGGCGGCTTTGGGGGGATCGCCCGGGGTTTATTCGGCGGATTGGGAAGGACCGCAGCGGGATTCCGCTATGGCAATGCGGAGATTGAACGACGAATTGGAGCGGGCGAATGCGGCGGATCGTTCGGCTTATTTTATCTGCGTTCTGGCCTTGGTTCTGCCTGACGGGCGCGAACAGGTGGTGGAAGGCCGCTGCGACGGACGAATAGTTTGGCCGCCCCGAGGAGGCAACGGCCACGGCTTCGATCCGGTTTTCATGCCGGACGGCCATTCCCGCACCTTCGGAGAAATGAACTCTGAAGAAAAAAACTCCATCAGCCACCGCGCCATCGCCATGCGTAAACTGGCCGAGATTCTGGAGAAGGCCATTATCTAAAACGGGTGGGTAACTTGGCAGGCAATAGCATCAGCAAGCACCGTCATTGCGAGCCGCCACCCTTTGGTTTGGACAGCGTTGAACGCTGTCGGGCGGCGAAGCAATCCAGTGCCGTTGCGCCTGTGGCTCTGGATTGCTTCGCCGCCAAGGGGCGGCTCGCAATGACAGTGTTTTCGTTGCGTTTAGATGTAAAACTCCCCACCCGTTTTGCGTAAGAGCCTCATATTTCATATGGCCGTTGATATAAAACCCCTTTTTCCGTCGCCACCGCGTCCAGTTTCTGGTCGTGCGGTTGAATGGGGACGCAGGGGACTTTTTGCGCCGCGAAGGCTATGCCGATGGCGATCGCTTTGCGTTTTTTTCGTATCTCGGACAAGGCGCGATCATAGTATCCGCCGCCGCGTCCCAGACGATTGAGCTGTCCGTCGAAGGCCAAAAGCGGAACCAGCAAAACGTCTGGTTCGACGACAGGAGAGACAACGGCGGGCTGGGAAATGCCGTAAGCTCCCCGCGCCAACTCGTCGCCGATAGCGAAAGAGCGGAACGGCATGGAATCATCCTCTATTTCGATCCAAGGCAGGCACAGCCTGTGGCCTTTCTCGGCCAACGAAACGGCCAAAGGCAGGGGATCCATTTCACCGTCCGTGGCGCAATAAAACGCGACCGAGCAAATCTTCGGCAATCCGGCTTCGATCCAACGCGCAGCGGTTCGGTCATAATCGGCCATGAAGGCATCGCGCAATTCGAACGCTGCGCGAGGATTGGAGTCGCCTTCCGCCTTGCGCGTTGCCGTCATTTCTTGTCGCAGGGATCGCTTGTCAGGCATATCGACAGGTTACGGCATCGCGGCGACGATGCTTTCCGCCGCCGGAGACGATGAAACCGCCGTTCTGGTCAGGAGTATGTTCTGCGGGGTGGCGTCGGGTCCGTAAAACTGCCGGTTCCATGTGCGGCGCGGGGATATGACCGAGCCTTCCAAAGATACTCCGACGAACAGCCCTTCGGAACGGGCGAAGGCGTACATGTCGGATTTCAGGCCTATGCCGGTGGCGGCGTTCAGCCCCTTGCCCAGTTCGCCCACCGCTAATCCGGCGTCGCCGCCCAACGTGACTTGGCGATCCATTAATGCCCTTAGGCCTTTTTCCGTCATAACGGTTATGACCAGCTCGGAGGTTTGTCCGCCGAATTGCAGGCCGAAGCTGAGGCCGCCCACGGTGTAGAAGGCCGGAGGACTCCATTTGCCTTGATCGTCGCGCACCAGCATGACGGCGTTGCCGCCGCGCCCGCCCACGAAGAATCCGGCGCGCATGAGATTGGGAACTATGATTATGGCTTTGGCGCGTGAAGCCAAGTCCACCAATCCCGGGTATTGGTTGTCGGTCATCATGCTTTGGAAGCTGATGCGCGAACGATCAACCAGCTGTTCGGGTTCGGATCCGAACTCGCCCGCGCTGCGGCATCCGGCCAGCGAAAGGGCGGCGAGCATCGCCAAAAGAACCGAAAAACGGAAAAATTTCATGTGCTACGCTCCGACCGGAAGAAAGCCGCCATTCCGGCCTATAAACGAGGAATGTGGCTTTAATGTGGAAAACGTCACTCGGCGACTCTTTGGGCTACCAGTATAACCCCTAAAACCGTAAGTTCCACCACCTGTTGCAGCGTCCCCAAAAGCGGCCCGTTATATCCGCGCAAATGCGCCGCGCCGATCATCGCCACTACCGCGCCCATAGCCGCGCTTATGCCCAAGGCGAGCGTGGGAGCCAGCGTATCGGCGTAAGGCTCCAACGCCACGAAGGAAATCACCGCGCCGACGACGACGGCGATCACCATCCGCAAGGCCGGAGGCTGTTGGAAGTGGTCGGCCACCGGATCTCCGGCGATGGGGCGCAGCCACGCCGCAGCCACGACCATCAGCGCGCGCGACCAGCAACAGGCGACGATCAACGCCTGAAAGACCAGATCGCTGTCGCTTAATGTGGCGATAGCGCCGATTTTCATTATGATGATGAGAATAACCCCAAGCGTTCCATATCTTACCGAGCGTTCTTCCTTCAGCCATCCTATTTTCTGTTCTTTGTCGATGCTCTGCCCGTACTGGTTCACCAGACTGGCGAATTCCTCCTCGTGCAAGGCGCGGGTCATCCACAACATGCTGACGATGGCGAAAGTCGCGGTGATGACCCCCGGGAGGCCAATTTGCGTCATAACCCAATCGACCGTAGCCCCGAACAGCCCGATCAACGCCCCTATCAGCGGAAACCAGCTCATCGAGCGGCGCACCAGACCGGAGCGGGGAGAATCCACCAGCCAGAAACTTATGCGGGTGAGATAATTCAAGGCAACCACCACCTCAGCCCACATGGTTTCGGGCGAGGGAGGTTTCATGGTTATCGGCGAAACCGGAGATCGGACATTGCGATCGCCGTCAGGCTTTGGGGAATCGCCGCTATTTTCTTCGGGGTCGCTCATTTTTCTTCCAGCGTCACTGAACGTTGCGTCCGTCGGGGCATTTTCCCATAACTTTCGCGTTCAAGCCAGAAAAATCGCGGCAGCCGGATAGAATTATATCCACTTGCTCATGGGGTCGTGGGCTTTTGCGGGTTCAGCGGCCAAGGCAGAGAAAAGCCCGTCCAGATCGGAAACCACGCTGTAGAACGAGCGATTGTTGGCCGGAGCGAAGCCGCTATCTATTAGATGGCCGATCAAAGCCAGCAATGGATCCCAAAATCCGCCCTTGTTGTAGATGACGATGTTGCGGTCGTGCAGTCCCAGTTGCCGCCATGTCAGAACCTCGAACGCCTCGTCCATGGTTCCGAATCCCCCGGGCAGCACCAAGAAAGCGTCGGCGCGATCCACCATCATCCGCTTGCGAGTGTGCATGCTGTCCACGACGTGCATTTCCGTCAATCCGGTATGTTGGATCTCGCGGGAACGGATATATTCGGGGATTATTCCCACTACTTTCCCGCCCGCCTCCAGCACGGAATCCGCCAATATTCCCATCAGTCCCACGCGCCCGCCGCCGTAGACGACCTTAATGCCGTGGCGCGCCAAGGCCGAGCCCACTTCGCGGGCGGTGTCCTTGTGGGCTTGATCCACCCTTGCAGACGATCCGCAATACACGCAGACCGATTTAGGCGAAGACGCTCTGCAGAAATCAACAGGTTGATTCATTGTTTTTCCCACATCCCGTAAAAAGACAAATCAGCCCCCCCGGTCATGATCACATGGCCGTCGCTTTCGCGCCATTCTATTGACAGCTCTCCGCCGTCTAAAACCACGGTTGAACGCCTGTCGCAAAGCCCCCGCCTTGCGGCGGCCACGGCGGTGGCGCAAGCCCCCGTTCCGCAAGCCTCGGTGATGCCGGTTCCGCGCTCCCACACCCGCATCCTTATGCGGTCGCGCATGATTACCTGAGCGGCTTCTATATTGCAACGCTTGGGGAAGATCCGGTCATGTTCGAGTTTCGGCCCCAGAGTTTCCAAAGGAACCGCCGCCGCGTCCTTCACAAAGAAAACCGCGTGCGGGTTGCCCATGCTGACGCAACAGGGATCGGACAGCTCTCCCGCGCTGAGGTTGACCGACAGAGTGTCGCATTCCGCCGCCAAGGGGATTTCGTTCCAGTTAGTTCGCGGCTCTCCCATATCGACCGAAACCATGCCGCCTTCTGCAGGCCAAGCCGTCATTCGCCCGACGGTGGTTTTTATCCGAACCTCTTTTTCGCCGTTTTCCTGAAACAACAGGCTGGCTACGCAGCGCGTGGCGTTGCCGCACGTTCCGGCGTCCGAGCCGTCGGCGTTGTATACCCGCATGAACGCGTCGAAACCGGCTTCGTCCGGCTTGTCCATGACTATTATCTGGTCGCATCCGACCCCGCGCCTGCGATCAGCCAGCTTGCGGCAAGCGTCCGCGTCGGGGATAAATCCGTCCTTGCGGCTGTCGAATATGACAAAATCGTTGCCGAGGCCGTTCATTTTCAGGAACTGGCGTTTCATTCATCGCCCCCGCGAAGTCATCTGGCTACCCAGCCGCCGTCTATGCTGTGGCATGACCCTGTTATCTGGCGCGCCGCGTCCGAGCAAAGGAACGCCGCCAATTCTCCCACGTCTTCCGGCTTTACGAACTGCTCGGACGGCTGCTTTTCCGACAGCAACCGGCGCGAGGCTTGTTCGTTGTCCAATCCTTCCCGCGCGGCTATGGCGTCTATCTGCTTTTGCACCAAAGGAGTCAGCACCCAGCCCGGGCATATGGCGTTGCATGTCACGCCGCTTCCGGCCAACTCCAACGCTATGACCTTCGTCAGTCCGACCACGCCGTGCTTGGCCGCCACATAGGCGGATTTTTGGGGGCTGGCGACCAGTCCGTGCGCCGAGGAAATGTTGATGATGCGCCCCCAACCCTTTTGCCGCATCAGCGGCACGGCGCGGCGAGAGGCGTAAAACACCGACGACAGGTTGGTGGCGATCACCGCGTCCCATTTTTCCAGCGGGAAATCCTCCACCGGAGAAACGAACTGGATTCCGGCGTTGTTGACCATGATGTCCACGCCGCCGAAAGCCTTCGCCGCCGATTCCACCATATCCGCCACTTCGTCCGGCTTTGTGACGTCGCAGGCGTGGTATTCCACCTTGCCGCCGAACGCGCCGAGGGCTTGCCTGATGGATGACACAGTCGCGGAATCCGCGAAGCCGTTGATCATTACGTTCGCGCCGTTGCGGGCTAGAACCGTCGCCACTGCCAGCCCGATGCCGCTGGTCGATCCGGTGATTATCGCGGATCTGTTTTTCAGCGAATCCATGTGTGCCCCTCTACTTTCGCGTCAGGCCGCCTTGTGTCCGCAGGCGCAGGAACGCCCCGCCGCCAACAGCAAATCGAGGCAGGCCATGCGCACGGCCACTCCGTTGCCGACTTGATCCAGTATCACGCTGTATTGCTTGTCGTCGGCCAAGGACGAGGAAATCTCCACGTCGCGGTTGATCGGCCCCGGGTGCATGACGATGACGTCAGGTTTCGCCAGCTTGAGCTTTTCGTGATCCAACCCATAGCGTTGATGATAGTCCTTCAGCGACATGGCGAATTCTCCGTCGGCCAAGCGTTCGTGCTGGATGCGAAGCATCACGACCACGTCGGCGTCGCGCAACCCCTCGGCCATGTTGTCGAAGGCCGGAACTCCCAGTTTATCCAGATCCTTAGGCATGAAGACCGAAGGGGCTATGACGCGGGGCTTTCCCCCCAGCTTTTTCAGCAAGCGCACGTTCGAACGCGCCACGCGGCTGTGTTCGATGTCGCCGCAGATGGCCACGTTCAGGCCGTCGAGGCGGCCTTTGCGGCGGCGCATGGTCAAGGCGTCCAAAAGCCCTTGGGTGGGATGCTCGTTGGAGCCGTCACCGGCGTTGATGACGCTGGCTTGCGTGTCGCGGATGACTGAATGCGGCGCGCCGTTTTCGCGGTGGCGTATGACGAAGGCGTCCACCTGCATGGCGTTGATATTGCGAACGGTATCCAGCAGGGTTTCGCCCTTTTTCATTGAGCTATGCTCGACCATCACGTTCACCACGTCGGCCCCCAGACGGCGCGCGGCTATTTCGAATGATGTGCGGGTGCGGGTGGAAGGCTCGACGAACAGATTGACGACGGTCTTGCCTTCAAGGCGGCACCAGCGGCGTTTGCCCCCTTTGCCTTCTTCGACGTATTTTTCCGCGAGTTCCAGAATATCGAGTATATCAGCCGAAGATAGGCTTTCTATGTCCAGCAAATGGCGGTGTGGGAAAGAGGATTCTGATGTCATGGCTGCCCCCTCTGGCTTTATCAGGTAAAAAACTCGCGCCGCCACCATAAAGCCAGTGCCCAGTCGTGGCAAGCCGCTTGCGCCGCGCCTGCGGTTGAAGCAATCTGGAAGCTCTTTTTGGATCTTACGCAAAATGGGTGGTAATTTTGCCTTCAAACGCAGAAGCAAGCACCGTCATTGCGAGCCGCCACCCTTTGGTTTGGACACCGGTAAACCCAGTCCAAAACCAAAGGTGGCGGCGCCCACAGAAGGGGCGTGCGTCATCGTTTGTAAGCCAAAATAACACCCCACTTGCGTGAGAAACAAAAAGACCGGCCAGAATGAGTCAAACCCAGCCG
>JAYRGC010000054.1:0-11829 GCA_041908065.1 Alphaproteobacteria bacterium | reverse complement strand
GTCATTGCGAGCCGCCTTCTTCAGGCGGCGAAGCAATCCAGACCTTATGGAGCAACGACTCTGGATTGCTTCGCCGCCAAGGGGCGGCTCGCAATGACGGCCTTTGGCCGTAGACCTTGCAATGACGGCACTTTTGGGGAGGAAATACCCACCCATTTTGCGTAAAAGCCAAAAACTAGATTGCCGCTTGCAATAAACCGGATCGTCGTATCATATGGGCTGGTAATTCCCGCTTATCATTAACAAAATGGTGCTAACTATGCCTGATTACTCGATAACCCTGCATTCCGGCGACATACCGGACGGCCTGTCGTTCGGCTCCTCGGTCGCTGTGGACACCGAGTCCTTGGGCTTGAACTGGATACGCGATCGCCTGTGCGTCGTGCAGTTGTCGGCCGGCGACGGAACCGCGCATTTGGTGCAGTTCAAAGCCGGACAGTACGCTGCCCCCAATTTGAAGAAGTTGATGGCCGATCCGGCGGTGACCAAGCTGTTCCACTTCGCCCGCGCCGACATAGTTACCATCGCTCACCACTTGGGCGTCATGCCCAAGCCCGTTTATTGCACCAAGGTCGCCTCGGCTCTGGTAAGGACGTTTACCGAACGCCATGGCTTGAAGGATCTGACCAAGGAGCTTTTGGGCGTGGATATTTCCAAGGAACACCAGACCTCCGATTGGGGGGCTGAGGTTCTCAGCAAGGAACAGATGAACTACGCCGCCTCGGACGTGCTTCATCTGCATCGCTTGCGCGATAAGCTGGACGCGATGTTGGCGCGGGAAAACCGCCGTCATCTGGCGGAGGGGGCGTTCCAATTCCTTCCCATCCGCGCCGAGCTTGATCTGGCCGGTTGGGACGACGTTGACATTTTCGCTCACCGCCCGACGGCAAGGCAGTGACGAAGCGGTAGTATCGGTAAAACCATCGGGAAGTCCAAAGTGTCAGGGGGAATGCGCGACGTAAAAAAGGCGGCGGCCAAAAGCGGCAGATACAGCAGCATGGTCGCCGTTTTGCGGCGGGTTCTTCCTTTGGCGGTGCTGGTCGTCCTTGGCGCACTGGTGGTTTGGCCGATGCTGCGCGAAAAGGATCTGGGCGAGGCGGTAAAGGAAGCCGTGCCAAATGTGGTGGTGGAAAACCTGCGCCTCAGCGGAACCGATAAGGAAGATAGGCAGTATTTGTTGACGGCGAAACGCGCTTCCCAAGCCATCAGCATGAACGGTTTGGTGGATTTGGAGCAGGTGCGCGGAGACATAGCCTTAAAGGACGATGGTTGGCTGGCGGGAACCGCCAATCTCGGCAGATACGATCAGAAAAGCAAAAAGCTGTGGCTGGGCGGAGGGATCCAGATGTTCCACGACGGCGGATACACTTTTTCCGCCGAGGAGGCGCAGATAGATTTAGGCGCGTCGTCGGCGTGGAGCGAAAAGCCGGTGACGATAACGTGGGGCGGCGGCATCATCACCGGATCCGGATTCCGCGTCTTGGACGCCGGAAACACGGTGGTTATCGAAGGAAAGTCCCGCCTTTTCCTGAAAGGGGCCCAAGGCCGCCGCTGAACAGGTTCTTATAACCGCCTTTTCGCCGCGCTTGTGCGAAATCGCGACGAAAGCTAATCTTCGCGGACGCTTGGGGCGTCGGCGGATTGAAACCGTTTTTTGGGGAAAATATCATGCATCCTTATCGCACTCATAACTGCGGCGAATTGCGCGTCTCGCATTGCGGGCAAAAGATTCGTATTTCCGGATGGGTGCATCGCAAACGCGACCACGGCAGCTTGTTGTTCATAGACTTGCGCGACCATTACGGCATTACCCAGTGCGTCATCGATCGTTCCAGCCCGCTGTTGCATATGCTGGAAAGCGTCAAATTGGAAAGCGTGGTGTGCGTGACCGGAGAGGTCGTGCGCCGCCCCGACGAAACCGCCAACGACAAGCTGCCGACCGGAGCTGTCGAGGTGGATATTCAGGACTTCGCGATCCTTAGCGCGGCGGATCCGTTGCCGATGCAGGTTAACGCCGAGACGGATACCGGCGAGGACGTGCGCCTGAAATACCGTTTTCTGGATCTGCGGCGGGAAAGCCTTCAGGCCAATCTTAAACTGCGCTCGGACGTCATCGCTTCGTTGCGCCGCCGCATGTGGGCTGGCGGATTCCGCGAGTTTCAGACCCCCATACTCACATCCTCCAGCCCTGAGGGCGCGCGCGACTTTTTGGTTCCAAGCCGTCTGCATCCGGGCAAGTTCTATGCCCTGCCGCAGGCTCCGCAGCAGTTCAAGCAATTGCTGATGATCGCCGGATACGACCGTTATTTCCAGATCGCGCCGTGTTTTCGCGACGAGGACGCCCGCGCCGACCGCAGCCCGGGCGAGTTCTATCAGCTTGATTTCGAGATGAGCTTCGTGACTCAGGACGACGTGTTCGCGGCGATAGAGCCGGTGCTGCACGGAGTGTTCGACGAATTCGGAGGTTTCAACCGCGCCGAAAAGCCAGCCGTTTCCTCTTATCCGTTCGTTCGCATTCCTTACGAGGAAGCGATGCTGAAGTACGGTTCCGACAAGCCGGATCTGCGGAATCCTCTGTTGGTGTCGGACGTGACGGCGGTGTTTTCGCGCAAAGACGTGGAATTCCGCGCCTTCCGCGAGGTCATCGAACAGGGCGGGGTGGTACGCGCCATTCGCGCCCCGTCGGTATCGGGCAAGCCGCGCAGCTTTTTCGACAAGCTGAACGACTGGGCGAAGGAGCTGGGTGCGCCCGGGCTTGGCTATGTGACGTTCGAGGCGGGGGCGGGCAAAGGCCCCATCGCGCGTTTCGTGGGGGCGGAGGCTCAGGCCGAATTGCGCCGCCTGACGGACGCCAAAGACGGCGACGCGGTGTTCTTCGTTTGCGACAAGAAAGACAAAGCCGCGAAAATGGCCGGACAAGCGCGAACGAAAATCGCGCAGGAAATGGACGTCATCGAAAAGAACGCCTTCCGTTTCTGTTGGATCGTGGATTTCCCGATGTACGAATACGACGAGGAACGCCGCAAGGTGGACTTCTGCCATAATCCGTTCTCGATGCCGCAGGGGGGGCTGGAGGCTTTGGAAAGCCAAGACCCTTTGACGATCAAGGCGTGGCAATACGATATCGTTTGCAACGGCATCGAGCTGTCGTCGGGGGCTATCCGCAACCATTTGCCGGAGGTCATGTACAAGGCTTTCGCCATCGCCGGATATTCGGCGGAGGAGCTGGAAACGCGCTTCGGCGGAATGCTGTCGGCGTTGAAGCTGGGGGCTCCGCCCCACGGCGGCTCAGCCCCGGGCATAGATCGCATCGTCATGCTGTTGGCGGATCAACCCAACATCCGCGAGGTCATCGCTTTCCCGCTTAACCAGCAGGCCGAAGACCTGATGATGCAGGCTCCCAACACAGTGCCGCCGGAACGCATGCACGAATTGCATATACGCTTGGCGTTGCCGCAGCCGAAGGCGGCCAAGACGGGATAATGGCCAGCCGATTGAGTCTATGGTCAAAAAGGGGGGGGCGTCATTGCGAGCCGCCACCCTTTGGTTTGGACAGCGTTAACGCTGTCGGGCGGCGAAGCAATCCAGAGTCATAGGCGCAACGGCTCTGGATTGCTTCGGGGCGTGAAGAACGCCCCTCGCAATGACGCTAAAATTCAAATGGCGACGCTCGCAATGACGATCGCTTTGGCTGTGAACCTAGCAATGACGCTCTATAGGCAGACCGTCACCGGAGCGTGGTCGGAGGCTTTTTCGAGGCCGCGAGGGGAGGGGTCTATTTCGCACGAAGACATGCGATCCGCAGCCTCCGGCGACAAAAGGAAATGGTCTATCCTAAGGCCGGTTCCGCGTTCCCATGCTCCGGATTTGTAATCCCAGAAAGTATAGGCGTGCTTGCGGCGGGGATGCAGGGCGCGGAAAGCCTCGATAGCTCCGGCGTGCAATATGCGGCGGAAGGCGGCGCGGGTTTTGGGGTGGTACAGCGCGTCTTTTTCCCATCCTTTGGGATCGTGCACGTCCTGCTCTTCGGGGATGACGTTGTAGTCCCCGCCCAGAACGAAGGGGATTTCTTGCTGCAGTAATTCGCGGACGCGGGCTTCCAGCCTTGCCATCCACGCCAGTTTATAGGGGAACTTTTCGCTTTCCAGCGGATTGCCGTTGGGCAGGTAGACGCTGGCCACCCGCACTCCCTCCACGGTCGCCTCTATGTAACGCGCTTGCTGGTCGCTTTCGTCGCCCGAAATCCTCTCGATCACGTCCGTGGCGGGAGAGCGGCTTAGGATGGCGACGCCGTTGTAGCCTTTCTGTCCGGCCACGGAGGAGGAGTATCCCAGCGCGCTGAATTCCAGACGCGGAAACGCGGCGGTTTCGCATTTGATTTCCTGCAACAGCAGAACGTCGGGTTGGTTTTTGAGCAGCCACGCCGTCACGTTGGGCATCCGCGCCCGCACCGAGTTCACGTTCCAAGTGGCTATCCGCAATTTTTTCTCCGCGCGTCTGGTCAAAGCCCCGCTTAGGGGCTAATCTTGTCCTTATGACAGCACCTTTGCAAGCGTTCGACGCCGAGTGCGTCGCGACATCCGCTCCCGCCGTGGCGGTTTACGCCACCGGAGCCGTTTCCCTCCGTGGCCGCAAGTTGCCGGAAGCGCACAGCGCGACCCGCAGCGAGTTCCAGCGCGACCGCGACCGCATCATCCATTGCGGCGCGTTCCGCAAGCTCCGCAACAAGACGCAGGTCTTTATCGAAAGCGAGGGCGATTATTACCGCACCCGTTTGACGCATTCGCTGGAAGTAGCCCAAGTCGCCCGCTCGGTCGCCCGCGCTTTGGGATTGAACGAGGATTTGACGGAAACTCTGGCTTTGGCGCACGACCTCGGCCACACCTGTTTCGGCCATGCCGGAGAGGCCGCGTTGGCCGACGTTATGAAGCCTTACGGAGGTTTTTGCCACAACGAACAGACCTTCCGCGTCTTGACGATGCTGGAAAAACGCTATTTGCAGTTCGACGGGCTTAATTTGACTTGGGAGACGCTGGAGGGCGTGGCAAAGCACAACGGCCCGTTGCTGCCGGAAACCGAGCAACGCCGTTTGCCCCCCACTATCGCGGCCTTTAACTCCGAGTTCGATCTGGATCTCGACAGTTTCGCGGGGCCGGAGGCGCAGTTGGCGGCTTTGGCCGACGACATCGCCTACAACACCCACGACATAGACGACGGCTATCGCGCCGGATTTTTCGGGCTGGACGATCTGGCCGCCTTGCCGTTGTTCGGGCCGATATTGGAAGACACTTTGCGCCACAATCCCAAGGCCGAGAAAAGCCGCGTGATGCATTCGGTGGTGCGTCAGGTCATCGGCACGATGATCATAGATTTGCTGGACACCACTCGCGCCGCGCTGATGACGCTGCGCCCGCAAACCGCCGACGACATAAGGAGAGCGACCCAACCCACAGTGCGTTTCAGCTTCGCCATGCAACAGCACGAGATAGTCTTGCGGGATTTCTTGAAAAACCGCATGTACGGGCACAGCACGGTAAATCGCGCCTGCGAAAAGGCCTCTCGCATCGTCAAGGAGACGTTCAATTTCCTGATGGAAAAGCCCGAGTGCTTGCCCGACGACTGGTACGCGAATTTGCGGGCGGGGGGGACGAGCGACGAAGCGGCCAAGGCGCGTTTGGTGGCGGACTATATCGCCGGAATGACAGACCGCTTTGCGGCACAGGAACATCGCCGCCTATTGTCCACGGATATTATATAGGCTGCGCTCTCTCTCTCTGATAAGAGGGAGGAATGCGCCGTGTTGGCCAAAAGCGTCATTTGTGAGGTTACAGCCAAAGGCTGTCTGCGAGCCGCCACCCGTTGGTTTGGACAGCGTTAACGCTGTCGGGCGGCGAAGCAATCCAGAGTCATAGCGCAAGGGCTGTGGTTGGCTTCGCCGCCAAGGGGCGGCTCGCAATGACGCTTTTGGCCGTATACCTCGCATGACGCGCCGCCTTTGGCCGTAACTTTGACGACGACAATTATGCAAGAGGTTTGTTACATCACTTCGGCTTCGGCCGTTCCATCGCGCAGTTCGACGGTTATCTTGTCTCCGGCCTTGAGAGCGGATTTGCTGGAAATAAGGTTGCCGCTTGCGCCGTATACCAGCGCGTATCCCCGTCCCAAGACGTTTCGCGGCGACAAAGCGGAAAGAGTGGCCGCAGTTCTGTCCAAACGCGCGTCGGCCTTCAAGAGCAATTCCCTCCCTCGCGTCAGCATCGCTTGCGCCAAGCGTTCCACGCGCTGTTCGGCCAAGGCCAGCAGCTCGCGGGGATGGCGCAGCCTTCCGCTCAACGAATCCAGCCGCGAGAGCGATTTTTGCATCAATCCGTCGCAGGCCAATGCCAAGCGTTCGGCGCGATCGTCGAGGCGTTGTTCCAAAGGTTCCAGCACCCGCGCCGGATCGCCCAACGCACGCCCCATCAAATCCAATCGCCGCGCCATTTCCGAGGCCATGCGCGACATAGCCCCGTCCAAACGCAAGCCGTCGTCGATCACTTGCGCCAGCAGATTGTCGCGCACAGGAACCGCCATTTCCGCCGCTGCCGTCGGGGTGGGGGCGCGCACGTCGGAGGCGAAATCCACCAGCGTGGTGTCGGTTTCGTGTCCAACCGCCGAGATAACCGGTATCGCGCTTTCGGCCACGGCGCGAACCACATCCTCCTCGTTAAACGGCATAAGGTCTTCGAGCGAACCGCCGCCCCGCGCCACTATCAGAACATCGGGGCGCGGAACCTTGCCGCCCTTGGCCAGAGCGTTGAAACCGCGCACGGCGGCGGCCACCTGCGCGGCTGCTGCCTCGCCTTGAACGGCTACCGGCCAGACGATGACGTGGCGGGGAAAGCGATCCTCCAGACGATGGAGAATGTCGCGGATCACGGCTCCGGTAGGGGAGGTCACAACGCCGATGACGTCGGGCAGGAAAGGCAGCTTGCGTTTTCTGCTTCGCTCGAACAGGCCTTCGGCGGCCAGCTTGCGCTTGCGATCCTCCAGCATCTTGAGCAAAGCTCCGGCTCCGGCCAGCTCCATGCCCTCGACGATCATCTGATACTTCGATTGGCCGGAATAAGTGGTGATCCGTCCGGAGCAGACGACCTCCATGCCGCGTTCCGGCTTGATCCCCAGCTTTCCTACCTGCCCGCGCCAACACACGGCGGCCAACACCGCCGCGTCGTCCTTCAGCGAAAGGTATAGATGTCCGCTGGAATGCAACTTGCACTCGCTTATTTCGCCGCGCACCCGCACCAGCCCGAAAGCGTCCTCGACCGTGCGTTTCAGCCGCGCCGACAGATCGCTGACGGACATTTCCGGCAGATTGCTTCCGGCGCGTTTTTCTGCCGACGCAATTAACGGCATATCGCCGTTGGGAGCGTTGGAAGAGGGGGGAGTAGGGGCGGAAGGCACGGTTTGAACAGCCTCTTGGAAAATGCGGTTAAAGCATCTTTCGATCAGGTTTGGCGAGCTTATCTTGCCGTTTGCGACGGCGGAACCCCTCCCCCTAAGAAGGGGGAGGAACAGACCGCGATTGCTGAAAGAGCGATTTTTTACCAGCTAGTTTTCAGAAAGAACCAGATAATCGTCAGATTTTCGTCATCCGGCCTTGTCGCTGAAGAAACGCTTGTACTTGTTCTTTTCGCCCTTCCACTGGTCGGCGTCTGGCGGCGCGTCCTTTTTGCGGGTGATGTTCGGCCATTTGGAGGCGCAGGAACGGTTAAGCTCCAGCCATTTTTCGGATTCCTTGTCGGTGTCGGAGATAATGGCCTCGGCGGGGCATTCCGGCTCGCACACGCCGCAGTCTATGCACTCGTCGGGATTGATGACGAGCATGTTATCGCCTTCGTAAAAGCAGTCGACCGGACATACTTCGACGCAATCGGTGTATTTGCACTTGATGCAGGCTTCGGTGACGACGTAAGGCATCCAATCCTCCTTTTAGCCCTCGGCATTGTTTCTCGCCCATTTTTTATACGCGAGAAGATGGGCTGGCAACAAATATTACAGCTTTATGCTTTTGCTGTCGTATTTCCTGCCGACGAAGGAGGGGAGCTTGTTGCCGGACTGGCTGCCCGGGAACTGCGCCATCTGATAGGAAGGATCCGCCTTTCCGCGTCCGCTCCACAAGGCGTCCGGGTTGTGGTGATAGAACATGTCCGCCGCAGGCTCCGCCCGCGTCAGATCCAGCATCACCTTGCGATGGGCGATGCGCCATATGCCGGAATGTCCCGAAGGGCGGCGTTCCATCCGATCCAACCAACGGCTGGCGATGAAAAGGTCTTCTTTTCCGGTCGGTTTTTCCAAGCGTAGATAGGCATGGCAATAGCTTTCTACCAAAGCCACGTCGCCGTCTATTTGCATCCACATGTTGCCTACCATGTGCTGGGAAGAGCGCGATTGCTGAAGCGATCCCAAAGCCCAAATTATGTAATCGCTGGCCATGCCTTGGAATATCCCCGGACCTAAATCGACTGTGGCGTCAACATGGAACGCGGCGCGCAAAAGGGAATCGTCGGATCTATCCAGTCCTCTGGCGAAACGGTAAATTAGATCGGCCAGTTCGAGGCGATCCATAGTGGAGGCTATTCTGGACTGGCTGTGTCCATAGCCTTTCGCGTCTCCGAGAGCGGACGACGAGGCGGTCGCCGAAGGCTTTTTGACCTTAGCGACGGTCTTTCCATTAGAAGACGGAGTATTGGCGTTTTTTTTAACCGCTACGGTCTTCTTTTTTACTTTTGCGATAGCCATTCATTTGCCTCGAAATCTAGCCATATGGTATTTGGTTTAGCACATATCGTTGCCGTTTGCACATATTTTTCATTGCGTTAACCGTATTAGCGTTAACCATATGAATAATTGTCGGCATGGGCATGGATTTTGGATAAAGTTCGAATTAAGCTGACTACATGGGCGGGTTTTTAAACATGTCATGCCATCTTAACCATGAATCACACAATCTTTGAAAAACCTCTGTTTTTTGGGCTGTTGGCCGCTTTTGCGCCTCTGCTGGCCGCCGCCTCTCCGGCCCATGCGGTAAGCGATTCCGATAAGATTGAGGTGGTTAATCTTCAATCTCCTGCCGCTTCTCCCTCTCCATCTTATCCCCGTTCGACGGCTTTGCCCGCGGCTTCCGCTTCTCCTACTAAGGCCGCGCCACCCAAGGCGGCTGCTGCCAAATCCAAACGCGGGGAGGAACCCAAGTTATTGGGAAAATACGGCGGGTGGACAGCCTATTCCGCCAACGACGGCGGGCAACCGGTCTGTTATATGATGTTGAACGGAATGGCGGGAGGAGCAAATAAGCGTATCAAACGCGGCGATCCTGCGCTCACAATTACCCACCGTCCCACGGAGAGCGTTTCTGACGAAATCAGCTATACGGCGGGAATAAGACTCAGCCCTACGGCAGATGTGGCGATCAAGGCGGATAAGAAGCCTTTCTCCCTTTTTTCCCAAGGCGATTCCGCATGGTCGCGTGACGCTGTTTCCGATCACGCGTTGGCTTTCGCCATCAGGGACGGAGGGATAATGTCCGTGGCGGCGGTCACCAACAAGGGCGACAAAATATCCGATCAATTCTCCCTTTCCGGTTCGGACAACGCTTACAAGGCGATTTCCAAGGCTTGCGGGGTTCATTATCAGGAAATCAAAAAACCCGCGCCGAAGGAAGCCAAAGTGGCCAAAGAGGCTAAGGACAAAAAAATCCCGCTTAAGACCGCTCCGGCTAAAAAGGCCGATACGGCAAAAAAGACAGTGCCTACCACAGATAAAAAGCCCGTTCCTTCAAAACCACAGCCGGAAAAAAAGCGATAAGGACGCGGTTTTTTCGCAGTTTTGGTTGCTGACAGGGGGGATGGTTGCCTGTATTCTGGCCGGAAAACCGGTTTGCCCCCGCCTGCCTTTGCCGATATGTGGAATATGCCAGCCAACGGAAAAATTCGCCGTAGTAGTTTTTATCCCGCCATTGCCGTCGTCGCGGCGGCGGTTTTTTTCGCAATTCCAGCTTCTTTGGCTTGGAGCGATAATGGATGGTTTTCCGCCAATATTTTCGGCAAATCCAAAAATCCGTCCGAAGAAATGCGGGATATTTTGTCCGCGCCGGCCAAGCTGTCGTTCGGCAACATGGAATTGGACGGAAAAGCGTTGGCGGCGTTCTACGCGGCGAGGGGCTATGCTCCGGCGTGGGACACGAGGACTGACGAGGCGCGTTCCGACTTGGCCAAATTCTTGGATCAGATCGCCGCTTTCGCTCGTTATCACGGCCTTGACGATCAGGAGTACCGCATAAAAGTCCCTGCGCTGGAAAGATCGGCGTCGATCAACGGCAAGCATCCCGATTTTACCGAGGAGGATTTTCTGGCCGATATGGCGGTGACCGACATGCTGTTGCGGTTGGCGCATGATTTGCGTGGCGACTACGACGATTTTCAGGAACGCTACGACGGCTGGAAATTCTTGAACCGCCACCATGCCAAGGATATTCCGCTGTCATTGGCCGATGCCGTCGGCAGGGGAAAAACCACGGATTTCCTTAACGAAATGCTGCCTTCCAATCCGGCTTATTCCGCTCTTCTTAAGGCGTTGAGCGAATATCGCGAGATAGAATCCAAAGGGGGATGGCGGGGCGTGGATCCCGGCCCCACCTTGCGCCCGGGCGACGCAAGCCGCAGGATAGAGCAGGTGCGGATCAGGTTGGCGGCGGAAAACTATTTGCCGTCTTTGGGCAAGGACGGGAAGCATTCGTCTTTGTACGACGACGAATTGCTTGACGCAGTGGCCGCGTATCAAAGCAGGAACGGGTTGCATCCTGACGGCTCCATAGGCCAAAAGACCCTGATGTCGATGAACGTTCCAGCCGCCGGTCGGGTGGATCAGATAATCGCCAACATGAAAAGATGGCGGGCGATGCAGCCGGAATTTCCCGACCGTCGGGTGGAGGTGAACATCGCCTCGGCCATGGTCGAGGTTTTCGAAGGCGGTGTTTCCATCTATCGCGGTCCGGTGGTGATAGGAAAGCCGGATCGTAAAACCCCGTTTATCGCCAGCGCGCTCAGGAGCGTGATTTTCAATCCCTCGTGGCATGTTCCGGCCAAGATAGCCCGCAAGGACATTTTGCCCAAGCTGCGGAAAGATCCGCATTATCTGGAAAAGATGGGCTTTACCATCAAGGGCAGCGCGGACGATCCATATGGCGCGGCCATCAACTGGAAGCTGATAAGCGAGAACGAGTTTAATTTCCGCCTGAGGCAATCGCCAGGCGACATCAACAGCTTGGGAAGGCTAAAGTTCGATTTCGACAACGATTTCGCGGTTTACATGCACGGCACTCCGCATCCCGAATTGTTCGAGAAAGACGAAAGGGCGCAAAGCTCAGGCTGCATCCGTTTGCGCGATCCCGAGGAGTTCGCCGTCATTCTGTTGTCGCGCAATTCGGGGGAATGGAATCAGGAAAAAGTCCGCGCCGAGATAGATTCGAATAAAACGCGGTGGCTGCGTATGGCCGCTCCCTTGCCGCTTTACGTCATGTACTGGACGGCCTTCGCCGACGCCGATGGCAAAATCAACTTCCGCCGCGACATATACGGATACGACGTAGAGAACTAGAGAATTTCCGGGCTCTTACGCAAAACGGATGGGTGCTGCCTTCCAGCAAGCGCCGTCATTGCGAAGTTACGGCCAAAGGCTGTCATTGCGAGCCGCCACCATTTGGTTTGGACAGCGTTAACGCTGTCGTGCGGCGAAGCAATCCAGACCTTATGGAGCAACGGCACTGGATTGCTTCGCCGCCAAGGGGCG
>JAYRGC010000053.1:0-26304 GCA_041908065.1 Alphaproteobacteria bacterium | reverse complement strand
TGTTGCATGGCTAGAATTCACATTGATAATCAGCATGTTATGACGCTACCAATTTCAGGCAATAATCAAGCAACTCATTGATAACAAACAAACTCGATCAACAGCCATGCAACAACGCCCCCAGAGGGAGAGGAGTCCCCGCTGCGCCGCTTATCCTCAGAATCCGAAATATCATGTTCCCCGCGGTCGCTTCGACAACCGTTCGACAGGCTCTAGGGCGGCGGCTCAGCGACCGCTTATTCCCGTGTCACTCTTCCTCGCTTCGCACCTCTCCCGATTCCAATGCTTGGTTTAAAATATCCAAGCCCTCGGCCTTGTCCGCCGACATTTCATCCATTCGACGTTTGATTTCTTTCGCCGGAGGAAAATCAACCGGACGATCAGGGACCGAGGCCAGATTAGGCCAGCTTCGGTCGTTTCTTCCCGTCGGATCGCTTACCTTGCGCGGAACGGCAAGCTCGGCCTTTTCCGGCTCCCCGGTAGCCCATGACGGAGCCTCGACGTCGGCGCAAGCCGATAATGCCAAAGCCGCGCCTGCCAATGCCGTAAAGACTGAAACTTTGTTTATCATGTTCCGATTCTCGTGCTATTAGGGATGGCGCGCCCGATGCCTTCCGAACCACTCGCCCTTATTTGAGACAATCCTTCCCCACGGATCAACGACCATGACCATAACAGAGCAAAGCAAAAAGCGGAAAAACGGAAAAAAACGCGGCCCCGCCGACGACGCTTTGGCGCGGTTGGCCGCCGCCGTCAACGCCAATATGTCCGAAGATGCCGGAAGCTCTGGCGCAGGTGCTGTCGAAAAATCCGCCATAATTCCCTCCGGCAACGAAAAGACTAAGCCCAAACGTCAGGGCGGAAGCGGCAACGGCGGAAATGGGAAAGGCACTGGCGGCGGCGAAATCAGCGGCAATATTCCGCCGCTTCCTGCTGTTTCCCAGCCAGTTTCCGGCGGCAACATAGTTCGCTGGCCGGGACCGGCTTGGTGGTCGTCGACGATGATGAGAATCGCGGAAAAAAGCGGCCATTTGATGCGGGAATACGCCGAAAAACATGGCGGAAAGATAAACATTCCGTCGTCCGTCGATCCCGCCCGCATGAGCCAAGCCTTCATGGAGCTTATCGGACGCATGGCCACCGCTCCCGATAAATTCTTCGACACCCAGATAGCTTTTTGGCAGGACTATGCCCGACTGTGCCAAACGGCTTTGGCGCGGATGTCAGGGCAGCAAGCCAATCCTGTGATAACCCCGTCCCCCAACGACAAGCGTTTTCAGGACGCGGCGTGGCAGGACGTTTGGCTATTCGATTTCCTTAAGCAATCTTACTTGCTTACCGCCAGATGGGCGCAAGGGCTGGTCAGCAAGGTTGACGGCATGGATCCCCGCATAGCGCGGAAGATAGATTTTTATACCCGCCAAATGGTGGACGCGATCTCGCCCAGCAATTTCTGGATGACCAACCCCGAAGTGTTGCGGGCGACTGTCGAATCCGGCGGCGAAAATCTGGTCAAGGGGTTGGAACATCTGCTGTCGGATCTGGATCGCGGCGGCGGCAACCTCGCCATCAGCATGAGCGACAGCAGCGCGTTCCGTCTGGGCGAAAACATCGCAGCCACCCCCGGCAAGGTGGTGTTCCAGAACAATCTTATGCAGTTGATACAGTACGCTCCTTCCCCGCAGTCGAAGGAAGTCTTTAAAACCCCGCTTCTGATAATTCCGCCGTGGATAAACAAGTTTTATATCCTCGACATGCGAGAGAAAAACTCCTTCATCCGCTATTTGGTGGAACAAGGGCATACCGTTTTCTGCATATCGTGGGTCAATCCGGATTCCAGCCACGCCGCCGTCAATTTCGACGACTACATGACGCAGGGGCTTTTGGCCGCCATGGCCGAGATAGGCCGCATAACCGGAGAAAAGCGCGTCAACGTCACCGGATACTGCATTGGCGGAACCCTGTTGGCCTCGACGTTGGCTTGGCTAAAGGCGATCGAAGGGAAAAACCATCCCGACCTGCCCCCCAACTTGCCGGAAATCGCCAGCGCCACTTATCTGGTCACGTTGGTGGATTTTTCCGAGCCGGGCGATCTCGGCGTGTTCATGGACGAGGAGCAAATAACCGCCATCGAAGCGGTGATGGCCAAGCAGGGCTATCTCGACGCGCAAGCAATGGCCACGACCTTCAACATGCTGCGCGCCAACGACCTGATCTGGTCGTTCGTGGTTAATAATTATCTCTTGGGGCGGGAACCGTTCCCCTTCGATCTCCTATACTGGAACTCGGATTCCACCAATCTTCCGGCGGCGATGCAGAGCTTCTATCTCCGCAACATGTATTTGCGTAACAAGCTGGTGGAGCCAGACGGCGTAAGCATGAAAGGCGTGCCGGTCGACGTGCGGCGGATAGACACCCCGTCGTTTCTGATTTCCACCCGCGACGATCACATCGCCCCATGGCGCACCACCTACGCCGCGACGCAAATGTATAAGGGAAAGGTCACCTTCGTCCTTTCCGGTTCAGGACACATCGCTGGCGTAGTCAATCCCCCCGCCAACAACAAATACGGCTATTGGACAAATCCTCAATGTCCCGCCGATCCCGAAAAATGGTTCGAGGGGGCCGAGGCGCATAACGGATCATGGTGGACGGAATGGATGCGCTGGCTCAAGGACTATTCCGGCGGCGCGGTCCCTCCGCGCATCCCGGGAAGCGACGGCAAAGCGATCGAAGACGCCCCGGGGAGCTATGTGAAGAAAAAAGCGGTTTAGTCCGGATCGATATGATACCCTTACATCGTTATCAGCGAACCAAAAGACGGAGAAAAAAAGATGACAAACGCTTCGGTTTCCTATAACAGCACAGCCAAGTTCCTGCACTGGGGCATCGCCCTGCTCATCGCCGCCCTTTTCGTTGTCGGCTGGATTATGAACGGCGACTCCCTGCCGGACGGCGAGCTGAAGGGGTCCTTGTTCATGCTCCATAAATCGTTAGGAATCAGCGTGCTTGCCCTAACTCTAGTTCGTATCATGTGGCGTCTTATGAACCCGATCCCGCCGTTTCCTGCTGCTATGCGCGGATGGGAAAAAGCCTTGGCCAAAACCGTCCACTTCGCCCTTTATCTTCTTATGCTAGCCCTGCCGTTGAGCGGTTGGGCGTTGTCTTCGGCGGCGCAGCGCGGAATTTCGTGGTTTGGACTGTTTAACGTTCCATTTTTGCCCGGACTGTCCGGCCTGTCGGAAGAAAAGGAAACAATACACTCTATAGCCGAAACGCATGAAACGCTGGCATCAATAATGCTGGCGTTGCTGGTTTTGCACGTCTTGGCGGCCTTAAAACATCATTTCGTCGACCGCGACGACACGTTGACGAAAATGCTGCCGTGCCATTCGTGCTGCCGTTCTTCCGGTTCGGGAAAATAGCTTTTTATCCGGCGTGAAGCTCCTTTGCAGCGCAGGGAATGCAGGGTAAAGTGCAACGGCTCATAGCTTGTTCAGATTTTCCCAAAGGTCGAATCTTTCCATGTCGCGTTCAGTCGTTCGCCGTTCGCGCTTTGGCGCAACGTCCAAATGGTTGCCGGAAGGGCTGAGAAACTCCGTATCCCGAACCGTTTCGGTGTCCGGCGGCTCGTTCGTCATCGCCTTGGCCATCGCCGTCGCGCTCGCCATGCTTTCCTACGACGCCGGAGATCCATCTTGGAACACGGCCTCGTCCTCTTCCGCCGTTTCCAACTGGCTCGGCAAGCCGGGCAGCCATATCGCAGACATTCTGTGGCAATTTCTCGGCGCGGCAGGATTTCTGGTGGCGGTGATATTGGCGTCTTGGGGATGGTGCGTTTCCGCCGGTCGCGGGCTCGGAATGCTGCCGTGGCGGATCATAGCCTCGATGGTCGCCGTCATTTCGTCAGGCATAGGTATAGCGGTACTTTCTTCGTGGCTCTCGTTGCGCTGGCTTGATGGAATGGCCGGAGCGTTTGGCGAAGTTCTGGGCAATTCCTCTCTCCGCCTCATGCCGTTGCCTAAATCTTGGGGCGCGCCGATATTGGTCTTTCTGGCATCGCTTGTCTCCACCGTGTCCCTATACATGGCTTGCGCCCTGCAACTGGGCGAATGGCAGAAAATGGTGCTGATTTTCCATCGCGTTTTCGTCTGGCTGGGCGCGTTGGCGTTGTCCGCCTTCAGAAGCTTCATGTCCTTCGTCCGCAGCGAACGCGATCGTTACATGAACGAAGAACTGTGGGACGACGAAGACGAAGAAAACGCCGACGTCAAGGCCATAGGCGATCAAAGCGCGCACAAGCCCAAAACTGCTTTAAGAAACGACGCTCCGCCCTCCCCAAAGCCAACAAACGGCGCGAGCGGCGGACGCACTCTCATCAAAGCCTCCGGCAAGACCGGAAAGAAAGGCTACGCCGCCGCTCCGCCGCAGTTGCCTTCGCCAGATCTTCTGTCTCCGCCTAAAGACGGAGAATATTCAATGCCGCCTTTGGATTTTCTGCAATGGCCTGACGATAATAAATTCTCCGGATCCGACGTGTCGGAAGCGGCGTTAGAGAAAAACGCCAGACTCTTGGAAACCGTACTAGCCGACTTCGGAGTTTACGGGCAGGTGAAACAGGTAAGCCCGGGACCGGTCGTGACCTTGTACGAACTGGAGCCGCGCCCGGGAACCCGCGCCTCGCGGGTGATACTGCTGGCCGACGACATCGCGCGCAACATGAGCGCTACCTCGGCGCGCGTATCGGTGGTGTCTGGGCGCAACGTCATCGGCATCGAACTTCCCAACCGCCACCGCGAAACGGTCTATTTGCGGGAGATTTTGTCCAGCGACAGATATGTTTCCTGCTCCGCCGGACTCCCGCTGGCATTGGGCAAGGATATTTCCGGCGATCCGGTGATAGCTGATCTGGTCCAAATGCCGCACTTGCTTATCGCCGGAACCACCGGTTCTGGAAAGTCGGTCGCCATCAATACCATGATAATGTCTCTGCTTTACCACCTTACGCCGCAAAAGTGCCGCTTTATAATGATAGACCCCAAGATGCTCGAGCTTTCGGTCTACGACGGCATCCCCCATCTTTTGACTCCCGTAGTCACCGATCCCAAAAAGGCGATAGTCGCGCTGAAATGGGCTGTGCGCGAGATGGACGAGCGTTATCGCGCAATGTCCAAACTGGGCGTGCGCGGCATAGAAGGCTACAACAACCGCCTGCGCGAAGCCGAAAAGAACGGCGAAACCCTGACCCGCACAGTGCAAACCGGTTTCGATCCCGAAAACGGACGCCCTATTTACGAGGAGCAAAATCTCGATCTGACGCCTTTGCCCTACATAGTGGTAATCGTCGACGAGATGGCGGATCTGATGATCGTGGCCGGAAAGGAAATAGAAAGCGCGATACAACGTCTGGCGCAAATGGCGCGGGCGGCAGGCATTCATCTGATGATGGCCACCCAACGCCCCTCGGTCGACGTGATAACCGGAACCATACGTTCCAATTTCCCTACCCGCATCAGCTTCCACATGACTTCGAAAATAGACAGCCGCACGATATTGGGCGAACCCGGGGCTGAACAATTGTTGGGGCAAGGCGACATGCTGTATATGTCCGTGGGCGGGCGCATAACTCGTGTTCACGGGCCGTACATCAAGGACGGCGAGGTGGAAGCCATTGTCAAATACCTTAAAAAGCAAGGCGCGCCTGAATACCGCAGCGACGTGACGACCGAAGAAGACGAAGACGGCGAGGACGGCTCGTCGGGCAACAGCGGCGACCAATCGTCTGGCGGAAACGATCTTTACGACAAGGCGGTTGATCTGGTTTTGCGCGAGCGCAAGGCTTCGACCAGCTTTCTCCAACGGCATCTTCAGATAGGATATAACCGCGCCGCCACCCTTATCGAACGCATGGAGAGGGAGGGCGTGATCGGATGCGCCAACCATGTAGGCAAGCGCGAAGTCCTCGGGCGGAAACCTGACGAATAGTTTGTTTGCGGAAAAGACGGGCTCTTACGCAAAATGGCGGTTATCCCCCCAGCATCTCTTTGACCTTGTCGAAAAATCCCGTGCTGGCGGGGTTGGAGTCGGTTCCTTCGGTTTCGTTTGCGAACTCCTCCAGCAACTCGCGTTGCCGATTGCTCAGATGCACGGGAGTTTCCACCACCAGCTCGACGTATAAATCGCCCTTGGCATGGCTGCGTAGCACTGACATTCCCTTATGCTTGATGCGAGTTTGCTGTCCCGACTGCGTTCCCGCCTCGACCTTCACCTCGGCGGTCGAGCCGTCTATCGTCGGCACTTGCACCGTGCCGCCCAACGCCGCCGTCGTCATCGGAATGGGAACGCGGCAATAAAGATTAGCCCCCTCGCGATGGAACAGGCCATGTGGCACGACGGATAAGAAAACGTAGAGATCGCCGGAGTGCCCGCCATTGCTTCCGGCATCCCCTTCGCCGGACAAGCGGATGCGCGTTCCATCCTCCACGCCCGCCGGAATGTTGACCGATAAAGTTTTTTCCTTGCGTTTTTTGCCGCTGCCGCCGCAAGCCTTGCAAGGCTCTTTTATAACCTTCCCCGCGCCTTGGCAGGTCGGACAAGCGCGCTCTATGGTGAAGAACCCCTGTTGCGCCCGCACTCTGCCATGTCCGCCGCACATCCCGCAGGACACTGGCGTGGTTCCTCTCGCGGATCCCGTGCCGTTGCAATCGTCGCAGGAAATAGAGGACGCCACATTAATGGTTCTTTCCGCGCCGCCGAAAGCCTCCTCTAAAGTTATGTCGAGATCGTAGCGCATATCAGCGCCGCGTTGAGCGGCATTGGCCTGCCCGCGTCCAGCGGATCTGCGCCCGCCTCCGAACATTTCCTCGAATATGTCGCCCAAACCCGCAGCGAAGTCGAACGCGCTGCCGAAATCCGAGGTTCCGCCGCCCTGTTCGAATGCGTCATGGCCGAAACGGTCGTAGGCCGCCCGCTTCTGCTCGTCGCGCAAAACGTCGTAGGCGGCGGTTATTTCCTTGAATTTGGCCTCGGATTCTTTGTTTCCGGCATTCTTATCGGGATGATGCTGCATGGCGAGACGGCGATAAGCCTTCTTGATCTCGTCCGCCGAAGCGTCGCGGGAAACTCCCAGTGTTTCGTAATAATCGCGCTTCATGCCCATACAGCCCCGCCGTTGAGGTTCGTCAAGGCTTACCATGTAGTTAGTTATTCAGGATTTAACAAGGGGCAAGAGCGAAAACCCGTCCGAAACTGTCCCGCCCCCGCAGCGATCAAAGCCTCGCGGCGGCTATATCCTTTATTATCCGCGCAACATCGGTTTTACCGTCCGAGAAATAGTAACCGGCTACGGCGACCGCGATTAGTATCAAAAGGGTGACGACCACGCCGCCGCCTGATTTGTTATCCAGCCGTTCGCGATAGGAAAGTCCGGTTCCGGGCACTCCGGCGTTTCCGGTTATCTTGCCGCCGCGCAAGTTCACGGAAGCCCCGCGCCCGCCTAATGTCAACGACACTCCGGTCTTGCTGAGATTAAGCCCCAGCCCCCTAACGATCCCGATGCGTTTATGAAAACGCAATCCCATGTCGATCAAGCCCGATTACGGGCAAGCTCGGCCAGCTGGCGTTGCAGATTGGCTATTTTCTGCTGCATATCGTCGGCAGAGGGAGTCGAGGACGAGGCTGACGAAGCCACCGCGCTGCGGACATTTGGCATCGGCATGTCCGGCGACGAGAATGGAGACGAAGGCTTGCCCCCCGTCGGATGAACCTCCGAACTCGCTAAGGCCGACTGCAAAGCGGATGACTGTGAGGAAGACGACTGTGAAGAGGAAGAGGATTGTGACGACGCGCATTCACCGCCCTTCACAATGCCTTCCCCGCACTCGTTTTTGGGCGCGGGAGAACAGGACGCGCCGGAAGAAGCTCGCTTGCTCTTCTTGCCATCCGCCGCTCCGCCGCATTCACTGCCCGCGCCGCCGCCACTACCAACGCCGCCGCAACCTTCCTGTTGCTGCCCTGCGAACGGAGCGAATATTTCCATTACCCGCCCGAACATGGCGAGATTTTGCTTGCCCATTTCCTCCAGCGTGGAGCTGAACGGAAACATGTTGCCGAAAGTGCTTTTCAGATAATCGCGCAACTGATCCTGATTGTTCGACAGGGTTTGCATGCTTTGCTCGAGGTATTTCGGAACCAGCCATTGCATGCTGTCGCCGTAAAAACCTATCAACTGGCGCAAAAAGCTGACAGGAAGGAGGTTCTGCTGGCCGTTGCCGCTTTCCTCCTCGGCGATTATCTGGATAAGGATCGAACGGGTTATATCCTCGCCCGACCGAGCGTCGTACACGTTGAATTCGCGCCCCTGCTTCACCATTTCCGAAAGGTCGCTGAGGGTCACGTACGAGCTTGTCGCCATGTTGTACAGACGGCGATTGGCGTATTTCTTGATGGTTATTGCCGAAGCTGCTGCCGATTCGCTCATGGTTTTCGACCCTGATCTGGTGATTTTCCGCAGCGGACGGGGCTTTTCGTTAAGGAAAAGCGAGGCGGAACTGCGGACACGGAAAGACGTTAACGAACTCTGGCACACGCCGCGAAAAATTCAAGAGGATTTTTGCCGCCCCGATTGTTTTCGTTTATACTGGGCTGTTGAAAAATTCTTCTTAAGAAAAGATGGTGGGCAATTTGACATCCAATAACTGCAGCAAGCGCCGTCATTGCGAGCCGCCCCTTGGCGGCGAAGCAATCCAGAGTCATGGAGCAACGGCTCTGGATTGCTTCGCGTCGCAAGGGAGACGCTCGCAATGACAGCACTTGCTGGAAGGCAGTACCCGCCCGTTTTAGGTGAGAGCCTAAGAAATCTATTATCATCGCTGGGGATGGGCGGCGCGGCTTTGGCGGCAGCGGCGGCTTTGGCCGTTTTTGCTCCGAACGCGGCTTTGGCCAAGGCTCAACACACCGGCGACATGATGATCGACGAAGGCTGGGTTCCCTATAACCGCCCCGCCGTGCCAAGCGATCTCGGCAAGCGTCCCGACATGTTTTACCCGCGACAGGCCTTCGTCCGTCAAAACGCCGATTTGGTGTCGGGCGTGCGGCCACGCTTCAACTATGGCCGCTCCGAAATGGTGTTCGTGCGCCCGTACCGCGTGCCGCCCACGGGGCTGTTCGATCATTCCGCCGGATACGACCATCAAGACAACCGCAGGTAGCCAGACAACATGCCGGAAAGCCCCATGACTTCGGCCATAGGCCGCCGCCGCACGTTCGCTATCATCGCGCACCCCGACGCGGGAAAGACCACGCTTACGGAAAAGCTGCTGCTGTTCGGCGGAGCCATCCAAATGGCGGGAGCCGTCAAGGCGCGAGGCGAACAACGCCGCGCCCGTTCCGACTGGATGAAGATAGAGCGCGACAGAGGCATCTCGGTCACCGCCTCGGTGATGAGCTTCGATTACGCGGATCGCAGCTTTAACCTTGTGGACACCCCCGGGCACGAGGATTTCTCCGAAGACACCTATCGCACCCTTACGGCGGTGGACAGCGCGGTGATGGTCATCGACGCGGCCAAGGGCATCGAAAGCCAAACCCGCAAGCTGTTCGAGGTTTGCCGCCTGCGCGACGTGCCGATCATAACCTTTATCAACAAGATGGATCGCGAAGCCCGCGATCCCTTCGACCTCATCAGCGAGATCGAGCAAACCCTTGCGCTTGATGTGACTCCGGCCAGCTGGCCTATAGGCATGGGGCGCGAGTTTCGCGGCTGCTACGACCTGCTGCGCGACCGCCTGATACTCATGGATCGGAAAAGCGGAGACAAGGTGGACGACGGCATCGCCTGCAACGGCCTCGACGATCCCAAACTCGACGAGCTTTTGGGGGCTGAAGTGGCCGCCACGTTGCGCGAGGAAGTAGCCATGGCGCGAGGGCTGTGCAAGCCATTCGACAGGCAATCGTACCTTGAAGGCCATATGACGCCTGTCTATTTCGGAAGCGCCATCAACAATTTCGGCGTGCGGGAAATACTCTTGGGGTTGGCCGAACACGCCCCCTCCCCCCGCCCGCAAAAGGCTTGCAGCCGCTCGGTCGCTCCGGACGAGGAAAAGGTCACCGGATTCGTGTTCAAGGTTCAGGCCAACATGGATCCCAACCACCGCGACCGCATCGCCTTCGTGCGGATATGCTCCGGCCACTTCCGCCGCAACATGAAGCTGTTCCATGTCCGCAGCGGCAAAACCATGTCCATCAACAACGCCGTTCTGTTCATGGCGCGCGACCGCGAGCTGGCCGAGGACGCTTGGGCGGGGGATATAATGGGCATCCCCAATCACGGCACGCTGCGGATCGGCGACACGCTGACCGAGGGGGAGAACATGAACTTCCTCGGCGTTCCCAGCTTCGCGCCTGAGATGCTGCGCCGCGTCCACACCGGCGATCCGATGAAAGCCAAGCACGTTCGCCGCGCCTTGGAACATTTCGCCGAAGAGGGCGCGAGCCAGCTTTTCCGCCCCATGAACGGCGCGGACTGGCTGACCGGAGTGGTGGGACAGTTGCAATTCGAGGTTCTGGCGGCGCGGCTGGAAGCCGAATACGGCCTGCCCGCCGCGTTCGAAAGCGCGGGCGTGGAATCGGCGCGCTGGATCGACTGCGCCGACACGGAAAAGCTCAAGCAATTCGTCGAAGCCAACCGCTCCTATATGGCCGAGGATCACGACGGCGCGCTGGTCTATCTCGCCCGCAACGCGTGGCAGCTAAACCGCACGATGGAAGAAAACCCCGACATCAGGTTTATGAAAACCAGAGAACAACACAAACAAGCGTTTCCATAATCCCGTCACGCGTATCTGTCCGCCGCCGACAGGTATTCCTTGACGTACATTTCCGCGCCTTTTTCTATCGGCGTGAAGGGCGTCGAGTACCCCGCCGCCTTCAATTTACGCATCTCTGCTTCGGTGAAATACTGGTACTTGGGGCGCAAGGTCTCCGGCATGTCTTTATAGGCGATCATCGGCTCCTTTCCGGCGGCGCGATATACTGCGGCCACCAGATCGCCGAACGTCCTTGCCTTGCCGCTGCCGAGATTGAACAACCCGTTGACGCGGGGAGAATCCAACAACCACGTCATGACGTTCACGCAATCCTTTACCCAAACGAAATCCCGCATCTGGCCGCCATCGGGATATTTGGGATTGTACGAGCGGAACAGCGGGAACGGTTCGCCGCGCATGGCGAACGGATGCGCCTGCTCGAACACCGAGCGCATGGTTCCCTTGTGATATTCGTTGGGGCCATAGACGTTGAAGAATTTCAAGCCCGCGCATTGCGGAGGTCCGCCTATGCCCCGCGCCTCGCGACGAGCCACCCAGCGATCGAAAAGATGCTTGCTCCATCCGTAAGCGTTCAGCGGCATCAGCTTGGCCAAGGCGGCCTCGCTTTCGTCGTCGGCGAATCCGGCGGAGCCGTCGCCATAGGTGGCCGCGGACGAGGCGTAAACCAGCCGCACGTTGTTTTCCGCGCACCAGCTCCACAGCCACGCGCTGAGGATAAAGTTGTTTTCCAGTATCAGATCGGCGTCGGTTTCGGTGGTCGAGGATATGGCTCCCATGTGGAATATCATCTCCACGTCCTCGGCGTGACGGGACAAAAACTCCCGCATCCGCTCCGGCGGCACGACGCCGTCCAAAACCCGCTTGGAAATGTTGCGCCACTTGTCGTCGTGGCCGAGGCAATCGCAGACGACGACGTTTTCGCCGCGGCTTTCCAAGGCGGCCACAAGATTGGAACCTATGAATCCGGCCCCGCCGGTGACAAGTATCATCCCTATCCCTCCGTTTTTTGATACTCTGGAGCGCGCTTTTGCGATTTCCAATGCTTCGCCATCTGGGCTATGTTCGCCCCATCCGGAAACTGCTGCATAACGGCTCGCATGTCAAAAACTGCTTTCGCCAAAATCGAGAAGATCGCGGCCATTCTTTCCCCGCTTTTGGCAGTGGGATGCTTGGCCACCTTCGCGGTCGGAGGGTACTTAGCCTTGTTCGCCTCGCCGCCCGACTATCAGCAGGGCGAAACGGTAAGGATAATGTATATCCACGTTCCGGCGGCTTGGATGGGCTTGGCGATCTATTCGGCGATGGCGCTGGCCGCCGTTTTCGGGTTCGTGACGCGCAACAGGCTGGCCGACTGCTTTTGCGTGGCCGCCGCTCCGGTTGGGGCGGCTTTGGTCGCCGTCTGCCTCGTGACCGGCAGCATCTGGGGACATACGACGTGGGGAACATGGTGGGAATGGGATGCGCGGATGACCAGCGTGCTGTTGCTGTTTTTCCTTTATATCGGCTATATCGCCATACGCGGAGCGTTCGAGGACGACGACCGTGGCTCCAACGCCGGCTATATCCTGTTGATGGCAGGGGCGATTAATATACCAATCATCAAGTTTTCCGTGTATTGGTGGAACACGCTGCATCAGCAATCCAGCGTGGCCAAGCCGCAGGAGCATGGCTTGCACCCCGATATATTGCATCCGTTGCTGGCCATGGCCGCCGCTTACGCGCTTTATTCGGCCTTTGTGATATTGCTGCGCTTGCGTAAAGAATTGATTTTAAGGAGCGACAAGGAATGAAAAGACATCCGCCCGCCTCTGGCAAGGCCAAGGCCAACCCTAATTTTCTGTGGGGGCTGCATCCGGTGGCCGAGGCATGGACTAACCCCCGCCGCCGCTGCCAGAACCTATGGCTTACAGCCGAAGCCGAGGATCGTCTGGCCGAGGCCATGGAAAAAGCCAAAGCGTTAGGACTGAAAAGGCCGCAGCATAATTTGGTCGATCGCGCCTTCATCTCCAACATGCTCCCCGCCGACAGCGTGCATCAGGGCGCGGTTCTGGAAACTACCCCCCTGCCGGAAACAGCCATAGAGGACGTGATAAACGCGGAATCCCCTCCCGACGTTCTGGTAGTTTTGGATCAGGTCAGCGATCCCCACAACGTAGGAGCAGTCTTGCGCTCGGCTTCGGCGTTCGGGGCTGGGGCGGTGATAATGACCTCGGACAACGCACCGGAATCCACCGGAGTGTTGGCCAAATCGGCCTCAGGCGCGATGGAACACGTTCCGCTGGTGCGCGTCACCAATCTGGCGCGGGCGTTAGGATTGCTGCAAAAGGCGGGATATTGGCGGATAGGATTGGACGAACGCGGAAAGCGCAGCGTCTCGGAACCCGACATGTCGGGGCGCGTCGCCGTGGTGTTGGGAGCGGAAGGCGACGGCCTGCGCCGCCTGACGAGGGAGAATTGCGACGAGATAGTGCGCCTGCCCACGACCGGAGCCATCGCCAGCCTGAACGTCTCTAACGCGGCGGCCATAGCGTTATACGAAACTCGCCGCTCCGCCGCCGCGAAGGCTTGACGACAGCGTCATGCGGCTCTCACATGTTTAATTTCAACACGTGCCTTCCATGGGGATTTCCAGCGCAGAAACGTTTGCCCATGTCGATAGCGGTTACGACAGCTTGTTTCATATCGGACAATTCTCCTTGACGGCCTCCATAAACGACGCTCGCCTTATAATCATCCACTCTGCAATACCCGTTTGAGGCGCAAACTCCGACCATCTGGAAGGAAGCGTTACGCTCCCCCGTTCTCAATGAAGCGTTGAACCTTCCAGAACCACGGGGAGAGTTTATATTCAACTCGTAAGTCCATCCATGTCCGTTATCTGTTCTACCTTTTATGTCGATTGCGATATCGTTGCGGCCGCAATCAATTACAACCGAAGAATCGCCCCTTTGTCCGGTGTAATAGTTATAGCTCGTGCAATCCCGACGGAAATTCGCTTGCTCTACGGGGTCTCCGGTACGGATTCCGGTGAACAATTCCACCAGCCCTCGCGGGATTCCCGCCAAAGCATGAGCGGTGCAGTCGCCTATTTTTCCGGTATCCACGAAATATATATCCGGTCGCTCAATAACCACGGCCATGCGTCCGCAACCCGACAATGTAGCTGCGGCCACAACCATTGCCGCCTTTTTGAAAATATCTCTAATCTTCATTTATTCCATTCCTTTCGAAAAATGCCTCAACGACACGAGAAGTTTTACCACACGCTGGCAGTGTTGCACAAACGCATTAAATACTTGCGCGGATTTTTTCGTGATTTATTGATTGAATATCAATAAGTTATCGCTTTCTCAAAAAAAATAAGTGGTGATAATTGCTAAGTCTACAACCCAAAGGCTGTGAGCTTAAAGTGACAGCCTTTGGCTGTGAGCTTCATAATGACAACCTTACAGCCGCGCTGGTGGACTCGCCGCGCCTTAGTCTTTAACATCCGGCCTTCATTCGAAAGACGATTGGCGAAGCAATGAGCGATAACAGACCGATAGGGGTGTTCGATTCCGGCGTCGGCGGCTTGACCGTCCTGCGGGAGCTGCGTTTGCGATTGCCGAACGAGGATTTTATCTATTTGGGCGATATGGCGCGATTGCCCTATGGAACCAAAAGCCGCGAAACCCTGACCGAATATACGGTGCAAGCGGCGCGGCTGTTGCTGGACGAAGAGATAAAACTGCTGGTGGTGGCCTGCAACACGGCTTCGGCATTGGCATTAGAGGGGCTGCGCTCCGCCCTGCCCCGCTTGCCTGCGATAGGCGTGGTCGAAGCCGGAGCCAAAGCCGCCATCGCGGCTTCGTCCTCTGGCGGCATCGTCGTCATGTCCACGGAAAGCACGGCGAGATCTTGCGCCTATCCAGCCGCCATCGCCTCTGTGATGCCTGACGCCGAAGTGCATCCTTTAGCCTGCAATTTGCTGGTAAGCCTAGCCGAAGAAGGCTGGCTGGAGGGATTGGAAACCCGCGCCGTGGTAAAACGCTATCTCGACGCCCTTTCCGGCATCGAGTTCGACACCGTGGTGCTGGGCTGCACGCATTTCCCGCTTTTGGCCGCTACCATAAAGGGGTTGTTGCCAGAAAACGTGGCCGTGGTGGACGGATCGGCGGCCACGGCTATGGAGGTGGCGAAACGCTTAACGCTGTTCGACGCGCTCAACTCCTCCCCCCAATCGGTCGGAAATACGCGGTTTATGGTGACGGATTCGCCGGAGCGTTTCGCCCGACTGGCGAAAATGTTCATGCCGGAGATGGCGATAGGCGAAATCGAGAGCGTCGCTCCGGATCTTTCCCATCTCGCCCCCAGCCATCGCAAAGCCGTATAGACGCGCCCTGCAGTTTTCGTTATGTTTTCCTTTGCGCGACAAACGAAGGCTCGCATTTTATCAACTAAACGATGAATGGATTTACAAAATGGCCGTCTTAGATTCTCCAGTAATGAACCGTATAGTTTCCTTGTGCAAGCGGCGCGGATTCGTATTTCCCGCCTCCGAGATATACGGCGGCATCAACGGTTTCTGGGATTTCGGCCCCCTCGGCACGCAGTTAAAGAACAACCTGCGCGACGCATGGTGGCACGACATGGTCGAATGTCCACCTTTTGGTCCTGACGGCAAGCCTTTGTCCATCGTCGGGCTGGACAGCTCGATAATCCAGCATCCGCGCACTTGGGAAGCATCCGGCCACGTCGGCGGATTCGCCGACTTGATGGTAGACTGCCGCGAAAGCAAAGCGCGCTATCGCGCCGATCACGTCGTCTGCGTGGAAATAAAGTCCGAAAAGGGGGGGAACGTCAGAAGTCTGGGGTTGTTCGGCGCGGTGGACGGCGACGACGCCGAAGCCTTGTTGACGCGCAAAGCCAAGAAAATGGCGCAAAAAAGCGGCGGCGGAGAAATCGTGCCGTTCGACATGAAGACCGCCGTCCCGTTGACGACGTTGTCGCCGGAACAAAGGCAAACCGTCATCGGCCCGGACACCGAAAAGGCCGGAACCTTGACCGAGCCTCGCGCCTTTAATCTTATGTTTCATTCTTACTCCGGCGTGTTTCAGAACGAATCCAGCAAGGTCTACCTTCGCCCCGAAACCGCGCAGGGCATATTCCTCGACTATAAGAACGTCATGGATTCCTCGCGCGTCCGTCCGCCCTTCGGCGTGGCGCAAATCGGCAAGTCGTTCCGCAACGAAGTCACTCCTCGCAACTTCATCTTCCGCTGCCGCGAGTTCGAGCAGATGGAGATGGAGTTCTTCTGCGCCCCCGAAGACGGCCTGATGTGGTACGAGTTTTGGGTCGCCGAGCGCATGAAGTGGTGGGAAAGCGTGGGCGTGGCCAAGGAAAAGCTGTTCCGCCACATCATTCCGGCGGACGAGCTGGCGCACTATTCCAAAGGCACGTCGGACATCGAATACCAGTACCCCTTCACCGCCCCCAATTTCGGCGAGCTGGAAGGCGTGGCGTACCGCACCGACTACGACCTGAAACAGCATCAGGAGTTCAGCAAGACGAACCTTGAATACATCGATCAGGAAGGCGGGAGACGCTATACCCCGCACGTCGTGGAACCCGCCAGCGGCCTGACGCGCGGCGTTTTGGTGCTGTTGTGCGAAGGCTATCAATACGACGAAAGCCGCGCCTCGCCGGAATGGCTGAAGATAAAGCCGTCCTTGGCTCCGATAAAAATGGGCATATTCCCGCTTATCAACAAAGACGGGATGCCGGAGGTGGCCGAAAAGCTGTACATGGATTTGCGCCGCGATTATGTGTGCCAGTACGACGCCAAGCAATCCATCGGCAAACGCTATGCCCGCATGGACGAAGCCGGAACCCCGTTCTGCGTCACGGTGGACAGCGAGAGCCTGAAGGACAACGCCGTCACCGTCCGCGATCGCGACACGGCGCAACAGGAGCGCGTGGCGATGGATAAATTGCGCGAATATGTCGGGAAAAAGCTGAAAGCCTAGCGGGTGCGAATAATTCTTCTGGGCGGGGCGACCGCCTCCGGCAAATCGGCCAAGGCCCTGGAGTTGGCGCGGGAAAACAACGGCGTGATAATCAACGCCGATTCCATGCAGATCTATTCCGGCCTTCCCGTTCTTTCCGCCCAACCTACTGCGGAGGATGCGGCGCAAACGCCTCACCTTTTGTACGGAGTCGTCCCTCCCTCGCAACGCTCGTCCTCCGGCGCGTGGATGGAATTGGCCGACAGAGCCGTCGAACAAACATTGGCATTAGGCCGCACCCCCATTCTCGTTGGCGGAACCGGTCTTTACTTCATGGCATTTTTGGGCGGCTTGGCCGACATACCGGACATTCCCGAGGAAACCAGAGCCAAAGTCCGCGCTCTTTACGAGGAAAAAGGCATCGTGGATTTTCGCGTTCTTTTGGCGAAAATGGATCCGGATGGAGAGAAAGCGATAAGACCTAACGACAAACAACGCCTACTGCGCGCCTTCGAGGTGGCCGAACACACCGGCAAGCCACTCGGATATTGGCAACGCCAACCCAGCAAGCGAAGCATGGCGATTGAAGGCAGATCGATAGAACGCATCCTTTTATCCCCTCCCCGCTCTGAATTATACGCGGCCTGCGACAAGCGGTTCGCCAAAATGATCGAACAAGGGGCAATTGACGAAGTTCGGGAAATTTTGAAACAAGGCCTCGACCCCGAGCTTCCCGCCATGAAAACCATCGGCGTAAGGGAATTGGCAAAGCACATAGCCGGAGAATGGACGCTTGAAGAGGCCGTCTCCGCCGCGTCCCAAGCCACCCGCAATTACGCCAAGCGGCAGATGACTTGGTTCCGCAACCAGTGGAAATAACCGGCTCTTAGAACCTGTTCAGAATCTCGTTACGCTGCGGCAAAAATTGGGCTTTTGCCGCAGCGTAACGAGATTCTGAACAGGTTCTTATTTAAGCGAAGTCGGCGGCTTGGGGGGTTCGGACACCATCGCCCCCACAGGAGACGACGACGGCTTGGCCGCTTTCTCTCCGGCAACGGGCTTTTTCGCGGCGGAGGATTTCTTTTTCTGCTTCGGCTTCACCGCTTTGCCCTTCTTCTTGGCAACCAAAACGTCGCCGTCCGAAGACATAATCCTGTTCACGGCCTCTGACGCTGCCTTTTCCGCGTCGGGATTCGAAGCCGAATAAGAAGTGCGCTTGGCTTCAAGGCTAGTGCATCCGACTATGCCTTGGAAATACGCGCTGAAGGTAGAAGCAGACGGATCGAAACTGCCGATTATTATAGTGTTGTAGTAGTCCTTGGGACGCTTGAGCCACTTCCCGGGATTTATGAGTATCCGATGCGACTCGGCGTCGTACTCGCCGTAAACCGCATAGCTGCCGGAATGAGCATATGGATTTTTCGGCAAAGCGTAGAAACGGAAGACTCCTTCGAATCTTTCGCCGCGCACGCTATCTATGCGAAGGGTAGCCCCAGTGGTTCCTTGGGAGCAAGCATATGTTCCTGTCCACTCGCCCACGGGAGAAAACTCTTCATACACCTTTTTGCCGACACGATTCATGCGAACTACCGGCGCGTAATCAGTCGAGCGCGTTACAGACGCCACCGCAGCCTCTCCCACGGGAGAGACGCCGCGAGGAACCTGCAAAGTTCCCATTGACGGCGACACCTTGGCGACCGGAGGAGACAACGGGCCGGTGGATTCGCACAGCAACATCGCCAGCCCCATGTCTCCGGCCGACCACATGAATATCAAGTTCTTGTCAGAGCGATTGGCGGTAAAAATAGTCACGTCGCGGGAAACCGCAGACGGAGCCTTGTGCTCGACCGAAAATCCCTGCGCCCGCAAACGATCCACTACGCCGTTGAATATGGAATTCACGCGCTGTTGCTCGGTCTGATCCAACCTCCAGCCATAGGATTCCATGCGCCCGCAGCTTTGGCCTATCTCGCTGCTGGCCGTCAACATGGCCATTTGGAAATTGCGCTGCACCGGCAGAGCCAGAGGTTTGTCGTCGAAGGCTATGCCCGCTATCGGCGAAGAGGCGGCAGCCTGCAAATCCGAGGCGGCCGAGGCGCGTTCAGCCCCTGTGCCGAAAAATGCGGCAAGTGCCAACGCGACCGACAACGCGCCAAGCGCGCGTCTGAAAGCGAAAAGTTTTAGAGAGAGCATCGCAAGTCCTCGAATCGTGATGATTCACGCACCAGCATGACTATGCCCCCCTCCGTCATTGCAGACAAGTAGTAAGGCTATCAGAAGCCTATTTTGCGGTTTTCTGTGGCAAGATACATATTCAAGCTGGTGGGCGGCGGCGCAGGCAGGCGGATATTATAATTTCCGCGTAGGCCTCGGCCACCACGTCCCAACGCCACAGCGAAGCGGCAAAATCGGCCATTTCATAGTTCAGCGCGGCCAACGGCAGCCGCGCCGAAAAATCCCGCAAGCATTTCGTCCATACCGAAGCTGTGCGAGACGGATCTTCCGGCCACACTTCGGCCAAATGCAGGTATGGCCGCGCATGAATGCTGCCTGCCGCCGTTTCGGGGCTGCACACCACCGGCAAACCGCACGCCAAGGCTTCCTGCACCACCAAAGGAAATCCTTCCCCGTACCCGGGCGACACCAAAATGTCCGCCGCGCCGTAAAGTTCGGCCAAACTTTCTCCGGAACGCCCGGCAAAAACGTGCACGTTGGGCAGTCCCCATCGCTCGGGGCTGACGCGCCCCTGTCCGGCCAGCCAAAACCGCCATTCCGGCAAATTGACGGCCAGACGGCGGATCACCTCCAGCCCCTTTTTCTCGACGAAGCGTCCGGCGAACATCACCACCGGCTGTTCCTCGCGCAACGCGAATTGCTGCCGCAGCCAATAGCGTTTATCGGGCAATGGGGCTTTAAACACTAGGGAATCCAGCCCGTTGGGGATTATCCGCGCCGGAGACTTGAACCTGACGCGGCGGTTATAGTCTTCGGCCACGCGGTCGCTAACGAAAGTGGCCTGAAATGCCTGCGACAGCATGTCGCAAGTCGCGGCCTTGTCGGCCACGCGCATCCCCAAACGCAAAACATGGTTCCGATAAGGAACGGTTCCGATGTGTTGGGTAATCACCACCGGCTTTCCCAGCCGCCGCGCCATCTTAAACGCGGCTATATTGCCGAAATAAAGCGTGTCGTGCAGCCACACCGCGTCCGCCGCCCCTATCTCGCCCCACAGTTTTCGCAAACCGTCGACGCCCCAAATGGGCAAAGGAACTCCCAGCATCCTTTCGGCCAAATTGAACGCCGGAACCGGAATCGCAAGCATCCCCGCTTGGTTGGCGGGATGGGGGTCGCAATCGCTGGCCATCCAGATGAAATGCGCTCCGGTAATGGCCGAAACTTCGGATATGACGCGCTCGGTCACGCGCTCGATTCCCCCGCCGTGAGCGGGGAAATAGTGGCTGACGACCGCGATCCTCGCCGGACGATCGCTGAAAGGCTTTCCATTTGCCATATCGGTTATAAGTTTTTCCAGATCAGATGCGGCTTATTTCGGCCACGGCCTCGCGCTGTAGTCTTAGCACGGCCAGAGCGTCATCGGAACTCATGCCGCGCAAAATCTCGCGCTCGCGCCCTCCCCCGTCGCCGCCGCGCATCGCGGCGGCGAAACGCGCAAACACTTCGTCGTTGCCGTAATCAAGCCTGCCGCGCAATCTGGCTATGCCGTTGGGGATATGGCCGAGGATATGTTGCGCCACAGCAGCCGCGCTGGTGGTTAAAACATCCTTCAATCCATGCCCTCCGTCGTTAGGCAGCCTGATGTAAACGTCGCGGAAAATATCGACGACTGCGGTGGCCTCTTTGCCGCAAACCGTTATAAGCCATTCGCTCAACGCGCAATCGAATTGGCACGACATTGTGACGGGCAAACCGCCTTCTCCGGCATAAGCCAAGGAAACCATGGCCGGAGTGTTAAGCCCGTCCCGCGACGGCACGCCATAGGCCTGCCGCAGATCCAAGCGTCCGCCCGCCAACCATCGCAATAAATAGAAAAAATGAGGGGATTCGTCGTAAAACAATCCCAAGGGCAGGCTCTCGTACCACGACGGCAAACGGCGGCGCGGATTGCCTAGTTGCACCGCCGCGACGCGCCGCAGCTCGCCAAGCTTTCCCATGGCCAGATCGCGCCGCAGCTTTTGCGCGGCGCGTCCGAATTGAAAGTTGTGGACGACCGCCAAAACCTTGCCCGCCTTTTCCGCCGCAGCCGCCATGGCCTCGCCTTCGCCCAAACTCATGGCGAAGGGTTTTTCCGTGATGACGTGCTTGCCCATCGCCAAGGCTTCGATGGCCAGAGCGGAATGGGACATCGGAGGCGCGCCGATGACGACCGCGCCAACCTCGTCCATCCACTCCGCCGCGCCGAGCCTGTCGGAGCAAGCCGTGCGCGACAAGCCAAAACGCGCCGCCACAGCTTGGACGCGGTCGCGGTTGCGGTCGATAACCCCCGCCAACCGCAGATGGGGATTGCGGCGTATCGAGGGAATATGGCGATTAACAGCGACCCACCCCAGACCGACAACGGCCACAGGAACAGGTCGATCAGCGGTTATTGGCATGGCGATTTCCAAAAACTCAAAACAACGGACTTATGAAAATACCCCCTTTGATGACATATGAAAACCGCAGACATAGCGGTCGCTGAGCTTGTCGAAGCGACCGCATGTGATTGCCGAACATTGGCCGCATAAGTTCCCTTCGACAAGCTCAGGGAACGCGGAGTTTAGGATCCATGGACAGAAGGTGCGGCCTTGACTCCTCTCCCTCTGGGAGAGGATAGTGCGGCTTGGATTTTCGCCTTCGAAAATCCCTAGCCGCGCTTGGTGAGGGTTCCCAACTTGGGTTTGAGAAAAGAACCATCACCAAGGTATTGCCGCGAATTTTCGAAGGCGAAAATTCGGGCAAACCTTAGTAATGACTCCCACTTTTACGATCAACGTTAATCAAGGGTTAGGGCGATGCCATTAGATGCCTTAACAGCCGGAGGAAGTGGTTTCTCGGAAACAATTTCAGGATTAGCCTTACCTCCTCTAAATTTAAAATTCCAATCTATAACATCTAATCTTGGGGGTGGACTGTTGGCCGGAACAAAGGCGACATATTTTAGGCCGGCAGCTTTTGCCTTTGTCAATGCTTCCTCTGGTTTTCTCGATAATGCGGATAAGGCTTCCTTGGACAATTCTATCGTTACTTCATAAGCGGTTCCCATGCAACGCTCTTTCATTCTAACTCCACCTGGACCGATACTCTCTTCAGGCGGAATGAATACCATATTTTCTTTGATATCATTAGAATATACGACCAAAGTATCCCTTGTCGCAGCAACTCCTTTCATCCCCTTAAACGGTTTGGCATCTGCAAGAGAAACTGAAGTGATGACACGCCCGCTGTTGTTGCCGAAACCTGCTTTATCAGCATCATTACCGCCGCAGGCCAAAACGCCAGCAGGAGAAGTCAGTACAGCGGCAGTGGAGAGAGCGGCGAAGGTTTTTTTGTAAAATTTCATTTTGAACCCCTTTTGATATATAAAAATTACCTCAAGTACAGACAGCGCAATTATGCTTGATTCTGGAAATTACGTCAATAAATTTTATACTTTCAAAAGTATGGTTAAAGAATCATTGCCAAGATATTCATGGCTCTCACCCAAAACGGGTGGGTATAGAATCTCTTTTTCAGCAAGCGCGGTCTGTTCCTCCCCCTTCTTAGGGGGAGGAACAGACCGTGTCGGCGTGCAGAAAGTCGCCTTAACCCCGACAAAAACCAAATACCAGCCCGTTTTGCGTAAGAGGCATATTCATGCGCCTTTACCGCGCAATTTCCCTTCGACAGGCGTTCGAGAAGCTCACGGTGGCAGCTCAGGGAACCCGAATCTCAGACCGGTATCAGCGATACCCGCCGCCGGACGAGGTGAAGCGTCCCATGTGCTGGTTGATCGCCTGACTGGCGGCTTGGTCTAAGCCGTTTATCAAACCGTCGACCAGACGAATGTAGGATTCGCGGCGTTCCTCCTCGGTGGGATCTTCCGGCAACGTCACGTAATAAGTCGCGTTGGCAGTGGCCACGGCAGCGGAGCCGTTGCCGCCGTCAGCCTGTATCGATACCTCGGCGGTGGCTACGTATTTCGAAGACTGTTGGCGAGTGAACGCCTGATCCCATTCATGGGAAACCGACAAGCCTTCCTTGGAAATATTGGCACGCTTTATGACCAGCGTAGCGTGTCCAGCCCCGCCCCCTCCGGCGCGAAGTTTGGTCGAAGCCCATGTCTTGATTGCATCAGGCAGAGAAGGCTGCGCCTTCCATCCCACCAACGGCGATGCATAGGCATTGAGGGCGGCGTTCGACTTGTCGATCACCATCAAATCCTGAGTGGTGAAGGTTATCGGCCCCGAGCTGCCGTAGGTGATCATGGCCGGAGGCGGGGGCGGGGCTTCCTCGGCGCAAGCGGAAAGAGTGAAAGACAACAAAGCCGCGACCGCGATGATACGTATGTTCATGTTCGCCCTCTCCTCAGAATCCGCACTGGTAGCCGGATGATTGAATCGACCAGAATCGCTAAGTGGTTTAGCACATGACGCGGCCTGACGCTACTTTCCAGTTCGAGAAGCCTGCCCCGTCTGTCCAACGCACGAAACGGCGCGGGCGTGAACGGCCAGAACCCGCAAGAATCCCTCGGAATCGCAGTGATCGAAAGATCCTTCCTTTTCCATCGAGCTGTCGTTGGAGAACAACGAATGCGGAACGTCCACGCACGAAACGTAGTTGACCGCGCCTTTGTACAGGCTGACGGTCACGGTTCCTGTAGCCAAAGCCGTCACCTCGGCTATAGCCTTGAAAGCCATGCGCGTTGCCAAATCGTTCCAATATCCTTGATAGGTCTGCTTGGCGACGAACGAGGAAAAGCTGTCGAACAGCTCCCGCGAACGGCGATCCAGTATCAGTTGCAGCAACAGCCCATAGCAGGTTCCCAAAAGCTCGATCCCCGGCTGCTCGTAAACGCCGCGAGACTTAACTCCGACGAAGCGATTTTCCACCATGTGCAGCCCTATGCCGACCCCATGCTTTCCGGCCACGCGGTTAGCTTGGGTAAAAGCCTGCAATGGAGTTACGGCGTCGCCGTTCACCTTGACCGGCCTGCCGCGCTCGAACCGCACCGAAAAAGTCTCGGCCTGATCCGGCGCGTCCTTAGCCCACGCTCCCATTTCCGGAACCACCAGCGAGGCCGGAGTCTCCAAGGATTCCAGCTTGCCGGCCTCGTGGGTAAGCCCCAACAGATTGGCGTCGGTCGAATACGGCTTCTCGCGGGAATGGCGAATGGGCAGGCCGTGCTGTTCGCAATACTCGATCATCGGGCCGCGCCCGCCGAAGCGATCCAGAAAAGCCTGATCCCGCCACGGGGCGTAAACCTGAATCGACGGCTCCAGCATGTTGGCGATCAACTGGAAACGCACCTGATCGTTGCCGCGTCCGGTAGCTCCGTGCGCCAGAACGCCGATGCCGCGCTTTTTGACTTCCGGCAACGCGCCCGCCGTCGTCACCTGACGCCCCAGCCCCGTCACGTTCCAATAACGGCTTTCGTAGCAGGCCTGCGCCTGTATCCCCATCAGGCCGATTTCCGCCATCTCGTTTTGCAGGGGCAAAGCGACGAAATCCACCGCCCCGCAAGCTCGCATCCTCTTTTCGATGGAACCGAAATCCGTCTCGTCCGGTTGCGCCAGATCGGCGGTGAAGCAAACCACCTTGACGCCGTTTTGCGTCAACCAGTGGGTTATGGTGCAACTGTCCAATCCTCCGGAAGCCAAAAATCCTATGGTTTTGCCTTTAAGATCTTGAACGTTCATGTGTTTTCCCCGAATGCCAATCACGAAACAGCCACGGGGCGCATTGTATCGGCTTAGTGCCGCTTCAACAAGCGTCTATATGGGCAATCGCACGCGGGCGCGAAGGCCGCCCAAGGGGCTGGTATCCAGTTCCACGTCGCCGCCGTGGAAACGCGCTATGTCGCGGGCGATCGCCAACCCCAACCCCACTCCACCGGTTACAGGATTGCGGGATTCGTCAAGTCGGAGAAACGGTCGGAAAACATCCTCCCGCCGTTCCAAGGGAATCCCCGGTCCATCGTCGTCCACGGTTATCTCGACCCCCCCCGCCCCCTCGCGCATACGCAATCCGATCACGGCCTTTTTGCCATAGCGCAAGGCATTTCCGACCAGATTTCCCACGCAACGCTTCATGGCGTTTCGCCGCAACGTCAAAACGCAAGCCGGAGCGGAGGCACTATCGAATTCCACGTTGGGGTTCTGCCGCCGCGCCGCCGCGGCCACTTCTTCAAGAAATTCCGGTAAATCGACGGAAGCCGCCGCTTCCGCCTCCTCGCCGCGCGCAAAGGCCAAATAGGCCTCGACCATGCTTTCCATCTCGGCGATGTCTTCCCTGAACTCTCGCTTTTCCTCGGTATCCGGCATCAATTCCAGTTGCAGCTTCATGCGTGTAATGGGGGTGCGGAGATCGTGCGAAACCCCCGCCAACATCGCCGTCCTTTGGGTTATCTGGCGGCGCAACCGATCGCGCATGACCAGTAACGCGGCGGCGGCTTGGCGCACCTCGACCGCGCCCTCGGGCTTGAAATAAGGCACGTCCTGCCCCTTGCCTATCGCCTCCGCCGCCAAGGCCAGCCGCCGAATAGGGCGAACCTGATTCCGCATGAACAGAATGGCGATGAGCGACAACAGGATGGAGCTGCCCAACATCCACGCGATAAACACCTCGGTAGTAGGCGTGTATATGCGGCGTTCGGGGAACAATATCGTGTATATGCCTTCCGGAGTCTCGACTTGCGCCGCTACCGTGTTAGGAGCGTGGCGCATGGAAATGGAATAGGGATAGGTTATTTTCTCGTCGAAAGCCTGATACAGCAAATCCCGCAAAGGCCCGCTTGTGCGCGATAAAGGGCGCGGCAACCTTCCTTCTGGGGCGTAGGAAACGTAAAGGCTCATCTTGACGTCGGCCAGACGCACTATCTCAGCCCTATCCGAAGCCGACGAAGAGCGGCGCATCATCTCCACCACCAAGGCCACGTCGCCCGCCACCGCATGCGCCATGCGGTTGGTGACGGTATGCCAATGGCGGTCAAAAAAGACGAAAGTCGCCACGCACAGGGCGAGAATGGTCGGCGTGACGATGATCAGCAAGGTTCGCCCGAAAAGGCTTTTGGGCAGAAAGCGTTTCAACATGCCTTTTTTCCCATACTCCGCCTGACGGAACACGCCGTCGGGACAGCTTATTATTTGTATCCGATCGGCGCAATGACGACAAAAGCAATTTGGCTCTTACGCAAAACAGGTGGGAATAAAGAGCCGTCATTGCGAGCCGCCCCTTGGCGGTGAAGCAATCCCGTGCCGTTGCTCCATGACTCTGGATTGCTTCACCGCCAAGGGGCG
>JAYRGC010000052.1:0-36313 GCA_041908065.1 Alphaproteobacteria bacterium | reverse complement strand
GATGCCTATGTTCAATTGGACGAGTTGGAACGGGAACGCCAAGCGGCTTAAACTGAAAATGTCCGAACATTTATGTTGTTTAAGAACAAGGCAATGGCTATTTTTGAGAAGTTATTTTGATGGCGTCGAAACCGCCACCATCAAATTTCCGGTTTTTCTCATCCACTGTTCCCCAATGCCATTATCGTTCATACAAAACGAAGACGGGATTTTCCCCTCTTTCAAAGTAAACACTCGACAACTGATTGACTTATCAAAAGAAACATACCATTAAAATCTTCCGTTCAACCAATTAAAACCAGTCGCGTAGAATGATCAAAACGTCGCGCAAGCGCAAATCGGTAAAAGACTCGTTGGCCGTGGTGGACATAGGCTCCAACAGCGTGCGGCTGTCCATATACCGCCATGAGCGCGGCAAGATGCTGGCGGTTGCGGAGCGCAAAGAAATATGCCGTTTGGCCGAAGGAATGTCCGCCGCCTCTCCCCGCCTTAATCCAAAGGGAGCCATGCTCGCCCTGCGAACGCTGCGTTCATTCCGCCTTGCCATAGCGTCAGGCGGTTCCCCGCGCGTCATAGCCGTAGCCACAGCAGCCTTAAGAGCGGTTCGCCGCACTCCCGCCGGAAAAAAATTTCATAGCCAAGCCGAAATCGCTCTGGGGCATCCCATAACGATCATTTCCGGCCGATACGAGGCTAAGTTGGCCGCCATGGCGATATTAGGCGACTATCCCGCCGCCGACGGAGTAATGGCCGACATGGGCGGCGGCAGCATGGATCTGGTGCGGATAAGGCGAGGAAAAATCTGCGAAACCGCCTCGCTCCCCTTTGGAGTCCTAACCCTGATGGCCGACAGCGGCGGCGACGAAGCGACGGCGGCGGCGATGGTCAAAAAACGCCTGAAACGCCTGAAGTGGCTGAAAGACGCGCCCCACCTTTACGCTATAGGCGGCAGTTGGCGTGCTATGGCGCGAGTGTCCATGCGACTTGGCGACGTCAAACGCGAAAAAGACGCCATGCACGGCTATCGCAGATCCCGCGCCGGAATAATCGCCGACCTGAAGAAAATAAGCGTCATGGACGCGGCGGCTTTTTCCCGCATGGGCGGAAAAATACGCCGCCGCGCCGATATGATCGGAACCGCCGCCGCCGCGATGGGAGAGCTTGTATTCGCCATCTCTCCCGCGCATGGGGTCATATTCTCCGCCCACGGCTTGCGCGAGGGATTGGCGATGGCGCATTCCGGTCGCTGAAAACGGATATATATAAGGCTCTTACGCAAAACTGGTGGGTATTTTTACATCCAAACGCAACGGCAAGCACTGTCATTGCGAGCCGCCCCCTGGCGGCGAAGCAATCCAGACCTTATGGAGCAACGGCACTGGATTGCTTCGCCGCCAAGGGGCGGCTCGCAATGACGCTCAAACCCAAGGGGCGGCTCGCAATGACAGCCTTTGGCCATAGGCTATGAAATACGGCTGAGAGAAGAATCGGCCGCAGTTCGCGCCGCGTTTCTTACCGAAACATGAAAGTTCTTAGGCGCGATTAAAAGTCCGGCTTCTATCTCGCGTTCCGGTCTCCGGATATTTCCCAGCGTATTGCCGCCGTAAGAAAACACCTGTTGAAGGTAATAGGTTCCGCGATAATCCAATTTTTCGAGATGGCGGATTATCTCGTTGATCCCCTCCTCGTCCATCAAGTCGGGATGGAACGTAGTCCTCACCTCCAAACCCATCGCCCCCGAGGCGGCGCGGGATATCAGCATCTTCAGGCTTTCCTCCAACGCCGCGAGGTATTTTTCCCCGTCGACTCCGGTAACGATGTCCGCGCCGGCGGGATTCGCCTTGTAGTCCACCGCCGCATAGTCGGGCAGACCCTCGGCGAAAAGCTCGGCCAACGCCTGCGGACGAGAGCCGTTGGTGTCCAGCTTGACCTTGAACCCCATCGAACGCACGCGCCGCGCCAACGCCGCCAACCCCTTGTGCGTGGTGGCCTCCCCGCCCGACAACACCACGCCGCCCAACAAACCGCGCCGTTTTTCCAGAAAATCGAACAGCTTTTTTTCCCCGCCGCCTTCGCCGTCGCCTCGGCAAAAGACTATTTCTGGATTGTGGCAATAAGGGCAACGCAGATTGCACCCCGAAAACCAGACGATGCAGGCCGTCTCGTTCGGATAGTCCAACATGGTGAAAGGCGTAATGCTGTAAATCCCGCTCATCGCTTCGCCGCCTCTATGCGTTTCCCCCGTGCCATTTTCAACGGCTTATGTTAGCCTTAAATCGGTTTTATGTTCCACCGGAGTTTTCCTGTCCGCCATGATCACGCCTTCGCGCCTATCGCCATTGCTTGCCGCCGTTTGCTTGCTCGCGCTGTGCGCGTCCGAGGCTTTCGCGCAGAGGGTGTCGGATCTTCCCTCCATGGGGTCGGCATCTCCCGAGGCCAAGGCCTCCGCCCCCCCAGCTTTCGCGCCGACGAGCGCCATAATGGGGGAACGCATAGCCGCCGTGGTGAACGACGACATAATATCCACCTCCGACATCCGCGCCAGAATATCGCTGATAATCCTTTCTTCCGGCATGAAGAACTCCCCCGAGGTCGAACGCCAGCTTTTGCCGCAGGTATTGCGCGGATTGATGGACGAAAAGCTCCAGTTGCAGGAAGCCAAGCGGCTTGAGATAACCGCCTCCCAAACCGAGATAGATTCCGCCATGTCGCGTTTGGCCGAGGAAAACCGCATCCCGGGCGGCGACATGAGAAAATTGCTGGCCGCCAACGGAATCCCCGCCCAAACCATGGAAGATCAGATGCGCTCGGGAATAGCGTGGAGCAAGGTCGTGCAACGCGCTTTGCGTCCTCGCGTCGAGATCGGCGAAGACGAAATCGACGCGGCGATAGAGCGCATCAAAGCTAACGCCGGAAAGCAGGAATATCTGGTTAGCGAAATCTATCTGGCCGTGGACTCCCCCTCCGACGAGGACCGCGTCAGATCGCTGGTGGAAAATCTGGCGCAAAAAATCCGCGAGGGCGCGCCGTTCGGGGCTGTGGCCAGACAGTTTTCCCAAAGCTCGGCGGCTGCCAACGGCGGCGACATCGGGTGGATACAAGCGGGGCAATTATCCGCTGATTTGGACAAAGAGCTTCTGCCGCTAGAGGTCGGGCAAATGTCGTCGCCCATCCGTTCGACCGGAGGGTTTTACATTCTCGGCGTAAGGGAAAAACGCACCGTAGCCGCTCCCTCCGGCAGCGGAGAGGAGATGTTCGTTCTAAGGCAGGCTTTCGCCCCGTTTGCCGATGCGATGGAGCGGGAGAAAATCCTCTCCCAAGCGGAAACTTTGCGGAAAAGCGTCTCGGGATGCGCCTCGCTCGACGGAAAGCTGGGCGGAGAGATGTCGGCTTGGCAAGCCCAAGAACCGGAAGAAGTGGAATCCAAGGATGTCCCGCCGTGGATATCCGAAAACATCCGCGACGTGGCCAAAGGCCGCGCCGGAGAAGCAATTTTAACGGATCGCGGCGCATTGCTGGTATTCGCCTGCGATCGCAAGACAAGGGACGGAATCGATCGCGACGCGCTCACCTCGGCCATAGGCGCGGAACGCCTTGAGCTTTTGGCGCGCCGTCTTATGCGCGACTTGCGCCGCAACGCCTATATCGATATTCGGATGGATTATTAGAGGCTCTTGCCAAAAACGGGTGGGTACTGCCTCCCTAAAAAACGGCCGTCATTTCGAGCCGCCACTTTGCGGCGAAGCAATCCAGAGTCATGGCGCGGCGGCACAGGATTGCTTCGCAGCCTGAAGAAGGCCGCTCGCAATGAGGGCCGTTTGGGGAAGGTAGCAAGAACCGCAATTGCCGTGACTTTAGACAACAACTAAGGCGAAGAGAAGTGCAGAACCAGCGGTCAAACACCCCTTCCCTCACCGAGCGGACACTGGAACGCTTGCGGGCGGTCGCGCTTGGAAACGGCATGGATCCGGAATCCATACAACTGGTCGATCGCAACGAGGCTTCTTATTCCCTTAACGCCAGCATCCGCCTGAAACCCAAGGTCGACGTCAAATCCAAGTCCTACGCCGGAAGGCCTAAGGGCAAGGGCGTCATATCCATGCCGACCTCAGCCGCGCTGAATACCGAGGCGGATAACATCCGCAACGGGCTTGCCAACTCCGACGAATGGCTGAAAGGGGTATTCAAGGAGATACACTCCGCACCCGGGCATTGCTGGGGTTTGGACGGGGCATTGGTGGTGATACCCAAGGCCACGATAACCATGGCCGCCTGCGAAACCTGCGTCGATTGCCGAGGCAACCGCCGCTTGACCTGCCACCAGTGCTTGGGGAAAAAGCAGGTTGTCTGCTCGCATTGCCAAGGGCAGGGGCGGGAAAGCTGCTATAACTGCTTTGGGCGCGGCGAGGATCCAGTAAATCCCTCCCAGCAATGCCCCACCTGTCGCGGAACCAGATTCGCCATCTGCCGCTATTGCCAATCCTCGGGCTATTTGATCTGTCCCACCTGCCAAGGCAACGGCGGCACTCCCTGTCCGCAATGCAGCGGAACCGGAACCATAACTCAGGAAATCACCCTTACCTGCAACGCCGAGATAGACTTTAAGCTGTCCACCGGAGTGAATATCCCCAGCGGCGTGTTGAAAGCCATGGATCGCTTAGGAACCGCCAAAATAGCCAAAGGACACGCCGACATCGAAATGTCGTTGCCGGATCTGGCAATCCCGGGGGTGGACAAGTCTCTAATCGGTCTTGTCGCCTCGTTTCCCTATGCCGACATCAAATTGCGGATAGCCGAACGGCCTTTGACCGTCTCGGCCTTCGGCAAACGCTGCGTCTTGTTCGGAGTTCCTCCGTTCCTCGACGAGGCCTTGAAGCCTTGGCGGGAAGAACTCCGACAGGCTGCGGGAACGGGGGAAACCCTCGACAAATCGATGGGGGTAAGGGCTATCCGCGACGCCTTGGAAACATGCCTTTCCAGCGCGTCTCCCTTGGACGATTTTCATCGCCTTTATCCGGTAGGAATGTCGCGCGAGGTTATTGCCGAGATAATCGGAAATATACGAAAGTCGGTGCAAAAGCTCACTCTGCGAACGCGAACAATAACCGCCTTCGCCCTAGCGACTTTGGCGGCCGCCATCTCTGCCGGACTGTTCGCCACGCCGCTGCATTGGAAAACCACCCACGAATGGCCTTGGCCGCTGACCATGGCGGCGGATCTGGCTCTGCCTTTCGCGATGGCGGCCTTAGGCTGGATGGGTTTGAACCGCTCGGTGCGATGGACGTTGAAACGCCGCTATCCCAACGCGAGGATAGGAGCGAGGCAACGCGCCGGAAAGACCGGATACTCCATGGTTGCCGCCATAGTCGTTTCCTATGCCGCGCTGTTCGCTTTTTCTCCATTCCAGCCCGAATGGCTGATCCGCGTCATAGCCTATGTTTCCGGAATAGCTTCGGCGTTCTGAAAGCCTATGAACGCTCAAAGAGTTGGCATAAAGATACTAGACATCTTCCATAACTGCCGTCATTGCGAGCCGCCCCTTGGCGGCCTTTGGCTGTAACTTGCAATGACGGCTCTTTTCGGAAGGTAATATCCACCCGCTTTGCGTAAGAGCCAAGATTTTTTGGTAACATCCCCGCCTTGGCCGTGATAAATGAGCTTTATGCCTCATGAATCCTCATTCATACACCTGCGCGTGCATTCGGCCTATTCGCTGGCCGAAGGCGGGATTCGCGTGGTCGAAGAAAAGGGCAAGGGCAAGCGCAAGGATCTTATCAAGCTCTGCCTTCAGCACGAAATGCCCGCCGTCGCGCTGACCGACAGCGGCAATCTGTTCGGCGCGCTCGAGTTTTCCATGGCTGCGGCGGGGGCGGGAATCCAGCCCATCATCGGCTGCCAGTTGGCGGTAATGCGTCCTGCCGCTGCCGACGCTCCGCAAGGACTGCGAAGCGGCGCGCCGGATAAAATAGTGCTGTTGGCGCAAAACGAAGCCGGATACCGCAACCTTTGCTTTCTCGTCACCCGATCCTATATGGCCGCCGACAGGCCGGACATTTGCGTGACCACGGAGGAACTGGCGGAGCATTCCGATGGCCTGATCGTTCTGTCCGGCGGAGCGAACGGGCTGGTCGGAAGGCTATTGTCGGAAGGCCAAACCAAAGCCGCCAACGCCGCGATGCTGGCGTTCAAGGAAATGTTTCCCTCCCGCCTTTACGTCGAAATTTCCCGCCATCACGGCGGAGCCGTCGGGCAAGCCGAAGCAAAGATAGAAGATGCGCTGATAGAAATGGCCTATGGCTACGATCTGCCGCTCGTGGCGACCAACGACGTCTATTTCGGCGAGGAGGACATGTACGAAGCGCACGACGCGCTGTTGTGCATCGCCGAAAAAACCGTGGTGGCGGAACAAAACCGCCGCCGCTTGACGCCCGATCACCGCTTTAAGTCGGCGGCTGAGATGCGGGCGTTGTTCGCCGATCTGCCGGAAGCCTGCGACAACACTCTGGCTATAGCCAAGCGTTGCGCCTTCATGCCGCGCCCGCGCAATCCCATTTTACCACCATTCCCCACGGCCTCGGGGCGAAGCGAAATAGATGAACTGCGCGAACAAGCGTTGGAGGGATTGAAGGCTAGGCTTGAAACAATAGCCTCAGCCGACAGGGAAAACTCGCCCTACTTCGAACGCCTGAACTTCGAGTTGGACGTAATAATCAAAATGGGTTTTGCCGGATATTTCCTTATCGTTTCCGACTTTATCAAGTGGTCGAAAGCCAATCGCATCCCCGTAGGCCCGGGACGCGGCTCCGGCGCGGGATCGGTGGTCGCGTGGGCGATGATGATAACCGATCTGGACCCCTTGCGCTTCGGCTTGCTGTTCGAGCGTTTTCTGAACCCCGAGCGCGTTTCCATGCCGGACTTCGACGTCGATTTCTGCCAAGAGCGGCGCGACGAGGTGATCCGCTATGTCCAATCCCGATACGGCTCTGATCGCGTGGCGCAAATCATCACCTTCGGCAAGCTGCAAGCCCGCGCCGCCTTGCGCGACGTGGGGCGCGTGTTGGGAATGCCCTACGGGCAGGTGGACAAGATTTGCAAGCTGGTTCCCAGCAATCCCGCCAATCCGGTCACGCTGGGGCAAGCCATAGACGGCGAGCCGCAGTTGCAACAGATGCGCGACGACGATCCCACGGTGGCGCAATTGATGGACGTGGCGATGAAGCTGGAAGGGCTTTACCGCAACGCCTCCACCCACGCGGCGGGAGTGGTGATAGGCGACAGGCCTTTGGTCGAGCTGGTTCCTCTTTATCGGGATCCCGACGCCGCGCTTCCGGCCACCCAGTTCAACATGAAAACGGTGGAGACCGCCGGACTGGTGAAGTTCGACTTCCTAGGACTTAAAACGCTGGACGTTCTGCAACACGCCGAGGATTTGTTGGAGGCGCGGGGCGAAAAATTGCGGCTTATCGATATCCCTCTCGACGACGAAAAAACCTTCGCCATGCTTTCTCGCGGCGACACCACCGGAGTCTTCCAGTTGGAAAGTCAGGGAATGCGCGACGTGCTGCGGAAAATGCGCCCCAACCGCTTCGAGGACATCATCGCGTTAGTGGCGTTGTACCGCCCGGGGCCGATGGACAACATCCCCCAATACATCAAATGCAAGAACGGCGAGGAGAAAGTCGAGTACCTGCATCCGCTTTTGGAACCGATACTCAATGACACTTTCGGCATCCTGATATATCAGGAACAGGTCATGCAGGCGGCGCAAATACTGGCCGGATACAGCCTCGGCGGAGCGGATCTGCTGCGCCGCGCCATGGGCAAGAAAAAGCCCGAGGAAATGGCGGCGCAACGCGCCACATTCGTCGCGGGCGCGGGTAAAAACGGCATATCCGAATCGCAAGCCAGCCTTATATTCGATCAGATCGACAAATTCGCCGGATACGGTTTCAACAAATCCCATGCCGCCGCCTATGCCCTTATCGCCTATCAAACCGCGTGGCTGAAGGCCAACCATCCGGTCGAGTTTTTCGCGGCGGCGATGAATTTTGAATTAAGCGACACCGACAAGCTGAACGTGTTCCGGCAGGAATTGGCGCGGCACGGCATCGCGCTGTTGCCGCCCGACGTGAACGCCTCGCGCCCCCTGTTCACTCCGGAACGCCGCGCCGATGGCAAACGCGCCATCCGTTACGCCTTGGCCGCCATCAAGGGCGTTGGCATGGAGGCCATGCGTTCGCTGGCGGCAGAGAGAGACAACGGGGGGAAATTCTCCTGTCTGTTCGACATGGCGGGACGGGTGGATTCTCGCGTCATCAACCGTAAACAAATGGAAGGTCTGGCTTTTTCCGGAGCGTTCGATTCGCTTAACCGCAACCGCGCCCAAGTTCTGGCTTCGATAGATCTTTTGCTGCGACACAGCCACGCCATGTCCGACGAACGCGCCAGCGGGCAAACCAACATGTTCGGCGGAGCGTCCGGCGGAGAAGCCTCCAAACCGCCTCTGCCCGCCGCCAAAGCATGGGACGACTTGACGCGCCTGCGCCACGAATTCCAATCTCTGGGATTTTATCTCTCCGCCCATCCCCTTGACGCCTATTCGGCGGTCTTGGATCGCATGGGGGTAACGCAAGCGGCGCAGGCCGGAGGAAAGCTGCGGGCATTGGGCCCCACGCGCTGCAAGCTCGCTGGCATCGTAACCGCCAAGCAAGAGCGCACATCGAAATCCGGAAATCGCTTCGCCTTCGTGCAACTCTCGGATACAGGCGGGGCGTTCGAGATAACCGTCTTCTCGGAATTATTGGCGGCCAAACGCGACATTCTAGAGGCGGGAAAAGCCGTGTTCATCGAAGCCGACGCGCAAACTCCGTCCGACGGCAAATCCGACGGCGGCGGAGATTTGCGTTTCATAGCCCGCAGTATCGAGCCGCTGAAGGAATTGGCGGCGCGTAATTCAAGAGGTGTAAGGGTTACGCTGTACACGCCTGAAAACGCGATGGAGGTAAAAACCATTCTCTCCAAGGCTCCGGCTGGGCGGGAAAAAGTGTCGCTGCTTTTGGATCTGGACGAGGAAACGGCGGAGATGGACTTGTCCGGCGCGTGGAAACTTTCCGACGAGATCAAGACCTCGCTGCGTCAGGTGGGGGATGGGCTGGAGGTGCAGGAATGCTGACACTGATACGCCACGGCAATACCTTTGAATCCCATCAAAATCCGGTGATGGTCGGCGGCAGAACCGACATGCCGTTGACCGCCAAGGGGTTAGAACAGGCGGCGGCGGCGGGAGAACATTTGTCGCGTATTGCAGGAAAACCGACGGAGATAAGCGCGGGTCCTTTGCTTCGCACCAGAGTCTTTGCCGAAAAAATAGCGGCAAGGCTTGGAATTCCCGCCGTCATTAGGGACGACCGTCTTAAGGAAATAGACTACGGCCTGTGGGAAGGATTGGACAGCGCGAGCATCGCCCAAAAATTCGGCGCGACGGAAATAGAGGGCTGGGAAAAAAGCGGGCAGTGGCCTGAATCCGCGCAATGGTCGCCCTCGCGCGCGGAGCTTGTCGGCAGGCTGGAGGATTTTTTGGCCGAGAAGCGGCGGAAACTTTCCGCCGCCGACGGCGAAAACCTGATCGCCGTGACCAGCAACGGAATTTTACGAATGATTTATTCGCTGATAACTAAATCGCCGCCGGACACGCAGAGCAAAGTGGGAACCGGCTGCGTATGTTTCCTTATCCCCGCTGTTTCCGGCTGGGAAATAAAAGCATGGAACGAAAAGCCGTTGTCCATGAATCCGGAACTCCGCGTTCCCTGAGATGCCACCGTGAGCCTGTCGAACGGCTGTCGAAGGGAACTTATGCGACCAAGGTTCAGCAATCCCACCTCTCCCTCTGGGAGAGGAATCAAGGCCGCATCTTCTGTCCATGAATCTGAAACTTAGCCGTTCCCTCGCGGCCGCTTCGACAAGCTCAGCGACCGCTATCGCACAACCAGGCCTACTCGCTGCCGCCGGTCAGTCTGTGCCACCAACCGCCCTTGGGCTTTTCCGGCGAGGGATTGACGATCTCGTGCGGCGATGGTTCGCGGCGCGGTGGATCTTCACGCGGCGGGCGCGGGGTGGTGTCTATTTCAAAAGGCGCGAAAGCGGCGGCGGCCATAGGCGGAGGAACTTCGTCCGCCGTCGCCACCCGTTGCTGCGAACCGCCTCCGTTGCGTGAAAAACGCTGACCATTGGCTTGATCCTCTCCGCCGTTGCGGCGGCGGCCGCCTCTGCGGCCACGGCGACGACGTTGTTGCCAATCGCCTTCCTCGGCTTGCGGGGCCGGAACGCCCCCTTCGGCAATTTGTTGCGGCGGCTGTTCGGAAACGTCGTTGGCCGCGCCAGATTCCGTAGACGCCTGCTGTTTGTCGTAAGGTGAACGCGGAGGACGGCGATCTCGCCCGCCTCTGCCGTATCTGCCTCCGCGTCTGTTGCGGCTTCCGCGTCCGCCGTTGCCGCCTTCGCTTTCGGCGGATTCCGAGGAAGCGTAATTCCCCTCGACGCTTCCAGCCACTGGTTGTTCACCGTCATCGCGGACGATTTTTGGCACAAACGCGGGAATCTCGCTTTCGGCCTCGGCGAACACCTTGTCGGCGTTGACGGCGGGGCCGCCGGAGTGCCGGGGCTGGGAGTAATTGCGCGAACGCTCGATGCGGTAATCGGGCGGAACCAGCGTGTCGTCGCTGTGCAACAGGACGTGCATGTCGTAACGCTGCTCTATCATCCCCAGCGCGTTGCGCTTTTGGTTGAGAATATAAAGGGCGACCTTGGTCGGAACATGCAGCACCAATTCGGCGGAACGCTGGCGAATCCCCTCCTCCTCGATAGCCCTCAAGATGGACAGCGCGGCGGAATCCACCGATCGCACATGGCCGATGCCTGAACAATGCGGGCATTTTTCGAAATTGGTTTCCAGCAAGCTGGGGCGCAAGCGTTGCCGCGAAAGCTCCATCAAGCCGAAGGGAGAAATGCGGCCTATTTGCAAGCGGGCGCGATCGTTCTTCATCGCCTCCTTCAGCCGCCGCTCGACCGCCATGTTGTTGCGGTTGTCTTCCATGTCGATGAAATCGATGACCACCAATCCGGCGAGATCCCGCAAACGCAGCTGTCTGGCCACCTCGTCGGCGGCTTCAAGGTTGGTTTTAAGGGCGGTTTCCTCGATGTGCCTTTCCCTAGTCGAACGGCCTGAGTTAACGTCGATGGAAACCAATGCCTCGGTCGGGTTTATGACCAGATACCCGCCCGAACGCAACTGGGCTATCGGGCTGTGCAGGGTGTCGATCTGAGTCTCAACCTGATAGCGGAAAAACAGCGGAATGGGATCCTGATAAAGGCGGATCTTTTCCACGTCGTCGGGCATGATCGTTCGCATGAAATCGCGCGCCCGCTCGTATCCTTCGGTTCCGGAAACCAATATCTCCGCGATGTCTTGCGAATACAGATCGCGAACCGCCCGCTTGATGAGATTGGCTTCCTCGTATATCAGCGTCGGCGCGGTGGATTGCAGCGTCTGTTCCCTGATGTTGTCCCACAACCGCATCAAGTATTCGAGATCGCGCTGGATGTCCGGAGGCTGCTGCTCCATTCCGGCGGTGCGGAGAATGACCGCCATGCCCTCGGGAACCTGCAACTGATCCAACACGTCCTTCATGCGGCGGCGATCTTGATGGCTGGTTATCTTGCGCGACACTCCGCCGCCGTGGTCGGTGTTCGGCATCAGGACGCAATAGCGTCCCGCCAAGGACAGGAATGAGGTAAGAGCCGCGCCTTTGTTGCCGCGCTCCTCCTTCACCACCTGCACCAGCATAATCTGGCCGCGCTTCAACACGTCTTGAATCTTATAACGCTGGCGCGGCTGGCGGATGACGCGCTCCGAGGAAGGATCTCCCCCAACGCTTTCGACGGAGGTTTCCATCTGGGGGACGAACTCGGCTCCGGCACCTTCCGCCGGATAGACTGGCGGCATGGGATCGACGCTGTGTCCGAAATTGGTTATCAATCCGACGTCATGCTCAGCCGAAGCGTTATCCTCCATGCCGGACAACGGCAACGGCGAAGTCGAAGAAGGCAAGGAAGAAGAAAAGTCTGCCGGCCGGGATTCTATCGGAGAAGAATAAGCCTCGGTCGTCGAGACAATCTCCGGCGCGGAGGAAAAATCAGGACGGGATTCGGCGGCAAAGCCGCCATAGGGCGTTTCTTCGGCCAAAAGCGGCGGTTCTTCTTGGAACTGGGCTTGAGGCTGGGATTCGGGTTCGGGGGGAAGCTCCGGCTGAAAAGCTTCAAAATGTGGAGCCATATCGGCGGGCTGCCCCGCCTGCTGTTGCTCCTGTTCTTGAATTTGTTCCTGTTCTTGCTCTCTTTCGCCCGAAGATGTGCGGAAATAATAGTCGGGATGGATCTCCGAAAATGGCAAGAAACCGTGGCGATTGCCGCCGTAGTCGACGAACGCCGCCTGAAGAGCAGGCTCGATCCTTACCACTTTGGCCAGATAGATGTTCCCGCGCAACACCGGCTTGCTGGCAAGTCCGGAGTCGAGATCCTGTAATTTTACGGTATCGCGGTAACTTTCTACTATTGCAACACGAGTTTCCTCTGGATGCGAAGCATCCACAAGCATACGCTTAGTCATCTAGCTCTCCCGCCGCATCGTCGCAAACCAGAGGGTATCTTCAACTTCCTCGGCTGCGCCAGAAACGGCAAATTCGTTGTAAAAACAACCGCCTAATCATCAGCAAATCATCGGCGGAAAACCATGTCGATCTTAAAACGCCATTCATTGGCGGCAAACACGCCCGCCATGCCACAACATCAGCACAACTCGCGGTGGTGTCCAGATTCGACCGACACTAGGGATGATACCCCCAAATCGTAGCTTAGCACAATCAATAAATGAGGGGCTCTTACGCAAAACGGGTGGGTACTGCCTTCCAGCAAGTACCGTCATTGCGAGCCGCCCCTTGGCTGCGAAGCAATCCAGAGCAGTTGCTCCATAAGGTCTGGATTGCTTCGCCGCCCGACAGCGTTAACGCTGTCCAAACCAAAGGGTGGCGGCTCGCGGCTCTTTTTCCCGCCCGTTTTTCGTAAGAACCCTTAAACATACCCCCAAATACCCAACATGTTTATATCGGCATCCTGATTATGTCCTGATAGGCGGAGATTACTTTATCGCGGATGGAAGATACAGTTTGCATCATAACTTCGGCTTGGCTTACCGCCAAAACGACTTCTTGGAGGTTGGCCTTTCCGGCGGCTCCGGCGGCGGCGGCTTTTTCGGCGGTTTTCACGCTGGCCACCGTGTCGCCCACGAACGTCTTAAGAACGCTGCCGAAATCGCCCGTTCCCTCGGCCTCGGCGATACCGGCCTTTTTCTTGCCGCCTACCTCCCCGCCGATGGCGTTTTCCACCGATCGCTGATAGGCCGCTATGGCGCTGGCCGAATTGGTTATCATGGCTTATCCCTCCGAAATCCTAAAAAACCGCTAGCCCCTCAACAGATCAACCGTCCTTAACAACATCGATCTGGCCGCTTCTATTACGCCGATATTCGCTTCGAAGGCGCGTTGCGCTTCGCGCATGTCCATGCTTTCCATTATCGGCTTGACGTTGGGGGTCATCACATATCCCTGCTCGTCGGCCGCCGGATGGGATGGATCGTACTTGCGCACGAACGGGGCGTTGTCGCGCTTGACGTCCGAAACCTTGACGACATATGCGCCCAAGGCGCGATCGAACTCGTTCTTGAAAGCCACGACCTGCCGCTGATAGGGCTTTTCCTGCGGCGTGGACGGCGTGGTGGCGGCGTTGGCGATGTTTTGGGCGACAACCCGCATGCGGGTTCCCTGCGCCCTCATGCCGGAGCCGGCGATCTGAAACACGCTTGAGAGATCAGAGGACGCCATTTTTCAGCCTATTTGCCTAGAGCCGTGCGGAACATCATGGTAACCTTGTGATAGATGGCAAGGATGGTTTGATAATCTATGGCGGTTTTGGAAACTTCCATCGCCTGCTGTTCCAAATCCACCTCGTTGCCGGAGGGCAGAACCTCGAAACTTCCCATCTTGCGGGAAGAGGAGTTCACCCCGGCCATGGAGGCGGGAATTATGTGGCGGGCGTCCGTGACGCTCATCGTTCCGGAGGAACCAGCCCGTTTCAGCGCGTCGCCGAAGGTAAACGGAGCCAGATCCATCGCCTTGTACCCGGGCGTGTCCGCGTTGGCCACGTTTTGGGCAAGCACGGCTTGACGCTGCCCCAAGTAGGCCATCTTGTCCTTCATCAGGCCGAAAAGGCCGGTGGAAAGAAAAGACATCGCGAAAACTCCGTGGAAAAACCGAAAGTCCGGTACTAGTCTTGAGATCGCAAACAGGTTCTGACGGTCGAAAGGCGCGAGGCGGAAACCATATGGCGGAAAACGAGGAACCAAGCAGCGTATCATACACCGAACCGCCCGATTCGGGCAACACGGAGCAAACGCGCCCGCAGGTAGCCGTGGCAATCAAGGGCGACGGCCGCCGCCCATTCGCCCCCGCGCACATAGTGGCCGCAGGCCGCGGAGAGGTGGCGGCGCGCATTCTGGATTTAGCCTTTTCGCGAGGCGTGCGCGTGCGCGAAGACGCTGATCTGGCGGAAATACTGGCCAAACTTGAACTCGACACCCCCATTCCTTCCGAAGCCATAGTCGCGGTGGCGGAAATCCTCGCCAGAGTGTACGCTGCCAACGCCGCAGCGTTACGCGGAGCGAATCGCCGCCACTGAACCATCAACCCTGCCGGAGCAACCATGCCAACAGCCCCTATCCTTTCCTCGCCTGCCGCCATAACGGACGAATTGCAAAGTCTGAGGGAGTTCTTTTTCGAGGCGCAAGAGGATCTGCGTTCCGGCTGCATGGCGAACATGTCTGGCATCGAGCAGCGCGTCTATTCCCTGTGCCAAGCGGTTCAGGCCGCCCCAAGGGACGCTCAGGAACAGTATCTGCTGGAGCTTTCCTCTCTCATAGAAATGCTGTCCGATTACGAAGCCGAATTGCGCGCCATGCAGGATTCCGTCGAGACTGCTTCCGTCACGTCGTCGGCGCAGGGGAGTGGCAATGGCTGATCCCGCCGTCATCGCCGACGGGGTATCGTGGACGAGATTCGTTCTGGCGACCGTCGCCGTATCGCTCCTGCTGGGAGGAATGGCTTTCGGCTTGCGTTGGCTGGCGGCGCGAGGATGGGGCGGCGCGACGGCATCCGGCGTCCGTCGCATCCGCGTGACGGAAACGTTGCCATTGGACGCGCGGCGAAGGCTGGTCATGGTGCGCTGCGACGGCAGGGAGCATCTTTTGCTGTTGGGCATCAACTCCGACGTGGTAATAGCATCATCTCAGGCCGCTTCTTCCGAGGCCACCGGTTCTAAAGCGTTTCCCGACTAGCAATCCGCCGGAGACGGCGGCGCAAAACCTGAATACTTAAGAGGTCTAAAGAATGTATCGTTTCATGCGCTCGCGCTGGGGGTGGATTGCGGCTTTGTCCGCTCTGGCCGTCTTTATGCCGGTCGCCGCATGGGCGCAAAGCGTCAACATAGACCTCGGCCAAGGTCCCACCACCACGGCGCGCCTGGTGCAGCTTATGCTGCTGATAACCGTGCTGGGGCTTGCGCCGTCGATACTGGTGATGATCACCAGCTTCACCCGCATCGTGGTCGTTTTGTCTTTCCTCCGCAGCGCGATAGGCGTCCAGCAAACCCCTCCCAACATCGTCCTGATAAGTTTGGCTTTATTCCTGACCATGTTCGTCATGCAGCCCACCTTCGAAAAGGCGTGGGAGGAAGGAATCCGCCCCTTGATGAACGGAGAGATAGACGAGGAAACCTCGTTCGGGCGCACGATAGATCCTTTCCACGATTTTATGATGCGCCACACGCGGGAAAAAGACATCGCCCTGTTCGCGGATATGGCCAAGACGGCGGAGACCATAAAGGCTCAAAAGGCCGAAGCCGCTCCGGAACAGTCCGCGCCTCAAGGCAAGAAGAACCAAGCCGCAGCCAAAAAAACCGAGGCCAAGCCGCCGGAAACGAAAGCTGCCGCCACCGAATCGGCTTCCGACGAAGTTTCGCTGCGCGTGCTGATACCTGCTTTTATGATTTCGGAACTGCGCCGCGCTTTCGAGATAGGATTCCTGCTATTCCTGCCGTTTCTGATAATCGACATGGTTATCGCTTCGATACTCATGTCCATGGGCATGATGATGATGCCGCCTTCGGTCGTGTCCATGCCGTTCAAAATCGTGTTCTTCGTGCTGGTGGACGGCTGGTATCTGATTTCCGGAAGCCTAGTGCAAAGCTATGGCGGGGGATAAAAACCGGAAGGCTATTGCGTAAAAATGGCTCTTACGCAAAACTGGCGGGTAAAGTATCTCTCTTTCAGCAATCACGATGGAGTTCCTCCCCCTTCTTAGGGGGAGGAACAGACCGTATCTATGGGAAGAACATCGCTCCAACCCCGATGAAAACCAACTACCCACCCTGTTTTGCGTAAGATCCGGCCTTATCTCATATCGTAATTCATATAGGCAGGACCTCGCGAGTGTTTGTTTCCGTGAGTTCCGGATGGATCCGGTATTTCATATCCTTGCGGAGAAACCACAGCCCCTTTCGATCTCAGCCAATTTTCCGTGGCCTCGCTCTTTTTTCCGCTTGCGTCAAAGTAATAACAATCTTCGAATTGAGCTCCGCTGAAATCGGCTCCTTCAAGATTAGTTTCGGTAAAATTTACGCCGATAAAATTGGAGTCATGGAGATTAGCCGCCGTAAGATTGGCTTTGAATAAATTAGAATCTATAAAAACAGACGAGGAAAGATCCGCTCCCTCGAACCGGCAATCGGAAAAATCAGCGTTCCGTATGGTTGATCCACTCAGCTTGGCCACGCCAAAGTTAGATTTGGAAAAATCACCGCCATATATCGTTAGGTTATACAAGATCGCGGAAGAAAAATCCGCGCCTTTGGCTATGACTTCGCCAAACTTGAAGCACGTCATTTTCGCCCTGACAAACTTAGCTCCGCTGATGTCAGAATGGATTTTTTTACCTTCGACAGGTTTAACGCTAAAAGCTGATCCTTGAGATAAATTAGCGTCGGAAAAATCACGTTCGCGTAAATCAGCCCCGTTCATATTTACGAACTCGATGGTCAACCCCACCATCGATGGCGGAACTTTGGCGTTTCTTAAAGGAAATCCTTTTTCATTTTGTCTGGGATTATAAGATTTAATAAGCAATGCGTGCCTATCCAATGCTTTCTCTAACGTAATGCAATCAACAGTCCTATTTTCAATCTTTATCATCTTTAACCCCATTCGTATGTTTTTTCAGGAAGGCCGCATTTGTTTTTTCATATAAATACAACAGCGACAGTGGCGCATGTATATATAGGCAGAACGATAAAAGTCAAATGCTAAATTACTTTCAGTGTATTAACTATATGATTATCAAAATAATTCTTTGTTTACATGCCGTTCTAGCGCACCGCTGATGCTTTTTCTGGCACTTACGCAAAACGGGTGGGGAGTTTTACATCTAAACGCAACGCAAACACTGTCATTGCGAGCCGTCTTCTTCAGGCGGCGAAGCAATCCAGTGCCACAGGCGCAACGGCTCTGGATTGCTTCGCCGCCAAGGGGCGGCTCGCAATGACGGCCTTGCTTGCCGATGCAGGCGGCTACAAAATTACCCACCCGTTTTCAGAAAGAGCCCTTTTTCTTCCATCACCCTGAAATAGCTTTCCAACATCCCCCGCGCCGGAGGCAGGTCGCCGTCGTTGGGGACGAGGCGGCGGTTCTGCGGATGCGAAAAAACGTGATGGGACAGGAAATATCCGGTCATTTCCAAACCTTTTAAGACTTCTTCCTGCAGATTTTCGCATTCCTCCCCCGTCAGGAACTTCGGCAAGGGCAACAGCTTGTCCAGATAGGGCTGCGCCGCTTCGGCGGTAACGGCGCGTCCGCTGCGCGGGCTGACGTGGGTCAATCCATCGGTAGCTCCCGTTAAGGCGCAAGATTCAAGGTTAAGGCCATAGCCTAATTGCCCCAGCAATTCGATTTCCCATTTGACGTACAAAGCCCCCCACAGCTCCGCCTCCACCGTGTCCAGCAAGGCGGAAAGGCCATCGTAAACAAGCGGCATGGGTTGTCGTTCCGGCAGACTGGCCTCGGCCACCTCGGACGCGCTGGCGATGATGGACAAGACCTCGCGATTGTCCAGCCATCTAGCCCAGCGATTGCTCATGGGTTCGAGGGAAAAATACCCCAGTTGCTCCGATAATCGGGCTTTCCATGTCGCGGAAACCTTATTGCCGGATTGGATTACGGGGCGCGAGGCTCTGCCCTGCCCGCCCGCCACAAGTCCGGCGTAGCGGCCATATTCGCGGGAAAAAACCGTGACTATGGCGGCGGTTTCGCCGTGATTGCGGGCGGTAAGGACTATGCCTTCGTCACTCCATTGCATGGCGCGGCTCCGGCGGAGCGTTCATGTCGATCATCCGGCCATGCCCATGGGCGCATGATGCAAGCGGGATCGGGAAAAAGAAGCTAACATGGCCTCGTAAATCTCCAGAACGGATCCCGTCAACGCCGATTGCGGGAAATGGCAGGCGATAAAATTGCGGGCGCGAACCGCCATCTCGGTGCGCTGGGCTACGTTCAGACGCATCGCCTCGGCCAAGGCCGCCGCCATCGCGTCCACGTTGTCGGGAGGCACTACTAAAGCGGTTTCTCCGTCGCTCACCATTTCGCGATTGGCCCCGCAGTCGGTCACCACCACCGGCCTGCCCATGGCTTGGGCTGCCAACAGCTCCGGAGCCTGCCCCCTGGGGATGCCGTTGGCCGCCACCATCATTCCGGCCAACCAACAAGCTGCAGGCCAGTCTGAGCAGTTCTCCGGCATGACCACTCGGCCTTCCAGTCCGCAGGAAAAGACCTTCTTTTCTATGATCTCTCGCATACCGTAAACGCGGCGATCGTCGCCGACTATGACCACGAAAGCGTCCTTGTTCCCTATCTTGGCGATCGCTTCCAAAAGATGGAGTTGACCAAACCCGGGGGCAAGCGGAGCGGCAGTGACGATGACCGATCCCTGTTCCGGCAACCGCCATATCTTGGCCAGATGTTGCAGCCTTTCCGCCGTCATCCGCGCCGGATCGAAGGCCACCATGTCCACGCCCGGGGGAACGTAGTAGAGAAAATCTCCGCTTAACCCAAGATCGTTACGAAGGTGGCGCACCATGTGTTCGGAGGGGACGCGGAATCGCGCCTTGGCGGCCTCGGCCTTTTTCAATAACTTAACCATATACGGCGTCACCGGCGTAGGCTCCCGCAGATCGGCCAAAAGCGGGATTCCGTGCGCTGAGGATATTCGGCACGCCAAGGCCAAAGTTTCAAAGCCGTGGGCATGAATCAAAGCCGGACGCAAACGCCGGACGGAGGCCTCCGACAGCACCGCCGAACGCCAACGCGCCAACGCGCCTGACTTATCGAGAGGAAGGTGGATATGGCGGACGGCGGCGCGTTCTATTTCCAAAGACAGCGGGCCGCGACCGGAGGCGACGGCGGAACTCCACCCCATGCGATTGGCTTGGATGGCGATGTCCACGACTTCCCGCGCTTCGGGATTGTTGGCCATATCGACGGCCAGATGCAATACGTCCACGGTCTCGGGGCGGCGATTGCCCTTGGCGGAAACTTTATGTTCGGCAGGCGGCGAAGCCGAACCGGATTGGAATGCGCGTGATACGGACATATGCTGTAGCTTCTCTTCGAACGCAAAAAAGGAAAAGGCCTATGACAGGAAAAATCCAGTTCCTCACCTTACCGGACAGACGCATCGGGTATCAACAGCAACCTTCGAAAAATCCGTCGGAATGCGGGATAATCTTTCTGGGAGGATACGCCTCGGACATGGGGGGAACAAAGGCCTGCTTTCTGGCCGACCGCTGCGCCGAAGCCGGATGGGGTTTTTTACGCTTCGATTACAGCGGCCACGGGGTATCCGACCGCAAGTTCGAGGATTGCACGGTGGGAATGTGGATCGAGGATTCCTTGGCCGTCTTGGATCGCCTTACCCACGGACGGCAAATACTGATCGGATCGTCGTTGGGCGGATGGATCGCGCTTAAACTGGCCATGGCGAGGCCGGAGCGCGTCGGCGCGGTCATAGGGGTGGCGGCAGCCCCCGACTTTACCGAGGAACTGGTTTGGAAGGCGTTAAGCGACGAGGCCAAGGCCGGATTGCTAAAGGATGGGACGATAGACGACGGCGGATTGCCCATCACGCTGAAGCTGATCGAGGAGGCAAGAAGCCACCTGATGCTTAACGCCCCCATCCCTATCACCCTTCCCGTGCGTCTTTTGCACGGTCAAAAGGACGCTGAGGTTCCGTGGAAACACGCCATAAGAACGGCGGCGGCGATAGAGGGCAACGACGTGCGGATAACCCTGATAAAAGACGGCAACCACCGCCTTTCCCGCCCCGAAGACCTCGAGGCGTTGTGGAACTTAACGCGGGAAATGCGGTAATCGCCGCAGCATAACTAGATTCTAAACGCTATCTTATGCCCGACCGGATTCGCTGGAGATCGAAGCGGGGCTGAGCCCCAAGCTGGCCAACGCCTCCACCCATTTGCTTTCCGTGCCGTTGCCGAACACCAGATCGTCGGTGGCATCGGCAATCAGCCAACCGTTGCCCTGTATTTCCTCCTCCAGTTGCCCGGGGCCCCATCCGGCGTAGCCCAAAGCCAAAATGGCGTGCCTCGGCCCCTCGCCTTCGGCAAGCGAACGCAACACGTCGACAGTAGCGGTCAACGATATTTTGTCGGAAACGAACAGCGATCCGTCGTCCTGCTTATAATCGGAAGAATGCAGGACGAATCCCCGCATAGGTTCGACCGGACCGCCGAAATGAACCGGTATGTCCCGCGCCTTGGCGGAGGTCTTGACGTCCAGCTGGCTCAATAAGGAACGGAAGCTGATTTCCCCGTACAACCGGTTAACTACCAGCCCCATGGCCCCCTCGGGGCTGTGGGAACAAATATAAATGACCGAGCGCGAGAATCGCTGATCCGGCATCGACGGCGTGGACACCAGCAACCTGCCGGAAAGCCAGCCCTCGGACTGCTCTCCGCCGCTTTTCAGCGTAAAACTGCCGTATCCGTCCATTTCCGTGCCTCCGGACTGGCCGCGTTCAACCGACGATCCGACTCCATGCTAATCGCCTAGGACGCGCCTTGTCACCTTGTCTTTTGCCTTGCCCTCGTCTTTTGCTGTATCATCCCGAACATGCAGGAAATCGCCATATCCCCCCTAGCCCTTACGGCTATCGCCCTTTTCGCCTTGTCTCTAGGCTTCGCCGCCGGAGGGGCTTTGGTCTGGCTGTTCATGCGCGCCAAAATCGGGGCGCAACGGCAAATGATGGATTCGTTCAAGGCGTTGGCCGCCGACACGCTCCACCGCAACAGCGAGACGTTCCTGCAAATGGCGGATTCCCGCCTTATGCAGCGCGAGCAAACCTCGCACGCCGTCCTGTCCCAAAAGGAAACCGCCATCGCCGAGATGGTCAAGCCGGTGCGCGAAACCCTTAAAAAGGTCGACGAACAGCTCCACGCGCTGGAAGTGAAACGCGAAGGAGCGTACCGCGAACTGGCCGAGTTGATGGCCTCCTCCAACCGCGTCCAAGACCAGCTTCGCAAGGACACCGGACAACTGTTGCAAGCTCTGAGATCCTCAAGCTCTCGCGGACGCTGGGGCGAAATCCAGCTGCGGCGCATTCTGGAAATGACCGGAATGTCGGCGCATTCGCAGGATTTTTCCATGCAGGAAAGCGTGGCGGGCGAAAGCGGCGTCTTGCGCCCCGACGCGACCGTTTCCCTTCCCGGGGGACGATGCGTCGTCATCGACAGCAAGGTTCCGCTCACGGCCTATCTCGACGCCATAGGCGACGGCTCCGGCGAGGCCGCGATGCAAGAGGCGGCGCGGCTGCACGCCAAGCAAGTGCGCGAGCACGTCAAGCGTCTCTCCGCCAAGGCGTATTGGGAACAAGTCGAAGGATCGCCGGAATTCGTCGTGATGTTCCTGCCCGGCGAGCATTTCCTCAGCGCGGCTTTGGACGGGGATTCTTCTCTGCTGGAATTCAGCATGGAGAGGCAGATAATACTCGCCACCCCCACCACGCTCATCGCCATGCTGCGCGCCGTGGCGCACGGATGGAAACAGGAGGCGTTGCGCGAGAACGTCCGCCAAATAGCGGAAATGGGACGCAAACTATACGCCGCCGTGTCGTCTTTTGCCGGACACATGGACACGCTGGGCGGAAAATTATCGGGAGCGGTCGAATCCTACAATCGGGCGGTTGGCGTTATGGAACGCGACGTTCTCGGGCGAAGCCGCAAACTTCAGGAATACGGCGCGACGACGAAGGACGGAGAGATAGAAACTCCGTCAGTTGTGGAAAAAACCGTCCGCGCCTTGACTTCAGCCCAACCCGCCGTGGAATCCGCGCCTGACGCTCAAGAGCCTGAAAACGAGGCGGCGGCGTAAGGGGGGCGTTGTTAGATCGGCTCTTACGCAAAACGGGGGGTAATTTTGCATCCAAACGCAACGACAATCACTGTCATTGCGAGCCGCCACCCTTTGGTTTGGACAGCGTTGAACGCTGTCGGGCGGCGAAGCAATCCATTGCCGTTGCTCAATGACTCTGGATTGCTTCGCGTCGCAAGGGCGACGCTCGCAATGACGGCCTTTGGCCGTAACTTCGCATGACAGAAATTATCCGAAATGCCTCTAATCCGCGACGCCACAGATCAAGGCGTCGGGAGTGGCCGATTTAACCTTCACGTTTATTTCTTTCCCCGCCGTGTCGGGAGAAACGTCGACCACCGCGGTTTGCATGTGCGGGGTGCGCCCGAACATCCGTCCCGCCGAACGGGCGGGCTTTTCCACCAGCACGGAAACGGTCTTGTCCGCAAATCCGGCGTTGAACTCAGCCTGTTGGGCGCGAAGGATTTCCTGCAAGCGTGAAAGACGCGCCGAAGCCGTTTCCGGCCTTATCTGTTCCGCCATCGCCGCCGCCGGAGTCCCGTGTCTCGCGCTGTAGGCGAACGAATAGGCCTGAGCGAATCCCACCTGCTCCACTAAACGAACGGTATCCTCGAAATCCCGATCGCTTTCGTTCGGAAAGCCGACGATTATGTCGGTGGACAAGGCCATGTCCGGCCTCGCCTTACGCAGCTTGTCGACGATGCGGAGATAATCGGCAGAGGTATGCTTGCGGTTCATGGCTTCAAGTATCCTGTCCGATCCGCTTTGCGCCGGAAGATGCAAAAACGGCATCAGCTTCGGCAAATCGCGATGGGCGGCGATAAGCGCGTCGTCCATGCCCAAGGGATGCGAAGTCGTATAGCGCAGGCGTACCAAGCCGCCTATGTCCGATAGCTTTTCCAGCAAATAAGACAGCCCGCGTTCCTTCCCTCCCGCGTCTTTTCCATGCCAAGCGTTGACGTTCTGCCCCAAAAGAACGATCTCCCGCGCGCCGCTTTCGACCATGCGCTTCGCCTCGGCCACCACCTCGGCCACGTCGCGCGAGTATTCCGCGCCGCGAGTGTACGGAACGACGCAAAAGCTGCAAAAGCGGTCGCATCCTTCCTGTATGGCCAGAAACGCGCTGACCTCGCCGTTAGCGTTGTTTTCCGGCAGAAAATCGAACTTGGCCTCGGGCGGAAAATCGGTGTTCAGGACGCCGCCGCTTTCCCGCGTGACGCGGGCGATCATCTCCGGCAACTGGTGGTAAGTCTGGGGACCAAACACCATGTCGACATAAGGGGCGCGAGCGCGGATTTCCTCACCTTGCGCCTGCGCCACGCATCCGGCCACGGCGATAAGCGTCCCCCGCCCCGTAATCTTCTTGCGGCGGTCTTTGGATTCTTTCAATCGTCCCAATTCGGAGAACAGTTTTTCCGTGGCCTTTTCGCGGATATGGCAGGTGTTCAGGATAACCAAATCGGCTTCGGCAGCGTCATCGGTAGCCTCGTACCCCAAGGGCTTTACGACGTCGGCCATCCGCGCCGAGTCGTACATGTTCATCTGGCAGCCCCAAGTTTTTATATGGAGTTTTTTCGCGTTCACAGGAGTTACCCCGCCGAACTGCCGCGCAATATGTCCGCCAGCTTCTCGGTTATGCGGGAGTTTCCGGCGATGAGCGAGCCGGTTTTCATCACGTCCTGTCCATGGACGAGCGGCAAGACTATTCCTCCCGCCTCTTTGACTATGAGCATTCCGGCCGCCAGATCCCACGGCTTCAGTCCGGATTCCCAATAACCATCGTAACGTCCGGCGGCGACGTAGGCCAGATCCAGCGCGGCGGCTCCGGCGCGGCGGATTCCGGCCACTTGCCCCATAACCGCGCCCATTTCCTTGAGGAACGGCGCGGCGGGCTTGCTGCTGCCCTTGAAGGGAATTCCTGTGGCTATAAGGCAATCGGCCAACTCCGAACGCGACGACACGCGCAAACGCTCGTCGTTGCCGAACGCGCCCAATCCCTTTTCCGCCCAGAAAGATTCGTCGGTTATCGGATTGTGAACCAGCCCGGCCACGATTTCCCCGTCGCGCTCGGCGGCGATGGAGATGCACCAGTGCGGCACGCCGTGCAGGAAGTTGGTGGTTCCGTCCAGCGGATCGACTATCCAGCGTTCGCCCTTGGCGGAGGTTCCTTTCGCGTCGTCGCCCTCTTCCATCAGAAATCCGAAATCGGAACGAGCCTTGGCCAGCTCCTCGCGGATGGTCTTTTGCGCCTGAATATCGGCCATGCTGACGAAATCCGCCGGACCTTTGCGCGAAACTTGCAGCTTTTCAACCTCGCCGAAATCGCGGCGCAGCTTGCGCGCCGCCATCTCGGCGGCGCGGATCATAACGTTAACTAGCGGCGGGCGAACGGGCATCGTTTCTTCCAATCTATCCGGTTTCCAACTCCATGAGCAACATCCTTCGGAGGATGACGAACATCAAATATCATTATTATTATAAAAACCCTATAAGTTTAGGGAGAGGCAATGACATCTCTCTGTGAATCCGATCAAATATTTTTGAACCTTCCCGAACAGGCGCAGGCAATAGATCGGAGGCCATTTTGAGTTGAGGATTTTCTCCTTTCAGGCCAAAAGTGAATTCACGAGCAAGGGTTGGGGCGGCTAATGGATTGGACCGCAGTGTTTCTTTAAAAACATCCCTTGCAAAGCCGCTGCTCTTAAGCATTAAACTAAGTTCAGCACTTATTTCGTTTTCAAGCTGTGATTGTTTATTGCAGATGTGTTCTAAGGTAGAGGCTCTATCATTATCTCTTAAACATTCATTTGTTCTAGCTTTTAGTAATCTTGCCATATTGGAAAGAGTTATCGATTTTATTAAGAGTTGGCGTGTTAAAAATAGATTCGTAAGGTGAGCAGAGGTGTCTCCTATTGAACCGTTAACTAGCTCATGGTTGTAGCCTATGTCTCCATACCTTTCGACAGGATGGATTCTTGTCACATCCATTGACGCAATACCGAATAAAAGGCTACATTTGTCTCTTACATCTTGTTGGTGTGTTATAGGGTTTTTGATTTTATAGAACGGGGAATAAAGAAGAAAATTAATAGCGTTGTTGCCATCTTTGTCTGTGGCCGCCACATCAAGCATGGATGAGGAATGCATAATTCTTCTCAGAAGGCCCGGAGAACCGTTTTTAACTATACTATGAACCAACGGGCGGCCATCCAAGCAAGCGTTTATATCGGCCATATTTGGGCTTTGGAGAATAGTAGCTATTTCGTTTTCTTTTCTTAGAAAGTCTTGCTGATTTATTGTTTGCCTCGTGGATCCAAGCGCCCAGACAAGCTCAATCAATTTAAGCGTTTGAATAAAACTTGCCTCCTTGCGCAGTGTTATTACGAGACCAGAACCTCTACCGCCATATGTGGAAAACCGTTGTCCCGCCTCATATGTTTGCTCTCCGTTTTGTTTTCTTGTCATCTCTAATCCCCTCTCTTTAAATGAACATATGCTTGTTTGTTCAATGGAAATAAAAACTGCGACGTTAATTTTATATACTACTTCGCCCGCTCGACGTAGCTGCTGTCCGTGGTATTCACCACTATCTTGGTTCCCGCCTCGATAAACGGAGGAACCATGACGCGCACGCCGTTCGAGAGCTTGGCCGGTTTATACGACGACGAAGCGGTTTGGCCGCGCACGACCGGATCGGCCTCGACGATTTCCAGAATTACCGACGACGGAATATTGATCGACAACGGAGTGCCCTCATAGGTCTGAACCGTGCAGATCATGCCCTCTTGCAAATACACGGCAGGATCGCCGATCAGCTCGCGGGTGACGGTGTACTGCTCGAAGCTTTCCTGATCCATGAACGTGTACTCGTCGCCCGAGGAGAACAGGAACTGCATCTCATGATCGTGAAGCTGGACGCGCTCCACCGTTTCTTGGGTGCGGAAACGCTCATTGGTCTTGATGCCGGTGCGGACGTCGCGCATTTCCACCTGAATTATGGCGTTGCCCTTGCCCGGGATCATGATTTCGCTTTTGGACACCAACCACAACTTGTTGTTGTGATCCAGAACATGCCCCTTGCGTATGGTGTTAGCGTCGACCTTCATTTCAGCCATCCCGTTAATAATTGATTTCGCCCCGCAGCCGCAGGCAACCGCGACGGAGATTCCCCCGCCAGTTCAGCGGCATCAGAACCCGACGCAGGGCTGTATAACCGCGCGGGTCGTCTTAGTAAAGGGGCAAACGCGGCTTTTTCCGCCATAATGCGATTTTTTGCTGTTAAAAGCGATTGAATTATGATAGTAGAAATAGTCATATCATGCGGCTGTTTCAATCATAACAAGAGGAACCTTGATGAACGCTCTCGCTTTTAAGAAAAATAACGAAGGTATTTTATGCCTACAGACGGGAGATCGCCTTTTAAATCCGTCCGTCGCCAAAGATGTCGCTGAAATAACCAGGACTCTAGCCTCCGATTATATGTGCCGCTTCCTCTTATCGGATGACGGCAGAAATATAAGATCCGACAAGTTCCTGAGAATAGTCGGGCATTTGCCGGAAGCTAATCAGGCGGACGTTCTTACTCCTGATATTGTGGATACGTTAGCGCACAAATACCACGGCGGCAAAACGCTTAAACTTATCTCGGCCTTCAAGAACATGGAGCTACAGCGGAGAGTTTTGTCCCATTCTGCGGTCGAATCGCTAATAGCCTATGATTGCTCCAAACAACTGCTCGATCTAATATCGAAATGGCGGCCTGCCGACCAAGCTGCGGCCTTCACCCCTGAACTGCTGGAAGGTTTATTTTCGCACATAGACGCTAGCAAAGCATTCAAGATGGTGGAAAAATGGAGCGATGCTGATAAAAATCGTCTGTTAACAAACAACATAAAGGTCAAACTCCAATTCTGCAATTCAGGACGGGATGCAAAGGAAAAGTCGTGGTTTCAGCCTGATTTTGCTATCCCAAAAAGAACCCCTAATTCGCCACGCCCAACTATAGGCGGCGCAACGCCATCGTAAAACGGTCGGGCATCCGTCCTGAAACTCCTTAAACGATTTTCAGGACGGAGCCGCGCTCGGCTATTCCACTCCGCCTCCCTTGATGCTTAAATGGACGCGACCACGGCACGCCGTCCTGCTCTAAATCAAAGGGAGACGAAATAAACATGCCTTCAACCTGTTATGCCGTCATCGTTGCCGCCGGATCCGGCGAACGCATGGGCGGCGATATGCCGAAACAATATCAAAGCGTCGGCGGGATTCCGATTTTGCGCCGCAGCGTTCTGGCTTTTCTTTCCCACCCTCTGATCGCCGGAGTTCTGGTGGTGATAAACCCGTCCCACCGCCATCTGTACGATCAAGCCGTCGAGGGGCTGGACGTTCTCCCCCCCGTATTCGGCGGAGCGACGCGGCAGGAATCCTCCCTGAACGGATTAGAGGCGTTGTCGGCGCGCAAGGGCACTTCGGCGGATTTGGTGATGATCCACGACGCGGCCAGACCTTTCGTCAGCGCGGAAACCATAACCGCCGTGCATGGATCTTTGGCCTCTCATAGCGGTGCTATCGCCGCCCGCCGCGTGGTCGACACCTTGAAACGCTCCGCCGGAGATTTCATAGCCGAAACTGTCAATCGCGACGGATTATGGAGCGTGGCGACCCCCCAAGGATTCCGCTTTCCGGAAATAATCCACGCCCATCGCGCCGCTATCGGCAAAGCCTTGACAGACGACGCGGCAGTGGCCGAATTGGCCGGCATGAAGATAGCGCTTGTGCCGATGAATCCGGAAAACATGAAAATAACCTCCGCCGGAGATATGGAAATGGCCGAAAAATTCTGCTCCTCCCCCGCCGCTGCCGCCGTCTGCGACCTGCGCGTCGGAAGCGGTTTCGACGTGCATCGCCTGATAAAGGGCAATTCCGTCCGGCTGTGCGGCGTCTCCATCCCCCACAATCTGGCCTTGGAAGGGCATTCCGACGCCGACGTGGCGTTGCACGCCGTAGTGGACGCCATGCTGGGAGCCGTTGGCGCGGGAGATATAGGCTCGCACTTTCCTCCATCCGATCCGCAATGGCGCGGGGCTGACAGCGAAATCTTCGTCCGCCACGCCGTGGAAATCGTAAAATCTCGAGGCGGGAATATAAACAACGTCGACGTCACGCTGATGTGCGAACAGCCCCGCATAGGCCCGCACCGCGACGCGATGGCGGCAAGGCTGGCCGATATGCTGGGAATATCTCCCGACCGCGCCAGCGTGAAAGCCACCACCACCGAACGTCTGGGCTTCACTGGACGCAACGAAGGCATCGCCGCGCAGGCGTCAGTGACCGTGATAATGGGCGGCAAGCGGTGATTTATGGCCGCTGCAATGGATTGCCGGAAAGAGATGGTCTAATAGCGCATGAAAGGAATCTTTAATGTCGTCCAAAAGCAAAACGTCCCAAGAATCCGCCGTTAATTTGGCCGACTACCTCCCGCCCGCTTTTCTGGTGGACGCGGTGGCCTTGGATTTCGACATCGGAGAAAAGCGCGTCGCGGTCAAGTCGCGGATGATGGTCAGGCGCAATCCCGAAAGCCGCGACAAAAAATCCCCGCTGATTCTGGACGGCGAGAACCAAAAGCTGATCGCGGTTACCGTGAACGGTAAAAAACTTTCCCCGTCCGAATACGATTTGTCGGAACGGCGTTTGGTCATCTCAGGCATTTCCGGCAACGCGGCGGTGGTGGAGATCGAAAGCTCCAACGATCCCAAGCTGAACACCGCCTTGTCCGGCCTGTACGCCGCCGGCCCCATGCTTTGCACTCAATGCGAGGCCGAGGGATTCCGCCGCATAACCTATTATCCCGACCGCCCCGACGTTCTGGCCAAGTTCACCGTAACCATCCATGCCGACCGCAAGAAATTCCCGTCCCTGCTTTCGAACGGAAACTTGATCGCCTCGGGCGGCGAAGGCAACGGCAGGCATTGGGCGAAGTGGCAGGATCCCTTTCCCAAGCCTTGCTATCTTTTCGCTTTGGTGGCCGGAAAACTGGACAAGGTGAAGGACGAGTTCGTCACCAAATCAGGCCGCAAGGTCTTGCTGGAAATCTACGTCGAACCAGGGCGCAAAGCCGACACCGGCTTCGCCATGGCGGCCTTGAAGCAAGCGATGGCTTGGGACGAAAAGACCTACGGCCTCGAATACGATCTGGATCGTTTTATGATCGTCGCCGTCAGCTTCTTCAACATGGGGGCGATGGAGAACAAGGGACTGAACATCTTCAACGACGCTTGCGTGTTGGGGCGATCGGACACCGCCACGGATTCCGACATAGATTTCATCGAGCGGGTGGTGGGACACGAATATTTCCACAACTGGACCGGCAATCGCGTCACTTGCCGCGACTGGTTCCAACTGAGCCTCAAGGAAGGCTTGACGGTCTTCCGCGAGCAGGAGTTCTGCGGCGACATGCGCGGGCGCGCGTTGGAGCGCATCTCCGCCGTTTCCGGCCTGCGCCGCGCCCAGTTCGCCGAGGACGCCGGAGCGATGGCGCACGCGGTGCGTCCGGCCAGCTACAAGGCGATAGACAATTTCTACACCTCGACCGTGTATCAAAAAGGCTCGGAGGTGGTGCGGATGATCCAGACCATGATCGGGCGCGCGAATTTCCGCAAAGGGTTGAACCTTTATCTCGGGCGCAACGACGGGAAAGCCGCCACCTGCGAAGATTTCGTAGCCGCGATGTCACAAGCCGGAAACATCGATTTGTCGCAGTTCATGCGCTGGTACGCCCAGGCCGGAACTCCGCGATTGGAGGCCAAGGAAATCTATAACGCGAAGGCGCGACGCTATTCCTTGCGCGTCAGGCAATCGTGCCCTCCCACGCCCGGGCAAAAAACCAAACGTCCTTTCCATATGCCTTTGTCGGTCGGGCTTTTGTCGGCCAAGGGCAAGGATCTATGCGGCACGAAGATCCTGCATCTTCGTAAAGAGGTTGAGACTTTCGCGTTCGAAAATATCGACGAAAAGCCGATAGCGTCGTTGCTGCGCGACTTTTCGGCTCCGGTGCGTTTGGAAAGCGGCGTCTCCGATGCCGATCTTTTGTTCCTGATGTCCCACGACAGCGACAGCTTCAACCGCTGGGAAGCGGCGCAGAAACTTTATATGCGGCTGTTGTTGTCGCTTCTAAGCCTGAAAAACCCCAAGCCGTTGGAGCTTTCGCCCAAGCTGGTGGCCGCGCTGGGGCGGGTTCTCTGCGACAGCCGCATGGACGCCGCCGTCAGGGCGATGACCTTGACGCTGCCGAGCGAGGCCGAAATAGGCATGGCGGTAAAAATATCGGGAAAGCCCATAGATCCCGCCGCCGTGTATTCCCGTCGTCGGGAAACGGCCACGGCCATCGCCTGCGCCTTGCGCGAAGATTTATGGAAAACCCATGCCGAAATAACCTCCTCGTTAAGCGAAAACTCCAGCGACGGCGCAGCGCGGGGACAACGCAGCTTGAAGAACCTGTGCCTCGGCTATCTCAGCCGCGCCGAGGAGACGAAGGCGGCGAAGATAGCCCACGGCATGGTTGTCAAATCGCGCAGCATGACCGATAAAATAGCGGGGCTATCCATCCTCGCCGACGGCAAGTCTCCCGAACGCGCCAAGGCTTTGGAATGGTTCGAGAAGAAATACGCCGGACATCCTTCCATCATGGACGAGTGGCTGAGCGTTCAGGCGGCGGCGCGGCAAGACGGAGTGTTGAAAGACGTCGCGCGACTTACCCGCCATTCCGCCTTCGCGTTCAACAATCCCAACCGAGTGTCCGCGCTTATCGGGGTGTTCTGCGGCAACCCCTTCGGACTCCACTCCGTCGATGGCAAGGGATACCGCTTCGCCTCGGAAATTATCGCCAAGGTGGATAAGCTCAACCCTCACGCTTCGGCGCGGCTGGCCAAGGTTTTCCTGCGCTGGCGCGATTACGAATCCAAACGGCAGGCCTTGATGAAGGCGGAGCTAAAACGCCTCGCCGCGCTTTCCAAACTCTCGGTGAATTGCCGCGAGGTGGTGGAATCCGCCCTTTCCGCCTCGGTCGCTTCGACAGGCTAGGCGACGTTCTGCCCATGAGTCTGAAACGGCTCTTACGCAAAATGGGTGGATAATTTTGCCTCCAAACACAGCAGTAAGCACCGTCATTGCTAGCCGCCCCTCTTTGGTTTGGACAGTGTTAACGCTGTCGGGCGGCGAAGCAATCCCGAGCCATGTAGCAACAGCACTGTATTGCTTCGCCGCCAAGGGGCGGCTCGCAATGACGGCGCTTTTCGGAAGGTAATACCCACCCGTTTTGCGTAAGAGCCTCTGAAACTTTATGTTCCCAGCGGTCGCTTCGACAAGCTCAGCGACCGCTGGCCTTTATTCCCTTGTTAAGGCCAACGGCTTCAGGCAGAATCCGCAGGGTAATTCCCGCCGTTATCCACATCTTCAGAACGCCGCGCCATGAACGAAGCCGAAGCCATTGAAATCTGCCGCGAGGCGATCCTCGTGATGCTGAAGGTATCTGGGCCGGTGCTGTTGGCGGGGCTTGTCATCGGCGTTATCGTGTCTTTGTTGCAAGCCGTGACGCAGATCCAAGAGGCCACTCTTTCCTTTATCCCCAAAATGATAGTCACCTTCGGAATCACCATCTGGCTGCTTCCCTTTATGATGTCCATACTCGGCGGCTTCACCAGATCTTTGACCGACCGGATAATTCAGATCGGAACCGGATAACCCATCGGGCGCGGATTTATGCAGTATAGCTTTCCCCTCGCCGATTATCTGTCGGGACACGTGTTCCAGTTCTTTCTGGTTTTCACGCGGATCGGGGCGGCCATGATGCTGTTTCCCGGGGTGGGGGAATCCTTTGTTTCCCCCCGCGTCAGGTTGATGTTGTCTTTGACAATCAGCTTTTTGATGTTCCAGCCTATGATCGGTTCCCTTCCCCGTCCGCCGGATCACATCGCCGATATGACGCTTTTGATCGCCAAAGAGGCTTTCGTCGGAGTGTTTTTCGGCTCGATCCTGCGCCTTTTCATGGGAGCGATAGAGACGACCGGATCGCTTATCGCCGTTCAAACAGGGCTTTCCAACGCCATGATTCTCAATCCAGCTATGGCCATGCAAAGCCCGTTGCCCGGGGCGTTTTTGGGAACCGCCGCCCTGACTCTGGTGTTCATAACCGGTTTAGACCATCAGATGCTGCGCGGATTGATGGAGACTTATAAACTGTTTCCGGTCGGCGGAGAGCTGCCTTCAGGAGATCTGGTGCGGGAATACATCTCGCTGATAACCAAAAGTTTTCAGATCGGAGTGGAGTTGGCCGCGCCGTTTCTTATAGCCGGTCTTTTGCTGTTCACCACCGTCAGCTTCATGCAGCGGTTGATGCCGCAGGTGCAGTTGTTCCTGATAACTCTTCCGGTGGAAATCTGGGGCGGCATGGCTTTGTTCGCCGCCGCGATAGGTTTGATCCTAGCTCTATGGCTCAGCTATATGGAAAGCTCTCTGGCCGAGCTTTTGTTGTCGCGGTGATTTGAACCATGGCCGAAGATACCGACAACGACCAAAAAACCGAAGAACCTACCGGCAAACGCCTATCCGACGCGCGTGAAAAAGGGCAGCTTCCGATAAGCAGGGAGCTGGCCACTTGGGCTCTGCTTTTGGCCGGACTTATCGTCATCATGTGGATAGGACCGGAAATGTCCGGTCGCATCTTGATCGGCATGAAGATATTCATAGAAAAGCCGGAGCAAATCAGCCTCGATGGCGACGATTTGCAATCCATCTTAGCCGGAGCCACAGCCCACGTCGCTCTGGCCAGCATTCTGGCGTTCGGGCTGCTGTCCTTGGCGGTCATCGCCGGAACCATGGTGCAGACCGGATTTTACGCCAACACCACGCGGCTTATGCCGGATCTTATGAAGCTCTCGCCCATCAACGGGTTCAAGCAGATCTTTTCCATGGCCTCCATGGTCGAGCTTTTGAAGGGCTTCGTGAAGATGGTGATAATCGGCGGCGCGGTGTTGATAGCGGCATTGCCGCTTCTCGACGAAATAGTCGGGCATACCGGACAAAATCTGGTCGACATAATGGATTTCGCCCACGGAGAAATCATCCATCTGGTTATAATAATCATTATGATAGTTACAGTAATAGCCGTAGGGGATTTACTATATCAAAGATGGAAATACTTTAAAGAATTAAGAATGACTAAACAAGAGGTAAAAGACGAGAGCAAACAGATGGAGGGAGACCCCGTAATAAAGGGCAGGTTGCGGCAGTTGCGGATGGAAAAGGCCAGAAAGCGCATGATGGCTCAGGTCCCCAAGGCCGACGTGGTCGTGACCAATCCTACCCACTACGCGGTAGCCCTGCAGTACGACGGGCTTAAAATGGCGGCTCCCGTGTTGCTGGCCAAGGGAACCGACAGGATAGCCGCGAAAATCCGCGAAGTTGCGGAGGAAAACGGCGTTCCGCTGGTCAGCAACCCGCCTCTGGCGCGGGCGTTGTACGATACGGTCGAGCTGGATCAACCCATAACCGCCGAGCATTACCGCGCCGTCGCCGAAGTGATTTCCTACGTCTATAAGCTGAAGGGCAAGAACGTCTAAGGCGTTTTATTCCATTGACACGACCGCCCCATATCGCCTAATGATTTCCCGCCGAATTCGGTCGCTTGCTGCGGATTGCTTCCGCCGCCAGCGGTCGCCTAGTACGCGGGTGTAGCTCAGTTGGTTAGAGCGTCGGCCTGTCACGCCGAAGGTCGCGGGTTCAAGTCCCGTCACTCGCGCCATTTACCTTTCAGCGAAAAGATTCCGCATGGTCAAGGCCGATACGGATTCCGGACGCTGATTGCGAACCATCTCCAAAACGACTCCGGCGGCCTTTTCCGACGGATGCAGCGACCCCGCCCCCAGCCACGAAGCAACCTTTGACAAACCGCTTTTTTGCGTCCGCGCCGCCACCGGATCGCGCAGCAATTCCAATACCTTTCCCGCCAGATTCTTGGGCGTGCAATGCCATTGCAGAAACTCCGGCACTATCATTTTATCGTGCATGATGTTGACCAAGGTGGCGTATTTGGTCTTCAGCAGGAATCTTGCGAATAAGGCCGTCAGCGGGTTGACGCGATAGGCCACGACCATCGGCAATCCGGCCATGGCCAATTCGACCGATACCGTGCCGGAACAGGCCAAGGCGGCGAAGGAAGCGTTGAAGGCGTCGTATTTTTCTCCGTCTCCCTTGGCGATAAAAACCGGAACCGGCCACTTGCTCGCGGCCTTTTCGACGAAGGATGCTACGTTTCCGCCGGTCACCGGCAAGACCACTTGCAGGTTAGGGATTTTACGTTTCAGACGTTTGATCGTTTGCCGGAATACCGGCATCAGCCGTTTGACCTCCCCCATCCGGCTGCCGGGCAGAACCGTCAGAACGGGGGCATCGCCGCTTATTCCGTGGCGTTCGCGAAATCTCCGCCCCTGCCCCGAAGCCGCCCCGCTTTCCACTATGGGGTGGCCGACGAAGGTGCAGTTCAGCCCTTCCCGCGTGAAGTATTCCGGCTCGAACGGCAACAAGGCCAAAACGTGATCCAGAAACTGCGCCACCATGGCGGCGCGTTCAGGCCTCCATGCCCAAACCGAGGGCGCGACGTAATGTATCAGTGGGACGCCCTCGCCTTTCAGCTTTTTCGCCACGCGAAAGCAGAAATCCGGAGAATCTATGGTTATCAACGCCGCCGGCTTCAAGCGTTTAACCTCGGCTATGGTCTGGTCTATGCGGCGCAGCAGATTGGGGAGATGGGCAGCTACCTCCAAGATTCCCATGTGCGCCAACTCCGAGAGGGGGAAAATCTGTCGCAGACCTTCCGCCGCCATCCTCTCGCCGCCGATGCCGACGAAGGAAACCATGCCTCCGGTCAGCCTCTTCAACGCCGCCATCAAGCGCGCCCCCAATAAATCCCCCGAGGCCTCTCCGGCTATCAGGAAGAACAACGGCTGTCCGTCGGCGTTATTTTCCACTGGAAAAATCCTCAGGTTTGATGGCGAGAACGAACAATCCGGCGGCGTCGGCCAAAGCGATCACCTCGTCTTTGTCGATAATCAGACTGCGGCCTGCTTCGACGGCTATTCCGCGCAATCCGGCGGCGATCGCGGATTTAACGGTGTCGGGGCCGATGGCGGGAAGGTCGAAACGCTCGTCCTGCTGCGGCTTGGCCAGTTTGACCAGAACTCCGCCCTTGCCCGCGCGGCGCAGGCCGGAGCAGCGGGACAGCATGGCGTCGGTTCCCTCTATGGCCTCTACGCCCAGCACCAAGCCCTGTTGCACCACGACAGATTGGCCGATGTCCAAACGCCCTAAGGCCAAAGCGGCCTCCGCGCCGCGCCGAATGTCGGATATGGCGTCGTCGTCCGGCACGCTCGCGCAGATGTTTCCTTGCGGAACCAAGAACGACGAGAACACCTCGTGCGCGCCCACCACACGCACGCCGCATTCGTCCTCCATGGCCTTGCCTATGGCGGACAGCAAGCCGTCGTCGCCCAGACTGTTCATGCCGATCTTCATCAATATCTTCATGGCCAGAAAATCCGGCTTCAATTCCGCCAAAGATGGCCTGCGAACACGGCCTATCATGACTATCTCGGTTATTTTTTCGTCGAAGATGATTTGCTTTAATTTACTAGCCGCGCCCAAGGGTATCCAAGCCCTCGCCCCCTC
>JAYRGC010000051.1:0-16830 GCA_041908065.1 Alphaproteobacteria bacterium | reverse complement strand
TGCGCGTTTCGCATCCGGGGGGTTTTGCAGTCCGGGATCTGGTTTTTATCCTAAATTGGGAACATTGCTTGGTTTGACTCCCTCCCCCTCCGGGGGGGTTGTTATTCCCCCGTCGCCAACGGCAAGATAAGCCCATCGTACTTAGAGCTTGTTTACAACGCCGCACTCGAGTTTTGTGGCTCTTTCTGAAAACGGGTGGGTAATTTCGTAGCCGCCTGCATCAGCAAGCAATGCCGTCATTGCGAAGTTACGGCCAAAGGCCGTCATTGCGAGCCGCCCCTTGGCGGCGAAGCAATCCAGAGTCATATAGCAACGACACTGGATTGCTTCGCCGCCCGACAGCGTTAACGCTGTCCAAACCAAATGGCGGCGGCTCGCAATGACGGCTCTTTATTCCCACCTGTTCTGCGTAAGAGGCAGTTTTGTAGACAATCTCTTATCGGGATATGCCCTACATCCTGAACTGTTCGCCCAGATAAACCCGCCGCACGTCGGCGTTGGCGACTATTTCGTGGGGAGTTCCGTCCATCAACACGCGGCCTTCGTGGATGATATAGGCGCGATCCACTATTTCCAAGGTGGCGCGGACGTTGTGGTCGGTTATCAACACGCCCAATCCCCTATCGCGCAAATGCGCCACCAAATCGCGTATGTCGCCCAAAGCGATCGGATCGATGCCAGCGAACGGCTCGTCCAGCAGCAGAAAATGCGGCTGCGACGCCAAGGCGCGGGCGATCTCTACTCGCCGCCGTTCGCCGCCAGACAACGCGAGGGACGGTGCGCGGCGCAAATGGGTTATGCCGAATTCGGCCAGCAAATCCTCCAGCGACTTTTCCCGCGCTTCGCGGTCATGCTCGACGACTTCCAAAACTGCGCGGATATTGTCCTCGACGTTCAGGCCTCGGAATATGGAGGCTTCCTGCGGCAAGTATCCAAGCCCCAAACGGGCGCGGCGGTACATCGGCAACGCCGAAACGTCCATTCCGTCCATCATTATCCGTCCGGTATCGGGGGAAACCAGTCCGGTTAAAAGATAAAAGCAGGTGGTTTTTCCTGCGCCGTTAGGTCCCAGCAAACCGACGACTTCGCCGCGCTGCAACGACAAGCTGACGTCGTGCAACACCGGCCTTCTGCGGTATTGCTTGCCCAGACGCAGAGCTTCCAGCCCGCGCCCCACGCCCTTGCCGGTCATGTGCGCCGCCGGACGCAAGCCGAAGCTGCGCCTTAATACGGCGGTAGCCACCCTTATTATTCTGCCGCCGCGTTTCATTTTGGCGCACCGATCTTAGAAAAAGAAGGAAGACCGGACGAAGCTTTTCCCGCTCCGCCTTGCGACGACGACAACAAAGCCCTCACCCGCCCCTTGCCGCCGCCTGAGGAAGCGTCGGAAAGCAATCGGCTCACTCCGCTGACGAAATCGACTTCGGCCTTGTCGCCGGACAATTCGGCCTCTCCGCTGGTCACCTTGACGTTGCCGGACAACACGGCGATTTTTCGCTTGGGATCATAAACGGCGAGATCCCCGCGCGAAACCCCTTCCGCGGTGACGACGGCCACGTTGCCCTGCACCGTCATTTGCGACACTTCCATTCCTCCACCTGCCAAAGGCGCGAACACGGCGGTCATAATATCGCCCGACACGCGCTTGCCCTCGCTGGTGGCAACCGCCGAGCCTCTGGCGACGGCCATAGCGGATTCTTCGTAGTATTCCATCGAATCCTTTGCCGTCACCACGCCGTTGCCGGAGACGTATTTCAATCCGGTTCCGGTCAATTGCATTATCCCGCGTTCGAGATCGTAGACCGCCTTTTCCCCGAAAACCTGCTGATCCGGAGTGATTATGCGGACGTTGCCTTCGGCGGTGAAGCTGTCGATGTCGCCCTTGCCGTCCAACTTCTCGGAAAGTTTGCCGTTGCCTTTATCCGGCGAACCTTCCGCCGCGCTTTCCGGCGGTTTTTCGCGTTCGTGGGCGGCCAGAATATCGGCCTCGATTCGAACGTCTCCGCGCACCGCCTTGGCGTTGCCCCGAGCCACATAAAGATGTTTGTCCTTATGCCACTCCAAACTTTCCTCGGCGGTGATTTCCGTGGCCTCCTGCCGCCCTGAAAACGGCATGGCCGGAGAAGGCTTGGCTTCATGTTTTTGGACGGTCTTGGCCATCGCCGCCGGAGAATCCCCCAAGGCGCACGCGAAAAGCGCGGCAACAACGGCCAGATGCAGGAATTCAGACGAACGCATGGCCAATGATTTAGCAGAGCCGCCGCCTCGGCGCAAACTTCCGATGGAGGCGACGGTTCTTGGCTGTTGGAAGATTGTTAGGATTTTACGCAAAACGGGGGGGGACTGCCTTCCAAAAAACGCCGTCATTGCGAGCGTCGCCCTTGCGACGCGAAGCAATCCAGAGCCGTTGCGCCTGTGGCACAGGATTGCTTCGCCGCCCGACAGCGTTAACGCTGTCCAAACCAAAGAATGGCGGCTCGCAATGACGGTGCTTGGCCGTAACTTCGCAATGATGGGCGACGCTAGAAGGAACGCAGATGGATGTGTTGATCCTCGGCTTCCAGCATCCGCAACAGCGTATGCGACCATTCGGTGTCGATGAAGGCGGCTTTGCGCTTAAGGTCGGGATCTATCTTGGCTTCGTAGCCGTAATGGGCGCGGAACCAGCGCAGGCTTTCGATGCCGTGGCGAAGCTCGTCCGAAATCGCGTCGCCATAGGGGATACCGGACAATATCTCGTCGAAATCCGCAGGTTTGCCGAAGAAAATGGCTTCTTCGATGACGGTAAACAGCCACGGGTCTATCGAATGCGGCGATGAGCTTTCGTCTAGGCGTTCTGCGGTTGAGGTCTGAGGATTTACTGGCATGACAGGCATTCCTCGTATTTTTCGCCGCCTCCCTCGGCCGGAGATGCGGATGAAACGGCGGCGATCTGAACCGATTTAGACGTGGCGGCGGTGGAAGCGGATTCCGCGCGCTGGAGAGACTTGGAACGGCAATAGTAAAGACTTTTTACGCCCTTTTTCCAAGCCATAAAATGCAGCATGTGCAAATCGCGTTTGTGAACGTCGGCGGGAAGGAAAACATTCAGGCTCTGCGCTTGGCAGATATAGGGGGCGCGGTCGGCGGCCAGATCGATTATCCAGCGTTGGTCCAGCTCGAACGCCGTCTTGAACACCAGCTTTTCGTTGTCGCTGAGGAAGTCCAGATGTTGAACCGATCCCTCGCGGGTGGTGATGGAACTCCACGTTTCCTCGTCGTTGCGTCCGTATTTCTCCAGCGTCCGCGCCAGATATTTGTTACGCACCGGAAAGCTGCCCGACAGCGTTTTGTGGGTGAAGCTGTTGGCGGCGTTCGGCTCTATGCCCGGGCTGGCCCCGCCGCAGATGATGGAGATGGAGGCGGTGGGGGCTATCGCCAGTTTGTTGGAGAACCTTTCCTTGATGCCGTAATCGGCGGCGTCGGGGCACGCGCCGCGCTCCTCCGCCAGCTTCACCGAAGCCGCGTCGGCCTGTTCCTTGATGTGGCGGAACATGCGCTTGTTCCAAACCTTCGCCATGACGCCCTCGAACGGCACGTTCTGGCTTTGCAGGAACGAGTGCAGCCCCATGACGCCCAAGCCGACCGAACGCTCGCGCATGGCGGCATATTTCGCTCGCGCCATGGAATCGGGAGCGCGCGCGATGAAGTCCGAAAGGATGTTGTCGAGGAAGCGCAGCGTATCCTCGATGAATTGCGGCTCGTGTTCCCATTCCAGAAACTTTTCAAGATTGAGCGACGACAGGCAGCATACCGCCGTGCGTTCCTGCCCGTATTTGTCCGTTCCGGTCGGCAGGGTTATTTCGCAGCATAGGTTGGACATTTTCACATCCAATCCGGCCAGCTTGTGATGCTCGGGAACGGCGCGGTTGACGGTATCGACGAACAAAAGATACGGCTCGCCCGTCTCCACCCGCGCCGTCAACAAGCGAATCCACAACGCGCGCGCGCTTATCCGCTCGATCACCACGCCGTCTTTGGGGCTGGTCAACGCCCATTCCTCGTCGTTTTCCACCGCCCGCATGAAAGCGTCGGTAATGACTACGCCGTGATGCAGATTCAAGGCCTTGCGATTGGTGTCGCCGCCGGTGGGGCGGCGCATTTCGATAAACTCCTCGATCTCGGGATGGCTTATCGGCAGATAGCAGGCCGCCGATCCGCGCCTGAGGCTGCCTTGGCTGATGGCGAGAGTCAGGCTGTCCTGAACGCGGATAAACGGCACGATGCCAGAGGTTTTGCCGTTGCGTCCCACCGGTTCGCCTATCGAGCGCAGATTGCCCCAGTACGAGCCTATGCCGCCGCCCAGCGCGGCCAGCCAGACGTTTTCGTTCCACAACCGCACGATGCCGTCCAAACTGTCGGAACATTCGTTGAGAAAGCAGGAAATCGGCAGGCCGCGATTGGCCCCGCCGTTGCTTAAAACGGGAGTGGCGGGCATGAACCACAGGCGGCTGATGTAATCGTAAAGCCTTTGGGCGTGCGCGGTGTCGTCGGCGTAAGTCATGGCGACGCGGGCGAACATGTCCTGCGGCCCCTCGCCCGGCAAAAGATAGCGGTCGCCGAGCGTAGCCATGCCGAACTGGGTCAGCTCCACGTCGCGGGAACGATCTATAACCACTTGAGGTCCGCGTTCGACCTGCTTTTTATCGAAAAGAATCGCGTCTTCCGACATGGTCGTATCGCTCTCCGCTTCAATATCGACCGCGCTGTCTGCCATTGCCAAAACCGCCGAGGATCTCGCCATATTTTCACCGTTCGTATTTGTAGGTTTATTACGATGTGATACTAGATATAGATACCGAGGGGGATAGATAATACCACATATCGGCGATTCGTCATGTCCGGCGCAATAGCCTCGAATGCGGCGGTTAACCCTGAAACTGATTTGATTCTTTTGATTTATCCATTTTCCGGCGGCGCAAAATTTTATTGCTTTTTTGCGGTCAAAAGCCCCAAAAGTTGATATATCGCTCCTTTTTCGCGCCAATCCTCGTCGCATTTCACTTCAAGCATCAGATGCACGCGCCTGTCGAGGATCTTGCCTAATTCTTGTCTGGAGGCTTGACCGATGCTTTTTATCATCGCCCCGCCCTTGCCAAGCACTATCCCGCGATGATTTGGGCGGGATACCACGATGGTTTGCGCGATGGATACCGATCCGTCGGGATTTTCCTTCCAGTCTTCGGGCAGAACGGCGCATGAATACGGCAATTCGTCGCGCAAGCGTAGAAACAACTGCTCTCGGGTGGTTTCCGCCGCCAGCAACCGTTCCGGCAAATCCGTAAGCTGGTCTTGGGGAAAAAGCCATTCCCCTATCGGCATACGGACGAACAAGGCGCGTTTCAGATCGTCCACGCCCTCGCCGGTCTTGGCGGAGATCATGAAAGTGGATTCGAACGCTCCGGTATCGTTGAATTTGGCTGCGAGCGGCAACAGCTGCGCCGGTTTTATCTCGTCGATTTTGTTGAGAGCCAAAATGGCTTTGCGGCCGAGTCGCAGCAGTTCGGCGACGATAGCGTCGGCTTTTTCGTCGGCGTGGCGAGCGGAGGCGTCCACCAGCATGACCACGGCGTCGGCGTCGTCGGTTCCGTCCCAAGCCGCCTTGACCATAGCCTCGTCGAAACGCTGTTTGGCCGTGAATATCCCGGGCGTGTCCAAAAGACAGGCTTGCAGGTTTCCTTCGGTCATAATCCCCAATACCCTCATGCGCGTGGTTTGCGCCCGTGGGCTGACGATCGACAGTTTTTCTCCCAGCATCCGGTTTAAAAGCGTGGATTTTCCGGCATTAGGCGCGCCAATAAGCGCGGCGAAACCGGAGCGTCTGGGCTCGTCATTATTCATAGTTTCGCCGTTGCTTTCCATTTTTTCGGCTCTTTCTGAAAACGAGTGGGTAATTTTGTAGCCGCCTGCATCAGCAAGCAAGGCTCGTCATTGCGAGCCGCCACCCTTTGGTTTGGACAGCGTTAAACACTGTGGGGCGGCGAAGCAATCCAGTGCCGTTGCTCCATAAGGTCTGGATTGCTTCGCCGCCTGAAGAAGTCGGCTCGCAATGACGGCCCTTTCAGCAAGCGCGGTCTGTTCCTCCCCCTTCTTAGGGGGAGGAACAGACCGCGCTTGTTTGAGTCTGCGTCACATCAAACAACTCCCCACCAATTTTGCGTAAGAGCCCCCGATCGCAGATCCGGCGATCTTCGCCGGAGGGCAATCCCGAATTTTCGCCTTGGAAAATTCGGGATCGCCTGACGATTACGCCTCGCCTTCGCTCTTCTTCTGGGCGCGTTTGATCGCCGCGCCGAGAATGTCGCCCAAGGACGCGCCGGAATCCGAAGATCCGTACTCGGCCATCGCCTGCTTTTCCTCGTCGGCTTCGCGGGCCTTGATGGACAAAGCGATCTTGCGAGCGGCCTTGTCCACGCCGGTAACCTTGGCGTGAACCTTTTCGCCAACCGCGAAGCGGTCGGAGCGTTGTTCCGAACGATCGCGCGCCAAGTCTCCGCGCTTGATGAAGCCGGTAAATCCGCCTTCCTGCTCGCCCAAGCTGACCTCGATGCCGTTTTCCTGCACCTCGGTGACGGTGCAGGTGACCACGTCGCCCTTCTTGAAGTTGACAGCCACGCCTTCGAACGGATCGTTGCTCATCTGCTTGACGCCCAAGCTGATGCGCTCCTTCTCGGCGTCGATGTCCAACACCTTGACGGTGACGACCTGACCCTTTTTGTAATCGGCGATGGCCTCTTCGCCCGGCTTGTCCCACGACAGATCCGACATATGCACCATGCCGTCGATGTCGCCCGGCAATCCGACGAACAAGCCGAATTCGGTGACGTTGCGGATTTCGCCCGACAACGAGGAGCCGATGGTATGGTTTTCGCGGAACTGCGTCCACGGATTGGGCACGCACTGCTTCAAGCCCAAGCTGACGCGACGCTTGACGGGATCCACGTCCAGCACCATGACCTCGACTTCCTGCGAGGTGGAGACGATCTTGCCCGGGTGAGCGTTTTTGCGCGTCCACGACATCTCGGAAACGTGCACCAAGCCTTCCACTCCGGCCTCCAGCTCGACGAACGCGCCGTAGTCGGTGACGTTGGTCACGCGGCCTTTCAGGCGCATTCCCGACTGATAGCGGGCGGCGATGCCTTCCCACGGATCGGATTCCAATTGCTTCATGCCCAAGCTGATGCGCTGGGTTTCGGCGTTAAAGCGGATGATCTGCACCGAAACCTGCTGGCCGATTTGCAGCACTTCGGAAGGATGGCCGACGCGCCGCCAAGAAATATCGGTGACGTGCAGCAAGCCGTCCACGCCGCCCAAATCCACGAACGCGCCGTAGTCGGTGATATTCTTGACCACGCCCTGCAGTATCTGGCCTTCCTTGAGGCTGGCGACCAGCTCGGTTCTCGCTTCGGCGCGGCTTTCCTCCAGAACTGAACGACGCGACACGACGATGTTGCCGCGAGCGCGATCCATCTTCAGGATCAAGAACGGCTGCGGAGTGCCCATCAACGGAGTTATGTCGCGAACGGGGCGGATGTCCACTTGGCTGCCCGGCAAGAAAGCCGCCGCGCAATCCAGATCCACCGTGAAGCCGCCCTTGACGCGACCTGAAATGATTCCGGTGACGCGCTCGCTCTTGTTGAAAGACTTCTCTAAAACCGCCCAGCTTTCTTCGCGCTTAGCCTTTTCCCGCGACAACATGGCTTGGCCGACGCGGTTTTCCATGCGCTCCAAGTACACTTCGACCGTGTCGCCCACCTTGATCGAGGCCGGAACGCCCGGGGCCGAGAACTCGCGCAAAGACACGCGGCCTTCGCATTTCAGCATCGGCGCGTCGATGATCGCTTCGTCGTTTTCGATCGCGGTTACGCGGCCGGATATGACGCGGCCTTCGAACTTGCCTCCCTTGCCGAAGGAAGATTCCAGCAGCGAGGCGAAGCTTTCGCCTTTTCCGCGCTGTTCGGCGATTGCGGCTTCGATTTCAGGGTGCGTGGAAACGCGCCTGTTGGTTGATTTTTTTGCCATTGTGATGATTTCTCTTTCCATAGCGGAGGGATAGAATCCGTCCGATGCTTTCATTTTCAGTTTTCTCGCCCGCGCCATGCCGCGCAGCTAACGGGAAAACGTAACGATAACGACGCAGACGGACAAAGCGTATCCCGTTCCGGCTGAAAGCGTGGCCGGAAAGCGGAGCAATACCCATCCCTCCGGCACCCCGCCGGAGCCGCCCGCCGCAGCGAACGCGCCCCGTGGGTAGCATGTTTGAAGGCAATGGGCAAATAAAAATGGGGTTTATACGCAAAACGGGCGGAGAGAAAGCACACAATCTACACTGTTACAGCCAATGGCCGTCATTGCTGCTGTGTTTGGATGCAAACCATCCCTAGTTTTGCATAAAAAATCAACGGAATATAGGGACTTGGAATATGGTTAATAGACCCCTTGCGTAACCGCCGTCATTGCGAAGTGGATGGCCGAAGGAGCGTCATTGCGAGCCGCCCCTTGGCGGCGAAGCAATCCAGAGTCATTGAGCAACGGCACTGGATTGCTTCGCCGCTCGACAGCGTTTAGGTAAGGAGTCTAACAGCACTGGCGGTTGCGCCGCAATTCCTCAAGGCATTGGGCTTTGGTCGGCAATTCGGGTTGGGAAATCCACCAGTTTTCGACCGCCTTCAGCATCTCGCCCATAGCCGAACCCGAAGGTATGCCCAGATCCAGCAGATCCTCGCCGCGCAAGGGGAAAAGCGGACGCTGCCATTTCTTCGCCGCGTCAAGGACGGCGGAAAGATCGCCCAAGTTTCCGGCGTAGTTTGGCGACAATAACGCCGCGTCGGCCACCGCTTCGGGGCCGAAATCGTACAAGGCGCGGCGAATGGCGATTGTGTCCGGCCTTCCGACATCCGCCTGCGCCTTGGCCAAAGCGGATATGGCAAAGGAGAGGGATTCCAGCCGCGTAGCCTCGGCTTTGGAGAAACGCAGCCGCCGCGCTATTTCTCCCGCCGCCGCGCCGAAGCCGTTTCCTCCCGCAATCGCCGCCAATCGCCGTGGCCACGGCGTTTCCTTGGATGGCCAGCTCAGGCCGCCTAGGCGTTTTTCGGTTTCCATCAGGTCGGCCAGCGTTTCGGATCCGCTGAATTCCGGCAAAATGGGCTGGAAGATTCCGTGCCGCTCCATCAAAGCGACAGCTAGTAAGGGGGCGGAGGAGCAAAGAAGCTTTTTCAATTCCTTCCATATTCTTTCCGCCGACAGCCGCGCCATCAGTGGCGCGAGAGCGGCGCACGCCTTCAGCGCGTCCTCGTCCGGCCTGCATTTTCCATCGCGCGAGGAAATGGCCGCGACGAAGCGGAAAAAGCGCAGGATGCGGAGAACGTCCTCGCGTATCCTTTCCTCGGCGTCGCCGATGAAGCGCACCCTTCCCGCCCGCAAATCCTCGATGCCGCCGAAGTAATCGCGAAGACGGCCATCGGCATCGGCGTATATGGCGTTAAAGGTGAAATCGCGCCGCGCCGCGTCGGCTTGCCAATCGTCGGTGAACTCCACTCGCGCTCTTCTGCCGTCTGTCGCCACGTCGCGGCGCAAGGTGGTTATTTCATAGCCCTTTCCCTTGGCCACCGCCGTGATCGTGCCGTGGGCGATGCCGGTGGGAACGGCCTTCAGCCCCGCAGCCCGCAAAGCAGCTTCCACTTTGTCCGGCGTCAGGTCGGTGGCTAAGTCCACGTCGTCCACGGCCTCGCCTTGCAGGGCGTTGCGAACCGCCCCGCCGACGAAGCGCATTTCTCCGCCCGCCGAGCGTATGGCCGAAATTACCGCGCAGACGGACGAGGCCGTCATCCACGGATTTGCGGAAACGTCTAAGGAGGGCATTTTATTTTCGTCGCTCGTCATGGCTTGTCTTTCGGCATTATGCTGCCGCCGATCAGTTTTCCGTCGACCATTCGCGCCGGAGAATAAACGCCGGAAGAGCCTCCGTCCTCGATAAACACGACCGCAGCCAACGCCGCCGCCATCAACAATACTCCGGCCACGGCCAACCACGGCCATGGAGCCTCTTTCCACAGCGATTCCGGAGCGGCCATGGAGGCGTCGCGGCGTTTCATCCGCATGGCCTGCGCGTACAGAAAATACACGGCCACCGGCAATAAAAACGACAAAAGCAGGATCAAATTGCGACGCATAACCCCTCCCCGCCTTCGCGGCAAACTGCGCTTTGGCCAAATCGCCCCAAGATGCTATCATGCCGCGCTCGTATCGGCCACATCCCTCGGAAGCGACAAAATGAACCCAGCTCATCCCGCGATAGGTTCTTCCTCTGCCCAATTCGGACAGGCCTCGCAAATGGAACTAATGTCCATGGTCGAGGAAAGCCGAGAGAAATTCTCCGCCATCCGCAACGCGGTGGAAAACGTCATCTACGGACAGGGCGAGGTGGTGGCCAACAGCGTGGCCACGATAATCGCGGGCGGGCATATGTTGCTGATAGGGGTTCCCGGACTGGCTAAAACCCGCCTTGTCACCACCTTGGGAAAGGTTCTGGGGCTGGATACCCGCCGCGTCCAATGCACGCCGGATCTTATGCCCTCCGACATCATCGGGGCTGAGGTCTTGGAGGAAGTGGACTACGGCAAACGGGGATTTCGTTTTGTCCACGGTCCGGTGTTCTGCAATCTTTTGATGGTGGACGAGATCAACCGCGCCAGCCCGCGCACCCAATCCGCGCTTTTACAGGCGATGCAAGAACATAACGTCACCATAGCGGGGCGCGAGCATACCCTCCCCTCTCCCTTCCACGTCCTCGCCACCCAGAACCCGATCGAACAGGAGGGAACCTATCCCTTGCCGGAAGCCCAGCTCGATCGCTTTCTAATGCAGATCGACGTTTTGTATCCTGATCTGGAATCCGAAAAGAAAATGCTGTCCGCGACGGTGTCTTCGGGAGATCACCTGATAAAAAGCGTGATAGATGTCGGAGAATTGAGAAAGATACAGCAACTGGTGCGCCGGATGCCTTTGGGAGAAAAAGTCACGGACGGCATCCTTTCCTTGGTGCGAAACGGAAGGCCGGAATCCTCGAACCTGCAAATCGTCCGCGAAAACCTCGTTTGGGGACCGGGACCTCGCGCCAGCCAAGCCTTGAGCTACGCCGCCCGCGCCCGCGCGCTTATGGACGGAAGGTTGTCGCCTTCGATGGACGACGTGATAGCTCTGGCGTTTCCGGTGATGCGCCACCGCATGGCCTTGGGCTTCCACGCCCGCGCCGGAGGCATGACCGTAGACGACGTTTTACGAGAGATGATCAAGGCGGTTTGAGGCCATAGTCGCTCTTTGCATAACCGCCGTCATTTGCTAAGTCGCGGCCAAAGGCCATTATTATCAGCCGCCCCTTGGGTTTGAGCGTCATCCACCCTGTTAAAATCCTCCGATTACATCTTTGGTTTTTTTGGGGGGAGGCGTCATTGCGAGCCGCCCCTTGGCGGCGAAGCAATCCAGTGCCATTGCTCCATAAGGTCTGGATTGCTTCGCCGCCCTACAGCGTTCAACGCTGTCCAAACCAAAGGGTGGCGGCTCGCGGAAAGCCTTTGGCTGTAACAGGGTAGATGACAGCCTTTGGCTGTAAATACCTATAGGCCGGCTTCGGTCTTTCTGGCGGTTCCGTCGTCGCCCAATTTGTCCAGCATCTCCCGCGCCGTCATGCCGTTGGAGGGATGCCGCCATTCGGGAAAGGCTTCGGAGAGCGGCAAAAGGACGAAGGCGCGCTCGGGCAATCGCGGATGGGGAATGGTAAGTTCGGGTGAAGCCATTTGAAGATCGTCATAACACAGTATGTCGATGTCGATCAGGCGCGGGCCATAGCGAAAGGTCGGCAATCGGCCTAAATCGCTTTCCAAATCCTTGACGGTGTACAGCAGCTCCGTCGCCCCCAAAGCGGTTTTCCCGCATACCACGGCGTTCAAGAACGGGGCCTGATCTGTGACGTACATAGGATGGGTTTCGTATACGCCGGAACGGGAAGAAATCGCGACGTAATGCGAAAGCTCCTCGGCGGCGCGACGCAACGCGCCCAGCCTGTCGCCCGAATTGGAGCCCAGAGCCAGACATACGAAATGGCCTCCGTCGCTTTGCGGCGGCAGGCCTTGAGGATCGCTGTAATCGTTCACCATGCGGCCATGATGGCTTAGCCCGATCGTTAAAGCAACTATGGTTAACAAAATCGGAATTGAAAGTAAAAAATGTCCGTTAAAACCTTGAAATACAGCCGTCGATATAATAACTTGCGGGGGAGGTCGTGCAGGTTTTGCTTAATTCTTAAGGGGATTTTTAGCGAGACGTAACATTAGGCATTAGGGATATCGCTATGGGATTTTTTACTCGCCAGTCGATTGTGGGTCTTTTCCGTCGCGCCGCCAAGGCAATCGTTATTCCGGCCATGACATTGTTCAGCGGCGCGGCCTCGGCTGATACGGTTTTAGATTTTATTAGGGATTTGGAGAAACCAAAAGCAGCGCAAAACGTCGCCGCGCCCCCTGCTCCTCCTTCTGCTGCTGAAACCCCAAAATCCGCCGGCGACGAAAAGAAAGATTGCCATAACGATGGATATTTCGATTCGGATAACTCGGTTTTCAATCTTCAGAACGTCAACGCAAAGTGCAAGCCAGAAGCAGTTGCTGCGGTAGCGGTAGCAGCAGTGGCCGTTTCTGTCCCCGACAATCATAAATCTGAAAAACCGGCCTCGTCCCCTTCAAAACCTGCAATAGCGGACGCCTCGAAAAACAAATCGATTCCCAAGGAACCCTCTGTCAAAATCGAGAAAGTCCAAACCCCAAGCCCTGAACCGCAAACCAAGGCCAATTGCGACGTTCAACAGCCCTTTAATTACTCCAATTCGGATGAAAGCGTTTCCTATCTTCAAGGTTTCATGGGCAAACAAGACGTGGCGACCTGCGACAAACCAACGCAAAATCTCAACGAAACTCCACAGCCTAACCCGCAGGAAACGTCCGGCCAAGCTTCTGCGGATCCGAAAACTATGGCCGCCTCCTTCATAGAAAAAGCATTCTCTTTCATCGGATTGAGGGAAAACAATCCCAAATTAGCGAACACGCTCAGCGGCATTTTTATGTTTGAAAGCGAGCTTAAATTTAACGCCGTCAGCCCCACCGGAGCTTTCGGAGTCGGGCAGCAGATGCCTTTGTATATAAAAGTGGGTATGGATATCCACGGCGACGCCATACGAAAAATAGTGCTGGATAAATATGGAGAAAAAGCCGTCGCGGAATTCGATGTCTTGCGCTCTGACTTTGCCAATACCAAAGGACATCGCCGTATCCTTGCTCTTTCAAATAGACTTTATAATCGCGACGATATGGATTCTTGGCAACATCTTTGCCAGATATATCTCATAATGAAACATGTGGAAGCGGCTGGATATGAGAGCCACGCTCTTACCGCTCAAGTGCTTGGGCCGGGAAGCCTTTCCATATTGCGGAATAATCCCAATATGCGCGTGGCCGATATGCCCGGGATAGACCACTCTGTATTCGCCAACAATAAAATAAACACAACCCAAACAGGGGCTCAGGTTCTTGGGCTTTTCGAACGAAGGCTTTCTGCAGCCCTTAATAACTATTCGCGATATGCATCCTCTGCTTCATCTGATTTGAAGCAACCGTTGGCTAAGGCTCAGGTTTTGGCTCAGGTTGAGGCCAATGGCGAGCCTGTTTCTAAATCTTCTTCCGGAACGCGCCGCGAAATTCTGGGAATGAATTTTCCGGCCATAGAGAAAGTAGTCGATAAAACCCTCAAGATTTTGGCCAAAAACGACATTCACGCCGACTTCGGGCTTTTGACGAAGATAGCGGAATTGACCGGCATAATGCTGCCTTTGGATTTGGCTAAAATAGCCAAGGCTCCCGACGAGGCTACTTTGGCGGACACCGTCAGCAACAAGGCTCTGCTCGCCGCGATAGAAAACGGGCATGAAGCAGGCAAGACCGTGGGAGCTATTAGGGAAGAAGCCGGAAAACTGGTTACGGCTCAAGCCCCATCAGCGCGTCCGGAATTTTTGCTGGCTCAAGTTACGCCGTCTCATAAGTTGGCGTCATATTCGTATTAGAAGAGCTTGTCTCTTACGTAAAACAGCGCGCGCCGTCATTGCGAGGGGCGTTCTTCACGCCCCGAAGCAATCCAGAGCCACAGGCGCAACTCCTCTGGATTGCTTCGCCACCTAAAGAAGACGGCTCGCAATGACGCTCAAAACCGAGAGACCGCTCGCATGACGTCCTTTGGCTGTGACTTTATAACGACAGCCTTTGCCCCCGCGCCTTCGCAGCTCGACAGTTCACGCATTCCCTGCGCGCGTGATCGGGTATTTTCTATCCGCTCCCAAATGTTTTCCGGTGATTTTGGGGCCGGGAGGAGATTGGCGGCGTTTGTGTTCGGCAAACCTCAACGACTTGGCTACACCTCGCACGACGGCTGCGTCATGGCCGCGGGCTATCACCTCGTCCGCGCTCAAATCCTGCTCGACAAGGCCGCTAAGGATCTCATCCAATAAATCGTACGGAGGAAGCGTGTCCTGATCGGTTTGCCCAACCCGCAGCTCAGCCGTCGGAGGCTTGACGAGGATGTTCCGCGCTATCACTTCGCCCGCCGCCCCCAATCCCATGGCGGGGCGGTTGGCGTTGCGCCAACGCGCCATGCGGTAGACCTCGGTCTTATAGGCGTCCTTCAACGGCGCGTAGCCGCCGCACATGTCTCCGTAGAGTGTGGAATATCCCATCGCCATTTCCGATTTATTGCCGGTGGCCAGCACCAGCCCGCCGAACTTGTTGGACATGGCCATCAATAAGACGCCACGACAACGGGCTTGGATGTTTTCCTCCGTCACGTCAGCGGCGCGTCCTGCGAATAGCGGCGACAAGGTTTCGGCGAAGGATTCCATCGCCTTTTCGATGGAAACGGTATCGAGGCGGCAACCCAAGGCCGACGCGACCGCTTCCGCGTCGTTGCGGCTTTCCGTCGAAGTGACGGGCGACGGCATCATCACGCACCGCACCTTGTCCGCTCCCAAAGCGTCCGCCGCCAAGGCGGCGACCAGCGCGCTGTCGATGCCGCCGGACAATCCCAACCACACCGAAGAGAAGCCGTTTTTGCGAACGTAGTCGCGCAATCCGGTCATTATGGCGCAATAGTTTCCAGCCGGTCCTTCCGGCAGAACCGCCAAGGGAGCGGTTGCCTTCAAGCCGTTTCCCTGCCAGTCAATAATTACTTGAGAGGTTTCCCACGCCGGACACTGGGCGACAATCTCCCCGCTTGCGTCCATGGCGAACGAGGCGCCGTCGAAAACCAAATCATCCTGTCCACCCATCTGATTAACGTAGATAAGCGGCGCGCCGGATTCCCGCACGCGCTCCCGCGCCAAAGCCAGCCGTCTGGTCTGTTTTTCTTCTTCATAGGGGCTGCCGTTCAAAACCAGCATTATTCGCGCTCCGCCGTCGCGGAGGCTGCGGGTCACGTCGGGCTTCCACATATCCTCGCAAACCATTATCCCCAGCCGCGTTCCCCGCCATTCCACAGGACCGCGCAAAGGGCCTGAGGCGTACACGCGCTTTTCGGCGAAGGGGCCGTAGTTGGGAAGCTCGCGTTTAAAAACTTCGGCGATTATTCGCCCGTCTGACAACAAAAGGGCGGCGTTATAGACCTGATCGTTTTCCAGCCACGGCGCGCCTATCAGCAATGCCGGAGCAGATAAGGTGGAACGGGCGAGTTCTTCTACCGCCGCGCGGACTTTTCGAAGAAAGGCGCGGTTCAACGCCAAATCCTCGATCGGGTATCCGGTCACGCAGGATTCGGGGGCTATGAGCAGATCAGCCCCTTGCCGCGCCGCCGCTTTGTGCGCCGCCTCCAGCAGGGATACGTTGCCGCCGATGTCGCCGACGCAAGGATTAAGCTGGGCGATTGCCAACTTGAACGACGGCGGGCGAATGTCCGTCAATTTTTGACTCGCGGATTCCGCAAGCGCGCCGCCGCGCTTTCAACCTTGTTTTGCATGTCGTTGACGATTGCCTGAGCCGAGTTAGAAACCACCGCGCTCGCCGTTTCGGCGTCGCGCACGGCCTCGCGGCTGACGCAATCCATGAAAGCCTGAGCCTCGGCCACGAATTGATTCTGGCGGGAACGCAGGAGGTTCAAATCGTCCGCCGCGATTTCCGCGTCGACCGGAGGCATGTTCACAGCCGCCGGTTGACGGCACTGGGTGCTGCCCCACGAACCGCGTCCGTCGGTGACGGTCAAGCTGCCAGCGATCGCCGATTGAGAGAATGCCGCCGTCGCAATCGCCAAAGAAAACGCCAAACGTCTTTTCATTTTACCAGCCTCCCTGCTATTCCAAGACGGTCGACAGTATATCACTTTTTCGGCTCTTGCCCAAAACTGGTGGATAATTTTGCAGTCAACCACAGCATCAAGCGCCGTCATTGCGAGCCGCCCCTTGGCGGCGAAGCAATCCAGTGCTGTTACTCCATAAGGTCTGGATTGCTTCGCCGCCCGACAGCGTTAACGCTGTCCATACCAAAGGGTGGCGGCTCGCAGACAGCCTTTGGCTGTAAACCTCGCAATGACGGACTCCGACTGTAACAGGGTAGGCTGTCATTTGCGAAGTTACAGCCAAAGGCCGTCATTGCCAGCCGCGCCCGTGCGACGCCAAGCAATCCAGAGTCATGGAGCGACGGCCCCGGATTGCGTCGCCCCCCCGGGGCGGCGCCCCCGGACCGCCACCCCCGGTAACACGGTCGAAGG